>JAETPU010000048.1 GCA_021771035.1 Marvinbryantia formatexigens | reverse complement strand
TTCTGCGCAATACCGGAGGCAGACAGAATATCATTAAACAGCTTTTGCCGTTTGGAAGCGATATTCTCCACCAGCACCGTCACAAGAAACATGCGCTCATTCCGGCTCTGCAAATCCTGTAAGAGATTCTTTGCTTCTTCGCCGTAGGTGGCAAGGTCGGTAGGTATGATGTCCATGTCATACCCGGCACGGACCGCTTTCTTCTGTTCCTCAATGGTCATTTTCTGCAAATCGGACATCTTGCGCTTGATGTTCTTGATCGCCTGGGTCTGGTCAATGGACTGGATATGCAGGTTCACCGTCACGGCGTCGTCCAGGTCCAAAAGCTCCGCCAGCAGCCGGTCCGTCAGTTCCGGCGCTAAAATCTGCAAAAAAGACACCGCCCCGGAATGGTCGGCCACCCGGAAGGTCTTTCCGTCATTCGAGAACGACAGGCCGGAGGGCGCAATATAATCCTTTGTGGAGAGCCCGGTTTTCGGCAGGTCCGCCCAGGTAAAATGAAATTTTTCCTGCCCGTCCGGGTGTAGCTGGCTGTGAAGGAGCTCCAGGCGATCCAGCCCGTCTAACGGCTTTGCCTGTGCTCCCAGGGCTTTGAAATTTGCCAGCACATCAGCCTCGATCCGCTCCAGGCGCATCTTCGCAGTGCGGAGGTCGTCAGCCTCAATCCCAAAGGTGATATATTTCCGCTTTGTAAGGCCGTTGTTGCCTTTTTGGAGCTGGCTCTTTAACATATCCCCATACTCTCTGCGGATTCCGTCATATTCGTCGCCGCGGATGGGAATGTCGATACTGCGGGCAAAATCCTGCATATTGGCCCGCTGGTTGATGAAAGTAAGCTGCACATGGATCGAAGCGTCAAAATAATTGAGGAAATCACAGTAGCCCTCAAAAATCTGCGCTTTGTCATCCGCCTGTGCAAGCTGGTAGTTAATATCAAAAAACTGCACCGTCTTGGTGTAGAGCTTATCCGTCAGCCGGCAGATTCCATCCCGGTACATTTCCTTATAGGGAATACTCTGCTGGACCGTCTGCGGGGCGTCCGTTTTCAGCCCGGCAAAAAAGCCGCCCTTTTTAGGCGGCCTGGTGCGGACAGTCTTATTTCCGCTTGTCTTTGCGTCGGCCCTGGCCTTTTTTGCCTGCCTGATGTTTCTTTGCAGACGTTTTTCCTGGGCTTCCTGCTGTTTGGTTTTTGGCAATCCTCGTAACCTCCTTCTTTGACATGGATTTATATAAGTTTTCCGTTCGGTATGGCCGTTTCTTCGGCCAGAGCTTATAGCGGAGCCTGTTTTTCAGAAGTTTCTCCGCCGGCTGTCCGTCCCGCTCATACATGGCGAAAAAGAAAAAGGGCATCATAAGCCCGATCATCAACAGCACTGCCGCCGAGTTGCCGATAGCGCCGCGGGTAAGGAAATATACCGGCAGCCCCACCAGCGCGGCCAGGCTGAAACAAATGAGCTGGCGCTTCGTCAGGTTAAACGCCAGCTTGGTTTTGACTTTTGTTAAGTCTTTGGGTACAGGTACATAAGGCATATAAATTCACCTCCATTCATGCTGTATCTCACTGACTCCGTTCCTGCATCGTGACCGTGGATTCCACCTCATTGCCCCACACATCCCAGCCGGGGGTCTGCTGCCTTGCAAAAAGTTCTACCCTGGGCTGGTCGCCCATGAGCTTTACGATCTTATCCCGTACCTCGTCCGGCTTTTTGCTGTGCTGCTCAATATGGGAGATCACAAACTGGTGGATTCCCGCGCACTGGCGTTTTGGGTGCCCCCTGGTCGCCAGTAAGCACACCTCCGCGTTTGAGCGGGTCCAGAACCCCATCCCATAAAACCAGGAATCCGCTTTCCGGTTCTGTTTCAGCCAGAGGAAGGCCAGTGTTTTATATTTGAATCCCCATGCTTCGATCACCCGGAAGGCTTCATTGAGCTGCGGGAAGGTGGCCCATAGAAAAAGCGCACTGTCTCTGGCCGCAAGGTCTGCAACCGGCAGTGCGCATATTTCTTCTATGCTCATGGTTAGGTAATGGTTTTCCGCCACCCCGTTGCCGCGTTTCATATCATAACGCCAGGGTGGGTCCGCATACACGATGCCGTATTTTCCAGCCTCCGGCATTATCGGGCCTGCTCATTCTTGACAGGAGCGGATTTTGCCGGCGGCGTCTTGACCTTGCCAGCGTTTTCTTTCAGGGCGCCAGTCAGGGAAGGTTTCTCCGCCGCTCCCTTTGTCGCTTCAAGGGTGGCCTGCAAATTTTCAATCGCCTGGCCGTACCCTTCAATCAGGGCATCGTTAAGCTGCCTGCGGAAATCCGCCGTCACCGGCCAGCAGACATCCCTCCATTTTCCCTGCTTATCCTGGGTGGAAGGCATATTGACATACAGCCCGTTTTCACCGGAGCAGATACGGAAGCCGTCAATCTTGAAACAGTCCCCAATCGTCACATTGGCGAAAGCCAGAAGGTTCCCCATCGGGGCAATCGGGCGCACAGTTACATCCAGCTTCAAGC
>JAETPU010000047.1 GCA_021771035.1 Marvinbryantia formatexigens | reverse complement strand
ATCATACGGCCATACACAATGACAAAGATCACGATGGACAACACCCACATGCACAGGTTGATAATGTTGGTCTCCAGCCACAGGCCGATCAGCTCCCACATCCCCATTGCTTCAAGCTGCGTTTCCAGGTCGACCAGCGCAGCGGTGACGTCCATGTTCCCGTTTATCACGCCGACGCTCTGGCTCACCACATTCTGGGCGACGTCAAACACCGCCATGACGATAGTAAAGCAGTTGGTGAGCAGGTATGTGGCAACAAAGGTTTTGAAAATCCACTTGAAGATGTTGAACGTATCAAAATCGTGCATGTTGTTCTTTTCCAGGATCATCTGGATCAGTTCATAGACAAGGACAAAAGTCAGGATAATTCCCGCAATGGGAATGACGACGGTTTCAGAAAGATTCTGGATCATGCTGAACACGCCGCCATTCCAGCCCTGCGGTGTCTGTCCTACCTGTGAGGCCACATCCGAGACCTGGCTGTTGACGGACTCAAAGATACCGGTGTATTGTCCTGTAATCGCTTCGATTAAGCCCTCTTTAATCCAGTCTGTTATCCGTTCAAACAGACTGCCCATTGGCTATTAACCGAACAGGCCGGAGAGCAGCGGGATCAGCGTGGCACCCACCAGCGCAATGCCGCCGCCAGCCATAAGCTGTTTCATGCCCTGGGATTTGGCACCAGGGTTGTCATTGCCATAACCTTCCAGAAGGTTGATGACGCCCCATGCGCCGAGGCCAGCGCCCAGAGCAATAACCAGGATTTTCAGGGTATCAATCGCACTTGCAAAAAAAGCCATAAAGTTCCTCCTTTAATTTAAGAAATATTGTTTTTGTGTTGTGGCCATATCAGGCCGGAAACGAAAAAACGCCCCTGTGCTTCAAGAACATTTACAAAAAGCACAGGGGCGGCAGAGTTCAGGATATACCTGAAAAAATATTCAGTTGTCAGGGAGGGGCACGAATCCTCAATAAAACCTCCTTCCGGTGAAAAGAAAAAGCCCGTCAAAGCCAGAAACCTTAACAGGCAGCTACATCATCATATAGCCGGAGCCTCCAAATCCTCCGCTGTGACCTCATAATTACGGTACAGCTCGCCGGGACGCATCGGCATTTTTGTAGATAAAAATTTCTCAATGTCAAAAGCGTTCTTCTCATTGAAATCGGAAAGTAGCCGGTAATTTGGGTGTCTGGTAATATCGTACTTCCGGGAGAGGAAAGGGCGCACGCCTCTGATCTGCAGCAGACATTTCCCACCGTCCATGACGGCCAGCTCGTCCACCGACATCAAATCCTTTCCCAGCTTCTGAAAATTCTGGCCGTGGGATTCCTGGGTGCCTTTCGTGACGCTGGTGTTATACATGTCGATGGTCTCTTTCCCAAGCAGGGAGTTCCAGCTTTTCAGCGTGGTTTCTTCCTTGCCTCCCAGGAAAAGGGAAGCGTCACAGTTGCCGATGATGGTGTCCATGTTGTCCTTATAAAGCGCCTTTAGCTGGCTCTGCGCCTGCAGGACCAGACAGGCCGAAATCTCCCTGGAACGGATCGTTGCCATCAGCTTTTCCAGGTTTGGAATCTGCCCGATGTTGGCGGCCTCGTCGATCAGGCACCGCACATGTACCGGCAGCCTGCCGCCGTACTTGTCATCGGCACGCTCGCACAGCAGATTGAACAACTGCGTATAGGCCATGCTGACAAGGAAATTGAAGGTCGCGTCCGTATCGCTGATAATAAAAAACAGCGCCGTTTTCCTATCTCCAACCAAGTCAAGCTCCAACTCGTCATACATAGTGATCTCCCGGACTTCCTTAATGTCGAAGGGGGCAAGTCTGGCACCGCAGGAAATAAGGATAGATTTTGCTGTCTTGCCCGCCGCAAGTTTGTATTTTTTATACTGGCGTAAGGCGAAGTGGTCCGGGTCTTTCTGTTCCAGTGCGTCAAAGAGAAGGTCAACGGCATTTTTGAAACTTTCGTCATCCTCCCGGACCTCCATAGCGTTTATCATTTCTACCAGAGTGGAAAAATTCTGCTCGTTTGTGGGGGCCTCATAATAGATATAGCCGATCAATGCTGTGTAAAGCAAAGTTTCGGCCTTGACCCAGAAATCGTCGCCGGATTTTCCTTCTCCTTTGGTATTTGCGATCAGCACCGTTACCAGTTTCAGAATATCCTTCTCATTGTGAATGTAAGCAAAAGGGTTATAGTGCATACTTTTTGAAAAGTTGATCGTATTGAATACCTTGATCTTATAAGGCTCATACACGATTTTTCCATTCTTTCCCCGGACCGGGTTGCCGTCCTTATCCAGTTTCGGTGTGCCGCGGCTTAACAGCTTTCCCACCTCAATCAAGACCGTACCTTTCGGATCGGTGACGACATAGGAGCTGTGCATCTGCATAAGATTGGGCTTGATAAAAAATCTCGTCTTGCCAGAGCCGGAACCACCGACTACCAGCACATTTTTATTGCGGGCATGGGCCGGATTCTTCGGCCTGCCGGACATCATAAGCCCCTCGGTCTGCGTCAGGATAATGTTGTTTTCCGGTTTCGGGTCCATAAAAGGGGCAATATCTGTTTTGTTGCCCCAGCGGGCGCTCCC
>JAETPU010000046.1 GCA_021771035.1 Marvinbryantia formatexigens | reverse complement strand
GAGCTGACCGGCGACATGGCGGCCCAGTATGATATCTATTACCGTGTCCATGCCCAGACATTCGGCTGGATGGGATGGGCAAAGAACGGCGAGCAGGCCGGGACTGCCGGATATGCAAAGCGTCTGGAAGGCATCGAAATCAAGCTGGTAGCGAAGGGCGGCGCGGCGCCTGGAAGCACGGATAACCATTTCCGTGAAAAGTAAAATATATGAAAAGGGTACCTCCTGTGAAAACAGGGGGTATTTTTTATGGCGGAAAGGAGCCGCCGGTAAAAACAGAAGGGATACCAGATAAAGGACACCAAAGAGGTGTTTTTTTTATGGAATAAAATAGGAGGTAAAAAAATGATGAGAAAACGGAAATTTTTCCAGGCATTGACGGTGCTTTCCCTGTCGCTCCTGACTGCTGGCATGGCAGTCCTGTACGCCAATGCGGGGGAGAATAGGGTCAGCCAGATGGAGTTTAAGATACTAAATGATGTGTACATAAATTTAAAACCTGAGCTATCCTGCACTCCCATCCTGGAGAACAGCAAGGGGAACTTGCACATGCAGGAGCTGGACAATGCCTGGAAAACCTACCCGAACAACCCGGAGCTGCAGAAGTGGTGGGAGAAGGACGCCCTGTGCGTGGTGACGGACAACAGCAACGGGCGGTTTAACAATACGGACGAGTTCACAGCCAATTACCCATACATTGGGGACCTGGAGGGCAGGAAGGTTGGCTGCCGGATTACATTTTCTTCCATTGCAGCCACGGCCAGCACCAATGCCGGGTGGAATACGGAAAAGTCCCATGTAATCCTGGTACGCAGCGAGAATGGGCAGGCCCCATTAGGCACGGCCTGCCTGTACAACGGCTTTGTCATACGGAACATGGAGTCCTGCAACGTGGAGTATGATTTTTATTTCGCGGACACAGGGGACAGCATCTCCATGAAAGGAAGCTACATGACCTTCGGCTCCTTAAACGGGTCGGGAGGGGGCATAGATGCCAAGGAAGGCGTTGCCTATAAGTCATGCAAAGGGAGTGGCGCCGAATTCTATGTAAGGGACGACACGAACCTGGCCTATGAGGGGCATACCATAGACGGCACGGAACAGACGCTGGTATATGGGGCCTCCAATGACTTCACAGACCGCCTGGGTTCCAACTCCTTTACAAAAAACAGCGTCACTTTTGAGCTGGACACGGACAAGCCGAAAGTGACGGTTTACAGCAAGTTAAATGACTGCTGGTTCTCCTATGCTTCTTACCCACTTTTTGCAACTGCCCCGGGAGGGCCCCAGAAAGTAGGGATTGCAGGGGACGGGTCTGAGGCAGGCAGCTTCGATAAAGTAAACAGCGGGGACGTGCTGTCCTTCGAGGTACGCCAGCAGGTGCAGGCCTTAAATGGGGATGGCGGCAGCCGCTACCAGAGCTTCAGCCTGACAGACACCCTGCCAAAAGAACTGGACTACCAAGAAGCATATGTGCTGAACAAGGATACAGGGGAACGGCTGGACAGCACCAAAGTCACCATAAGCACGGCAGACAATAATAAGAAGGTCATAGCCACGTTTAACCCGGACTACCTGCAGGCGGAAAATGGCGGCATGCCCTACCAGGGGGAAACCTATGCGTTAGTGGTAAAGGCCGTGGTCAATGGCAGCGCCTATAATGCCGGGGAGGGCCCTTTCGTAAACCAAGGCTTTTCTAACATCAATGGCACGGAGATGGACGCGGGGGATGTCCCCATGACAGCGGCCATCCCTAAGCTGGCTATAGACAAGTCCGTCTCCAAGCGGGAATGGCAGGTAGGGGATTCAGTAGACTACACGGTAACTGTCAGCCAGACAGGAGAAAATGCAACAGCTAAAAACGTGGCAATTTCAGACCTTTCCATCCCCCAGGGACTGGCCTTGTCAGACTGCCAGGCCACAGGCGTGCAGGGGGTTACAGTAACTAGGAAAAACAATACCTGGACGGCAGTCGTGCCATCTATGGCGCAGGGGGAAACAGTGACAATTACCTTCCACTGTACGGCCAAGGAGGCTGCAAACGGGAAAGTGACAACCAATACGGCAAAGGCCAAGGCAGACAATGCACCCGAAGTCCAGGACAGCGCGGAGGTTTATATAAATACGGCTAACTTAGCCATCACTAAAACGGCGGATGCCTATGAAAAGAAACAGGGCGAAGCAGTAAATTATACGGTAAAGGTAAGGAATACAAAAACTGGCACGGTTGCCAGGAATGTAGTAATTTCTGACCTGTCCCTCCCAGCCGGCCTGGAACTCACAGGGACCCCTGCCTTAAGCGGTGTCCCCAACGGGGAGAAAGGGACTGTTGAGAGGAGCGGCACTGGCTGGGTTGCGCGCATTACGAATCTCCCGGCTGGCCAGGAAGTGGCAGTGACATTCTCATGCACGGCTACGGGGGCCATAAATGGGAAGGAAACTGTAAATACCGCAAAGGCCAAGGCAGGCAATGCAGCAGAGGTACAGGACAAGGCGGAGGTATACGTCAATACGGCCAAGCTCGAGGTCAAGAAAACTGCCAGCCAATATGAGCACCAGGCCGGCGATACGGTGGAATACACGGTGTCCATAAAAAATACGGCGCCCGGGACGGTGGCGCATAACGTGGAGGTATCCGACCTGT
>JAETPU010000045.1 GCA_021771035.1 Marvinbryantia formatexigens | reverse complement strand
CCCAGTATGATATCTATTACCGTGTCCATGCCCAGACATTCGGCTGGATGGGATGGGCAAAGAACGGCGAGCAGGCCGGGACTGCCGGATATGCGAAGCGTCTGGAAGGCATCGAAATCAAGCTGGTAGCAAAGGGCGGCGCGGCGCCTGGAAGCACGGATAACCACTTCCGCGAAAAATAAAATATAGGAAAGGGCAAGAGTGCCTCCTGTGAAAACAGGGGGCATTTTTTATGCCCGGAAGGAGGGGGCATGGAATGGGACAGGGGCCCGCCGGTAAACATAGGCAGGGACAAAAGGAAGGCGCCAGGGGGCGTCTTTTTATATTAAATAAATAAAGGAGGTAAGCGGATGAATAAAAGAAACAGGCTCTTCCGGGCGCTGTCTGTAGCGGCCCTGACACTCTTAGCCACTGGGATGGCAGCCATATATGCCAATGCAGGGGAAAACAGGGTGGATCAGAGGGTATTCAAAAGGATAAATGAAGAATACATTAGTCTCGATCCTTATAGATATTGTACCCCTATACTGGAGAACAGCAAGGGGAACTTGCATATGCAGGAGCTGGACAATGCTTGGAAAACCTACCCGAATAACCCGGAGCTGCAGAAATGGTGGGAGAAGGACGCCCTGTGCGTGGTGACGGACAACAGCAACGGGCGGTTCGACAATACGGACGAGTTCACAGTCAATTACCCATACATTGGGGACCTGGGGGGCAGGGAGGTTGGCTGCCGGATCACCTTTTCCTACATTGCAGCCACGGCCAGCACCAATGCCGGGTGGAATACGGAAAAGTCCCATGTGATCCTGGTACGCAGCGAGAATGGGCAGGTGCCATTAGGCACGGCCTGCCTGTACAACGGCTTTGTGATAAGAAATATGGAGTCCTGCAACGTGGAGTATGATTTTTATTTCACAGACACAGGGGACAGCATCTCCATGAAAGGCAGCTACATGACCTTCGGCTCCTTAAACGGGCCGGGAGGGGGCATAGACGCCAAGGAAGGCGTGGCCTATAAGGCGGCCAATGGATGGGACGTAGACTTTTATGTGAGGGAGGATACAAACCTGGCTTATGAGGGGCACACCATAGACGGCACGGAGCAGGCGCTGGTATATGGGGCCTCCAGTGACTTCACAGACCGCCTGGGCTCCAATTCCTTTACAAAGAACAGCGTCACTTTTGAGCTGGACACGGACAAGCCTAAGGTATCTATTTACAGCAAGTTGAACGACTGCTGGTTCTCCTATGCTTCCTACCCGCTTTTTGCAACTGCCCCGGGAGGGCCCCAAAAAGTAGGGATTGCAGGGGACGGGTCTGAGGCAGGCAGCTTCGATAAAGTAAACAGCGGGGACGTGCTGTCCTTCGAGGTACGCCAGCAGGTGCAGGAATTAAACAAGGATGGCGGCAGCCGCTACCAGAGCTTCAGCCTGACAGACACCCTGCCAAAAGAACTGGACTACCAAGAAGCGTATGTGCTGAACAAGGATACCGGGGAACGGCTGGACAGCACCAAAGCCACCATAAGCACGGCAGACAATAATAAGAAGGTCATAGCCACGTTTAACCCGGATTACCTGCAGGCAGAGGAAGGGGGCATGCCCTATGCCGGGGAGACCTATGCATTAGTGGTAAAGGCCGTGGTCAATGGCCTGGCCTATAATGCCGGGGAGGATCCTTTCGTAAACCAAGGCTTTTCTAACATCAATGGCACGGAGATGGACGCAGGGGACGTCCCCATGACGGCGGCCATCCCTAAGCTGGAGATAGAAAAGGCAGTGGCAAAGCGGGAATGGCAGGTGGGGGATTCCGTGGAATACACGGTAACTGTCCGCCAGACAGGGGAAAATGCCACGGCAAAGAATGTGGTGGTGTCAGATGCATCCATCCCCCAGGGGCTGACGCTGAAAGACTGCACGGCCACAGGCGTGGAAGGCATAAAAGTATCCCAAAAGGGCAATGCCTGGACGGCCAGCGTGCCGGCCATGGGCCAGGGGGACACGGTGAACATAACGTTCCATTGCACGGCCACGGAAGCCGCAAATGGCAAGGAAACTGTAAATACTGCAAAGGCCAAGGCAGACAATACAGAAGAAGTACAGGGCGCTGCAGAGGCATACATCAATACGGCGGCGCTGCAGATAGAAAAGACGGCAGGCCCCTATGAAAGGCAGTCCGGGGAAACCATAAGCTATACGGTGAAGGTACGCAACACTAAGGCAGGCACCATAGCAAGGAACGTGGAAATTTCTGACCTGTCCCTGCCGGCAGGCCTGGGCCTTGCTGGGGAACCGGCCTTGTCCGGCGTCCCAAATGGGGAGTCAGGGGCTGTGGAAAGGAACGGCAGCGGCTGGACCGCCCGCATCTCTAACCTGCCGGCAGGCCAGGAGGTGACAGTCACCTTCCCCTGCACGGCGACGGAGGCCGTAAATGGCAGGGAAACTGTAAATACCGCAAAGGCCAAGGCAGGCAATGCAGCAGAGGTGCAGGCCAAGGCGGAGGTATACGTCAATACGGCCAAGCTCGAGGCCAAGAAAACTGCCAGCCAATATGAGCACCAGGCCGGCGATACGGTGGAATACACGGTGTCCATAAAAAATACGGCGCCCGGGACGGTGGCGCATAACGTGGAGGTATCCGACCTGT
>JAETPU010000004.1 GCA_021771035.1 Marvinbryantia formatexigens | reverse complement strand
CCGGGGAAGCATATCCCACACAGGCTGGTCATTCGATTGGAATAATCCATCGATGAACTACCTGTATCATAGAACATTTTTGTGCCCTGTGCCGTATGTCCACAAAGTAGGAATTAAGGGTAAAAATCAGAAATTTCCACGATTGCGGAAATAGTATGTTATAATAAATCCAGCGGACATATATGCCGCTGGAAAGGGGCTGAACCTTATGAAGTGCAATGTTTCCATTCCCGAAAGAATGAAAGATTTACGGGTGGAGCGTCATTTAAGTTTGGAAGAACTGGAAGCTGCCGTTGGCATTTCAAAATCTGCTCTCGGAAGTTATGAATCAACAGAGGGCTGCAAGGAAATCAACCACGGAAGTATCTTAAAACTGGCAGACTTTTATCAGGTGTCCACCGATTATCTGCTTTGCAGGACAGACAACCGCAATCCAGAAAATATAGAACTTACGGAGCTGCGTATCAATGATGAAGTTGTGGAACTTCTGAAAAGCGAACGCTTCAACAACCGGCTGCTGTGTGAGATTATCTCCCATGAAAAATTCCGGGAACTGCTGGCAGACGCAGAAATCTATGTGGACGGGATAGCAACCATGCGTTTCCATGACATGAACAGTTCGCTGGCTGCTGTGCGGGCTATGATACTGGAAGCACATCCCGAAGCGGCGGCAGACCGGGCAATCAAAGTATTGGAAGCCTGTCAGGTAGAGGAAGAAGATTTTTTCTGCCATGTGACACATAAAACATGGGACACCATTCTCCATGACATACGCAAGGCACACGAAAATGACAGTGAAAGTGCGCCGGATACCACGCCCGCCGATGAGCTGATCCGGGAAGTCCAAAAGGCTATGCAATCGCCGGGGGACAGGGTGCAGCAATTTACAGAGATATTCTGCAAGGCGTTCCAGCTTAAATATAAGCGGCTCTCGGAAGAAGAACGCACCACCTTGAAAAAGCTGTTCCGCAAGTCCCCGCTTATCAAACACTCCGGCATGAATTTCCGGCGCAGACCTTGGAAATGAAAACTGCCGTTGTGGGAATGGGTGTTCCTACAACGGCAGCGTCTTTTATTCGCCGGTATATGCAATTTCTATTTCATAGCTGCCATCCTCATAGTAAGTGTGGAAAGCATAGTCCCCGATTTGCAAGTCCCCTTCTGTGACAGGGTAAAAGGTCTTTTCCTCTGCGTCATAAATCACAGCTTCGTCTATAAATTCATCTTCAACAATAGTCAGGATTTCCCGGATACAATCATCACAAAAATGTGTTTTCATTTTGTGGGCGCTCACAATGCCCCGTCCCCGGTCAATGGAAGCGGTAGCGCTGCCGCTATTGGGATTTGACATCATCATTAAGTGAGCTTCGCTGATTTCATCATATCCAGAGGTAATCATTGTGCTGCCTCTTTCCCGTTGGCTCTCAATCGGCTCGGTATTATCGAATATTTCCAACCCATAGGCTGCACCGGTATTTAGGAAAACCAGATTGATACGCTCCGGTAGCTCCCGTTCCAGACAGCAACCGTCAGCCGTATTCGGGATATAGCGGATAAGGTTTTCGACATCCTGTCCATACTGGCTGTACACCAAATCATGCCAGATGGTTTGAGCAATTTCCTCATATTCATCATCAGTGGCGGTTGCCATGTAAGTAACAACTGTCCCTAAAAATTCTTCCATATCTTTCTGGTTTTGATGGTTCGTCCATATATTCCCGGCTATAATACCGATTGAGAAAAGTCCAAATGTAGCAACCCCTATCATAAAACCGCCATAAAGCAGGGAACGCTTGTCATGCTGGCTTAAATGTTTTTTATCCATGTCCAGTTCATCATCTTCCCAGAAATCCAGCCAACAGTCCCGCATTTTTCTCCATATATTCTTCATATCCGTACCCTCCAACAAGCCACAAGCTAATATCTTATAGTCTAACAGAAGCTATTGAAAACGGCAATCATATTATAGTCTTAAAGAGTACAAAATGATAACTGACAGCTAATATCTAATAGATAGGTGTGGACTATGGAAAAGAACGGATTAGGAAAGCGTATCAACGCAGTAAAGAAAGACAGGGGCTTAACTGCTGACCGTCTTTCGGAAATGTGCAATATCAACGCTACTTATCTCCGGCAGATTGAGGGCGGCGTAAAAATGCCCAGCCTGTCGGTATTCATAGACATTTGCAAAGCTCTGAAAATCTCGCCGGATTATCTTCTACAAGACGAACTGGAAGAAAACGAAATCAGCGCCATCCGGGAGATAGAAGCACTCTGGAAAGATACTTCTCCCAGCAAGCAGGAGCTTACATTTGCCATGATAAAAGCGGTGTTGGAGTATAAGGAATAACAGAACAGCCAGCCGGAACCGGCTGGCTGAATCGCTTTCATGGATAAGTTTATCGGACAGATCAACTGGAAGTTGCTTTATAGCCATACTGACCAATCCCCATAATCAAATGTACCGCTACCATGATGAAGCTGTCCATTTGCCTTTAGTTCTCGAAAAGCCTTTTGCATACGAGTTAAAATTTCCGGCTGTATATCTAAGGAGTGATGTGCAGGGAAAACTCTTTTTGCGGGAAGGGCAACTACTGTTTCGATTGATTTCAAATAAGCATCCGGGTCGGTAGAGGGAAACCATGCTGTCAAAGTGTCCTTATAAACCAAATCGCCAGTAAATAGATAGCCTGTTTTTGCTTCCCAAAAGCACATATGTCCTGGTGCGTGTCCGGGGGTATGAAGGACTTCAACTGTTCTTCCACCTAAGTCGATATGCTCACCACCACGTAATACTTTAGTCGGTTTTCCTTGAAAAAACTCATATTCACTGATATGAAAATCATCTGGCAGTTCACAACGGTCAACCACATATTCTTTAATTGCATCTAACGGCTGCGGAAAACCACCGTTAAGCCAATTCAGTTCCGCTTCGTGTGCGTAAAAATTGGGATAATACTTGTGTCCTCCAATATGGTCCCAATGAATGTGCGTGGCAATAGCTGTGACGGGCTTATCGGTTAATTCTTTTATAATCTCAGAAATATTACAAATGCCCAGTCCGGTATCAATCAACAAACTTCGCTCTGTACCGTTCAAAAGATAACAATGCGTTTCCTCCCAATGGCGGTATTCGCTGACTATATAGGTATTCTCATCTATCTTGTCTATTGTAAACCAATCTTTCATTCTAAAATCCTCACACAAATTCTAATTTGTTATAATCATTCTACCGTACCATTATGAATAAATCATCTCATGCAAAATAATTTCTTCTGCCCGACTATGAATGTTATTGCAACGCTGTACCCATTCCATTTGTTGGGTACGCTTCAATTCCTCGGTTATGCCCTCGGCAGTTTTCATCTGCTCCATGATGGTGTCTAACCGTTCCTGTGCCTGTTCGTTCAGGTCTGCAAGATATGTCCACAATTCTCCGGTCAGTATCAATGTATTCAATCTGGCTGGGTGGACTTCCCTTAAATATTCCCGGTGCATCCGTCCGTACTTTCCAATAGGGCGGTGTTCCTCCGGCAGTTTCAAGTCCGGGATGTAGTAATCTCCGACAAGGATATAATCAATTCCGTTTTCCGTTATTCGTGGTTTCAATTCTCTCATGTTCCTTACCTCCTGTGGAAGCAGGCTCGTCTGGTACTAACTCAATCACATCGGTAATCTCACAATTCAGCGTTTCGCAGATACGGGCTAATGTATCCATGCTGATGTGCTTTCCCTCTTTGCTCATGTTGGCAATCATATTTGTTGTCATACCAGCGGCAAGCCTTAAATCCTCTTTTCTCATATCACGCTCTAACAGTGTGTGCCAGAGTGGTTTATAGCTGATGTGCATATTGTTTTCCTGCCTTTCTATCCATACTACCGGGGCGGCTGCCCCGGCAGGAACTTTTCTCTTATTATAGCACCAATCTTGTGAAATCACAATTTATTCTTGTAGCCTGCCGCTGATACCGTCTGGATTGTGCTTTTCCTTTCTTTTTGTTCCCTTTAATTAGCCATGAACTGGGTGAAACCCGGGGAAAACCCCCAAAAACCGAGATTGTAAATACCAGGGAAACATGGTACACTTATCTCAAGTTTGAAGCCCGTGAACAGGCAGGGAAAACAGCCTTTCCAGCTTGGCGCCAGGTTGGGTTTTAGGGCTCAAACCCGGTTTTTCAGCGCACCGGCGCCGGAGTGTGCAGAGGGCTGGAAAGGGGGCGTGGTTTGACCAGTAGAATGTTAAATTTGGTTTTGCGCCTTTTGAATCCAAAGGGATGGTTCAAATTCGGCGGTGCCGAACCGGTTACGATTCCCAGAAAGGAATGAGTAGTTATGACACAGGCTGTTTGGCTGACGCTGCTATGGATCGGAGTCGCCGTGGTGTTCTTTATTTTGGAAGCCGCTACTGTCCAGCTGGTGGCCATTTGGCTGGCTGTAGGCGCTCTGGTGACGGCTATTCCCGCGTATTTCGGCGTCCCGTTTTGGGGCCAGTTTGCAATTTTTGCCGTGGTGTCTGCGCTGGCTCTTTTGGCCACGCGCCCGCTGGTAAAATCCTTCTTGCGCACCAAGCGGGAAAGGACAAACCTGGACCGTGTTGTAGGCCAGGAGGGCGTAGTTCTCTCGGCAATTCCCGAGGGCGGCTTTGAAACAGGCCGGGTCCATGCGCTGGGGCTGGATTGGAGCGCTGTCAGCGGGGACGCGCAGGCGCTCCCAGCGGGTGCGCGGGTGCGTATCGAGCGCATCGATGGGGTAAAGCTGGTGGTTTCCCCGGTGCAGCAGCCCCAATCCCCCCGGCAGGCGCCGCCTGAGAATCCCGGCGGGGAAATGGACGCGCAATGAAGCTGAGGAGGGCGGTTTGAAAGGGGACTTTCAAACCCAGGAGCTGTGCCGGGCCCGCCCTGGGAACCGGTGCAGCTCCCAACAGGAAGGAGTATTGTAATGGGCTATTTTATCGCAGCACTGGTAGTGCTCATCATTGTCATCATTTTAATTACCAATGTGCGCATCGTGCCCCAGGCCAACTGCTATGTGGTGGAGCGCCTGGGAACCTATCACACCACCTGGCAGACCGGTCTTCATGTGAAAATTCCCTTTGTGGAGAATATCGCAAAGAAGGTCTCTCTGAAGGAGCAGGTTGTGGACTTCAAGCCCCAGCCGGTGATCACCAAGGATAACGTCACCATGCAGATTGACACGGTTGTGTTCTTCCAGGTGACCGATGCCAAGCTGTACACCTATGGTGTGGAGCGCCCCATGTCCGCTATCGAGAACCTGTCCGCCACCACCCTTCGTAATATCATCGGTGAGATGGAATTGGACAGCACGCTGACCTCCCGGGACATCATCAACTCCAAAATCACCAATACCCTGGATACTGCCACGGATAAGTGGGGCATCAAGGTCAACCGGGTGGAGCTCAAAAACATCCTGCCCCCGCGGGAAATTCAGGACTCCATGGAAAAGCAGATGAAAGCGGAGCGGGAACGCCGTGAAGCCATCCTGCGGGCCGAGGGCGACAAGCGCAGCCAAATTCTGGTTGCGGAGGGCGAGAAGGAATCCCAGATTCTGCGGGCCGAGGCGGAAAAGCAGGCCGCTATCCTGCGGGCCGACGCTGTCAGAGAGCAGAAAATCCGTGAGGCCCAGGGTGAAGCCGAGGCCATCATGATGGTGCAGAAGGCCATGGCGGACAGTATCCGCCTGCTCAATGAAGCCGCACCCAGCAGCCCGGTGCTCACCCTCAAGAGCTATGAGGCCTTTATGAAGGCTGCCGACGGCAAGGCCACCAAGATTATCATCCCCAGTGAGATTCAGTCCCTGGGCGCGGTTGCCACCTCCATCAAGGAAGTGCTTACAGATCCCAAGGCCTAAAGTGTCAAGTTGTTAGAATTAACAAAATTCCCCCGCGGCCCTTTGAGGAAATTCTTCCTAGTAACAAAGTTTCAGAATTTTGTCGTTTTCAATTGATTTGCGGCGATTCTTGCTATACAATAGGTATGAGTTTTCGATGGAGGTTGTGCTATGAAACGCTGCCATTGTGTGCGGAATAATCGCCTGTATGTCACGGGAACGGGGATTTTGCGCTCTGTACGGTTTGACTGCCTCACTATCGGAGCAAAAAGCAACAAAAAATGTTAGATGCAGGCTGTGCCCCAATGGGGGCATGGCCTGTTTTTATTATTTTTGCCTTGCCCGCTGACAGCTGGCGTTTTAATGAAACTTTATGGAAAAGTCGGTTCCCTGCTGCGGGGAGCTTGAGGGGGAAGCGCTGGCCTCCTCCGGTCCAGGCAGACCAGTTTTGCGGGGGCCAAGCCGGTATCACTCCGGAAAGAAAGGGTTGTTATAATGAAAAAGGTTGCAATTATCATGGGAAGCGACAGCGATTTTCCAATCGTCAAGGGCGCTGTGGATACGCTCAAGGAGTTCGGCATCGAGACGGAAGTGAGGGTGATGTCCGCCCACAGAACGCCCAGGCAGGCGTGTGAATTTTCCGCAAATGCACGCGCCAATGGGTTCGGCGCCATTATCGCCGCTGCAGGAAAGGCCGCGCATCTGGCGGGGGTTTTGGCTGCGCATACCACGCTGCCGGTGATTGGAATCCCGGTGAAATCCTCTACGCTGGACGGCTTGGACGCCCTCCTGGCTACGGTACAGATGCCCAAGGGCATCCCGGTTGCCACTGTCGCCATCGACGGGGCGGACAACGCGGCAATCTTGGCGGCCCAGATTCTGGGAGTCAGTGACGAGGCTGTCGCCCAGAAGCTGGACGCCATGAAAAAGGATATGGAGGAGGGCGTTCTGAAAAAGGACCGCAAGCTCCAGGAGAAACTGGCCGACTGATGGAGCCATGCCGGTTTCAGAGCTCTCAGAAGCCCGGCGGCAATGCTGAGCATTCAGGTTGTGGGAAAGGGAGTCTCCCTTCATTCCCGCGCCTGAGCCTATAGAATTCCAAGCAACTGCATAACTGAGCCAAAGAAAGGATCCTGAAGATGAAAAAAGTAGAACTGCTGTACGAGGGTAAGGCCAAAAAGGTGTTTACCACAGAAGATCCTGAACTGTATATTGTGGACTACAAGGATGACGCCACTGCCTTCAACGGCCTGAAAAAGGGCACCATTCCCGGTAAGGGCGCTATCAACAACCGCGTCTCCAATTTCCTGATGAAGATGCTCGAGGAAAAGGGCATCCCCACCCATGTGGTGGAGGAAATCTCCGACCGTGAGACGGTTGTGAAGAAGGTCTCCATCGTTCCGCTGGAGGTCATTGTGCGCAATATAGCCGCCGGCTCCCTTGCCAAGCGCCTGGGCCTTGAGGAGGGCACCAAGCTCGCCTGCCCGGTTTTGGAGTTCTGCTATAAGGACGATGCCCTGGGTGATCCCATGGTCAATGAGTATCACATTGCCGCCATGGGGGTTGCCACCAAGGAAGAAGTTGCCGCCATTGCGGGCTATGCCCTGAAGATCAATGAAATTTTAAGCGACTATCTCAGGCCCCACAACATTGAGCTCATTGACTTTAAGCTGGAGTTTGGCAAAACCTCGGACGGCACCATTATCCTGGCGGACGAAATTTCCCCGGACACCTGCCGCTTTTGGGATTCCGTTACCGGCGAAAAGCTGGACAAGGATCGGTTCAGGCGGGATTTGGGCAATGTCCAGGGCGCTTACCATGAGATTATGAAGCGCCTGCTGGGTGAATAATTGTTTCGCATAACCGGATAAAACAAGGCC
This sequence comes from Marvinbryantia formatexigens, assembly GCA_021771035.1. Classification (GTDB taxonomy): domain Bacteria; phylum Bacillota; class Clostridia; order Oscillospirales; family Ruminococcaceae; genus CALXEM01. The sequence continues at coordinate 170,068 of JAETPU010000004.1, read as the reverse complement.
TTCCAATTTCCCTGCGGAGCTCCCGGAACGGGGCCCTGCGGCGGAAGTTGGAATGGTTCATTTTCGGAGTTGTCTCCCACCTGGAATTCAGGTGGCATCGAATCACGTAAGGAGGTTCTATATTGGGAGGAATCTTTGGAGTTGTATCCAAGCAGGACTGTGTGATGGATCTGTTCTTTGGAACGGATTATCACTCCCATCTGGGCACCCGCCGCGGCGGGCTGACCGTCTATAATTCGGTGGATGGGTTTAACCGTTCCATCCACAACATTGAAAATTCCCCGTTCCGCACCAAGTTTGAGCGCGATATCGGCGAGATGCAGGGAAATATGGGCATTGGCTGCATCAGCGATACCGAGCCCCAGCCATTGCTCATCCGATCCCACCTGGGCAATTATGCCATCACCACGGTGGGGCGCATCAACAATATGAATGAACTGGTCAAGCGGGTGTTCGAGAAAAGCAACGTCCACTTTTTGGAGATGAGCGGCGGGGAAGTGAACGCCACGGAGCTGGTGGCGGCACTGATTAACCAGAAGGACTCCATCACCGAGGGAATCCGCTATGCCCAGGAACTCATCGACGGCTCCATGACCCTCTTGGTGCTGACGGCCCAGGGCCTGTATGCCGCCAGGGACCGTATGGGGCGCACGCCTCTTGTCATTGGGCATAAGGAGGGCGCCTATTGTGTGGCGTTCGAATCCTTCTCTTACCTGAACCTGAGCTATCAGGATGAGCGGGAGATCGGCCCGGGGGAAATCGTGTTTTTGACCCCCGACGGCTGCGAGACCCTCAGCAAGCCGCACCAGCAGATGAAGATCTGCACCTTCCTGTGGACCTACTACGGGTACACGTCCTCCTCCTATGAGGGCGTCAACGTGGAGATGATGCGCTATAACTGCGGCAAGCTGCTGGCCCGCCGGGACAAAGACGTGAAGGTGGACTATGTGGCGGGAATCCCGGATTCCGGAACCGCCCACGCCATCGGCTATGCCAATGAGTCCGGCGTGCCCTTTGCGCGCCCTTTTATCAAATACACCCCCACCTGGCCCAGGAGCTTTATGCCCCCCAACCAGCGTATGCGCAACCTGATTGCCCATATGAAGCTCATCCCCATTGACGCGCTGATTCGGGATAAAAAGCTGCTCTTTATCGATGATTCCATCGTGCGGGGAACCCAGACCAGGGAGACTGTGGAATTCCTCTATTCCAGCGGCGCAAAAGAAGTGCATATCCGCTCCGCCTGCCCGCCCATCATGTTTGGCTGCAAGTACCTGAACTTCTCCCGTTCCACCTCGGAATACGATCTGATTACCCGTCAGGTCATCCGGGAAATGGAGGGGGACAATGAGGAGTATTCCCTGGAGAAATACTGCTGCCGGGATACCCCGGAGCACCAGGAGATGGTGCGGCGCATCGCCCTCAAGCAGAATTTCACCACCTTGAAATACCATGAGCTGGAGGATGTGATTGCCTCCGTAGGCATCGAGCCCTGCAAGCTGTGCACCTATTGCTGGAACGGCAAGGAATAACTGAGATTTGACCGGCGTAAGATTGGCCCGGGCACAGGCAGCCCGGATACATATGGAGTTCCCTGGGAGCCGATAGAATCCCGGTTCCCGGCATTGCCCCAGGGACGCGACTCTCAAAAACAGGAAGGAGCAAGGTTATGAAGAGCTTTAGCGACAGTTACAAGGCGGCGGGTGTAGACGTTACAGCCGGATATAAGGCAGTGGAATTGATGAAGGGGCACGTGGCCCGCACCATGACTCCGGGGGTCCTCTCCGGCATCGGCGGTTTCGGCGGCCTGTATGAACTGGATTTGGAGGGCTGGCGTCATCCGGTGCTGGTGTCCGGCACCGACGGCGTGGGCACAAAGCTCAAGCTGGCGATGATGCTGGATAAGCACGACACTATCGGCATCGACTGTGTGGCCATGTGCGTCAATGATATTATCTGTTCCGGCGCCAAGCCCATTGTATTCCTGGATTATATCGCCATCGGCAGGAATGTTCCCGAAAAGGTTGCGGATATTGTGGCCGGCGTGGCCGAGGGCTGCGTGCAGTCCGGCTGTGCGCTGGTAGGCGGCGAAACTGCGGAGCACCCCGGCATGATGGCGGACGACGACTATGACCTGGCCGGCTTCAGCGTGGGCGTGGTGGAAAAGGACCGCATCATCGACGGCAGCACCCTGAAAGCGGGCGACGCCATTATCGGGCTTGCCTCCACCGGTGTGCACTCCAACGGCTTCTCCCTGGTGCGCAAGGTGTTTGACATTGAAAACGCGGATTTAACGACTCCCCGCGCACAGCTGGGCGGCAAGGGGCTGGGAGAAACCCTGCTCACCCCCACTAAAATCTATGTGAAATCCATCCTGGCCCTGTATGAGCAGGTGAAAATCAAATCCCTGACCCATATTACAGGCGGCGGCTTCTATGAGAATGTGCCCAGAGGGCTGCCGGAAAACCTGATGGCAAAAATTGATAAAAAGGCCCTGAACATCCTGCCCATCTTCGATCTCATTCAGAAAACCGGCGGCATCTCCGAGCACGATATGTTCAATACCTTCAACATGGGTACCGGTATGTGCGTTTTTGTGGCCAAGGAGGATGCCCAGAAGGCCGTGGAGATCCTGCGAGCCAACGGCGAGGAGGCCAGCATCATCGGCGAAGTGGCAGAGGGAAACGGTGTGGAAATATGCTGAAGAAAATAGCGGTTTTGGTCAGCGGGGGAGGCACCAACCTTCAGGCGCTGATTGACGCCCAGCAAGCCGGAATCATTAAAAACGGCGAAATCACCTGTGTCATCTCCTCCAGCGAAGACGCCTATGCCCTCACCAGGGCCAGGGAAAATTCAATTGGCACCCATGTGGTGCGCTGGAAGGATTACCGTCCCGACCGCAGGAGCTTCAGTGAGGAAATCCTGCGGATTTTAAGGGAGGAAAGCATCGATCTGGTGGTATATGCGGGCTTTATGGTCATTCTGGACGAGGTGGTCTCCAAGGCCTATGCCAACCGGATGATGAATGTCCATCCGGCTTTGATCCCCAGCTTCTGCGGGAAGGGCTTCTATGGGCTGCACGTCCATGAGGCGGTATTGCAAAGCGGCGTAAAACTCACCGGAGCCACCGTCCACTTCGTCAATGAGGTGTGCGACGGAGGCCCCATCATTTTGCAGAAGGCCGTCGAGGTTCTGGACGACGATACCCCTGAGAGCCTGCAGAAGCGGGTGATGCGTGAGGCGGAATGGCAGATCCTGCCTCAGGCTGTCTCCCTGTTCTGCCAAGACAGGATTGTGGTGAACGGCACCAGAACCTACATTAAACCCGAATCGTGCTGTCAGTAGGGGACAAGGCTTTCAGCAGTACATCCCCCATAAATCGGCTCAAACATTCAGAGAGGAAACCCATGCCGGGGCGGGCGTATGCCGGCTCCGCTGCATGGTGTTCAGAAAGGAATGACAGTTTATGAAAGCAGTTTCCCTGAGGGAGCAGCTGGGCTCCAATACCTATCCGGGACGCGGGATTGTCCTGGGCCGGCACGCCGACGGCGAACACGCGGTGATTGCCTATTTCATCATGGGCCGCAGTGAAAACAGCCGCAACCGTGTGTTTGTTGAGGACGGCGCGGGAATCCGCACCCAGGCCTTTGACCCTCAAAAGCTGGTGGATCCGTCTCTCATTATTTATTCCCCTGTCAAGGTTGTGGGGGATACCACTATCGTCACCAATGGCGACCAGACCGATACGGTGGAGGAATACCTCAAGGCCTCCAAGAGCTTTGAGGAGGCTCTGCGCACCCGTACCTTTGAGCCCGATCCCCCCAACTTCACCCCCCGGATCTCCGGCGTGCTCACCGGGTTTGACTATAAGCTCTCCATTTTAAAGAGCGCCGACGGCAATCCTGAGAGCACCCACCGGTATTTCTATGAGTATTCCAATCCTCTGGCGGGCCAGGGACATCTGATCCACACCTACCGGCAGGATGGCAATCCCATTCCCTCCTTTGAGGGGGAACCCGCTTTGGTGGAGATTTCCGGTGATATCGGTTCCTTTACCGATATGCTGTGGGAGAGCCTCAACGCGGACAACAAGGTGTCTCTGTTCACCCGGTTCATCCATGTGAAAACCGGCGAAACCCAGACCAGAATCGTCAATAAACATAACTAGGAGGACTGTGTGATGGCAAAGGAACTTGCGCTGAAATACGGATGTAACCCCAATCAAAAGCCGTCCCGCATCTTTATGCAGGAGGGAGAACTGCCTATCGAGGTGCTCAACGGGCGCCCCGGATACATCAATTTCCTGGATGCCTTCAACAGCTGGCAGCTGGTGAAGGAGCTCAAAGAGGCTACCGGGCTTGTGGCAGCCGCCTCCTTTAAGCACGTCAGCCCGGCGGGCGCTGCCGTGGGGCTGCCCCTTTCGGATACCCTGAAGAAAATTTACTTTGTGGAAGATCGGGAGCTCACACCCCTGGCCTGTGCCTATGCCCGCGCCCGCGGCGCGGACCGGATGTCCTCCTATGGCGACTGGATTGCCCTCTCTGATGAGTGTGACGAGGCGACCGCCGCCCTGATTGCCCGGGAGGTCTCCGACGGTGTTATCGCCCCGGGTTACACCCCCCGCGCCCTGGAAATTCTCAAGGGCAAGCGCAAGGGAAGCTACAATGTGGTGAAGATGGATCCCAACTATGTTCCCGCCCAGGTGGAGCATAAGGATGTGTTCGGCATCACCTTTGAGCAGGGCCGCAACAATTATAAAATTGATGAGTCCCTCCTGGAAAACATTGTTACCAATGCAAAAGAGATGCCCGAAAGCGCCAAGCGCGATCTGATCATCTCCTTAATCACCCTAAAGTATACCCAGTCCAACTCCGTGTGCTATGCCAAGGATGGACAGGCCATCGGCGTGGGCGCCGGACAGCAGTCCCGCGTGCACTGCACCCGCCTGGCGGGCAATAAGGCGGACAACTGGTATCTGCGCCAGCACCCCAAGGTCCTGGGGCTCAAGTTTGTGAGGAATATCCGCCGCGCGGACCGGGACAACACCATCGACAACTACATCTCCGATGACTATATGGACGTGCTGGCTGAGGGCGTATGGCAGAATTTCTTTGAGGAGAAGCCCGAAATCCTCACCCGTGAGGAGCGCGCCCAGTGGCTGAGCACCATGAAGGGCGTGGCCCTGGGTTCCGACGCCTTCTTCCCCTTTGGGGACAACATCGAGCGGGCCCACCGCAGCGGGGTAGAGTATATTGCGCAGCCGGGCGGATCCATCCGGGACGACAATGTCATTGAAACCTGTGACAAGTATGGGATCGCCATGGCCTTCACCGGTATGCGCCTGTTCCATCATTAATCGGACAAACAGCTTTACAGGGAAAATACCAGATAACCCATTCGGACTATTTGGTATTTTCTTTGTTTGAGAAGAGAAGAAAGGATGTCCCGCAGTGAAACTATTAGTCATTGGAAACGGCGGACGGGAACACACCATCATCCGCAAGCTTAAGGAGAATCCCCAGGTGAAAGAAATCCTGTGCTGCAGCGGAAACGGCGGCATCAGCAAGGATGCCCGCTGCTTCCCCATCAAGCCCACGGATATTGACGGCGTATGTGAGCTGGCAAAGAGGGAAGCGGTGGATTTTGCCGTGGTGGCTCCGGACGATCCCCTGGTGCTGGGCATGGTGGATGCTTTAACACAGATTGGGATCCCCTGCTTTGGCCCCACAGCCGATGCCGCTGTCATCGAGGGCAGCAAGGTGTTTTCCAAGAACCTGATGAAGAAATACGGTATTCCCACTGCCGGCTATGAGGTGTTTGACGACCCCGCACAGGCCATGCAGTACATTCAGGAGAAAAACGAGTTTCCCATCGTGATAAAGGCGGACGGCCTGGCGTTGGGAAAAGGCGTTTTAATTGTTAAAAACCTGCAGGAGGCCAAGGACGCCATCCATTCCATGATGGAGGAGCATATCTTTGGAACAAGCGGCTCCACCATTGTGGTGGAGGAGTTTTTAACCGGCCCGGAGGTTTCGGTTTTGGCCTTTACCGACGGCAAGACTATGTGCCCCATGGTGAGTTCCATGGATCATAAACGGGCATTGGATAACGACGAGGGGCTCAATACCGGCGGCATGGGTACCGTGGCGCCCAACCCCTGCTATACCCCGGATATCGCCAAGGAGTGCATGGAGAAAATTTTCCTGCCCACCATGGATGCCATGAACAAGGAGGGCAGAACCTTTAAGGGCTGCCTGTACTTCGGGCTGATGCTCACCCCCAAGGGCCCCTATGTCATTGAGTACAACTGCCGCTTCGGCGACCCGGAAACCCAGGTGGTGCTGGAGATGCTGGACAGCGATTTGCTCACTATTATGCAGGCGGTGTCCAAGGGCGAGCTGGCCCGGCAGGAGATTCGCTTCAGGGACGGATGCGCCGCCTGTGTGGTTTTAGCCAGCGGCGGGTATCCTCAGCACTATGAGACGGGCTATGAGATCTGCGGCCTGGATGAAAACGGGCAGGCCCCGGGCGTGAGCGTGTACCACGCCGGTACAAAATTTGAAGACGGCAAATTTCTCACCGCCGGCGGACGGGTTCTGGGCGTCACAGCTACAGGGGAAAACCTCCCGCAGGCGCTCCAGAAAGCCTATGCGGCGGCGGATGCCATCACCTTTAAAGGCAAACACTGCCGCCGGGATATCGGTGCAAGGGCTCTGAAGGCGCTGGAAAAGTAGAGCCCGCCATCCCCCGGGTTTGCGCCGGCGTGGCAGAAATTCCACGAAAAATCTTGACAGGATGAAAAAAGAATGCTATTCTAACTAACATAGCAAAACTTAGGGCAAATAACGGTAACGCGGAGAAGGGGAATAGTAATTCCTAGTTCTTTTCAGAGAGCTGCTGGGCGCTGTGAAGCAGCAGGAACGAACGAGTGAACTCACCCCGGAGCGGTCGGCTGAAGAAAAGTAGGCTCGAACGGAATTTCCACCGATAACGGGAAACGGTGTTTCTTATGAGACATCGAGAAAGCGGGTGCTTTTGCACCAATGGAAGTGGTACCGCGGGAACGTATGGCTCTCGTCTTCTCAAAAGGGGAAGACGAGAGCTTTTTTGTTGAATTTTGGATGGGAGGAAAAGGATTATGGAACCATTGATGAACATTACAGTGGGCAAACTTTTAGAGCAGGTGGCCAACACCTATCCAGATGACCGGGCCGTCACCTATACGGACCGGGACTACCGCCGCACCTGGAGGGAATTTGACGAGGAATGTTGCCGGGTTGCACGGGGGCTCATGTCCATCGGGGTAAAGAAGGGCGACCATGTGGCAATTTGGGCAACCAATGTCCCGGAGTGGCTCATCACCCTGTTTGCCAGCGCAAAAATAGGGGCAGTGCTGGTGACGGTGAACACCAACTACAAGGTGTTCGAATTGGAGTATCTGCTGCGCCAGTCCGATTCCAAGGTGCTGGTGATGATTGACGGCTTTAAGGATGCGGACTATGTGCAGATTGTCAACGAGCTGTGCCCCACTCTGGCCCACAGCGCCGTGGGGGAGTACCACAACCCCATGCTTCCGTTTTTAACCCATGTAGTCTACGCGGGTAAAAAGGAAACTCCCGCGGGCATGATGAACTTCCAGGAGCTGTACACTCTGGCGGAAAATACCCCGGCCGAGCAGTTTCAGGCGGTGTATGACAGCCTGGATCCCCAGGAGACCATCAATATGCAGTACACCTCTGGTACCACCGGATTCCCCAAGGGGGTTATGCTCACCCATTACAATATCGTCAACAACGGCCGCAGCATCGGGGACTGCATGAAGTTTTCCCATGCCGATAAGCTGTGCATCCCGGTGCCGTTTTTCCACTGCTTCGGCCTGGTGCTGGCGGTGATGGCCTGTTTAACCCATGCCACTGGGATGGTTCCCATCGAGTACTACCGGCCCACCAGCGTGATGCAGGCCATCCAGGATGAGGAGTGCACGGCAGTCCATGGGGTGCCCACCATGTTTATCGCCATGCTGGAACATCCGGACTTTAAAAAGTACCGTTTCCCCAAGCTGCGCACCGGAATCATGGCTGGTTCTCCCTGTCCCATCAAGGTGATGCGGCAGGTGGTGGACGAAATGGGGATGCATGAGATCACCATCTCCTACGGACAGACGGAGGCCTCGCCTGTATGCACCATGACCACCACCCAGGACAGCATCGAGGTAAGGGTGAGCACTGTGGGCCGGGTAATGCCCCATATCGAGGCCAAGATTGTGGATCCCGAGACCGGGGAGGAAGTTCCGGCGAACACCCCCGGCGAGTTCTGCGCCAGAGGCTACAACGTGATGAAGGGCTACTACAAAATGGAGGAGGCAACGGCCCAGGCTATCGACAAGGATGGCTGGCTGCACTCCGGGGATCTTGCAACTGTTGACGAAAAAGGGTATTATAAGATTACTGGCCGTATTAAAGACATGATTATCCGGGGCGGAGAAAACATCTACCCCAAGGAAATCGAGGAATTTCTGTATACCAATCCGAAGATAAGCGATGTACAGGTGATTGGAGTTCCCAGCGAGCAGTATGGCGAGGAGGTTGCCGCCTGCATTATTCTCAAGGAGCCCGGCTCCATGACCGAGGAAGATGTCAAGCAGGCGGTGAAATCCCACATGGCGCGGCACAAGGTGCCCAAGTATGTGGCCTTTATGGAGGCCTTCCCCATGACTGCCAGCGGAAAAATTCAGAAATTCAAACTTCGGGAATGGGCGGTAGAACAGTTCCATCTCGGTGATGCGGCGCAGATAGAAACGGCATAATTGTGCCGGTTTAGCAGGAGTGAGGTCCCATGGCCGACATCGTAAGAGACCTATGTCCCAATTGTATGAGCGAACTGGATCCCGAGACCGGGCTGTGCCCCCAGTGCAAAGCGGCAGCTGCCGAATCTCCCAAATATGAGGATGCCCTGCCTGTACATAGTGTCCTGATTGGGCGTTACCAGGTGGGAAATGCCTATGACCGCAGCGGCGAGAGCATCCGGTATATCGGATATGATCTGGTGGCCAAGCGCCGGGTGTGGATCCGGGAATATATGCCGTCCAATATTGCGGTGCGCACCCAGGATGGTGTCACGCTTGCCCCGATGGAGGGACGCCAGGCGCAGTATAAGGCGCTGATGTATGATTTTATCGATCTGAACAAGAGCCTGCGGGCGTTTTCTTCCCAACCCGGCATTGTCCCTCTTTTAGATACGCTGCACGCCAACAATACGGCCTATGCCGTGTTTGAGCTGGCTTCCGCCATGACCTATGCTGAGTTTTTACAGCGGTGCGGCGGCACGCTCAACTGGGATCAGGCGCGCCCGCTGTTCATGCCGCTTTTGGCAACGGTTGCCAATCTGCATAAGAAGGGGATTGTCCACCGGGGAATTTCTCCCCAGACTGTGTGGATCGACCATACGGGCACCCTGCAGCTGATGGACTTTGCCATCTCCTCGCTGCGTACGGCACAGAGCGAATTGACCCCGCAGCTGTTCCCGGGCTTTTCCGCGCCGGAGCAATATAACCCCAGGGACTGGCAGGGCACCTGGACGGATATCTATGCCGTGGGCGCTATGCTGTATCAGACGCTCACCGGGCTGTGCCTGCCCGAGGCGGATGAACGCATCCTGGGCGACACTGTCGTGGAGGTGTCCCAGTGTAATTCCCTGGTTCCACAGGGCGTCTCCAGAGCGGTGATGGAAGCCATTGCCGTGAATGCGGCGGCCCGTACCCAGACTGCGGACGAGCTGAGCTGCCGGCTGGTAAACGATTCCAATTCCAATACGGCTGTTTACCACCGGGATGCGGCGGCCTCTCAGGAAATTCCCACTCTGGATGAATCGATGCTCTTTGAGAGTACCCATGTGATGGAGGCCCAGCCTGCCCGGAAACGGGAGGACAGGCCGGAAAACGGGGAAAAGGGAGCGCGGGGAGGCAGTCAGCCCTCCGGCAAGAAAAACTCCAAATATATCCTGATGGCCGGGATTTTTTCCTCGGTACTGCTGCTGGTCATTATTATTATCTTCTTAGTGACCTATGCGGGCAGGGTGAATTCCAATTCCTCCTCGTCGGAATCCTCTCAGAGCAGCTCGTCCCAGGAGGAGCTGGTGGAGAATTTCGTGGGGCGTTACGCCGAGGATATTAAAAATGATCCGGCATACCAGTCCAGATATACCTTTTCCATTAAGCAGGACTACAACGACGAGTACCCCGAAGGGATCGTCTATGATCAAAATCCCAAGGCACAGACGCAGCCCGGCACAACCAAAACAGCGGTGACCTTGTATGTCAGCAAGGGGGCCCAGAGCTCTTCCGATACTTCCAGCAGCGAGGCGCCGCTGGAGATGCCCAATTTTGTGGGGCGTGTGGCCGCGGATGTGGAGAAAAATTCCAGCTACGAGGAGCATTTCCTGTTTTCCTTAAAATATGATTATAATGAGGATTACCGGGAAGGGGTTGTCTACAGCCAAACTCCCGCGGAGAACACGCCAATCAGCGGAAAGGTGACTGTGACGCTCTATGTCAGCAAGGGCTCCCGCTATGTGGCGCTGCCCACCAATTTGGTGGGAATCACCGCACAGGCGGCGCAGACCCAGTTGTCCAACCTGGGGATAGAATCCGCTATCGCCTATGTAGAGGACGATACCGTGGCTCCGGGAATCGTGGTGGGAACCGATCGGGGCAACGGTGAAAAGATTGACAAAACCAGCCAGACAGTGACACTCTATGTCAGCAAGAAGAGTGAGAGTTCCTCGTCCTCCAGTTCCGGAGAATCGAGTTCCTCCGGCTCTTCCTCCGGAAGTTCTGAAAAAACGGGCTCCTGACACGGGGCGTCCCACGGCTGGTGGTATAAAAAGGAGAGAACTGCCATGAAATTAGCTTTTTCAACACTAGGCTGCCCGGGCTGGTCCTGGGAAGAAGTCTATGCTACCGCCAAGGATTTAGGGCTCAGCGGAATTGAGATCCGGGGCCTGGGCGATACCATGTTTGCCCCCCAGGCCAAGGCGTTCCTGCCTGAAAACCGGCAGGCCACCATGGAAAAGCTACAGAAGGGAAATATGCAGATTAGCTGCCTGACCTCCGGGGCCTGCCTGGGAGTGGATTCTCCGATGGAAAATATTGAGGAGGCCAAGGCATATATCGATTTGGCGGCTGCAATGGGAGTGCCGGCTGTACGCGTGATGGGAGCCCGGTTTCCCCAGGTGGTTCCCACGGCGATGGAGCAGACCCAAAGGCTGTACCGGGAGCTTTGTTCATATGCCGAAGGTACAGGAGTTAGCGTACTGCTGGAAACAAACGGCGTGTATGCGGATTCCAAGGCCATGCAGGAACTGATGCAGGACATCGACCATCCCAACGCGGGGGTCCTGTGGGATATTCACCATCCCTACCGTTACTTCGGCGAGGCGCCCTGCACCACCTATGACCGCCTGAAAAAGTATATCCGGTATGTGCATGTGAAGGATTCCGCCGTAGTCCGGGGAGAGGTCCAGTACCGGATGATGGGCTATGGGGATGTCCCTGTTTTCGATACGCTCAAGCTGCTCAAGGAAGGCGGCTATGAGGGATTCGTCTCCCTGGAATGGCTCAAGCGCTGGTGCCCGGACTTGCAGGAGCCGGGAATTGTGTTTTCTCACTTTGCCAGCTATATGCAGTATCTGCTCAATCAGCTGTAAAGGAAAACCGTTTACACATAGTTTGCGGCCTCTGTCTCCCCACAGCAGTGGGGGATGGGGGCTGCTTTGCCGCTGCTGGGAGCCCCCCGAAGGGGCAGAGCGCTGTCGAGAAACTTTTTGGGTATTTAGGCGGCGGGCCAAAACGGGGCTGCCGGAAAACACTTTGCAGAATGGCATCCGCTGCCGGAAAGGGCCGGCTTCTCCGAATACGGCTGCCGCAGAGGGCTGTAAATCCTGGGACAAAAAAGCCTTTGAGGAATTGCCGCAGCGCCTAATCCGCCTGGGACAGGAGCGGGCCTTAAATGAGAAACCGAACCAGGGCCAGGACAATTAAAACTGCGCCGCTGAGCCAGGATATCTGTAAATTCAGCCGGGAGGAAAAGCGCCGCCCCAAAAAAAGGCCCGCGAGAACCGCGGCGATGTGGCCCGCCAGTGCGAACAGAAGGGTTTCCAGGAGATTGGTTGGCGAAAACCCGATACTCAGGCCGATGGCCAGGGAGTCCACCGAAAGCGCCAGCGCCAGATAGAGGGATTCCGGAAGATTGAGCGTTTTGGAATTGTCCCGGTCTGCCTGGGTTTCATCTAAGTATACGTTTAAAATGAAGCGCAGTTCCCCCATATGGAAGGTCATCTGCCCCTGAGGCTGGCTGCGCCGGCGCAGATAATCCTTGATGCCGTTTTGGAATAGGCTGCTGATTCCGAGAAATAGTAAGAGAAAGAAGCTGAGATACCTGCACACAGAGGGAGGAATCCAGGTGGAGATTAGGCGGGACGCACACAGTGAGGCAAACAGTGCGCCGCTGCCCACCAGGCTGATGACCAGGATGCAGGGAAACGGAATTTTAATCTTGCTGCTGCCGTAGGCAAAGCTGGCTAAAAAGCAGTCCGGCAGAACAGAGAGTACGAGCAGGAGAGAGGAGAGCATAGTTTTCACCTCCAAAGCGGAAAACGTCCCTGCGTCGCCAGGGGTTTCCCTCTATCCTATGCGGGAGGACGGCAGCGGGTGAAATCTGGGTTTTGCAGGTGTGGCAAAGAGCATGGCTTCCAAGGAATGGTTAGTTTAAGTCTTCAAATGAAAACGCCTGCGGCGTTTGGCTCTGCGCGATTCGCGCTGACACAGCCGGTAAGGATAGAAAGGGGATAGACAAATGCAGGAGAATGTTAGGCCGCTTAAAAGAGTGCGGGACTCCCGTACAGAACAGATCCAGATTGTTCTCAGCGGGGATATCAACGGAACCGGACGTCTGTTCGGCGGGAAGCTGATGGAATGGATTGACGTGGTGGCGGCAGTGACCGCCCGCCGGCATTCCGGACACAGTGTCACCACCGCCTCAATCGATAATCTGCAGTTCAAGGCCGCGGCGCATCGGGATAACACCATGGTGCTCATAGGCCGTATTACTTTTGTAGGAAAAACCTCTATGGAGGTGAAGGTGGATACGTTTGTGGAATCCCTGGACGGAACGCGCAACCTTGTCAATGAAGCCTATGTGGTGCTGGTGGCGCTGGATGAAAACGAACGCCCGGTACCGGTTCCGGGGCTGCTGCTGGAAACCCCCGAGGAAGAGCGGGAATGGGAGGCCGGTGTCCGCCGGTATGAGCTGCGCCGGCAGAGGCGCCTGGAGCAGTTTTAGGCTCTCAATGTTGCCAGAGTTTCACCGGTTTCTCTGTGCAAAATATGGATTTTATTGTGAGGATTTGAGTTTTCCTGTTTTCCATGCTATTCTGAAACTGAAGATGCAGCAAACGGGCCGGTTGGGCTGCGGTGTCTGCACAGGGACAATTCCCGGAAAGGTAGGAATCGCGTTATGAAACGAGTGGTCATCATCGGCGGCAAGGGTAAGGTGGGAACCTATCTGGTTCCGATGCTGGTGGAAATGGGCTATGAGGTACTCAATGTCAGCCGGGGCAAATCCGCTCCATTTTTGGAGAGCAGTGCCTGGAGCAAGGTGCAGCAGGTGGCGATTGACCGGGTTGCCGAGGAAAAAAACGGGAGCTTTGGAGAAAAAATCGCTCAGCTTGAACCGGATATCGTCATTGATATGATCTGCTTCACTCTGGAGAGCCTCAAACAGCTCACAGATGCTCTGAGGGGGAAGGTCTCGCACTTTTTGTGCTGTGGAAGCGCCTGGATCCATGGCCAGTCCACAGTGGTGCCCTATGCGGAGTGGCAGGACTGTACGCCCATCTGTGACTATGGACGTGAAAAGCTGAAAATGGCGGAATACTTGGAGCGGGAATATGCTCGAACCGGGTTCCCGGGTACCATCGTGCACCCCGGGCACATTGTGGGCAAGGGGCATATGCCGGTGAATCCCGCAGGCAATAAGAATCCGCAGGTCTTTGAGGCGCTGATGCATGGACAGACAGTGTACCTGCCCAATTTTGGCCTGGAGACTCTGCACCATGTCCATGCTGAGGACGTGGCCCAGGTGTTTGTCAAGGCGATTCTCAACCCCAATGCCAGCTTTGGTCAGGGCTTTCACGCGGCGGCCCCCGGGGCCGTTACCCTGCAGGGCTATGCCCGCCAGGTGGCGTCCTGGTTTGGCAAGGAGGCAAAGCTGGAGTTTCTGCCCTTTGAGGAGTGGCAGGCTAAAAATTCCCCTGAGGATGTGGCAATGACCTTGGATCACATTCAGCACAGCCCCAATGCCAGCATCGAAAAGGCACGGCGGCTCTTGGGCTATGAACCCCGGTATACCTCCCTGGCGGCGGTACGGGAGGCTGTGTTCTCGCTGATTGAGTCAGGGGAACTCAAATAGTCGTTGGTACTCAAGAATGGGTGCGGGCGAAACGAGCAGATGGAAAAGTACGAGTCTCGAAAAAGAGGCTTATCCCCAGTTTCGATAGGGATTACCCGGCCGGGATTCAGGCCGTAAGCCGTCCTTTTTTAAAAGAGGAAAGTCCCTTTCGGAACGCGGCGGCAGCATTCGGAATGAGATTGGGCCAACGCTTAGCGAAACGTTGCGTTCCTAGGCGCGAGGGCTGTATGGGCCGGTGGGTAAAACGGCTTTGGAGGACGGCTCCGCCATGGAAGGCGGGGATAAACGGGCCCTTCGTGCGCGGCACCGGAGTGGGCCCGGCTGGCTTTCAGTTTCAGCGGCTCAGTGCAGGGGAAGCGCAACAGATATGAAAGGAGCAGGCGGCGGGAATTTTCCCGCCGCCTGCTCCTTTCATATCACCCAATAGGCAAGAAAAACCCCCGGTTGATCAACCGGGGGAACCCATTCGCAGCGACCCTGCAAAATCTCGGGCCGGATAGACCGGGTAACACTTTTTGCTTCAGAGGCGTTCTACTGATAATTGAGCGGAAACAGAATTTTCAGAAGAACCCACTCCGCAGCCCGGCGATCGTCGGCGCCAAAGTAGAGGCGCCGGCCGGAGCCGTCAAACATGGCAAAGGATTTATCCTCATTGACAACTCGGATCTGCAGCCGCTCCAGAACCTCCAGAAGCGCCAGCTCCCATTCCATCCGGTTGCTCAAGGTGTTTTGCGCGATATCCTGTGCCAGCCATTCAAATTCCGCAGGATTCAGCCCCTCGCCTAAAAAGGACGACCACAGGGTCATCTTCTGGGAAAAGGATAGGGAGGGTAAATACTCGCTTCCTATGCCGGCACATCCAATTCCCGCATAGCAGAAGTACCCGATAGAGCCGGGATTGAGAATGAGCTTTTGCTCAGAAAGAAAATCGGTATCCTTCCAGCTTAACGCCGCGGCGCCGGTTTGCCAGTTGATATAGCCCAGCAGTTCCAGAAGCACAGAACAAACCTGGGGATCCCCGCAGTCCAGCATCAGGCAAAGCCCCTGCAGGGAATCAGCGGGGATGCCGGAAAGGTTGGACTGCGTCAGAGACAGCGTTTTTTCATCCAGCCGGGCGGATAACAGAACGCTTTCCTGGCTGGGAGCGGTGCCGAGGGCACACAGATTCCAGGCCCTGTTGACCCGGGCCATGCCCTCTGCGAATGTGTCCCAGAAGTCATCCACGGAGAAGGCGGCGTCCCGGTAGAACAGATAGATGGTGCTGTCTTTCCGGGAGGCCTGAACACAGGGGTATTCCTCCAGCCAGCCGTTGATGCCGTCCAGCAGGGTAAGCAGTTCCTGCCCGGGGGTGAGTAATGCCGGGGAGGCGGGACAGTCCAGCTCCCTGGCGGCTGCCTGACGGTAGGGATGAAGCATGAGAAAAACCTTCCTTTCCAGGTAAGATACAGCCGGATTTGCGGCCGGAATAGGGGTACTTTAAACGCAGGGCACGAATAAAATGTCCTCGAAAGGGGCGTTACAATCCCGGTTTTAACTCCGGGAGCCTATCAGGCCCATCTCCTGGGCGATTGCGATATTGACCCCGACTACATTGACTGTGTCAGCGCCGAACACCCCTAAGAGTTTGCCCTGGGTGTTTTCCTGAATCATTTCCCGCACAGTTTCCTGGCTGAGTCCGGAGGCCTTTGCTATCCTGGGCACCTGGAGCTCGGCGGAAGCCGGGGAGATGTGGGGATCGAGCCCCGAGCCGGAGGCGGTGAGCAGATCGGTGGGAATGTCCTGGCGGCTGACCTGGGGATTCTTTTCGAGGAAGGCCTCGATATCCGCCTGGACCCGTTGTGCCAGCTGAGGGTTAGATGGCGCCAGGTTGGCGGAACCGGAACCTACCCCGGGAAATGCGCTCCCATCCCGGTAAGTTTGAGTGCCGTCCTCATTTTCTACATATACATTATAGTGGTAGGCTGAGGGGCGTCCCCAAAGAAAGTAGTCCTGCACAAATTCCTGGCCCACGTTCTGGGCGGCAACCGGCTTGCCGTCGGCCTCGATGAGGCTTCCGTTTGCCTGGTGCGGGAATAAAAGGGAGGAAAGCCCTGTCAGCAGGGCCGGAAACAACAGGCCGCACAGCAGCATCAACACGGTTGTGACGACCACTGCCTGTCGGGCGTTGCGGAGAAAGCCTTTCACTGATTCTTTCATTGTTCATTCAATTCCTTTCCATTGTTGTTGCCGTTTCGGCAGAACTGCAGGCCGGCTTAAAGGCCCAGCAGCGCCAGAAGCGGATGAATGAGCATATCGATGAGCTTAATCCCCAAAAAGGGAGTGATGACGCCGCCCAAACCAAAAAACAGCATATTGCGGGCCAGCAGCCTTCCCGAGGACATGGGACGGTATTTCACGCCCTTCATTGCCAGAGGGATTAAGCAGGGGATAATTATGGCGTTGAAGATAAGCGCCGACAGAATCGCGCTGTAGGGAGTGGCCAGGTTCATAATGTTGAGAACCCCCAACTGGGGGATTGCCATCATAAACATGGCTGGGATGATAGCGAAGTATTTGGCGATATCGTTGGCAATGGAGAAGGTGGTCAGGCTGCCCCGGGTGATGAGCAGCTGTTTGCCGATTTCCACAACCTCCAGGATTTTGGTGGGATCGGAGTCCAGATCCACCATGTTGGCGGCCTCTTTTGCGGCGGTGGTCCCGCTGTTCATGGCAAGGCCCACATTGGCCTGAGCCAAAGCGGGGGCGTCGTTGGTGCCGTCACCGGTCATAGCGACGATTTTTCCCTGGGCCTGTTCCTGTTTGATAACGTCGATTTTATCCTCCGGCTTGCATTCGGCAATGAATCCGTCCACCCCCGCCTCTTTGGCGATGGTGGCGGCAGTCAGGGGATTGTCGCCGGTGCACATGATGGTTTTGATGCCGATGGCACGCAGGCGCTCAAAGCGCTGTACCATTCCGGGCTTTACGGTATCCTTCAAATAGATGACGCCTAAAATTTGGTTATCCCGGCACACTGTCAGGGGAGTTCCCCCCAGGCTGGAGATTTTATCCACCTGCTCATGCAGATCGCTGGGAATACTGCCGCCCAGTGCGGTGACATATTGCTCCACTGCCTCGGCAGCGCCCTTGCGCAGCTTGGAGCCGTCAGGAAGATCCACGCCGCTCATGCGGGTTTGCGCGGTGAATTCCAGAAAACTGGAGCCATGAGGCAGCACGCTGTTGTCTCCCAGGCGGCGGGCAAGCTCCAGAGTTGATTTCCCCTCGGGGGTTTCATCGTTTAGGCTGGTGAGTGCCGCGCAGCGGATGAGCTCGCTTCTGGGAGTTGAGCCTGTGGGGAAGAAATCCGCCGCCAGGCGGTTGCCATAGGTGATAGTACCGGTTTTATCCAGAATCATGGTATCCACATCTCCGCAGGCTTCCACCGCCTTGCCGGACATGGCGATCACATTGAAGCGCGTCACCCGGTCCATCCCGGCGATACCGATGGCGGAAAGCAGCCCGCCGATGGTGGTGGGAATCAGGCAAACTGCCAGGGCCACCAGGGTGGAGGTCTGAAGCTGAACACCGCTGTACAATCCGATGGGGTACAGGGTGACAATCACAATCAAAAAGATAATGGTCAGGGAAACCAGCAGGGTGTTCAGGGCGATTTCGTTGGGGGTCTTTTTTCTGGAGGCGCCCTCAACCAGCGCGATCATCCGATCCAAAAAGCTGTTGCCGGGATCGGAGGTGATGCGGATTTTCAGCCAGTCGGACACCACGGTGGTGCCGCCGGTGACAGAGCAGAAATCCCCGCCGGATTCCCGCACCACCGGCGCGGATTCCCCTGTGATGGCGGATTCGTCCACAGAGGCGATGCCCTCGATAACTTCACCGTCCCCGGGGATAATTTCGGAGGCCTTCACCAGAACGATATCCCCCCGTTTGAGCTGGCTGGAGAGCACCTCTTTGGTGCCGTCCTCGCACAGCAGCCGGGCCTTGGTGTCCTTCTGGGTTTTTTTCAAGCTGGCGGCCTGGGCCTTGCCCCGGCCCTCAGCTACCGATTCCGCAAAATTGGCGAACAAGACGGTGATAAACAGGACGGCGCAGACAATGGCGTTATAGGCCCGCAGGTTTGAAACGGCCAAATCCCCAAACAGGGAGGGGAACAGGCTGAGCACCAGCGTGATGAGGAATCCCACCTCTACCACAAACATCACGGGGTTTTTTATCATGTAACGGGGATTTAACTTTGTAAAAGCCCCAATCGCTGCCTGGCGCAGAATCTGCGGCGTGATCAGCTTTTGGTTATGTTTTCTACTCATTGCAGGTAAGTCCTTCCTTTCTGGAAACCGGGCCGGGCGGCGTATTATCGTTCATGCGATAAGCCCGGTTTTAGGGTTGCTGTGGCCGGCAGATTATCCGGATATTAGGGCTCTGCCGGTATATCTAGGCCCACAGGGTGAGATGCTCGGCGATGGGACCCAGGGCCAGCACCGGGAAAAAGGTGAGCGCCGCGAAAAGAACCACCACAACCACCAGGATGATAGCAAAAGAGAAATTGTCCGTGTGCAGGGTTCCTGCGGATTCGGTGACAAACCTCTTTTTCATCAGGGAACCGGCGATAGCCAGCTGCAGAACAATGGAGAGATACCGTCCAAAGAACATGGCCAATCCGGTGGTGATATTCCAAAACATCGAGTTATCCGCCAATCCTTCAAAGCCGGAACCGTTGTTGGCCGCCGAGGAGGCGTACTCATACAGCACCTGAGAAAGGCCATGGAACCCGGGATTTGTAATTCCCTGCAGCCCTGCTGAAACGGATACCGCCAAGGCCGAAAAGGATAAGATCAGCAATGGGTGGATAATGATACATAATGCGGTGAGCTTCATTTCCCGGCCTTCGATTTTTTTGCCCAGGTATTCCGGGGTACGCCCAATCATCAGCCCGCACAGGAAGACCGCCAAAATGGCGTACATAATCATGTTCATGAGCCCAACGCCTTTTCCACCGAATACTACGTTGAGCATCATGTGCAGAAGCGGAACCATACCTCCCAAGGGAGTAAGGGTATCGTGCATATTGTTGACGGTTCCTGTGGTAAAGGAGGTTGTTGTGGTGGTAAACATGGCGGACTGCGCCACGCCGAAGCGAACCTCTTTTCCCTCCATGCTGCCCATGGACTGGCTGAGCCCTATATCCGCAAGCACCGGGTTGCCCTGGCTTTCCGCCCAGAAGCAGACGCCCAGGCCGATGAGAAAGAGAATCCCCATGGCGGCGAAAATACTCCTGCCTTCGCGCCCGGCAAAGCGGACAGTGAGGCTTTTGCGCCTGGTGCTGGGTGCCGGGAGAATTCCGGCGGGTTCATGGGCCTGTTCCTGTTTGCGATCCCGCACCATCTTGCCGAAGGTGATGACACAGGCGCCGGGGAGCAGCATCATGGAATACAATTCAATCAGATTTGTAAGGATTGTGGGGTTTTCCAGCGGTGTGGAGGAATTGGCGCCTAAAAATCCTCCGCCGTTGGTGCCCAGGTGTTTGATAATTTCCAGGGCGGCCACAGGGCCCATACAGATTACCTGCTTGGCGCCCTCCAGGGTATCCACGATGATGTTGCCGCTGAAGTTCTGGGGAACGCCCTGCCATACCAGCAGGAGCCCGCCTACAATGGAGAAGGGCAGCAGCACCCTTGTGATAATGCGTACCAAATCGCAGAAGAAATTTCCTACGTTATCCTTGGTTTTGCCGGCCAGCCCGCGGATAAAGGCAATACAGGCCGCGTAACCGCTGGCGGCGGAAACGAACATCATAAAGGTGATGACCAGCATCTGCGAAAGATAGGACAGCCCGGACTCGCCGGAATAGTGCTGCAGGTTGGTGTTGGTCATAAAGCTGATGATCGTGTTAAAGGATAGGGACGGTTCCATTTCCCCAATACCGTTGGGGTTGAGAAACCCGATGCTCTGGATACGCAGAATCAGGTATCCTAACAGGATCATCACGGCGTTGGTTCCCAAAAGGGCCAGGGCGTATTTTTTCCAGTTCATGCCCTGGCTGGGATTGACTCCGCCCAGTTTATAGATAACTTTGTCCACCCTATTAAATACCGGGTCGGCAAAGGTGTGTTTTCCGGCGGCAATGTGATAGACATAGATGCCCACCGGAATGACCATCACTAAGAAGATGAGGATGGTCAGTGTCAGTTCCAGCATAGCCATATCCTCCTGTGAACGTTAGAATTTTTCTGGATGTATGAGGGCAAAAACCAGGTAGATGCCCAGAAGCAGGACGATTGCTCCAAGAATCAGCACAAGAAACGCTCCCTTCTATTGTTCCGAGTCAAGCTGTTTGCGGCACCATCGGACCAGCAGGGCAATCAGCCCCACACAAGCCCCCAGAATCCCCAGCATCAGCAGATCCAGCATTGTTGTTTCCTCCTCTTGTTCAGTTGGTATCACGGATGGCCCCGCCTGTAACAGGTGAAATCCGCTGCTGATGTCGGCGGCGGATTATTCCGGGTTCATCGACCGTATTCAGTATAGCAAGGTTTTTGTGAAGGTGGGGTTAAGCGTTTTTATGTGCCGTTAAGGTTTCGTTAAGATGCCCCGAGAAAGCTTGCGGGTATCAAAAAGCCCGCCGGTATGGCGGGCGGAGAGTGTTCCCGTATAAAGCGGCAAAGGTCCGGCAGGCGGACGAAAAAACAGGCTGCCGGCAGAGCCGACAGCCTGTTGTAAGGGGCACCGCCCCAGGATGCACATGACAAAAAGGCGTGAATGGGGTACAATGTTCACATAGGACGTGAACATCTGGGAGTTTCGCTCACCGGCCCGAAGGCATGGCTGGTGTTTGGCAAGGCCAAAGCGTAAAACTCCCGGTTGGTTCAGACTTCGTGGTATAATGTTCACATACAATGTGAACATCTGGGGGTTTCGCTTGCCGGCCAAACGGCGGCTGGCATTCGGCAGAGGCTGAAGAGCAAAACATCCCGGTCTCTTCCGGATTTATACTGGGATAACCATGATGCCGCGCCCCATGGCAAGGCTTTGGGACAGGGAAATCCAGAATAGAATTCTCAATGGGAGAGAACCGTATCTTGTCCCGGGATGGAGGCTGCCTCTCCCTCTCAGGATAAAATGCCCGCACAGAGCAGCCGGGCGTTTGAGCGTAAATATGGAAGGATGGATGAAGATGGAAAACTGGAAAGAGGCAAAAAAACATTTCTCCAGGCTGGGACTGATGTTTTTTCTGGGTACGCTGATTGTATTTGCGGTTCAGCTGGGCACAACGGCGCTGGTGCAGGCCATAAACCCAAGGCTTTTTGAGAACGTGGACATCAGCTTGGTACTCTCCATGCTGCCCATGTACCTAGTAGGAATGCCGATTATGATCGGGCTTATCAAACGGGTGCCGGGGACAAAGCCTCAGCAGCATAAACTTGGGGCTGGCCAGCTGCTGACGGTTTTTTGTATCTCCTATGCAATCATGTTTGTGGGAAACCTGATAGGCCAGCTGATTACTCTGGGAATCGGACTCATCAAGGCGCAGCCGGTCTCCAACGTGATTGTGGATTTGGTTCAGACGCTCAATCCCCTGACCGCGTTTTTTATAATGGTGCTGTGCGCGCCGGTCATTGAGGAATTCGTGTTCCGAAAGCTTTTGATAGACAGGACGGTCCGGTATGGGCAGGCGGCGGCAGTGCTCCTCTCCGGGCTTATGTTTGGATTGTTCCATGGGAATTTGAATCAGTTTGCGTATGCGTTTCTGCTTGGGGCGTTCTGGGGCTTCGTCTATGTGAAAACCGGAAGGCTCCTGTATACGATTGTACCGCATATGGTGATAAACTTTATGGGTTCCGTGGTCAGCCTTCTTTTATTGGAGAACCCCCTTGCCCAGATGGACTATACAGATATGCAGTCCGCCGCCGGACTCCTTTCGCAAAACGGCCTTTCCTTTGTTGTGTCCGCCCTGTATGTGGTATTTGTGCTGAGCCTTGTAAGCGCAGGAATTGCCTTATTCTTTGTCAACCTGTCAAAATTCAGGCTGGGCCCTGGAGAAGTTGTCATTCCCAAGGGCAAGCGGTTCTCCGCCGTCATCCTCAATGTGGGAATGGTCCTTTATATCCTGTTCTGGATAATCCAGATTGTGCTGCAGCTCTTGGGATAGCCCCAGTCCGGGAAAAGCGCTTGGCGCCATACCGGCAGGCGCTGAGGCTCGCCCCGGCACCTGCTGCACCAGGCTACTGCCGCAGCATCCGGTAGCCCACGCCGATGTGGGTTTGGATATAGTGGGGGGAGCCGGGAGTATGTTCCAGCTTTTTGCGCAGCGTCGCCATAAATACCCGAAGGGAAGGAATGTCCGATGCCTGCGGCGCGCCCCACACCTCCTTGAGAATATAATTGTGGGTGAGCACCTTGCCGGTGTTTTGGGCCAGCAGGCATAGAAGCTTGTATTCGATGGGTGTCAGATGAACCTCCTCGCCGCCCACGTAGGCGCATCCGGCGGCGTAGTCGATGCTCAGCTCCCCATTTCGGTACACGCTGTCCCCGCTGCTTTTTGGTTCAGCGTGGCTTCTGCGCAGCGCGGCGCGCAGCCTGGCCAGAAACTCCTCGATGCTGAAGGGCTTGGTGAGGTAGTCGTCCGCGCCGGCGTCCAGGGCGTCCACCTTGTCCTGATCCTCCGTACGGGCGCTCACCACAATAATGGGCATATTGCTCCAGCTTCGCACTTTTTTAATGATGTCCACGCCGTCCATGTCCGGCAGGCCCAAATCCAGGATGATGACATCCGGGTTATAGGACGCGGCCTCGATAAGGGCTCCGGCCCCGCTTTGGGCCGTGTGGTACTGATAATCCTGGGTTTCCAGGGTCGTACGGATTAAACTGCTGATGGCCGGATCATCCTCGACCACGAGGATTTTATTTTTCACCATGCTGCAGCTGCACCTCCTCCAAAGGTAATGTAAAGGTAAATACTGCCCCGTGGGGACTGTTGCCGCTTACTGTAATAGTGCCGCCGTGGGCGTTGATGATGGAGCGGCACAGGCTCAGCCCCAATCCCAGTCCCCGCCGGTTGTCGGAGCTGCCCTGGCCCGCTGTGTAGAACATATCAAAGAGGTGTTCCTTGGCTGCGTCCGGGATCCCCGGGCCGTCATCGGATATGCTCACGGATACCATGGAATGCTCCTTTTGTGCCCTCAGAAGAATATGAGAGCCTTTGGGGGTATATTTGATGGCGTTGTTGAGAATATTGATGATCACCTGTATGATGAGCCGGGCGTCCATTTTGGCCATCAGCAGATCGTCGGGCAGCTCCACGCGGATGCTGTGCTCCTTTGCCTGGCGGTCCAGGTGGGATAGAGCCTCAGAAAATACGTCGTCCAGCAGCTCGGGGCTCAGCTGCAGGTGCATGGTCCCGTTTTCGATGCGTGTGATGGAGAGCAGGTTTTCCGTTAGGTTTACCAGCCACATGGAGTCGTCGTAGATGCTGCGGTACAGTTCCTGCTTTTTATCTTCTCCCAAAACGATGCTTTTTTCCATCAGAACCCCTGCGTTTCCGCTGATGCTGGTAAGGGGAGTGCGCAGATCGTGGGAGATGGCCCGCAGAAGGTTGGCCCGCAGGCGCTCCCGCTGGGTTTCCAGTTCAATCTCCTGCTTTTCCTGCTGAAACCGCCGCCGTTCCATGATCAGCCCGCACTCGTTGAGGATGGCTATCATCAGGTTTTTCTCAAAGACCTCCAGGGGCGGGTAGTATTTGCAGGGAATCCCCACCACGCCGGTTACTCCCTGGAGTCCCCGTACCGCCAGGTAGAGGTTCTGCGCATGGGAGAGGGTGTCCGTCCCAGCGCCCGCACGCTTATTGTTTTTTAAAACCCATTGGGCCACGCCGGTTTCCTCGTCCGTCAGGGAAGCTGCGGGATCCTCCGGCGTCCCGGGGGCGGTGGAAGCAAACTGAACAAGGGCTCCCTGTCCCGCCGGAGCATACAGGATGGGGCGATCCAGCAGCTTGCTCAGTTGTCTGGCGGCAAGCAGGATGATTTCCTTCTCGTCCCGGCCCTGCTGCAGTTTTTGGGAACAGTTCATCAAAAGCTCGGTGTAGTAGGCCTTTTGGGCGGACTGCCGCGCCTGTTTTTTTACGCGGGTTGCCAGGGTGCTGGAGAGGATGCTGGCGGTGAGCATGATAAAGAAGGTGACGGAATAGTCGGGATCCGTGGCCCTCAGAGTGAAACGGGGAATGGTAAAGAAAAAGTTGAAAGCTATCACGCTCAGCAGTGAGGCCAGCGCCCCGTACAGATGTCCCCGGGTGAAGGTGGCGACAATCAGCACCCCCAGAATATAAACGGTGATGATGTTGGCGTCCCGCAGCCCAATTTGGAAGAAGATAAATCCGATGATCGTGGCCAGCAGGGTGACTCCCAGGGTTTTCGCCAGATCCTGCCAGCTCAGACAAGGCCCCTCCTCGTGGGGGAGAACCGGTTTCCGTTTATACAGAGGCTGGGTGTCCGGAATAATATAAATATCCAGGTTCCCGGCAAGCTTTGTCAGCCGGTCGGCGAGACTTTTTCCCCGAAATACAGGCATCTGCCGGTGATTGGTGCGCCCCAGAACGATTTTTGTCACGCCGCTCACCTTGGCATATTCCGCAATCTGAACAGCCGGATCGTCCCCATAGACAGTGGCTATCTGGGCCCCCAGCTGTTCCGCCAGGCGCAGGTTATCCCGAAGGCGCTTGAGGTTTTCTCCCTTGAGCTCCTTGGTTTCGGGCGTCTCTACGAACAGGGCGGTAAAACCGCTGTGAAAGGCCTCCGCCATCCGCGCCGCCGTACGGATGACCTTGGCGTTGGAGGGAGAACTGGACAGGCAGATGAGAATATGCTCTCCGGCCCGTGCCGCCGCCTCGTTTCCCGTCTTTTGCGCCGTGCGGTTCAGCCGGTCGGCACAGCGCCGCAGGGCAATCTCCCGCAGGGCCGCCAGGTTCTCCTGAGAGAAAAAATTCTGCAGGGCACGCTGGGCCTGGCTGCTCCGGTAGACCTTGCCCATCTGCAGCCGCCGGATGAGATCGGCAGGTTCAATGTCCACCAGCTCCACCTGATCAGCGCTGTCAAAAATTCTGTCCGGTACCCGCTCGCTGACAGCTACCGAGGTGATGGAAGCCACCAAATCCTTCAGGGATTCCAGATGCTGTACATTTACGGTGGTGTACACGTCGATTCCGGCCCGAAGCAATTCCTCCACGTCCTGGTACCGCTTGGCGTGGCGGCAGCCGGAGGCGTTGCTGTGCGCCAGTTCATCCACCAAAATCAGCTGCGGGGAGCGGGAAAGGGCGGCGTCCAGATCGAATTCATTGAGCGTAACGCCCTTGTAATCTATTTTGAGGCACTCCAGCTGCTCAAGCCCCTCCAAAAGCGCCAGGGTATCCGGCCTGGTATGGCGCTCAATATAGCCTACAACGACATCCCGGCCATCCCGGCTCGCCTGATGGGCAGCTTTGAGCATGGCATAGGTTTTTCCAACTCCCGCCGCATACCCGAAAAAAATTTTAAGCCGGCCCCGGCTGGCCCGGGTTTCCTGTTCGTGAATGCTGTGCAGAAGCTCCCCAGGCGTTGGTCGGTTAGATTCCATGATGTGATCCCCCTATTGTATGACTGGAATACTATCATTCCTATCTTATCATAGCAGATCTGAGATTTCCATGGCGTAAAAAACCGGCCCGGGGCATTAAGATTGCATTAAGATGCTTGGATAGGGGGCGGCAGGAAAGGCCCTTCTCTTTTTATAGTCAAAAACAGGCGCCGCTTTTGCGGCGCCTGTATGGGTTTTATGGTGTAAAAACGGAAAATGTACAAAGGCCTGCTTGCTGTATGCCTTAGAATTCAAATTGAATCAGCAGAAAAACGACACCGCAGGGGAGGGGCCTTACTTGGATTTCTATTGAGTCGCCCCCTGATGTTATCATCGCTTTGCCTTGGTAAGAGGGCTTAAATAACGAACCGTTGCCCGAGAGGGTTCTCTCCTGTGAATGGCTGGCCCGGCGGCTGAATCAGCGAATGTCTTTTTTGCCGTACTGCAGGTATGCGGCTGTGACGCCCAGACAGGCAAACAGGATTCCAACGGCAACATATGCCAAGTTCAGCGCTCCATCGGATAGAATATCGGCGCCCTCGCAATACCCAAATGGGGTGATGTATTTGAGGAATTTTGCGTGTTCCGTCATGTTGGCGATCAGATTCAAAAAGTACATCAAAGCGGAAAGCCCCATGCCGATCCCCACACCGCCCCAGCGCAAAAATGCGGAAATGCCAAAACAGATACAGGCCAGTTCAAGCTCAAGCAGATAATATGCCCCGTGAATCAGAAAAAGTTCTTTCCAGGGGATGCTTTCTCCAATCATATTCACACACAGCAGGCTTACCGCGAAAACGATCAGGTTCATCACAGTGATCTGTACCAGAATCGCCGCCAGCTTTTCCGTTACAACCCGCATTCTGGATATGGGATGTGTCAGCAAAAATTCCGCTGTCTTTTCCTTTTCTTCTTTGGCAAGAGAGGATACGCCGATCAGTGATGCGAAAAATGCACCGCCGA
Source organism: Marvinbryantia formatexigens (assembly GCA_021771035.1). Taxonomy (GTDB): domain Bacteria; phylum Bacillota; class Clostridia; order Oscillospirales; family Ruminococcaceae; genus CALXEM01. The sequence goes on along the minus strand of JAETPU010000004.1, from coordinate 143,042 downwards.
GCCCCAGGATGTTCCCGCACTCTACAGAGTAAAAGCCCAGCAAGGTTCCAAAACTCAGCCGATCCATGCCGAAGGCGGCGGTAAAACTGCCCATCGATGCAAATATTTCGCCTACCGCATCCATTTCCTCCTGCATCTCCGGAAACAAAAATATGCAGGTAACAAGCAAAAAGGCGATAGAGGCCGTCCATATCAGAAAGGCGGTTTTCCCTTGTCTTAACTCATGCTTTAGGATGGTCATTGTTCTTCGCCTCCCTCATAATAATGCAAAAAGATCTCTTCCAAACCAGGATTGGAGACAGAAACATCCCGGATTTCGCCGTTTGCCAACACCGCAAGCAAACTCTGTATATCACCGCTGTACAGAAAATCCATACGGTCCGAAGAGATGCGCATATCCTGAACTCCCTTCAGTGCGTCAATATCCGCACGTCCACGGATGCTGACGCGCTTGACGCCGGTATGGGAAAGCGCCTCCACGCTGTCGGCGGCAATAATCCTGCCCTCCCTGATAATGGCAGCGTGGGTGCAGCTGTGCTGAATTTCAGAAAGAATGTGGCTTGATAAGAAGACGGTCGTTCCGGCGCTGCTGCGCTCCCGGAGGATTTTAAAGAATTCTCTCTGTATCAGCGGGTCAAGACCGCTGGTAGGCTCGTCAAGGATCAGTAAATCGGGGTTATGCTGCAGCGCAGATAATAGCGGTTTTCTTTTTGTTTCCGTAGGAAAGCTCGTTGACTTTCCTCGCCGGGTCTAGCCGCAGACGCTCGCATAGCCGCTTTGCCGCCTCCCGGCAGTCTTTCCTGCGCAGCTCAGCGGACAGCTTCAGCACGTCGAGCACCCTCATGCCAGGGTAGAACGCCGCCTCCGAGGGCAAATAGCCCACCCGCTCCAAAATTGTTTCGCGCTCCTTAACGATATCCAAGCCGAAAATCTGCGCCCCGCCGTCACTGGGCCGGACTAACCCCAAAAGTGTGCGGATTGTAGTGGACTTGCCTGCGCCGTTGGGGCCGATGAAGCCAAAGAAATCGCCCTGGCGGACAGTCAAATTGATGTTCTCAATGCCGCGTGTCTTGCCGTAATATTTTGTCAGCTGATCTGTTTTAATTGCGTCCACAGGCGTTACTCCTTCCTCAAATAAATGTTCTTCCAAAATTCCAAGAGCTTGGTAAAGTCCTTTTCCATCTGCTCAACATCCACATTTCCGCGCTGAACCATCTCCCAAAGATACCCCTCCGACGCCCAATACATTTCCCGATACATCATAGAGATATCCAGGCCGGGGACGAACTGTTCCGGATTCAGGTTCATACGGACCCTGTCCGCCTTGAGATTGAAATACCGATGATAACTCTCCTGAATGGCGGCGCTGATTTCGGCGTCCTTTTCATAAAACGCCCGTATTGTAAAGTGCCCCATATCGGGGTACTGGCGGATAATGTCCATTTTGGCGCGCATACCCCGCTGCATACTTACAAAAAGTTCTTCCTGTTCATAGCATCCGTACTGTGTCAAAAACGCAATGGTAGTCTGGGCACATTTATCCCACAGAAACAGATACAACTCCTTTTTGTTCCGAAAATAGTGAAACAGCAGGGACTTGCTGATGCCGGCCTCCTGTGCAATTTCGCTCATGGGACTGTTCTTATATGAATTCTGGGAAAACACACGGTACCCCGCGTTGACGATGGCCTGCTGCTTTTTCGGCGGCAGGGAAAAGAACCTTTCGTTCATAGCGTACCTCCGTTGACTGCTCGGTCAACTAATTGTAGATCCATTGACCGTTTTTGAGAAGCCCCATCCGGTAAAACTTCACGATAACTTAGGAGACCCCAGATTCCGTGAGACTTGAAGGGACTGCCCGCCCGGTATCTGGAACCCCAGAATACGCACCGCTGATATAGAGTTAACTGGTACCGGGGGAGGGGAATGCAAACGGGCTGTGCGGCGGCGATTTCAAATCGCCGTAGGGCCTGTCTGTATCAAATGTATGGGAAATCCCCTGTCAATTTGGGTATTCGCAAAAAAGCCGGACACCAATTTTGATACAGTGCGTATCAGGACTGATGCCCGGCTTTGTAAAGGTGAGATAAAAAGAACCCCTGCCGTTTTTTAGGGTGACTCGAACTCTCGCATTAAATATGTTGATCATGATCTTATGTTAAATGCATGAAAATCGTTTCCATAGTATCGGGATTCCAAGGGGCGGGCTTTTCATCAATTTTAAGAAATCCGTACTTTTCATATAAATTGACATGATCGCTTACAAGGTATACTCTGTCAAAATCTAGTTCCTTGGCATACTTCAATGCAGCGTCAATCAACTGCGCGCTGATTTTGTTACCTCTATAGTGTTCTCCCACAAATATAAACCCAATATAAGGGGAATATGGAACATTCGGGATACAGTCATTTTTAGCAAGTGTGCAATAACCTGCTATAATAGTATGATCCAGCGCAACAAATACTCTTTCCCAATCACAAAAGCCATTTTCTCTCATCAGTTTTGCTAGATTTTTTCCCGCGCTCCAAGAACATTTATGGGCGTATTCTGCGAGCGGTGCCCACAGTTCATCACCAAAAATTAATGGCTTTATTTCCATAACAGCTTATCCTCGTATATTAAAATAATTTCATTCACATCTTACCACAAAACGCGAAGGAAGTCGAACTCGCCGTACAAGCTCCCTTGCTGCGGCCGGGCTCAGGGCGCGCCGTTTCGGCCGCTGCGCCAGCCCAGCCTCGCTTCATCCGCCGCAGACGGCGCTTCGGCGGGGCTGCCCGGCACGCGTGTGCCTCCGGGTTCAATTTGCAATAAAACGAAAAAAGAGACACCGATTGCGGTATCTCTTTTTGGCAGGGGCAGAAGGATTCGAACCCTCGGCACGCGGTTTTGGAGACCGCTGCTCTACCGACTGAGCTATGCCCCTAAATGAAAATTTTGTAAAATCAACAGGACTAATTATATCGAATTACGTTTAGAATGTCAACCCTTTTTCCGGAGGATTTTAAAAACGAAACGGAATTTTTCTTTTTCATAGGGCCTGACGATTACGCAACAACCGACCATACGCCGGAATAAAAAGATGAACTGGAAGAAAAGGCAAAAAAAGGATTGCATAAAAATTAAGCTTGAAATTGGAACGTATTGCAAGCAGCCGGGCGGGGGAAGAATCGCGTTCCCATGGGCTTGCGGTGCGAAAAGAACTAATGTTTTTGGCCCGGAACTCGGATGAAACCGGAAATGGTATATCCATGCAAAAATGCATCCAAAAAATGGGGAATCCACGAACTTTTTTCGGATGAATCCCCATTTTTACCTTGCATTTCTTCCAGAATGTATTATAATTAGGATTAATGGAGCGAAATGGAGCCAAGTGGAGGCAGATGGAACGCGAGGTGGTCAAATGCTGATTGGTGAATACGAGCACAGCCTTGACCCCAAAGGGCGTATTATTGTCCCCCAGAAAATGCGGGATGCCCTGGGCGATCAATTTGTCATCACGAAGGGTTTGGATGACTGCCTGTTTGTTTACCCAATGAACGAATGGGTCAAGTTTGAAGAGCGCATCAACGGGATGCCGCTCACCCAGGCCAAAGGGCTCCAGCGTTTCTTTTTTTCCCGGGCGTGTGAGGCGTTGCCGGACAAGCAGGGGAGAGTTCTAATTCCCCAGGAGCTGCGGGACTATGCCGGGCTCACAAAGGATGTTGTGATTATCGGCGCCTCGGTTCGGGCGGAAATTTGGGACAAGGCTCGCTGGGAGCGGGAAAACCAGGAGATGTCCTCCCAGGAAGCCCAGCTGCTGCTGGAAAAACTGGGATTTTAGAGACCGTACTGCCGAAACGGATTGGAACCTGGCCCGCCTTTCGCGGGAAGGACATTCAGCTTCCAGAAAGGAGAGGGCGTTGCCAATGGAATTTCAGCATTTTTCCGTGATGCTTACGGAATGTATGGATGCTCTGAATATCCGTCAGGATGGGATCTATGTAGACGGAACCGGCGGCGGTGCGGGCCATTCTCAGGAGATTGCCAAACGCCTGACTACCGGAAAGCTCTTTACTTTTGATAAGGATCCGGATGCTGTGGCAATTTGCCGGGAACGCCTGAAGGGCTATCCTCAGGCCCAGGTGGTTCACAGCGATTTTTCCCGTATGGCGCAGGAGCTAAAGGCCCGGGGGATCACCAAGGTGGATGGCATCCTTTTGGATTTGGGGGTCTCCTCCCACCAGCTGGATACGGCACAGCGGGGGTTTTCCTACCAGAGCGAGGCAAAGCTGGATATGCGCATGGCGCAGGAGGGGGTTTCCGCCTATGAGGTTGTCAATACCTATGAGGAGCGGGAACTGGCCAGAATCCTCAGAGAATACGGCGAAGAAAAATTTGCTCAGCGCATAGCGCGCTTTATTGTACAGGCCCGTCAGGAAAGCCCGATTGAAACGACAACCCAGCTGGCTGAGCTGGTGAAAAGCGCCATTCCGGCGGCCAAGCGCCGGGAGGGCGGGCATCCCGCCAAGCGCAGTTTCCAGGCCATCCGGATTGCGGTCAATTCGGAGCTGGATGCTCTGAGCGAGTGCCTGGAGCGGGCGCTGGATTTGCTTGCGGCAGATGGGCGGTTTGCTGTTTTGACGTTTCATTCCCTGGAGGACAGGATGGTCAAACAAAAATTTGCTCAGTGGGCGAAGGGCTGTATCTGCCCGCCCCAATTCCCGGTGTGTGTCTGCAACAACAAACCAAAAGTAACGCTCATTACACGCAAGCCTATTGAGGCAACCCCCCAGGAACTGGCCGAGAACCGGCGCAGCCACAGCGCAAAGCTCAGGGTAGTCCAGCGGCTTGCAGACGAAGAAGAGAACTGACTAAATTCATGGAAATAAATTTGGAAAAGGAAGGGAAAGACGATGGCGAATCACAGCCTGGCTTATGACTTTGAACGCTTCGAAACGCGGGTACCAAAGAGAAAAGAACAGCCGGCGCCCCGGGTAAGGGTTGTCGGAAAAAACAGCCAAAAGACAAAAGCCGCGCGTGCGCTCATGGTCAAAAGCATGGCGCTCGTGATTTCGATTGTTGCAATTGCATCCGTTGTCCTGTATAATCAGGCTACGCTCAATGAAATCGGCGATGAAATCAACCGGCAGACCGAGCAGCTGAATGTGCTGATGAGTGAAAAGACCCGCCTTACCTCGGAAATCGAAGGAAAAATGTCCATCAAGAGTATCGAGGAGACGGCTGCCAGCATGGGGCTGAGCAAGATAGAGAATTATCAGGTGCAGTGTATTGATCTCAGTGAGGGCAACCGGATTGAGGTCCCGAACGAGCAGAGCGTGACGCTTTGGAGTAAAATTGGAAACTGGATCGGCCAAATTAAGGAATACCTGCATCTGTAAAAAAATATGATAAAATGGTAGCTAAGAGTTAAGCGGTTGGAATCCTTAGCTCTTAGTTTCTTTTTTGCCAGGGGGAGTGGGCAAGCTCATTGCGCCTTATTGGCGCGGTACACAGCGGCAGAGATCAATGAACCGGCGAAATAGGGAGGAATTACCACATGGCCAAAGGACCGACTGTTAAAATGCGCAAGCGCATGGCTTTCTTTCTCAGTTTTATCTGTATTGTGGGGTTCGGGGGCCTCATCTGCCGGCTGGCAAAGCTGCAGCTGTTTGACGGGGAATATTATCAGAAGCTGGCGGCCAAACAGCAGATGCGCGTCACCACCATCAGCCCTGAGCGGGGAACCATCTACGACAGGAATATGAAGGTTTTGGCCCAGAGCGCCACGGTCTGGACTGTTTCCATTTCCCCGGTGGACATCAAATCCGAGGAGGAGCGGGAACTGGTAGCCGATTATCTTTCGGAACTTCTGGAGGTGGATAAGGACTATATCCTGGAGCGCTCCCGCAAAAACACCTACTATGAGATCATCAAGCGGAAGATTGAACGGCCTCTGGCGGATCAGATTACAAAATTTAAGACGGACAATAAGATTAACTGCATCAATTTGGACGAGGATAATAAAAGGTACTATCCCTTCGATAACTTTGCCGCCGATGTGTTGGGCTTCACCGGCTCGGAAAACCAGGGGGCCTATGGCCTGGAAGCCTATTACAACTCCATCCTCAGCGGGACGCCCGGACAGATTGTCTCGGTAAAAAACGCCAAGGGTGAGGATATGCCCTACAAATACGATAAGATGTATGAGGCCGAAAACGGCAACAGTATCGTCTTGACCATCGACGAAACCGTGCAGCACTATGTAGAAAAACACCTGGAGGCGGCGGTGAAGGAAAACGATGTCCGCCAGCGTGCGGTGGGCATCGCCATGGATGTGAAGACGGGCGCCATTTTGGGCATGGCAACCAAGGGCGACTTCGACCCCAACTCCCCCACAGAGGTGACGGACCCCTATCTGCTGGCCACTCTGGAGGGCCTGGAGGGGGATGAATACAAAGAGGCTTTGCAGCAGGCGCAGTTTATCCAGTGGAGAAATAAGGCCATCTCCGATCCCTATGAGCCCGGTTCGGTATTCAAAATCCTCACCGCCTCCGCCGCGATGGAGGAGGGCGTTGTCCACCAGGACGACACCTTTGTGTGCAACGGATACCATGAGGTGTCCGGTGAAACCATCAGATGCTGGAAGACAGGAGGCCACGGTACCCAGAACTTCCTGGGGGCTCTGATGCACTCCTGCAACCCGGCGTTTATGACCATCGGCGAGCGCCTGGGCGTGGAGAAATTCTACGACTATTTCGAACTCTTCGGCCTGACGGACATCACCGGGGTGGATCTGCCCGGAGAAGCCAACGGAATCATGCATAACCGGGACTCCATGACCGTGCTGAACCTGGCCAGCTCCTCCATGGGGCAGTCCTTTAAGGTGACGCCGATTCAGCTGCTCACCGCTATCTGCGGCGTACTCAATGACGGACAGCTGATGAAGCCCTATATCGTATCTCAGATCCTGGATGAAAACGGAAGCATCGTCAAGACCACAGAGCCCCAGGTGGTGCGCCAGGTGGTATCCAAGGAAACATCGGACACCATTGCCCTCATGTGTGAGCAGGTTGTAGCGGGCAGCGGCGGTTCCGGACGGCTTGCCTACCGGCCCGGTTACCGGATTGGCGGTAAAACCGGTACTTCTCAGAAGCTGGACCAGAACAAAAACGAAGAGGAAAAGAACGTCCTGTCCTTTTTGGGCTTTGCCCCGGCCAACGACCCGCAGGTGGCTGTGCTGGTGCTCTTGGATGAGCCCAATCTCAATAATACCTATGGCTCCGTAATCGCGGCGCCTGTTGTAGGAAATATTTTAGAGGATATCCTGCCCTACCTGGGTGTGGAGCCCCAGTACACGGAGGAAGAATTGGCGACCATGGATGTGGAGACGCCCAACATGGTAAACGTGAGCGCCTATGATGCGGAAACTCAGGTGGGCCAGAAGGGGCTCAAAGCCCGGGTTGTAGGAGACGGAGACACTGTTGTCAGCCAGATTCCGGCGGCGGGAGAACCTCTGCCCAGGGGCGGTACGGTCATCCTGTATACCGAACAGGGGGCCGAGCAGCAGATGGTGGAGGTTCCCAAGGTGACAGGGCTCTCCGGACAGGTGGCCAACAAAACGCTGCTTAACAGCGGGCTGAATATCCGGATACAGGGCGCCAGTATCGAGGGAGCCACAGTGGAGGCCATCAGCCAGTCGCCCGCGGCAGGGGAGATGGTACCGCAGGGAACCGTTGTCACCGTCCAGTTTGCGGATAAGACGGTTCAGGAGTAGCTGTTCCTCATAGCAGGCGGATTGCGGTGAACTTGCCTGTTTTGTCAGGAACTGGGATTTGTGGTACAATGTTCACACGGAGTGTGAACCTGCAATCATCGAAGAACATTGGGGAGTTTCGCTCTCCGGCCCGAAGGCGTGGCCGGTGCTTGACAAAACCAAACCGTGAAACATCCCGGTACGTTCAAGTTTGGAGGTTCAATAGCCGCGTAGAACGCGAATATTCTACCATCTTCGATACTGCAATCATCTTCGATGATGGGGAGGTTTCGCCTGCCGGTCAAACGGCGGCTGGCATTCAGCCAAAGCTCAACCGAAAAACATCCCGGCTGGTTCAGGCTGCTGCAATGGGAACCATCTTACGCCGCAGACAGGGCCTTGGGCTGCGCGGCTGCCGTCCCGGCGGTGCGAGGCGGCTATCTCAACAAAACCCGGAAAGGTGTTGAACAGCGACTATGTTGCTTTCTAAATTGCTGGAAGGCGTGGAATACGAGGGGAAGGGGCTCCCTCTGGAGGCGGAGATTGAGCAGGTTACCTGCGATTCCAGAAGGGTGACGCCCCAGAGCGTATTTGTATGTGTACGCGGAATCAAAAGCGACGGGCATCAGTATGCCGCCGGCGCGGTGCAGCGAGGCGCCAAAGCCGTTGTGACAGACTATGATCTGGGCCTGGAGCATCAAATCCTGGTGCCCAATACCCGCCGCGCCTATGCGCTGATGTGCGGCAATCTCAATGGCAACCCGGCTGCCAAGCTCAAGCTGCTGGCTGTCACCGGCACCAATGCGAAAACTACCATTACCTATGTGCTCAAACATATTTTGGAGCACGCGGGAAAGAAAACCGGCCTCATTGGCACCATACAAAATGAGATCGGAGATATGGTGTTTCCCGCCAAGCATACCACGCCGGATCCGGCGGAGCTGCACGCATTGTTCTCCCGGATGGCCCAGGCGGGCTGCGAATATGTGGTGATGGAGGCTTCTTCTCATGCTTTGGATCAGGAACGCCTTGCCGGATGCCGCTTTGTGTGCGGGATTTTTACCAATCTTACCCAGGATCATCTGGATTACCACATCACTATGGAAAACTATTACCAGGCCAAGAGGAAGCTGTTCGATATGTGTGAGAGCAGCGTAATCAATGTGGACGATGCCTATGGGCAGCGCCTGTTTGACGAGCTCGCAGGGAAGAAAGCGTCGTTCGCCGCACTGGGAACAGCGGATTTTTCGGCCCGGGAAAGCGTATTGGGACAGAACGGCTGCACCTTCCAGCTGGAGTACGAGGGAAAACGGTACCCCTGCAGCTTCAGGATGCCCGGGCGTTTTTCCATCTCCAACGCGCTGGCGGCCATTGGTTGCGCGGTGCAGGCGGGACTGAGCGTATCTCAGGCAGTTCAGGGAATCAACACCTGCGAAGGCGTGAGCGGACGCAGCGAGGTGCTGGATGTGGGAACGGATTTTACCGTTATCCGGGACTATGCCCACGCGGCCGACAGCCTGGAAAAAACCATTTCCACGGTGCGGGAGTTTGCCGCCGGACGGGTGATTACGCTCTTCGGCTGTGCCGGGAACCGGGACAGGGGCAAGCGGCCCAAGATGGGGGAGGTGGCCTCCAGGCTCTCGGATCTGGTGATCTTCACCTCGGATAACCCAAGGGATGAATCGGTCCAGCAAATTATCGACGATACCATGCCGGGGCTTCTCAGGCACCCCACCCGGTTTGAGGTGATACCGGACCGCTACCAGGCCATCCGTTGGGCGCTTGAGCACTGCGAGCCCGGGGATGTGCTGCTGCTGGCAGGCAAGGGGCATGAGGATTATCAGGTTCTGGACTATGGAACCATCTACTTTGACGAGAAGGAAATTGTCAAGGACTTGGCAGGACAGCTTGGGTTGAGAAAAGGACGCCGGGACGTCTGACATACAGGAGGTACCCTTGTGGAAACAGTAACATTAAAGGAAATTTCCCAGCGGCTCACGGGGCGCACATCTCCCTGGCAGGAGCCTATCGCAATCCAAAGCGTCAGTACGGATTCCCGTGCCATCGAGCCGGGATGCCTGTTCATTGCCCTGGAGGGCGAACGCTTTGACGGGCATGACTATATTGATATGGCCTTCGCCAAGGGGGCAGCCGCGGTGGTGGCCCGTCAGAAGCGGGCCTACAGCCGGGAGGAAGTGCTCTATGTACAGGATACCCAGCGGGCTTTGATGGAGCTGGGCGGGCTTTACCGGGATAAATTTAACCTGCATATGGTGGGAGTTACCGGCAGCGTGGGGAAAACCACCACCAAAGATATGATAGCCTGTGTGCTGTCATCCCAGTATGAAACCCTGAAGACGCCGGGGAACTGGAACAATGAAATCGGCCTGCCGAAAACTCTGCTGCAGCTTACCCCCCGGCATCAGGCGGCGGTGATCGAGATGGGCATGACCCATGCCGGTGAAATTGTCCATCTTGCCAGGATCACCCGGCCGCAGGCGGCGGTCATCACCTCTATCGGAGTATCTCATATTGAGAACCTGGGCAGCCGCACCAATATTCTGCGGGCGAAGCTGGAAATCACCGAGGGGCTCTCCAAGGGCGGTGCCTTGATCCTCAATGTGGACAATGACCTTTTGCAGACGGTGCGCAGCCGGGACTTTACGGTGATAGGCTATGCCATCGAAAACGAGGATGCCCAGGTGCGGGCCGTTTCCCTGAGCGAGCGGGATTCGGGAACGGCGTTTACCATCTGCTGGCAGGGAGGGGAGTACCCGGCCTGGATTCCCTGCCGGGGAGAGCACAACGTGCTGGATGCTCTGGCGGCGTTTGCGGTAGGCGTCCAGTTTGGCATCACTCCGCAGCAGGCGGCAAAAGCGCTGAGCGCATACGAGCCCTCCGGGATGCGGCAGAATATTGTGGAGCACGGCGGCTTTACCGTGGTGGAGGATTGCTACAACGCCAGCCCGGATTCCATGGCGGCGGCTCTGCGCACCCTGGCCTCGATGGAGTGCGGGGCGAAGCGGATAGCCGTTCTGGGCGATATGCTGGAACTGGGGGATTTTTCCCGGCAGGCGCATTGCCAAATCGGTGAGCTTGCCGCCGAAAGCGGAGTGGATTTGCTGCTGGGCTACGGCCCTGACAGCGCCGCTATGGTGCAGGCCGCTCAGGCTGCGGGCTGCAAGGCGATTCACTTTGAAGGAAAAGAGGAGCTTTTCCAGGAATTGTGCCGGCAGCTGGCGCCGGGGGATATTGTCTGGGTGAAGGCCAGCCGCGGCATGAAGCTGGAAGAAATTATCGAGAGGTTGTACAAGGAGAGATAGACAATGGGCGGGACGATTTTTTTAGTGACAGCTTTGCTGGCCTTTGTTGCCACAGCAGCCTTGGGCATTTGGCTGATCCCCTTCTTGAGAAAAATTAAATATGGGCAGACTATCAATGATATTGGCCCCACCTGGCATAAGGCCAAGCAGGGAACCCCCACCATGGGCGGCATCCTGTTCATCATTGGCATTACGCTGGCGTCCCTGGTGGGCTATGCCATGCTGGCCTTCCAGCTGGATGGGCTGTTTTCCCAGGGATACCTGCTGGAAAACGTCAGGTTCTTCGGCGGGCTGGTGATGGCGCTGGCCTTCGGCTTTGTAGGCTTTATGGACGACTATATCAAGGTGGCCAAAAAGCGCAACCTGGGGCTCACCGCCTCTCAGAAAATAGTTCTTCAGCTTTTAATCAGCGTTGCCTATCTGGCAAGCCTGTTTTTGGCCGGCGATCGTTCCACTGTCTTAATCATTCCCTTTATCGGCCAGTGGGATATCGGCCTGTTCTATTATCCCTTGAGCGTCATTATCATTGTGGGCTTTGTCAATGCGGTCAACCTCACCGACGGCATCGACGGCCTGGCCGCCTCTACAACCTTTGTTACGGCGCTGGGCTTTATGGGGATTGCCACCATGCTCAGCTATATGGGCATCACGCTCTTATCCATCGCCCTGGCTGCCGGGTGTGTGGGTTTCCTCATTTGGAATTTCCATCCCGCCAAGGTGTTCATGGGGGATACCGGCTCCATGTTCCTGGGAGGCATGGTGGTGGCCCTGGCCTTTGGCGTGGGAATCCCGCTCATTCTTGTCCTGGCGGGTATTCTGTATTTAATTGAGGCGCTTTCCGTGATGCTGCAGGTAACCAGCTTCAAGCTCACCGGCAAGCGGATTTTCAAGATGAGCCCTATTCATCACCATTTTGAGATGTGCGGTTTCAGCGAAGTGAAAATTGTGATGCTGTTTTCCGCTGTGGCTCTGCTGGGATGTATAGCCGCCGTTATTTCGGTATATATTATGTAAGATATCCCTTTGGGAAATTTCGGTGTGCGCGGCATACCAGTAAGGGAGGAGAATGCCCATGCAGGGAACAAGACGACGGAAACTGCAGGAAAAACAGACGAAAAAAAGTGCCAAACGCGCCAGCCTGGACTATGTGTTTCTCATTTTGGTGCTGACGATTTTGACCTTCGGCCTGGTGATGCTGTTTTCCGCCAGCTATGCCTATGATTACTATCATGAGGGCAACAGCTTTTATCACATTTCCCGGCAGCTGGTGTTTGCCATCCTGGGAATCGTGGTCATGCTGGTGCTCTCCCATATCGACTATCATATTTTCATTCGGTTTTCTCTTCTCATCTATGCCATCACGCTCCTGTGCCTGGTGATTGTTCTGTTCATGCCCAAGATGAACGGTGCACGGCGGTGGATTGTGGTGGGCCCGCTCACCTTCCAGCCCTCGGAGATTGCAAAATTTGCCGTGGCTGTGATGTTCGCGCGATGGATTGAACTGTATTCCGACAAGATGAAAACCTTCCGGTTCGGCATTGTCCCCTTTATCGTGATCCTGCTGCCGATTGTGGGCCTGATGGTTATCGAGCCCCATCTGTCCGGCACTATCCTGGTGCTGCTCATGGCCATGATCATGATGATTGTGGGCGGCGCCAATCTGAAATGGTTCGGTGTGGCGGCTATCGCAGGCTGCGCCCTGATAGCGGTTGTGGTGATGATCCCCGGGGTAATTCCCTATGCAATGAGCCGGATTCAGTATTGGATTGACCCGTTCTCCGATGCGCAGGGCAAGGGCTTCCAGACCATCCAATCCCTGTATGCCATCGGCACGGGGGGCCTGATGGGCCGCGGGCTGGGACAGTCCCGGCAGAAGCACCTGTATATTCCGGAACCCCACAACGACTTTGTGTTCTCCATTGTCTGTGAGGAATTGGGCTTTGTGGGCGCCACTCTCATTATCATTCTCTTTGTGCTGCTGGTATGGCGGGGCTATGTCATCGCAATGCGCGCCAAGGATAAATTCGGCGCCATTCTTGCCATCGGCCTGACCTCCCAGGTGGGAATTCAGGCGCTGTTAAATATCGCGGTGGTAACTAATACCATACCGAATACCGGTATCAGTATGCCGTTTTTCTCTTCGGGAGGTACCTCCCTGGTGATGCTGCTGGCGGAGATGGGGATTATCCTGTCCGTCTCCCGGTCTTCGACATTGGAAAAGGAGTGACAGCATGAGGTTGTTATTTGTCTGCGGAGGAACCGGCGGGCACATCAATCCGGCCATTGCGGTGGCAAACTATGCAAAAACACAGGATCCCAACGTAAAAATTCTCTTTGCCGGAAACCCCAAGGGGATGGAGGCGCAGTTGGTGCCCAAAGCCGGGTTTGATTTTGCCCCCATTAAGGTGAAGGGGTTTCAGCGCAAGCTCAGCTGGTATAACCTGAAAAACAACTGCCAGGCTGTGTTTTATCTCATGGGCGCCTCACACCGTGCCAGGGAAATATTGCGCGGCTTTTCTCCCGATGTGGTGGTAGGCACCGGCGGCTATGCCAGCGGTGCGCTGCTGCGCCGGGCCGCCAAGGACGGCTATCCCACTCTCACGCACGAACAGAACGCCTTTCCCGGCGTGACTACCAAGCTGCTGAGCCGCTATGTAAACAAGGTGCTTCTGGCGGTTCCTGAGGCCAAGGAGTACCTGCCTGAGTGCCAGACGGTTGTCACCGGAAACCCTGTTCGGGAGGAAATTCTCTTCGCAAGCCGCCGGCAGGCTCGGCAGGAATTGGGAATTGAGGAAAACCAGGTCTGTATCCTCTCTTTCGGCGGAAGCAACGGCGCCAAAAAGCTCAACGACGCAATGGCCCAGGTGCTGGCCCTCAACCGGGAGAACCGGGACGTGGTACATATCCATGGAACCGGCTCCTATGACTGGGAACGCTTCGGCGCCCTTTTGCGGGAGCAGGGAGTGGATCTGCAAAACTATCCCAATCTGCGGGTCCGGGAATATATCGACGATATGTCCCGCTGTATGGCGGCGGCGGATCTGCTGATTACCCGTTCCGGTGCCCTGACCCTGTGTGAAATCCAGGCGGCAGGCAAGGCGGCGATTCTCATTCCGTCCCCCAATGTGGCGGCTAACCATCAGTATTATAACGCCAAGGTTCTGGTGGATGAGGGAGCGGCCCTGATGCTCCAGGAAAAGAATTTGACTGGCCAGGCCCTGTTTGCGCAGGTTCGGGAGCTTTTGGAACACCCCGAGCGTCTCAAGGAGCTCTCCCATAACGCCCTGGCTACGGCGATTGTGGACGCCAATGCCCGCATCTATTCGGAAATCTGCAAATTGGCCCGGGAAAACCGGGAAAAATAAGGATACTCAAGCAAGCCTCCGCCGGCATTGTTCTCCCCGGCGGAGGCTTGCTGTTTTATTATTACTGAAGCCTACAGTTCTACTGGAGGAATAGCCTCATAAAAAGCTCTAGCTTTGAGCGGCGAGCGCAGCGAGATACAAAAAAACAAGCCGGAAAATAAAGCGGGGAACCATTCCAACTCTGTTTAAATCACCGGTTTCGAGACAACAAAACCGTGCGGCTCAAACGCTGTTGCCGCCATACGTCAGCACAGTTCTCCCCGCGTCTCACACTGATTTTATTAAAATAGGGTAATTTCACCCATGAAAACTGTCGTCCAATTCCTTCCCAAAGCCCTGCCGCCGGGATGCGGGTAGTTCAGTCTTGGCCTAGTCATACGGCATCCCTTATGAGAATTGAAACAAGTTTCAATTCTCCGTAGTTTATTCCAGCAGAAAAGTATCCAAAGGCCACAAAGCAATTCTAAAGATTTGTTTGAATCTACGGAAGTTTTGGGCTTGCCCCGAAACTTCACGGAGGTGCTGTACAACTAAGCATCGGATAAACTGAGAGCACCTCCGATGAACCCCCGGATTACGGCAGTAATTTGATAGACAGAACTAGAACCAACTACGGAAGTTTTGACTTGCCCAAAACTTCTAAGGGATGCTGATGGACTGAGGTTCAGAATCAGACTACGAGCATCCCGGTTGCATCAGCGGCATCGGCCCAAGTGTGGGACTAAAAGTTGAGAGAGCCTGCGATTCTCGACTTTTTTCCAGCCTTTACTCATAGAGTGCAAGGAACCGCCCCCAAGGGGGTGATACTCAAGACGGGGAACGCCTCTTGGGCGGCTCTTTCCCCCTTTTCTGGCCGTGCAGACCACAATTTAGAATTAGTTGCGGAAGTTTTGGCTTGTCCAAAACTTCAAAGGGATGCCGGGATGCGCTAAGCCCTTTCTTATCTGAGTCATACAGCATCCCTAATGAGAATTGAAACAGGTTTCAATTCTCCGTAGTGGGTACAAAACTGGGGGCTAAGCGGAGAATAAAACTAAACGCGTCCCGGTGCCATTTGGCATATAGGAAAGCAGCGGAGTTTTGAACTTGTTTCAAAACTCACGGAGGTACTGTAGGATTACCGTTTCGATTGAGCCCAGAGTACCTCCCGGCATTGAGCGGGCAGGGAGAGAAAAACTAAAAAGTGTAGTTCTTCTTTATTTGCATAAAAACAGAGCATCCTTTCGGGAACATCCCCCAGAATGCTCTGTTTTTTGTAAAAGACTCGTTTCACACGCTTTCGGCTTTTGACATATGATGCAGTATAAGTGAAATGAACCCAAGGAAACCAGGCGCAAAGAGCCGGAAATTCCCTTCAAACGGCCTGTTATGGTCAGCGTGCCCTTCGGATTTCCCATCCACAAAAAGGCGGGAATCCTTTCGCATTGCTGTGCGCCGTTTGTTTTGCGGCTGCGGCAGGGCCTGTTATTTTTGCAGTTTGTTCCACTCTAGAGAGCTTTTCCGGCATCCCATTTTTCCGAACGTATGGGAGGGGAAAAGCGGCTGTCTCTGCGGAAAGGCGCCGCAGAAATACTGTAAGCAGGAAAGGAACTGAAACGATATGGCTGACTATTGGATTGAGGGCGGGCACCGCCTATCCGGAGAAGTGACGGTACACGGAGCCAAGAACAGCGCCCTACATATTCTAGCCGCCTGCATCCTGGTGCCGGGCGAGTGCATCATCCAGGAATGCCCGAATCTCACGGATATCGACGCCACCTGCCGCATCTTGGAACACCTGGGCTGCCGGGTGACGCGGGAGGGCTCCACTGTGCGGGTGGATTCCTCTGTCCTGGAGTGCTGTGACGTCCCGGATCATCTCATGCGGGAGATGCGATCCTCCATCGTCTTTCTGGGAGCCATGCTGGGGCGCTGCGGGCGGGCGCGCCTTTCCTATCCCGGTGGCTGCGAAGCAAAATGGCGCCGGAGTTTTCTGGGGTAAATCGCTGCGCCTTGTTGTACAATGTTCACCAGAACTTTTTTCACAGGATTGGCACTCTGCAGCGCTTGTAAATGGCTTTGGTTTGCGGCCGCCGGGGACGTTATGCTTTGCGCTGCGGGACGTAGTGGAGAATCTGAAACTGAATCTTGGTATGCAGGGCGGTGAGTTCCCGCAGGCGCTGTACATCCTGCTGAGAGGTCCGGTAGGAGTAGGGCGTCATGGAAAAGAGGTTCCCGATATCCTGAGGATTCTCCAGTGTGATGCGGGATGCTACCTTTTGCACTCCCGCCAACGTAAATCCATCCAGGTCATAGGGCTTTACTTCATTGGGGTAAGGATGCTCATACACCTGGGTTTTGAGCTCCCACAGATGCTCCCTGTCCGGAATAACCAGAAACAGGTGCCCATCCTCACGCAGGACGCGGTGAAATTCCCCAGGGCAGCAGGGGGCGAACAGATTCACCAGCGCATGGATGCTGTTGCCGGCCAAGGGCAGATGAAACACGCTGGCTACTGCCAGCTGCGCCTGCTGCAGACGGCGTCCTGCCCTTTGCAAGGCAAATTTGGAGATATCCACGCCGAAAACTTCCGGACAGGCCCCCTGTTGTCTGAGGGCCTCGCTGAGATGATAGGTGTAGTAGCCCTCTCCACAGCCCGCATCCAGGAGTACCGGGTGTTCCACTTCTTTTAGCGCGCCGGAAACCTCCTTCTGCAGCGCCTGAACCAGGGGAAAGTAGTAGCCTTTCTCTAAAAATTCCTTCCGGGCGCGGATCATCTCTTTGTTGTCTCCTGGCAGCTTGGAATTTTTCGCGTTATCCAAAAGAAGGTTCACATAGCCGTACTTGGAACAGTCAAAGCTGTGCCGATTGGGGCAGCAGTAGCTGCGTTCTAACCGCAGCAGGGGAGCATGGCATACCGGACATAAAAAGGACGAGGGATTATGAATCATGAAAGAGGCTCCTTTTCAAAAAGATTCTGGGGAATCCCAGGGCTCTTTGGGATCCTCCCGCCATTCCAGGATGTCGCCCGGCTGACATTGCAGAGCCCCGCAGATTTTATTGAGAGTTTCAATGCGGATAGCCTTCATCTTTCCGTTTTTTAGAATGGAGAGATTTGCCAGGGTGATTCCCACCTGCTGCGCCAGCTGGGTGACGCTCATTTTTCGTTTCGCCAGCATAACGTCGATATTGATAATAATCATCACATTCCTCCGTTGGAAAAGGAATTCAAAATTTGGTCCCTTGGAAGCTTAAATCGTAAGTGCGTTTTCCTCCTGAAGTTCGGCGGCGCGCCTCACAAGCCGGGACAGCAGGGCTGCCAGAATAGAGGCGGCGATTCCCACAAAGTCCACAAGCAGGGAGGCCAAAAGCACGCTGGGATGGCTTTTATTCACGAGCAGTAGAAGAACGCTGCCGGCGAAGAAATACAGCACGTCCCCCACGGCCAAGCCGGAAATCAGGGCCAGGCGGTTGGCGTTGGCGGCGCAAAAGGCTCGGTTGGCCTGGATTTCACAGCAGATCTTCCACAACAGCGCCAAACCGGCAAAGACAGGCAGCGCCGTCCCCCACAGAAAGAGAAGCCAGGGCCAGAAGTAACCGGAAAATTCCCCGATGGCAAGACGTCTGCCCACAAGCGGAATTGCCGCAAAATATAGGCATACACACAGAAGGAGCGTGAGTGCGGTAATTCCCTTGAGCATCTTGGACAGGCTTTTTTGACTCATACCAATCATCCTTTCACAATAAGGTGGATTTCTTGCCCTTATTATAGACTGGGATTCTCCGTATGTCAACAATTATTTATTGTAATACGATAAAATATATCTGAAATTCAATGTAAATCAACTGCCTGTGTGGAAGAGAACTGCCGGGTGGAATAAAACCGGGATGAACCGTGCGGGTGCGGGAAAAGCGGTCCCGGGAGAAAAATATTTTGCATAAAAGCAAAAAATCAAGCTGCCATGGCAGGAAGGGCTCGCGCCCCTTTTAGGAGAATTCTTACAGCATGACGGCAATACAGTGGTTTACTGAACCTTCAGTGATAAGAAAAAACCGCCGGGATTTCCCACGGCGGTTTTGGAACGGCAGTTCAAAAGCAGAGTTTTTTAGTTGGCGTAGTTATCAAAATAACCCTGGATAAAGACGATGGGGGTTCCCTTGTCACCGCTGCCGGAGGTGAGATCGCACAGAGAGCCAATCAAATCTGTGAGACGGCGGGGCGTGGTGCCCTGAGAGGCCATATCGCCCTTGAGATCCCTGTCCTTCTGGTTAATTTGCTCGGTGATGGCTTTTTTGAGTTCCTCGCCCTTCAGATCAGCGAACTGGTTGTCTGCCAGATATTTGAGCTTGAGCTCGTTGGGGGTTCCCATCAGGCCGTCTGTAAAGGCGGGGGAGACAACCGGATCGGCCAGCTCCCAGATTTTCCCCACAGGATCCTTGAAGGCGCCGTCGCCATAGACCATCACTTCCACCTTCACGCCGGTTTTCTCCGCCAAAATCGCCTGAACCTCATTGACAAAGGCCTGGCAGTCCCGGGGGAACAGTTTAACGGTGGTCTCGGTGGCCTTGTTGGAGCCCAGCAGGCCGTACTGCTCATTAAAGCCGCTTCCATTAACAGAAGCGCACAGAATATCATCCAGACAATACACACGCTCGGCGCCGGCTTTTTCCAGAATCTTTTTGGTGCGCTGGCGGGAATGAATATCGCAGGCCAGAACGTTTTTTGTATAGTTGAGAATAGTTTTCGCGTCGTTGGACAGGATAATTTCCACCTCACAGCCGCAGCTGGTGATCAAATCCCGGTAGAATTCAATGTAATCCACTCCCGTAAAGGGATGCAGCACCCGGCCGAACAGCTCCCGGTACTGTGCCTCTGTGAGAGTATCCCGCCAGGGATCGATGCCCTTTTCATCCAGGGCGTCCAGGGAAATCAGATGATTGCCCACCTCATCGGAGGGATAGCTGAGCATCAGAACAATCTTTTTGAGCCCTGTGGCAATTCCCTTCAGGCATACGGAAAAACGGTTCCGGCTGAGAATGGGGAAGATGACGCCGGCTTCGCCATCCGGAAAGTGGGCCTTTACATCGGCTGCAATATCGTCCACGCTGGCATAGTTGCCCTGCGCGCGGGCCACAACGGCCTCGGTAACCGCTGCTACATCCCGGTTATGGATGGTGAAGTTCTCAGCTTTGGAGGCGTTAAGAATGCAGTCGGCAACAATTTGCGCGAGCGGATCGCCCTCACGAATAATCGGTGCACGTACGCCGCGGGAGATGGTTCCTACTGTTCTTTCCATATGAATGACCCTTCCTTTCCTCAACTGTGCCGGCTTCGCCCATACGAAAATTCCCCAGGCACAATGCGTTTCCGCCGTTACAGAACCAGAACTGTAAAAAAACAGGCCGGCCTCTTGCCAGGCCCGAACATCCCTATTATAATACAGATAGTTCTATAAGTAAAACCATATTTTCTAATAGTTGATATTAGCGTAGCTTATAAGAGGAGGCAGGCGTATGGGGGCAAATTTGGATGCCTACCGGATTTTTTCCGTGGTGGGCAGAACCCAGAGCTTTTCCGCCGCTGCGCGGGAACTCTATATCACCCAGTCCGCGGTGAGCCAGGCTATCCGCCAGCTGGAGCAGCAGCTGGACTGTGCCTTATTCTACCGGCGCTCCCGGGGCGTGGTGCCAACCCGGGAGGGTAAAATGCTTTTGGAGTATGTGGGCTCCGCCTTGGGGCTTCTCCAGGCCGGGGAGGAGCGCCTGGAACAAATGAAACAGCTTCTGTGGGGAGAACTGAAAATCGCCGCGGGGGACACGGTCGCCAAGAATTTTCTTTTGAAGTACCTGGAAACCTTCAGCGCTCAGTATCCTGCTATCAAGCTGCAGATGGTCAACCGCACCACCCGGCAGTCCATCCGGATGCTCAAAAGCGGCGGCGTGGAAATTGTGGTGGGCAATCTGCCCATCGAGGACGAGGATATCCAGGTGATTCCCTGCCGCAGCGTTCAGGATATTTTTGTGGCTTCTCAGCGGTATGCGCAGCTTCGCGGGCGCAGAATCTCCCGCAAGGAGCTCCTGGAGTATCCGCTCATTCTCCTGGAGCCGCTGGCAAATTCCCGCCGGTATGTGGATCGCTGCTTTTTAAAGGACGGTTTTACCATTCATCCGGTCATCGAGCTGGGGGCCTACGACTTACTTTTGGATTTTGCCAGGATCCATTTGGGGATCTCCTGCGTCATCCGGGAGTTTTCCGCTCAGGCGCTTTCACAGGGGGATCTCTTTGAAATTCAGCTGGAGGATCCGCTGCCGCCCCGTCAAATTGGCATCTGTACTCTGCGCGGGGTAACCCTCTCCCATGCGGCCCAGCGTTTTGTGGAATTGGTGAGCGCCGACCGCATTGCCCCGTCTTCGGAACTGTGATACAATGTTCACACAGTGTGTGAACATCTGGGAGTTTCGCTCACCGGCCCAAAGGCGTGGCCGGTGTTTGGCAGAGCCAAACCGCAAAACGTCCCGGTTGGTTCAGGCCTTATTGTGATACA
Source organism: Marvinbryantia formatexigens (assembly GCA_021771035.1). Classification (GTDB taxonomy): domain Bacteria; phylum Bacillota; class Clostridia; order Oscillospirales; family Ruminococcaceae; genus CALXEM01. The sequence goes on along the minus strand of JAETPU010000004.1, from coordinate 122,094 downwards.
ATGTTCACACAGTGTGTGAACATCTGGGAGTTTCGCTCACTGGCCCAAAGGCGTGGCCGGTGTTTGGCACAGCCAAGCCGCAAAACGTCCGGGCTTTGGCCGTCAGAGCCATTCTCTGGATCCGGAGCCCGCACGGCCGGATGGGGTTGTGCCCTGCGGCCTTTGGGCTCGGGGCACAGCAGCAGGGGCTACAGGAAGGAACCCGGCATATGGAATAGCGGGACTCCCCGGACTGCGCGCTGAGCGGTCCGCTGCGGAAGCCAAGAATCAATTTTAGCAAGTAAAGGAAGCGGTTTTTGTGGTATTGGATTTTCATGTACATACATTCCCGGATGCCATTGCACCCCGGACTCTGGAGAAGCTCTCCCGAATATCAGGGCTGACCCCCAGCACCCTGGGTACGCTGGATTCCACCAGGCAGAAGCTCCGGGAATGGGGCGTGGACAGGGCGGTGCTTCTCAATGTGGCCACAAAGCCCTCCCAGCAGACCACCATCAACAACTGCGCGGCGGCAAACCAGGATGAGATGTTTTTCTGCTTCGGCTCCATCCATCCGGACGCGCCGGATGCCATCGAGGAATTGTACCGCATCCGGGAGCTGGGGCTCAGGGGTGTCAAGCTGCATCCGGATTATCAGAACTTTTTCGTCAATGAGGACCGGATGGCTCCCATTTATGAAGCTCTGGTGAAGCTGAGCCTGCCGGTGGTCATCCACGCAGGCTATGACCCGCTCTCTCCAGACACTGTCCACGCCCAGCCCAAGGCCATCGCCGAAGTGGTGCGCAGCTATCCCGGGCTTAGCCTGATTGGGGCTCATATGGGGGGAATGTACCGGTTCGATGAGGTAGAGGAGTATCTGGTGGGGGAACATCTCTATCTGGATATGTCCCTGGCCTGTGACGCCTGCAGCCCCGAACAGTTTGAGCGGATTGTGCGTTCCCATGGCGCCGGGAAAATCCTGTTCGGTTCCGATACGCCCTGGGGCAATTCCAGGGATGCCATCGCCTATCTTCAGGCGAGCGGCCTCACCCGAGAGGAGAAGGATAAAATTTTCTATCAAAATGGCCTGAAACTTTTGGGAATGGACACAACGGCTGCTGAAAATTGACGGATGTTCCGATGGCAGGGCGTTTTTGCGGGCGCGCCCTTTCAAATTGGCTGAAATGCTTAAAAAAGAATGCGGTTCCTTTCATGGGACGGCATCGGGAGCCGTTCAGGGCTGTACAGGCCCAAAACTCCCGCATTTTTCTTTTGCTGTAATAACAATTCCTGTTTTGGGCACACTATGGCTGAACCCGGTTTTACCGGGACGCCGTTTTGGCACAAGAAAAGGAGTGTATCAGCCATGAGTAAGGAAAAGAATCTTGTCCGGGAGTTTATGGATCAGCAGATTGGCGAACTCAAAGAGGGGCTGGAGCACCTTGAGGCTCACCAGACCCAGCCGACGGATTTGGGCGATCTCTACAATGGGATGCTCAAAAATACCGTTACCTTTGAAATCAAGCATATGGAAAAGCTCAAGGAAGAGCTGATGGATTTGCTGTAAAGAAAAACGCTCAAGAAAAAACCGCCGGCAGCTTTTTGGCTGCGGGCGGTTTTCTTTGGTAAAAGCAATGGAACCGCCATACCACAGGCGGCGGATTAACTGCGCTTTCGGCACACGAGCAGGGCGTGGTTGGACATCCCCGTGCAGCTTTCATAGCTTGTCATTTGATCATACAGCGGCCGCATCCGTTCAAATTCCTCATCATTCATTTCGTTGACCAGATTCATCAGGAAAAAGAAATCCGTTCCAAGGTTTTTGATCTTGTGCAGCCCATAGCTTGCCGCGCGTGAGGCCATTTCCTCCGGTGTCGTATAGAAAAAGAGTTCCGGGCGCAGATCGTCGGTGCCGTTTTCCAGGACGCATTGATTTGCCAGCTCATTGGGATACCGGCTGTCCAGAATACAGGCCCCGGCATAAACCCCCACCTTATTGATATAGGCGAAGGCGAGAACCCCGTCCTGTTTGCAAACTCTGGCGCACTCTGCAAACACCAGCTCCCTTTCCCTGGGCGGCAAATGGTACATAGGCCCCAGGCATAGGACAACGTCAAAGCTGTTGTCGCCCACACCCTTCAGGCTGGTCGCGTCACCAACCCGGCAGGAGACATTGTTCAGCCGGCGCTGGGCGATTTTTTGCCGGAATAAGTCGATATGCTCGGGAACAATATCAATGCCCACATAGTCCTGGCAGCTGCCGGCATAATAAAGGCCGTAGTACCCGGTGGCACAGCCCACTTCCAATACTCTGTCCGTCTTTTGAATCAGGCCGTGAAGATGCTTTTTGGTATAGTGGAACTCAAGGTTGGTGGAGCGTGATGAGGCGGCGCGCCCGTCCTCGTTTCCCAAGCGGTATTGTTCAATGAGCTGTTTTTCGTTTTTTGACATATTGTTCCCTCCCGTTGCGTGCATTTTCTTCCCAAACCAATACGGCGGCCAAAAGCGCCCGCTTTTTGTATCGGCCTGTGTTCCCGGACGCGGGGGACAGGGCTGCATACAGCAGCTCCCTCGGCTGCCGGGCGGAATAGTATCAATCAGATTCTACCATGGATTCATAGGCATTTCAATCGCATCCGTTCCCGCCTGGCATAGGGGCCGGGGGCGTTGCGCCGGTTATACCGGGCGGATTCCCGGGCCCGGCTGGGCCGCCTTAACAGCCAACGGGACAAAATTGGAAACATGGTGTTAGTTTTCCTGTTCTCAAGCGTTAAATAGATGAATGGGCTCAGTTCGAATCAAGGAAAAGGAGAAATGCTGGTGGATAACGGTGCAAGTAGCTACCGCCGTTTTCTGGAAGGGGATGACAGCGGGATCGTTGAGATTGTAACGGAGTACAAGGATGGCCTGACACTCTTTCTGAACGGGTATATGGGAAATCTTGATGTGGCAGAGGAACTCATGGAGGACACCTTCTTTAAGCTCATGGTAAAGAAGCCGGTGTTTTTCAGCCGGTATTCGTTCAAAACCTGGCTTTACACCATCGGGCGGAATTTGGCCTTGGATTATCTGCGAAAACACGCCAGGCAGCCGGGCATACCCGTGAAGGACTGTGAACGGCTGCTATTGGAGGAGGAAACCCTGGAAAAACGCTATATCCGGGAGGAACACAGGCTCCTGCTTCATCAAACCCTCGGCAGGCTCAAAGCCGAATACCGGGAGGTTTTAACCTTGACTTATTTTGAGGGGCTTACCAATCCTCAGGCGGGCAGGGTGATGGGGAAAAACAAATCACAAATCGAGATGCTTCTCTACCGTGCCAAGCAATCGCTGAAAAAAGAACTGGAAAAGGAGGGCTTTACATATGAAGACCTGTGAAGATGTGGTAAATAACCTGCTGGAACGCAGGAGACAATACCGGCTGCAGCACAGCAGAAAGAGAAGGACAGTGGTAACAGTGATTTCCTGTACATCCTGTCTTTGCCTTGCGGTACTGCTGGGGACGGGGCTCTGGCAGAGTGGGGCTCAAAACCAGCCGTTGGCGCCAGAGGATACCCCACAAAGCGGCAGCGTGGAAAACAGGATTATAACCAACCGCCTGGATGAGCCTGCCGCCTATCGGGAAAAGCTCAATATCAACCTGTCCTGGGATGATTTTGTGCTGATGGACGCCGCTCAGTTACAGGACTATTACGGCGTCGATATTTTTCCGCAGGTTCCGCAGGATCTGACCAGCTGGGATACGGCGGAGGATTTCGGCGGTCATGGCGTTTTTCGAAGGGACAAAGGGAAGGGAGAAGTCTATTGGGATCAAGTGGTGCTCAATTACTCCAATCCGGATTTTACACGCAGCGTCAACCTGGAGGTGGCAAAGGGCAGGCTGCCATTTGTGTGCTTTGCAATGGATAAGGACTATGAAAATTCTGTCATCTCCGGCACCCAGGTGTATCTGGGATTGACGGATGCGGGATACTACCACGCACAGTTTTTCTATGGAGACGCAGGATTTGTTCTGACAGCACAGGGGCTCACTGAGGAGGAAGTCGTGGCGATGATAGAATCCCTGTGTAATCCAATAAAAATTTCCACTACAGCGGTGCAGGAACAGGTTTTGAGTGGGGCACAGGTGTTGGCGCGCCCTCTCCCGTAATTTTTTTCCTGAGCACAAAGCCGCCGGCTTCTGCCGCTTTTGGTATGCGCGTACAGGCGTGGAATAGGCGAACCCGTTGTCTGTGAGAATCTTTAAACGCCCTTGAGCGTGACCGTCATCCAGGGCTTTGCCCGAATAGACCCCCCCACCAACCCGGCTGGTGGGGGGGTCTATTGTATATTTTTATCCCTGCTGCAGCTCTCCCAAGCTCTTGGCCTTCAGGTAGGCGTTGATGAAGCCGTCGATTTCTCCGTCCATTACAGCGGTGATATTGCCGCTTTCAAAGTTTGTACGGTGATCCTTTGCCAGGGTATAGGGCATAAATACATAGGAGCGGATTTGGGAACCCCAGGCAATCTCCTTCTGTACGCCCTTGATGTCCTCGATTTTTTCCAGATGCTCCCGTTCCTTAATTTCCGCCAGCTTGGATTTGAGCATCTTCATGGCAACCTCCCGGTTTTGATGCTGGCTGCGCTCATTCTGGCAGGCAACCACAATCCCGGTGGGCAGATGGGTGATACGGATAGCGGATTCCGTCTTGTTGACGTGCTGCCCGCCTGCGCCGCTGGAACGGTAGGTATCTACCTTCAAATCCTCTTCGCGGACCTCGATTTCCGTATCGTCGCTGATTTCCGGCATAACCTCCAATGAGGCAAAGGAGGTGTGGCGGCGCCCGGAGGAGTCAAAGGGGGAGATGCGCACCAGCCGGTGGACGCCGGCCTCCGATTTCAGGTAACCATAGGCGTTGAGCCCTTCAATCAGGATAGAAGCGCTCTTGAGCCCGGCTTCATCGCCGTCCAGATAATCCAGAATTTTGTACTTGAAGCCATGGCGCTCCGAGTAGCGGGTATACATCCGGTAAAGCATCTGCGCCCAGTCCTGGGCCTCGGTTCCTCCGGCGCCCGCATGGAAGGTGAGGATGGCGTTGTTGGCGTCATATTCGCCGCTGAGCAGGGTGGCCAGCTTCTGGGTTTCCAGATTGCCGGTGAGCCCCTGCAGCGCCGTGCGGATCTCCTCCAGCAGCCCCTCGTCGGGCTCCTCCTCGGCAATTTCCACCATCGTGGCGATATCCTCATATTGAGAGTAAAGGCCCTGGCACGCCTCCAGCTTATTTTTCACCTGCTTGGAGCGCTGAAGAATTTTGGAGGAATTCTCCAGATCCTCCCAAAAACCGGGCTCGGCCGTCTTTTGATCCAGCTGTGCCAGCTCCTCTGTGAGCTGGGTGACGCCGATAGCCTCGGACAGATTGTCCAGCTGAGGCTTTAAATCCACCAGCTGGAGCCTGAGTTCATCCAATTGCAGCATATTGTCATTCTCCTACTAAGTAATCTCATTGTTTCTTCACAATCATTTATTATAGTATTATAATTCAATTTGCAAGGGAAGTAAAGTTTGTGTTTGCAGGGGAAAGCGGTTGGAATTTTCCCCGTTTTACGGTATACTGATACTATTGTCAAACTTTTGGGATCCCAGGCGGGGATCTGCGGCCTGGCTGTAAATGGCCCGGCTGCCAATTGGGAGGTAAAAACTGCATGGCGAATTATATCGGGGCCCAGTGCCCTGTCTGTTCGGAAAAATTTGCGCAGGGCGACGATATTGTGGTGTGCCCTGAGTGCGGAGCGCCCTATCACCGGGCCTGCTATGAAAAGACCGGGCACTGCAAATTTGAGGATCGCCACGGTACGCAGGAGTGCTGGAAGCGTCCGGACGCCGCCACGGTGGATGGGCTCAGCCAGCTCAGATGCCCGTCCTGCGGTACGGCGAATCCCGCCGAGGCGGTGTTCTGCCAGATCTGCGGAGAGCGCCTGAACACGCCTGCGTCCAGGAATACGCCGGCCGGCGCTGTCAACCAGGGTCCCCGGCCCATTGTGAGGAACCCCTATACCACGCCCTATGGGGGCCTGGATGCCCGGGAAACTATCGCCGGAATCCCGGTGCGGGACTGGGCGCTGTTTGTGGGGAATAATTCCTATTATTTTCTGCCCAGGTTTAAGCAGATGGACCGGCATACGGTGTCCTTCGGCGCCAACTGGTCGTCGCTGTTTTTTAATTTTCTGTACTATTTTTACCGCAAGATGTACCTGATAGGGGCGGTTCTGCTGGGGCTGTGGGTGCTCACCTTCCTGCCGTCTATCGGTGTGGTCGCGGTATATATGAAGCAGCTGTACGAAACCGGAGGCCTTGCCGCTATGTCCCAGCTGGATATCGATCACTTTATGGCCTTTTTGCAGAATTACCAGGGGCTTTTAAATATCACTTCCGTGCTGCGGTACCTGTCCTTTATCCTGTCCACCGGCTGCGCTCTCTTTGCCAACAAGCTGTATTTCCTCCATGCTAAAAAGAAAATACAGCGCATAAGCGAACAATTTCCGGATGAACAGGACCGCGCCCATGCCCTGGCGCACCACGGACGCACCAATTTTACTCTGGTAATTGTGTGTATCGCCGCCTTCCTGTTTTTGCTGTTTGTGCTCCCCAATGTGCTGCTCATGCTCCTGACGAACTGATATAAAATGGGGACGGTTATTTGACAAAAAGTGCAAAAAACAGTATGATGATCCATGAAAATGTTCCCCCCAAAAGGGGATTCAGAAAGGATGTTTCGCGATGAAAATCAGGAAAGCCGTGATCCCGGCGGCCGGTTTGGGCACACGGGTTCTGCCGGCGTCCAAATCCATGCCGAAGGAAATGCTTCCCATTGTAGATAAGCCCGCCATCCAGTATATTGTGGAAGAGGCGGTGAAGTCGGGAATTGAAGATATTCTCATTATCACCAGCCGGGGTAAAACCACCGTGGAGGATCATTTTGACCGGGCTCCCGAATTGGAGGACAGGCTGTTAAAGGCGGGCAAGATTAAGCAGTACGAGGAGATGGTGCGCATCTCCAATTTAGCCAATATCCAGTATGTGCGCCAGAAGGAGACCAAGGGCCTGGGCCACGCGGTATTGTGCGCCAAATCCTTTGTGGGGGACGAGCCCTTTGCCGTTTTGTACGGCGACGATGTCATTATCTCCGAGCAGCCGGTATGCCATCAGCTCTGTGAGGCCTATGAGCAGTTCGGCAAGGGCGTTGTGGGCATCAAAGAGGTTCCCACCGAGCTTGTGATGAAATATTGCTCCCTGCACACCAAGCCCATCATGGGGAATCTGTATGAGGTCTCCGATATGATTGAAAAACCCAGCCGGGAGCAGATTATCTCCAATTTTGCCATTCTGGGCCGCTGTGTGCTGCCGTCCTCCATTTTCACCATCCTGGAGAACACCGCGCCGGGCGCCGGGGGAGAATTGCAGCTTACGGACGCCATGCGCACATTGGCAATCACCAACGGTATGATTGGCGTGGACTTTGTGGGCACCCGCTATGATATGGGCAATAAGCTGGGGATTTTGCAGGCGATTGTGGAAGTTGGCCTGAAACATCCGGAAATTGGGGAAGATTTCCGGGAATATTTAAAGAATGTCTCGAAGAACCTGTAAAAGGATTGACGACAGCCTGTTTTTTTGATATAATTTTTGCGTTGCCGTATTGCGATGCGGCAGCGCTCATTTTTTATCCTTGCTCTGCGAAGGCAGTGCCTTGGCGGGGCCTAATGTCCAAAAGGAGGTGTCAATATGCCGAAACTGCAGGCAAACTACGAGACGATTGTGATCCTCAGCGCCAAATTGGGTGAGGAGGGCGCCAAAGCTCTGGTAGAAAAGTTCACAACTTTAATCAGTGAAAATGGAACTCTGGGAGAGATTGATGATTGGGGCAAGAGAAGACTTGCTTACGAGATTCAGGACGAGACTGAGGGTTATTACACTCTCATCAACTTCACCAGTGCTCCGGATTTCCCGGCTGAGCTGGATCGTATCTACAAGATCACCGATGGCGTGCTTCGTTCTTTAATCGTGGCTAAGACTGAGACCCCCGAAGCGTAAGGATGGTGGTAAAAGATGCTGAACAAAGCAATTCTTGTCGGCAGATTAACCGCAGATCCTGAACTTCGTTACACTCCGTCCAATATCCCGGTTCTGTCCTTTTCCATTGCGGTGGATCGTCCCTATTCCAAGGGTGCCGAGCGGCAGACCGATTTCATCAACTGCGTTGCATGGAGACAGACCGCTGAGTTTATCTCAAAGTATTTCCACAAGGGAAATGCCATCGCCATTGATGGAAGGATTCAGGTTTCCAATTATCAGGACCGTGAGGGAAATAAGCGTACCCGCGTAGAGGTTTTAGCGGAAAACGTCAGTTTTGTTGAGAGCAAGAGCGCGGCTGCCCGCAGCTATGATTCTGCTCCCGCCGCTTCCTTTAACCCGGCTCCGGCAGCACCTGCCGCGCCGTCTGCAGGCTCCTCTTATTCCAGCGGAACAGCCAATGATTTTGCGGAGATTGATGACGAAGACGATTTGCCATTCTGATTATCAGAACGAATCATGAGATTAAAAGGAGGTTTTGAACCATGGAGAGATCCGAGAGACCGGAGAGACGCGGCGGCAACCGGAAAGGCCGCAAAAAGGTTTGCGCTTTCTGCGTAGATAAAGTACAGACTGTTGATTATAAGGACATCCCGAAGCTCAGAAGATACCTGTCTGAAAGAGCGAAGATTGTTCCCCGCAGAGTCACCGGCACCTGTGCCCGTCATCAGCGTCAGCTGACCGTGGCCATCAAGCGTGCCCGCCACTTGGCTTTGCTGCCCTATGTCAGCGACTAATTTTAGCCTGCTGTCCAGTGGGGTTTAATCCTACAGCGAAATGAACGGAAGTTTGGAGCTTGGCTCCGGCTTCCGTTTTTTGTTTTGGAATTCTCCGGCAAACCGGTGCTCCCGGCTGCGGCGCAGATGGGTGCCGGCTTGGAAGGCTCCGGGGCAGAGGGCCAGAAAGCAGGGCTGCTCAGGCCCAACGGTACTCCATCACGTATCTGCCGCGGCGAGGCAAAGGCTCACCCCAGCCCGCATCGCGGGGAACGCTTCCAACTCTGTTTGAATTGCCGGTTTTCTTGCAGCAAAACCGTGCGGCGGCTGAACGTTGCGTTATACGGAAGCCGGCCTCTTGTGTCACTTTGTTGAAAAAAGAAGAGGCTAAAAGAGAATGGTTGGGTGGAATGATGAAATCACGCCGGGGCCCGGGGAAATGAATTGACAGGAGGCACCCGGGATGGTAAGATAAAGGAAACAATCGGATAGAGGCGCGAGACTGAAGAGTATCTGCGGGGAGGCTTCCGTAGGCCACAGAGCCGCAGAAAAAGGCAGAATCGCCGAAGGGGAATGTTGGACGGAACGCGTTGCCCTGATTGCGTGCCCGAACAGGGGCGTGATTGTCATCATATCATTGTGATGGAGAGCTATCTCAAACAGCGCCGGGACCTTGCCGGCGGTTCTCTGTATGGTGAAATGATGACCGGTTTTTTGACCGGTCATTTGTTTTATCCTTTTGTTTTCCAATATGGGCGGCGCTTTACCGCACGGGGCGCAGCCGGAACCTTTTACATTTGTGCGGAGAAAAGATGGGAGTTATGAAGGAATATCGAGTTGCAGTAGTGGGTGCCACGGGCATGGTGGGAAGAACCTTTCTGAAGGTTTTGGAGGAATATCAGCTTCCGGTAAAAGAATATGTATTAATGGCTTCCAAGCGTTCTGCAGGCAGCAAAATGACCTTTTTCGGCAGGGAATACGAGGTTCAGGAACTCACCCAGACCTCCTTTGACAGCGGGTTTGATATTGCGCTGTTTTCCGCCGGCGGCTCCACCAGTGCAAAATTTGCCCCCATCGCCGCCGCCAAGGGCTGTGTTGTCATCGATAACAGTTCTCAGTGGAGAATGGATCCCAACGTCCCCCTGGTGGTGCCCCAGGTGAATCCCCAGGACATTGCCTGGCACAACGGCATCATTGCCAATCCCAACTGCTCCACTATCCAGGCGATGCTGCCGCTTAAGGCGCTCCAGGAGCGTTATGGCATCAAGCGCGTGGTGTATTCCACCTATCAGGCGGTTTCCGGTGCGGGCCGCAAGGGCTGGGACGATTTGGAAAATGGGGTGCGCGGCTTTGTGGACGGCCAAGAGCGGCCTTTGGAAAAATTCCAGCATCCTATTTTCAATAACTGCCTGCCCCACATCGACGTGTTTCAGGAAAACGGCTATACCAAGGAAGAAACCAAGATGATTGAGGAAACCCGCAAAATCCTGGGGGATCCTCAGATGCGCGTCACCGCTACCACTGTGCGGGTGCCTGTGTTCAACAGCCACAGTGAATCCATCAATGTGGAGCTGGAGAAGCCCTTTGAGCTCCCGGAGCTGCGTGAGGTGCTGGCCCGGCAGGACGGTATCGTCATTCAGGACGATCCGGCAAAGGACGTCTATCCGCTGGCTGTCAATGCCACCGGCCATGACGAGGTGTTTGTGGGCCGGATCCGCCGGGACGAGAGCGTGGAGTCCGGCGTGAACCTGTGGGTGGTGGCCGATAATATCCGCAAGGGTGCGGCTTCCAATGCAGTACAGATTGCCCAGCGCCTGATTGCGATGTGGAATCAGCAGTAAAGCCCCGGAGCCGGGCTTATGCGTTCAGATGGGGGAGGGCTGCCCGCAGCCAGCTGCGCTGGGGGGATTCGGGCCCTTCCTTAGCAGGGAAAGGATGGTTTGAACCATGAAGAAAACATTGTTTACCGGCGCCGCAACAGCGGTTATTACGCCCATGTATGCGGACGGTACGGTTAACTATGAGGCGTTTGACGCTATTTTAGAGGAGCAGATTGCCGGGGGAATTGACGGAATTGTGGTGTGCGGCACCACAGGCGAATCCGCTACACTGACCGATGAGGAGCACGTTGAGGTAATCCGCCGCTGCGTGAACACAGTGAACCACCGGGTGCCGGTCATCGCCGGAGCGGGCAGCAATGATACTGCCTATGCGGTGGCGCTTTCCAAGGAGGCCAAGGCCATCGGGGCCGACGGGCTGCTTCATGTCACTCCCTATTACAATAAAACCTCTCAGCTGGGGCTTGTCCGCCATTTCAACGCCATTGCGGACGCCACCGATCTGCCGGTGATTCTCTACGATGTTCCCAGCCGCACCGGCGTGGGCATCCAGCCCAAAACTTACCTGGAACTGAGCAGCCATCCCAATATTGTGGCCGCCAAGGAGGCCAGCGGGAATATCTCCGCTGTGGCCGAAACAATCTCCCTGTGCGGGGATGCCCTGAGTATCTATTCCGGAAACGATGATCAGATTGTCCCCATCCTCTCGCTGGGCGGCAAGGGCGTTATCTCCGTTTTGTCCAATATCCTGCCCGGACAGACCCATGAAATCTGCCAGATGTATTTCGACGGAAAGGTTAAGGAGAGCGCTCAGCTGCAGCTGCAGCTGTTCCCGCTGATTCGGGCGCTGTTTGCCGATGTGAATCCCATTCCGGTAAAGGAAGCCATGAACCTGCTGGGTAAAAAGGCGGGGCCCTGCCGTTTGCCGCTGGTTTCGATGGAGCAAAAAGCGGTGGAAAACCTCAAGGCACAGCTGAATGCCGTGGGGCTGCTGGGCTGAGCCGGCGGCAAGGCGTAGGATGCCAGGACGTTTTTGTTGATTGGAAAGGACGAAACAAGATGATTCGAATTTTATTAAGCGGCTGCTGCGGTAAAATGGGCCAGGCGGTGGCCGCCGCCGTGCAGAACCGCAGCGGCTGTGAGATTGCCGCGGGTGTGGACGCCCAGGCGCGCCAGATGCCGTTCCCGGTTTTTTCCTCAGTGAAGGACTGCACAGTACCCTGCGATGTGTTAATCGATTTTTCCCATCCGTCCCTGACCCAGGATCTGCTGGCGTTTATTACAGAGAACCATATGCCCGCGGTCCTGTGTACAACCGGGCTCAGCGAGGAGCAGATTGCGGCAATCCACGAGGCCTCCCGCCAGGTGCCTATCTTCTTTTCCGCCAATATGTCCCTGGGGGTCAACCTGATGGTGGCGCTGGCCAAACAGGCCGCCGCGCTTTTGGGAGAGGATTTTGATGTGGAAATCATTGAAAAGCACCACAACCAGAAGGTGGATGCCCCCAGCGGGACAGCCCTGATGCTGGCGGATGCCGTCAGCCAGGAACTGCCCTATCAGGCGCACGTTGTCTATGACAGGCACAGCGTGCGGCAAAAGCGGGATCGCCGGGAGGTGGGAATCCACTCGGTACGCGGGGGCAACATCGTCGGGGAGCACGAAATCCTCTTTGCCGGCACGGACGAGGTGCTCAGCATCTCCCATCATGCCTCCTCCAAGGCGGTATTTGCGGTGGGCGCGGTCAACGCGGCGGTATATCTGGCGGGACAGCAGCCCGGGATGTACGATATGTCCCGGATGCTGGCGGATCAGAAAAAGGCTTGACAAACTCCCCGGAATCCAACATACTGAAACACAGGAAGGTTTGGTTTTTGGGGATAAGCTGCTGTCAAAAGCGGGCCCGGACCGGGAAATTCTGTTTTTCCGGCTCTGGCTGCGTGAGTACAGCTGCGGCTGGGCTCTGTAAAACTGCCTGTCGGAGGAATAGTTGATTTTGTATGAGTCCGATGACGTTATGCTTACCCGGGTGAACCCGGCACAGCTCCGGAAAGGAATGGGGATTATTGATGAGTATTGTATCGAAACTGAGTGTAACGGAGGATGTTACACTGGTCACCTTTAACCGGGTCTCGGCGGATTTTCGCCAGGTGGCCGCTATTTTTGAGCGGTTTTCCATGGATAAAATCGATATTGATATGATCTCCCAATCCGCGCCCCAGAGCGATTCGGTGAGCGTATCCTTTACCATGAACGACAGTGATGTGGGCAAGGTGTTTGCGGCTGCCCGTCAAATTGCCCAGAATTCCGGTGTAAAACCCCTGGTGAGCACCGGCTACTGCAAGGTGCAGCTGTATGGGGAGAATATGCCCGGCACCAGCGGAGTGGCATCCCGTGCCTTTTCCGCGGTGGCGGCTCAGGGCTGCCAGGTGATGATGGTCACCACCTCCGAGGTGGATATCTCCCTGTTGGTTTCTCAGGAGCATTTGGCCGATACTATCCAGGCGCTGGAACAGGAGTTCGGCGTTTCCCTGGAGGGCTGAGAAGGCAGGTAAGGCGTGGCTCTGTATCCTGCACCCAGCCTGGACTAAAAAACCGGAATACCCTGTGTCAGCGGGGTGTTCCGGTTTTTTACGTTTGTTTGGGTACTGTCCATAAGGAGCGCCGGCAGCCTCGGCCGTGGGATTTCTCAAGTGAGGGGAATTCCAGAGTTGGAAACAGAGCATGGATTTTTGATGAACCATATGCTATACTGGGGGTTACGAAAAAAGGCTGCCCGATAGGTCTGGGCAGTTTGCGGCAGAAAAAGCGGGCGGTTTAGGAGTGCTTATGAAAAATAAACTGATTGTTGTCGAGGGGTACCTGGCGTCCGGGAAGTCCACATTTGCGTTAAAACTGGCAGAGGCGCTGAAAATCCCGTATTTTATGAAGGATACGTTTAAGATTGCGCTGTGCGAGCATCTGGCTGTGGAATCCAGACGCGAAAGCAGCCGTTTGTCCACAGCTACGTTTGACGCCATGATATATGCGGCCCACAGGCTTCTGGAGGCGGGATACCCGGTGATTCTTGAAGGCAATTTTGTCCCTCAGGGCGTCAAGGATATGGACGAATCCGGCGTCATCAGAAAACTGATCGCCCAGTATGCCTGTGATGTGCTGGATTTTAAGTTTTGGGGCGATACGAAAGTCCTGTACCGGCGGTTTCTGGAACGCGAGAAATCCCCGCAGCGCGGGAAGGTGAACACGGTGGGCTTTGAACCCTCCTATGCCCAGTTTGATACCTGGTGCCACAACCTGGATCCCTTTGAGGCTGGAGGGAGTGTTGTAAAAGTTGATACCACTGATTTTGGCCAGATTGACTTTTGCACGCTGACAGAAACGGCCCGGCGCTTTCTTGACTGGGATGGTGAAGCTTCCCAGCGGTTTGGGTAACCGGTAACCAGTCGGTTGCGTTCCGTTTAAAAAACCGCGGCGGCCCGTATCGCGGGAAGAACTATGCGCAAAAGGCGATCGAGCTTGGCGAAGAGCTGTATGACAAGACGACAGGGAAGGGGAGCATCCTTTCGGAAAAAGAAAACATCCATTTGCAGAAAAGATGAGGTATTGGGCCACTAATATGACGGCGGAAAATAAGGACAGGTTCACGCTGGCGCTCTGTCGCAAGGGAACCGCTGAGGTTCTCCATCAAGGAAAATGCCCGCTGAATTTCCTTGCGGCACCGGGCCTCTCTGGGCTCTGTGTGAAATCCCTGAGACATCAGCTTTTGACAGAAATGCAGAAATTGTCTAAACTATAACTGGGAGGGATGCTGAATGACGTCGAATCAACGGCGGGAAAAAATTTTGGAGATGCTGAAAGAAAGCCGGGATCCGCTGAGCGCTGCGGCAATCGCCGGAAATTTCCAGGTAAGCCGTCAGCTGATTGTAGGGGATATTGCGCTGCTGCGCGCCGCTGGGGAGGAGATCGCCGCAACCCCGCGGGGCTATGTGATGGCCCGGCGTGAATCCGGAGGGATTCGCCGTACCATTGCCTGCCGCCATACCTCCGAGGAGATGGGGGAGGAGCTCTACACCATTGTAGACAACGGAGGAGCGGTTTTGGACGTGATTGTGGAGCACGCTGTATATGGACAGATCTCCGGCCAGCTGCATATTTTCTCCCGCTATGATGTGAATCAGTTTTTGGAAAAGGTGTCCCGGGAGCAGGTTTCGCCTCTGTCCAGGCTGACGGACGGCATCCATCTGCACACCATTTTGTGTCAGGATGAGGCCGCGTATCAGCGGGTTTTGGGGGCTCTTCAGAAAAAACACCTCCTGTTTGAAAAAAACCGCTAATTTTGGGTGCATCCACAGGTTTTTTACTCTGTTCCAAAAAAGTTTGGACAGGACAGATAAAAAATCGGCCGATATTTTACAGTTTCAGGAATTTTTATTGGGGACAGCGGGGCAAAGAGAAGTACAGGTTTCTTGACAAGGCCGCCTTGAGCCGATATGATAGGTGTAGACAGGTGTCAAGACACCTATTTAAAAATATTGAGGTGGATGAGTAATGCAGCATCGTGACAACCGCATTAAAAAAATGGTGATTGCCGCACTCCTAATTGCCATTGGGATTTTAATCCCGATTATTTCCCCGCTGAAGATCGTGCTGGAGCCGGCCTCCTTCACGCTCGCCAGCCATGTACCGGTTTTTATCGCCGTGTTTATCTCGCCGCTGACCGCATTGGCGGTATCCGTGGGCAGCGCGCTGGGCTTTCTGCTGGCGGGGCTTCCCCTGGTGGTAACGCTGCGGGCCCTGAGCCATGTCCTGTTTGCCGTGCTTGGAGCTTATATTCTGAAACGGCGCCCGCAGATTATGAGTTCGACTCCCAAAACGCTGCTGTTTGGACTGCTGCTGTCGGTAATCCATGCTGTCAGTGAGGTTGCGGTGGTAATCCCCTTCTATTTTGGAAATGGAATGGGGACTGCCTACTATGCCAAGGGCTTTGTAGTGTCTGTTATCCTGTTGGTTGGCGTAGGAACGATTGTGCACAGCATGGTGGATTATCTGATTTCTCTGCTGATTTGGAAGCCCCTGAAAAAAGTGATGAATTAACCCAGGCTTTTTGTGATAGTCCGTTTTCGGCTGGCGTAACCGGTACCGGTTACGCCAGTTTTTGATGTGGCCGAGCAGGCGGAAAAATCCCCCAGTTAAACCGGGGGTGGATAAATTGTCGCCGGAGAAGTCAGAAAAAATCCCCCGGCTGGACTGAAAGTGAATCGTGTAAGCTAAAGTATTCAGCCCTTTTTGCTGCGAATGGGAACAGAACTGTTTTTTGATACACGGGTATCAAACCTGGCGCGCTGCGTTGGGTCCGGGAAGAAGCCCCCATACGTATAGCGCCTGCTTTTTTTGCAGATAAAGTCGGGATTTTTCCAAAGTTGATGACAATGGACTTCCTTAGGTATCATGAAAAACACAAGTCAGTTCCTTTGCCACGAAAGTCACGAAGGTGATGACGTTCTGTTTTTTGATAAACTGGGATGCAAATTCTCCGATTTCCCTTGATGTACGGTAAAATAGTATTTCGTCCTATTACAGCCAAAGGAATACGAACTATTTTTGCTTTTTGGGTGTGAAAACCTTTCATTTCTGCTTTTCTGCTAAAAAATAGAGTGCCCCATGGGGCACTCTATTTTTTTACTTGTTAAGTCGTACACCCGTGAAATGAGCCCATCGGTACAGGGGCTCTCAAGGCGAGCACAGATGCGGCGAGCCCCTTTCGTTTCATTACAGCCTCGGGAAGCTTATTGATTTTGTTCCCGGACGGGTGCGGCTATAGTGAAATCCAGCGCCCCAAAAGGGCAGCCGGGCGGCTGTATGGAACCTACCTGATTCCAATGCCTTGCGTCACAAGTTTACTGCAGCAACGCGTTCAGCATTCCTCCAGTACAGCTTGGGCCGGCTGCTCAAGCAGCTCAGAAGTACAGTGGGGGCAGCGGGTGGCGCCGAGCGCTATCTGGGATTTGCAGAAGGGGCATTCCTTAGTGGTAGGAGCGCTGGGCGGCGCCTCTTTTTTTCTGAAGTGCAGCTTATTGATTCCTTTGATGATCAGGAACAAAACCAGGGCTACCAGAAGAAAATTGAGGATTGCACTGAGAAACGCGCCGTAAGCAAACACCGCCGGGTTTTCGCCCTCTCCGATTGTGATGGCCAGGCTGGAAAAATCGACACCGCCGGTGATAAGCCCCAGCAGCGGGTTGAGAATATCGTTGACCATCGAGTTGACGATTGCGGTGAAAGCGCCGCCGATAATCACGCCCACCGCCATATCCATCACATTGCCGCGGGCGATGAACTCTTTAAATTCCTTTACAATTTTCATAGGATTACCTCCTTGAAATAGATTGTCTGAACTGTCCCGTACTGGACGGGGCTCAGCGCTGGTTTTGCATTTGTTTGTGAGTGCCGGCGATGAGTTTGCTACCCGTCGAAGCTGCCGGCCGCAGCACATATGGGGAAAGGAGCAGGCGCGTTGCATATCCGGCCTGTCCTGATTGCTAGAGGATCATCATGGCATCGCCAAAACTGTAGAAGCGGTACCGCTCCCTGACTGCGGTATGATAGGCCTCCATGGTGAAGTCATATCCTGCAAAGGCGCTCACCAGCATGATAAGCGTGCTCTCCGGGAGATGGAAATTGGTAATCAGCCCATCCAGCACCCGGAATTGGTACCCGGGATAGATAAAAATATTGGTATGCCCTTCATCGGGACGGATTTCCCCATACTTGGCGGCAACCGATTCCAGGGTCCGGCAGCTGGTGGTGCCCACCCCAATGACCCGGCGTCCCTGCGCTTTGGCACTCTGAATCATCCGGGCGGTCTCTTCGGGGAGGACATAGTGTTCCGAATGCATTTCATGCTGTGTAATGTCATCGGCCTTTACAGGCCGGAACGTGCCCAACCCCACATGGAGCGTCACATAACCGATTTGTACTCCCTTCTCCCGAAGGGCCCCCAGCATTTCCTGGGTGAAATGGAGCCCAGCGGTGGGGGCTGCTGCGGAACCGGGAGTCTTGGAATAAACTGTTTGGTAGCGTTCCTTGTCCTGAAGCTGGGCTGTGATATAGTGGGGAAGGGGCATATTGCCGATTTCATCCAGGATGTTATAAAAATTGCCTTCGTAAAAGAACTGCGCCAGGCGGTTTCCGCCCTCCAGGATGTCCAGGATTTTGGCCCGCAAAAGCCCGTTTCCAAAGACAAATTCACTGCCGATTTTAGCTTTTTTTCCGGGGTGCACTAAAATTTCCCAGGTGTCCGGGCCTTTTTGCTCCAACAGCAGAAACTCCATGCGCCCGCCGGTTTCCGCCTTGTTGCCGTACAGCCGGGCCGGCAGTACCCGGGAGTTGTTGAGAATCAGCACATCGCCCTCACGGAGCAGTTCCAGCAGATCATAGAAATGCCGGTGGGCAATGGAGTGATCCCCGCGGCCCAGAACCATCATCCGGGAGTGATCCCGCGGTTCCATGGGAGTTTGGGCTATCAGCTCCTCGGGCAAATCATACCAAAAATCGCTTTTTTTCATCATATCCATATGGCTTCGTCCGGCTTAGGGCGAAGGGCTCCTTTCCTATTGCTGGAGATTCACTGAGATTGCTTCCAATCGTATATTCTAGCATAAAATACAGAAAAAAACAAAAAAATCGACACGATATAATTGGCATCTTTGGAAGAGAAAAAGCAGGTATATGGTTATCAAACGGTGATGCCGGAATACGGTTCACCGGCTGGCAAGTACAGCCCGGATTGTCCTGCGGTAGGGGAAGAATCCTGTCGGGGGCACAACTGCCGTAAGGCTGTGCCATCACTGAAATGACGGCTTAGGCAGTCCCCAAAGGGGGGTTAGCCCCTCGAAGTCCACGGAGCAATACCACCGCGGCACGCATCCCGCGATCCGTGAGCGGATTCTGGCCGGTACCGTCGGTGGGTGCGATTAACGCCGGAGGTTCTTGGCCCGTAAACGCCGGTTTTCCAACAGAAGGCCCCTGCCGTAACAGGGGTTCTGCCTGTCCTGAGAGAACCGGAGGCCGCTTGAGGAACGAAAAAAGTTCGCCGCGGCTCTCCAAAGTGAGCTGCGGCGAATTGAAAAAGGCGGGATAATCGGGTGGGAATCCCCGTATGCGGGTGAAATTTGAAAGCGATGCCCGGCAGAGGGACTGCTTTTTCCATCAGTTCTCTGCCGGGTGTGTGCCACGATGTCTGGATACAGATAGGAACAGCATCGCTGCCAGAATTGGGAAGATCACAGCGGAACACAGCCCGATTTTGATCCCCAGCTGATCCGCGGTGAGGTGAAGACGGCCTGCCAGGGCGAGGACCTGCTCATTTTTCATGGCAAAATCCGTAATGGCGCCCACCAGCTGGGGCCCCAGGGCGCCGCCCAAATCGCCGCCGGCGGCCATCAGGGCGAATACCGCCACACCGGAGGCGGGAAATTGATCCGCGGCCACTATCAGGCTTCCCGGCCAGAGCATCGCGGTGCAAAGTCCGGTCATAGCGCAGGCAATCAGCCCCACCAGCGGGTTCGTGGAGATAGCGGCACTCAGGTAGCAGATAACGGCTCCGGCGGCACTGATCACCAGGACCCGGTGAATGTTTCGGCCGAATTTGGCATAGAGGGTTCTGCCCAGCCCCAGCATCACGGCGAACATAGCCACGCCGAAGACATCCCCCCAGACCTTGGGGATGTTCAGCGCCTGCTCCAGATAGCTGGAACTCCACTGGGACATGGTACATTCGCTGGCGCCGCCGAAGAGGATACAGAAAAAACAGATGAGAAACCGCTTTCCTCTGACAAGTGAGAGCACGTTGGAGGGCTTATCCGGCGTTTTCAGTTCCGGAATCGGGGAGATGAGGTAGAGGATACTGGAACAAAGCGGGACAATCGTCCAAATGAGCGCCAGGATCTGCCAGTTTTCCTTGCCGAACAGCTGTAAAAACAGGGTGCTGACAATGACCACACCCACGACGCCCCAGGCGTAAACCGAATGCAGCTTGCTCATCTCGCGTTCGGGGTGCCGGGCGGGGATTTCGGCGATGACGGGGCTTATCAGCACCTCTGCCAGTCCGCCTGAGGCAGAAAAAATAACCGTCCCCAGCACAAGCCCCATATAGACCGCCTGGGGAAACACATAGGGGAATATCGCATAGATTAAAAGCCCGGCCACAGTGAGAACCGGTGTGAGCTTTACGGCTTTGGAAATGTTAAACCGATGGGAAAAGAAGGAGAAAATTAAATCGACAGCCAGCTGGGTGCAGAAATTGATGAGAACCAGCGCGCCCAGCATGGAGAAGGAGATACCGTACAGGGTGCGGAATGTTAAGAACAGCAGCGGGGAAAGTGCAGCGACCACTGACATGGAAAGGTTTGCTGTATAGCAGGCATATTTGGTGCGCTTGTAGGTGCTTTTCATGATGGTGCTCTCAAATCCTCTCTCAAAAAAATAGATACCGCGGCGGCGGTCGGGGAGTGTGCCCCCAGGGCGGCGCAGCGGGAACCTTTTCCGGCGGTCGCTGTGCCCGGGTGGTTCCTCAAAAGTCCAAAAACCGTAACCGAAGCCGGAAGGCTTCGAGGGGGCGTGGTACGCTGAGAATGATGCCACGGCCCCTGCAGGGTGTGCCTGTAGTGCTGCTGGAATTATAGCCGCGCGGGACAGGGAGCGCAGACGCCGCCGAACCCGGTCCGCTGCGGGCCTGGCAGATGGCAGTCTGCCGGAAGCGGCTATAACGGGATACGCTTGAGAACCGGAAGCGGAAGGCGGCAATGCCGCCGTCTCAATCCCATCTTTCCAGGAAATGTCCTCCAATTAAACGCTGATGGCGACTATTGTATCAAACCAACAGAGGATTTTCAAGCCGGTATCCCGGCCTTTCCCGCCGGGGCAGGAGCTGAAATACCCCTGTAATGCCTGGAAACGCTGCTGTACTGCGGCGGAGTGCGGGTACCGGCTTGGGCGGCGCCGGAAGGCAGCATAAGCCAAAATGGCGGGAGTGTGTAAAATCAGAATGAGCCGCTTAACATTTTACAAATGAAAAAGGTGCCGGGGGCGTCGACGCCGGCGGGAATTTTGATGGATGAGAGGGTTTGTAAAATACTTAACCTATATTTAACAAAGGAAGGATTCTGTATTTTACCTTTTCTTTTTATACTGAACGTGTACCAAAAAGAAAGGAAGAGAAGAGAATATGAGAAAAGCAGTATCGTTTCTGTTGGTGGGTGCTATGGCGCTGAGCCTGGCCGCCTGCAGCCAGACTCCTTCCCAGGGGAGCAGTACAGGAGATGGCTCCTCCACGGTCTCGGGCAGCATTACAGGCTCCGGTTCCTCGGCTCTGCTGCCGCTGGCTCAGGATGCCGCGGACAAATTCAAGGACAAATACCCGGATGTTTCCATTACGCTCAATGCCGGCGGCTCCGGAACAGGGCTCAAGCAGGTGGCGGACGGCTCTGTGGACATCGGAAACTCGGACGTTGAGGCCGAGAAAAAACTGGAGGCCGATAAGGCGGCCCAGCTGGTGGATCACAAGGTGTGTGTGGTGACGATGGCCCCGGTAATCAATAAGGAGCTGGCCCAGCAGGTGGATAACCTGACCAAGCAGCAGCTCATCGACATCTTCACCGGCAAGGTGACCAACTGGAAGGATGTAGGCGGCCCGGACGAGGAAATTGTCCTGGTAACCCGTCCGCAGACCTCCGGAACCCGCGCGTTGTTCCAGGAGTACGCGCTGGATGGCAATGAGGAGGTTTCCGGCTCCGCTCTGGAGACTGACGACTCCGGAACCCTTCTGGAGAGCGTATCCCAGAACAAGGGCGCCATCGGCTATGTGGCACTGTCCTACCTGGTGAACAACGACACGGTCAGCACGGTGGCTATCGACGGTGTGGAGCCCACCATGGAGAACACCTATAACGGAACCTATCCGGTGTGGGGCTATGAGCATATGTACACCAAGGGTGAGCCTGCCGGCGCTGTGAAGGCGTACCTGGATTTCGTAACCTCCGAGGAGTATGCCTCCCACATGGAGGCCCAAGGTTACTGCGTCACCGCAAAGATGACCGTTTCCCGCTAAGCGCTTCGTTTCGTGGGGGGGCCGGGCAGTGTGTCTGTCCGGCCCCTTTCGCGGCAGCGGGCTGCGGATTCAGGAATGCTTTTCAGGTGCAGCCTGGATGATGCTTTCGCCGGTCCAAATTCCAGAAAGGAAGTTGTCCTATTATGAAATCCTATAAAAGGTTCTGGAGCGAACAGCTGGGGCGCGGTATTGTGACCGCCTGCGGGATTGCCGTGATTCTCCTGACCCTCAGTATTGGCGCGTTTCTTATCTATAAAGGTTCGGGCACCTTTACCACGTATGGGCACAGCATTGGAGAATTCTTTTTCTCCTCCCAGTGGTCGCCGGCGGATACCTCTGCGGGCGGCGGAAAGGTGGGCGCCGCCATCTACATCTTCGGCTCCATCTCCACCTGTGCTTTGGCGCTGCTGATTGCCGCTCCGCTGAGCCTGGCCACCGCGATTTTTCTCTCGGAAATTGCCCCCAAGTGGGGGGAGCGCCTGTTTCGTCCGGCCGTGGAATTGTTTGTGGGAATTCCATCGATTATCTATGGCTGGATGGGGCTTACCATCCTGGTTCCCGCCATTAAAAAGCTGTTCGGGCTTTCCCATGGGTATTCCGTGCTGGCAGCCGGGATTGTGCTGGCAGTGATGATATTTCCCACCATTACCAGCGTCGCAACGGATGCCCTGAGCAGTGTCCCCAGGGATTACCGCAAGGCCGCGTTCGGCTTGGGCGCCACCCGATGGCAGGTCATCCGCCAGGTGGTTCTGCCCGCCGCAAAGCCCGGTGTGCTCACCGGAATTGTGCTGGGGCTGGCCCGCGCCTTCGGAGAGGCGCTGGCAGTGGCCATGGTCATCGGGAAAACCAGGGCCTACCCCAAATCGCTGCTGTCGCCCACCAATAACCTGACTGCCGCCATCGCCTCCGATATGGGAGGCGCTATGGAGGGCGGGGAATACAACACCGCCCTGTGGACGATGGCGCTGCTCTTGTTTCTCATCTCTCTTCTCTTTATTTTTATCATCCATCTGATTGCCAGAAAAGGAGGTGCCCCAAAGGATGAACACGTTCGCACGCGCAAAGCTGGCTGACCGCCTGATGACCATTGTATTCTGTGCGGTGGCGGGATTTTTTCTTCTGCTGCTTCTGGCGTTTGCCCTGACGGTTATCATAAAGGGCTTTACAGGGTTTACCCCATCGCTTCTCAGCTTCAGCCGCCAGGGGATCGGCAACCAGCTGTTCAATACGGTATACCTGGTGGTTCTCTCCCTGATGATGAGCGTGCCCCTGGGGGTGGCTGCGGGAATCTATATGGCCCAGTATGCCGGGCAGGGAAAGTTTATCCACTTCCTGCGTATCTGCATTGAGACGCTCTCCTCGCTGCCCTCCATTGTGGTGGGGCTCTTCGGATACCTTGTGTTTATCGTTCTCACCGGTGCCAAATGGAACCTGTTTTCCGGCGCTTTGGCGGTATCCATTTTGAATCTGCCCTTTTTGGTAACCACAACTCAGGATGCTCTGCGTTCTCTCCCCGCCGGGTATCTGCAGGGGAGCCTGGGGCTGGGCGCCACCCGCTGGCAGAGCATTGTCCATGTCCTGCTCCCGGCGTGCCTTCCCAGGATTATGACCGGGCTCATCCTGGCTGCGGGACGGGTGTTCGGAGAGGCGGCAGCCCTTTTGTATACCGCGGGAATGAGTACCGATATCAACTGGGGAAACTGGAATCTGGCATCGTCCACCTGTCCGCTCAATCCCTTCCGCCCCGGTGAAACCCTGGCTCTGCATATCTGGGCCTCGCGAACAGAGGCGGTGGCGCCCAACGCCGCTCAGATAGCCAATCTGTCCTCAGCCGTTTTGCTGATCGTGGTTTTCGCCTTCAGTATCGGCGCAAGAATACTCAGCCGTCATCTGGATCGAAAGATGGGAGGAGAACATCGGTAGCATGAAAGAGACTCAGAAGAAATTTGAAATCACCGATCTGAATTTGTACTATGGCCAGTTCCAGGCTTTGAAAACTGTGAATTTATCCATCCCCAGCCATCAAATCACAGCGCTGATTGGCCCGTCCGGCTGCGGAAAATCCACCTTTTTAAAGACGCTCAACCGGATGAACGATCTGGAGGATAACGTAAAAATCACCGGCAGCGTGTGCCTGGACGGCGTGGATATCTATAAGCAGATGGACGCCATTGCCCTGCGCCAGCGCGTGGGTATGGTGTTCCAGCAGCCCAACCCGTTCCCCAAGAGCATCTACGACAATGTGGCCTATGGCCCCCGCCTGCAGGGGATTCGCTCCAGGGCAAAACTGGATGAGCTTGTGGAAACCTCCCTGCGCCGGGCCGCTATCTGGGACGAGGTCAAGGATCGCCTCAAGCGCAGCGCCCTGGGGCTCTCCGGCGGCCAGCAGCAGCGCCTGTGCATTGCCCGGGCCCTGGCGGTTCAGCCGCAGGTTCTTTTAATGGATGAACCCACCAGCGCCCTGGATCCCATCTCCACCTCTAAAATTGAGGAGCTTGCCGCCCAGCTCAAGCAGGATTATACTATCATCATCGTGACGCACAATATGCAGCAGGCGGCGCGGATTTCCGATAAAACGGCCTTTTTCCTCTTGGGAGAGGTCATCGAGTATGGGGACACCGAGCAGATGTTCAGCGTACCCAAGGATAAACGCACCGAGGACTATATTACAGGACGGTTTGGATAAGCCCGCAGCGCACCGGACCCAAAATCTTGATACAGGAGGCTGGAATACTGATATGAGAAAACAGTTTGACCGTCAGCTGGAGCAGCTGCACGTAGAGCTGATTAAAATGGGCAGCCTGTGCGAACAGGCCATCGCCCTTTCGGCCCAGGCGTTAAAAAACGAGGAAGAGGGCCTGATAAACCAGGTGTTTGTGCTGGATACCGAGATCGATCAGAAGGAACACGACGTGGAGAACCTGTGCATGCGCCTGTTTTTACAGCAGCAGCCTGTGGCCCGGGATCTGCGGACGATTTCGGCTGCGCTGCGCATGATCTCCGATATGGAACGCATTGGGGATCAGGCCGGGGATATCGCGGAATTGGCCCCGAACCTGGCGGGGAGCACTCTTTTGCAAAAGGTTCCCATCCATGAGATGGCCTTTAGCGCGGTAAAAATGGTGACTGACAGCGTGGACGCCTTTGTCCGGGCGGATTTGGACATGGCCTACCGGATTATCCGGGAGGACGACAAGGTGGACGCTCTGTTTTTGGAAGTGCGGGAAAAGCTTACCCAGCTGATTTTCCATCAGGATGAGGACGCCGGAATGTCCATCGATTTGCTGATGGCGGCGAAATACTTTGAGCGGATTGCCGACCATGCGGTGAATATCGCCGAGTGGGTGGAATACTCCATCACCGGCATCCATCAGAATAACGAGCACCAGCCGGGGGAATAATGCCTGACAGCCTAAAAAAACCGCCGGCGGCTCTGCGGCTGTATCGTCCCCTCTGGCGCATGGGCGGCAGGTTGTGATACAATATTCACGCGGAGCGTGAATATGCAATCATCGAAGATGATTGGGGGGGTTCGCCCACCGGCCCGAAGGCAAAGCCAAAGCGCAAAACATCCCGGTATGGTTCAGGCTTTGTTGTGAAACGATATACGTGTAAACGCAATATCTGAAAGCCTTGCCTGCCGGCCCGCAGGAGCGGCTGTTGAGCTTTGAACGGCAGGCTGTGGGGGAGAAATGCCCCTGCCCAAAAGCCGAATATGGTTGCAGCCGTTTAACAGGTACGGGATAGCCGGCCTGAATTTGGTTTCTCAGTTAACATGATTGGAAAGTACCCAGGAAGGGGAGAACTAGGTGTGATTTATCTTTTGGAGGATGACGACAGCATCCGGGAGCTTATCATCTATACCCTGAACAGCCAGGGGATGCAGGCCCAGGGCTTTTCGCGTCCCTCCGGGTTTTGGACAGCGGTGCGCGCGCAGGTTCCGGATCTGGTGCTTCTCGATATTATGCTGCCCGAGGAGGACGGCCTGAGCATTCTCAAAAAGCTGCGCAGCTCGGCACTTACGGGCAAGCTGCCGGTTATCATGCTGACAGCCAAGGGAAGCGAGTACGATACGGTGCTTGGACTGGATTCCGGCGCCGACGACTATATTCCGAAGCCCTTCCGTATGATGGAGCTGCTCTCCCGCATCCGGGCGTTATTGCGCCGCAGCGGACAGTCCGGCCAGGTGGAGGAGTACCGGCTTGGCTGCCTGTATGTATGCCCGTCCCGGCACCTGGTTCAGGTGGATGGCAGGGATGTGTCCCTTACCCTCAAGGAATATGAGCTGCTTTGCTGTATGCTGGGGCAGCCCGGTGTGGTATTTTCCCGTTCGCAGCTTCTGGACCGGATTTGGGGGTACGAGTTCGACGGAGAGAGCCGCACAGTGGATGTGCATATCCGCACGCTCAGGCAGAAGCTGGGGCCGGCCGGGGACTATGTGCAGACGGTGCGGGGAATCGGCTATAAAATGGGAGGAATGCCCGAATGACAAAGCGAATTTTTCGTTCCATTGTCCTGGTGTCCGCGTTGGTTTTAACGGTTGGGCTGTTCCTGGTGATGGAAATTCTATACCAGTATTTTGGGCAGCAAACCCGGGAGCAGCTGAGAAATGAGGCCAATTACCTGGCGGCGGCTGTGGAGACGCAGGGAACCGATTATTTTACCCAGCTGCCGGGAGTGGCCCAGCAGACCCAGCGCATCACCCTGATTGCGGCGGATGGTTCTGTTTTATATGACAGCAAGGTGGACGAGGAGTCCATGGATAACCATAAGGACCGCCAGGAGGTGCGCCAGGCGCTGCTTGACGGAACAGGGGAATCCACCCGGTATTCCCGCACTCTGTCGGAAAAGACGGTATACTATGCGGTTCGGCTGTCCGGTTCAAGGGTACTGCGGGTTTCCAGCACGCAATTTACAGCCATGGCAATTTTAGGCGGGCTTATCCAGCCTATTCTCATTATTTTCTTTGTGATGCTGGCCCTGGCGGGGATCTTTGCCTCCAGGGTGTCCAAAAAAATAACGGCGCCCATCAATGAACTGAATTTGGAGGATCCCCAGTCCAACGAGGCCTATGACGAGATTGCGCCGCTTTTGGGAAAAATCAACCGTCAGAAAAAAACCATTGAGAAGCAGCTGGCTCTGGCCAAACGCCAGCAGGAGGAATTCTCCATTATCACTGAGAATATGCGGGAGGGGCTTTTGGTCATTGACCGCCGCGCCCAGCTGCTCTCCTGCAATTCCAGCGCTCTCAGGCTGCTTCACGCCCAGCCGGCCCAAAACCACAATGTGCTCACCCTCAACCGGACTGAACCGTTTCAGCACGCTGTGGAACGGGCGCTGGATGGGGAACACGAAACCGTAACCCTGCAGATTGGGCAGAGCTACTGCCAGGTGATCGCCAATCCGGTCCTGCGGGAGGGGGCGCCTGCGGGAGCGGTAATCCTGCTGGTGGATGTGACGGAAAAGACCCTGCGGGAGGAGCTGCGCCGGGAGTTTACCGCCAATGTCTCCCATGAATTAAAAACGCCGCTCACCTCCATCTCCGGCTTTGCTGAGATTATGCAGGACGGTATGGTGGAATCCCGGGATATCCGCCGGTTTGCCTCCCGTATCTTTGAGGAGGCCCAGCGGCTCATCCGGTTGGTGGAGGACGTCATTAAAATTTCCCAGCTGGACGAGGGCCAGCTGCCCTATGAGAAGGAACCGGTGGATCTGTTTGAGATGGCGCAGAAAATCTTAGGGCAGATGGAGGCCCCGGCCCAAAAGGCCAATGTCAGCCTGCATTTGGAGGGAGAACACGTAGTATTGTCCGCCGTTAGGCCCATTTTGGAGGAAGTCTGCTACAATTTGTGTGACAATGCGGTGAAGTACAACCGTAAGGGAGGCAATGTCACCGTCTCAGTGCAAAGCGAAAAGGATTCTGTCTGCCTGCGGGTCCGGGATACAGGAATCGGGATTGACGAAGCCAACCGCAAGCGTATTTTTGAGCGGTTCTACCGGGTGGATAAGAGCCATTCCAAGGAGATCGGCGGAACCGGGCTGGGCCTGTCCATCGTCAAGCACGGCGCCGCCTACCTGGGCGCTCAGGTTGCTCTGGAAAGTGTGCCGGGTCAGGGGAGTGTGTTTACCCTTATCTGGAAGCAGTAGGGCCGATTGTCTGTACCAGTTTGCGGGGGCCCATGGAAACTGACCCTCGCAGCCCGGCGGCCGCAGAGTATTTAAGATTGTCCTATCATCAAAAAAGAGAACCCCCGCTGCCTGTATTGATAGCCAGGCAGCGGGGGTTTGCCGGTTGTTCCTGAAATCAACTGGAGATCGCCGGATTTTAAGGACAGGCCGGCGGCAAGCGCGTACATGCCTGCGGGGATTGGATGCCCCAAAAGGCGTTTTGCCAGCCGGCTGGTGACACACGGAAAATTTTTGGCGGCTTACAGCTTCGGGGCCGCTCCGTGGGTGTCGGAGGCGGGCTGCTTTTCAGCGCCAGTGTCCTGCCACAGGGGAAACGGAGGGGAGGCCAGGGGCTTCACGGCAATGGAGAGGAGCAGGGCGGAGTTGTCGTCAGCGGCGATGCGGTTTGAGATGAGCTTTCCGCAGGAACGGCAGCGGTGGATGATGGCCCATTCCCCGTTTTTGCGCACCCATACGCCGATAGGCTCCATAATCCCCCGGCATAGGGACGCCCGGTCGCCGGGCTGGTTATCCACGTGAAGGCTGCACAGGCAGTGCGGGCAGTGGTTGCGGTGTGCGCTTCCTGCGTCCTCAGGCGTTACAAGAGCGCCGCACACACGGCAGGTAAAGCTTTTTTCACAGGGAGAAATCCGGTAGTCGGGCTCTGAGGCTTTCTGCTTTCGGGAAACGTTTTCGTTCTCCTGCACAGCTCCTTTTGAACTTTGATACTTGGGCTTCTTTCCGCCGCAGTTTACCTGGCGCATCAATTTTTGATAGCTTTCCCAGCGCTCGGGGGACAGCTCCCCCTGCCGAATGGCCCGGCTGACGGCGCAGCCAGGTTCTCCCTGGTGGCGGCAATCCCGGAATTTACACTGTCCCAGGTACTGCTGGATATCCGGGAAACTCTCAGCGATTCCTTCTTGAGTTTCCCACAGGCCCAGTTCCCGGATCCCGGGGGTATCCATGAGGATGGCGCCATTTTCCAGAAGAATCAGCTGGCGGCCTGTGGTGGTATGCCTGCCCCGGCCGTCCTTTTCCCTGATTTGTCCCGTCTGCATGATCTCCCGGCGGGCAAGGGCATTCACCAGGGTGGATTTTCCCGCACCGGAAGCGCCCAGGAGCACAATGGTCTTTGCGGGCGCCAGATATCGGGAAAGAGCGTCCAGCCCCGCGCCGGTTCTGGCGCTGACAGTGTGTACCGGCGCTGAACAGGCCATTGCCTGGACGGCGCGCACCTGGGGCGCACAGTCCTGGGCAGCGTCGGCTTTGGTCAGGATAAACACCGGAGATGCACCCGACTGTAAAACCAGCGCCAGGCACCGTTCCAGCCGATGGAGGCTGAACCGTTGATCCAGCGCCTGAAGGAGAAACACCGTGTCGAAGTTTGCGGCGATTGCCTGTTCCCGCTGTCCGCCATAGGTGGGATCCGCACGGGAAAGAAAGGTCTTGCGGGGCAGTGTTTTCAGGATGCGGCTGTCTGAATTTGGCTGCCAGTCCAACAGGACAAAATCTCCGGCGGTTGGAATCATGCTGCTGCCTGTCCGGTAGGCGCCGGTTTTCAGACGGGCAAAGCCCTGCCCGGCGTCGCAGACAATTTCATACCGTCCCCGGTGCACCGCCGTAATCCGGGCCGGGATTCCGGGATCATTTTGGGTAACGGTTTTGGGGTCGAAGCCATAATCGAGGATTGTCATAGTTTAGTGCCTCCAATAAGCGATGGTACAGTATCGTTTGATTCAATTTCATACTCTCCTTTCTTCATTCCGGTTTTCTTCAAAAAGACGCAAAAATCCCGCGGAAACAGCACCTTCATGCCTGTCTCCGCGGGAGGGCTCTGTCGTGTTTATGCTGCGCAAAAAGGGCGCAAAAAAAGACACGCCAGACGTGTCCTGCAGCTGCGTAATGCTACGCGACAGTATTCACGAAAGGGTTTCAGGAGCCTACAGAACCCGCTTTTATATCAGCGGAGGCCGATGCAGGATCCGGTTATTTACTTTTTGAAGAAAACCACCTTCACAACACGGGATAACATATACTTTATCTCCTTTCCAGCTCCGATTGTTTCAGAGAATTCCCCTTCGTCATAACCAAAAACGACTGAAAAAGCAAGCGTTTTTTCAGATCTTTTCGCCGGCATGGCGCTTTTTTATAATCAGGATACCCTCATTGGGGTGCGGGATTCCTTGGGCGGCGGAGTTTGCCCGGGGAAAAAATGTGTGGTATAATGTTCACGCGGGGCGTGAACATCTAGGAGTTTCGCTTGCCGGTCAAACAGCGACCGGCATTCAGCTGCCGCTGAACCGCAAAACGTCCCGGTTAGTTCTAAAATTATGGTACAATATTCGCGTAGAACGCGAATATCTGGGAGTTTCGCTTGCCGGCTCAAAGGCATAGCCGGTGTTTGGCAAGGCCAAACCGCAACAGATCCCGGGTTCTCTTAGACTTTATTGTATTCTTGTGGAATGAAATCTGCCGCGAAAGACGCGGGGATGGCTC
The DNA here is from genome assembly GCA_021771035.1 of Marvinbryantia formatexigens. Taxonomy (GTDB): domain Bacteria; phylum Bacillota; class Clostridia; order Oscillospirales; family Ruminococcaceae; genus CALXEM01. Next base: position 91,683 of record JAETPU010000004.1, on the reverse strand, counting down.
CAATAAAAAGTATCTCTATCAGGAAAGGAAACCGAAAACCATGTATCAGCTGCTCAAACAGGAGGGAGACGCCCGGCGTGGGGAGTTCACCACGGTTCACGGCACCGTTCAGACGCCCGCCTTTATGAATGTGGGAACAGCCGCCGCCATCAAGGGGGGCATCTCCTCTTTAGATTTAAAAGAACTGCACTGTCAGGTGGAATTGTGCAATACCTATCATCTGCACCTGCGTCCCGGGGATTTGATCATTAAGGAGTTGGGCGGCCTGCACCGCTTTATGAACTGGGATCGCCCCATTTTGACCGACAGCGGCGGCTTTCAGGTCTTTTCTCTGGCGAGTTTGCGGAAAATTAAGGAGGAAGGCGTCACCTTTCAGTCCCACATTGACGGCAGGAAAATCTTTATGGGCCCTGAGCAGAGTATGCAGATCCAGTCCAATCTGGGCTCCACCATCGCCATGGCCTTTGATGAATGTATTGCCAACCCTTCCCAGCGGGACTATGCCAAAACCTCCTGCGACCGCACGGTGCGCTGGCTGGTCCGCTGTAAGCAGGAGATGCAGCGGCTCAATTCCCTGGAGGATACCATTAATCCGCACCAGATGCTCTTTGGCATCAACCAGGGCTGTGTGTATGAGGATATCCGCATCGAACACATGAAGCGGATAGCGGATTTGGATTTGGACGGCTACGCTATCGGCGGGCTGGCGGTGGGGGAGCCCACCGAGGAGATGTACCGCATCATTGAGGAAGTGCAGCCCTACATGCCCAAGGATAAGCCCCGGTACCTCATGGGGGTGGGAACTCCCTCCAATATCATTGAGGCTGTGTGGCGGGGCGTGGATCTGTTCGACTGCGTAATGCCCAGCCGCAACGCCCGCCATGGGCACCTGTTTACCTGGGAGGGAATCCGTAACCTGAATAATGCAAAATATGCCCGGGATGACGCCCCAATCGAGCCCGGCTGCAATTGTCCCACCTGCCGCAGCCATTCCCGCGCCTATCTCCATCATCTGATTAAGGCCAAGGAAATGCTGGGGATGCGCCTGGCGGTGGCACACAACCTGTACTTTTACAACACGCTGCTGGAACAAATCCGCCTGGCTTTGGACGAAAACCGTTTTGCACAGTTCAGGGCGGAGTATTCCCAGCGTCTGTCCACAAGAATTTAGCCGGCGGCGGTAAAAGCGGTTGCAATCCCCTGGACAAACCGCTATAATAGGTACTGTTAACTTTTTTGGAGGTGCTCAATTTGATGACACAACTTTTGACAACCGCAGAGAGCGGCGGCTCTTCCTGGGTCGTGCTCCTGGTCCAGCTTCTTCCGATTGTCCTGATCATGGTGGTCTTCTATTTTCTGCTGATTCGTCCTCAGAAAAAGCAGGAAAAGCAGGTGCAAAAAATGCGCGCAAGCCTGGAAGTAGGCGATGAGGTTGTGACCTCCGGCGGAATTATCGGCCGCGTGGTCAGCCTGAGAGAGGACAACATCGTCATTGAAACCGGCAGCGACCGCAGCAAACTGAGAATTGCCCGCTGGGCGGTTGCTCAGAACAACACCGTGCACGACGCTCCCGCAGAGGAAAAATAACATTCCCGTTTCTTTGGGCGACTATTTTTCACCCCCTGTGAATAGATTGTATTATTGCGATACTTTCCATTCACAGGGGGTGTTTTTTTGAAGGCGTTACGCAAACCTCCCGCACAGCCCAGGCCGCGCAATACGTCGGCCTCCTTCCACAGAACCATGAGCCCGCCCCGGGAGATGGCGGTGGGGCTTTTGGTAGGGGCCGCGGTGACGGTAAGCCTGCTGCTTCTCTTTTCCGGAGTCCTGGTGCTCACAGACTTTCCCCATGCGCTCATCGAGCACTTATCGCTTCTGGCTGCCGCGCTGGGAGCTTTTATCTGTTCGCTGTATACCACTAAGCGCCTGCGGCGTCAGGGGCTGATGCTGGGATTTCTCTGCGGCGGGTGCTACTATTTTCTGCTGGTTTTAGCGGCAGTATGTACCGGAAGTATCTTTGCGGGCGGTTTTCACATCCTCAAATTGATTATTCTTCTCCTAGTATGCGCCATCGGGGGCGTGATTGGGGTCAACCAGCGCGCGAAGGGGGAGTTCCGTCCATGATCCCCACAAGAGACCCCAAATTTGGAAACGGGGAACAGGCCGCAGGCTGCGATGAGGAACCAATGCCGGTGTATTTTTGCCGGACGAATGGAAAAGCACAGGAATTCGAACAGCATAAGCGGGAACTGATTGCGCTGATCGTCCAGGATTTTTTGGAAAATGATGGTGATCTGTGCCGGGATGAGAAAAAACCAGGATAATTTCTTTTCTTTTTGGGTCTTTATGCTATAATAGATACGCATGGTTTCTCAGAGACCGGCGTATCTTTTTTTAACTGAGTAACAGGTGTGGAGGAAACGATATCCGCCGTCCCGCGGCGCGCCGTGGGCGCCCAAAGGCTGGCGGGCTTGGTGTTTCCTTCCTTGCCTGTAAAAGGAAAGGAGCCGGTTGCAATGGAAGATGCAAGGCGGGTGGTTCTCTACTGCCGGGAAAGCCGGGATGAAAACGGGGAGAACTTTGAGCGGATTGAAACGCAGCGGGATATCCTCTTGGATTTTTGCCGCCGCCGCCAGCTGAATAACATTGTGGGAATCATCCTGGACGATGACAAATCCGGTACGGATTTTTCCAGGTTTGACAGCATTGTCAGGGCGGCCCAGCGCCGTGAAATTGATGTGCTGGTGTTTAAAGATTCCTCCCGTTTGGGAAGAAACCTGCGGGAAAGCCTTAATTTTATCGAACAGATGCAGCGTCTTGGGGTTCAGGTGCTCTTTGAAAGCGAGGAGTACAGCGAGGATTTTTTTCCGCTTTTAGCCTGGTTCCACGAACAGCGGGCCAAGGAGGACAGCCGGAAAATCCGACGGGTTTTGCGCCATAAGATGGAGACCGGCCAGCTCTTGATCCGGGCCCCCTTTGGATACCGCCGGGAGAACGGCCTTTTAGTGCCGGATGAGGATTTTGCGGGAATTGTCCTCCAGGTGTTCAGGCGGTTTGCCGCCGGGGAACCCTGCAGCGACATTGCCCGGGCGCTCACAGACCAGGGAATTCCAACCCCGTCTCAGGTTCAGCTCAGGCCTAAGGCCTGCAGCGCTTGGAACCGGCAGCATATCGGGCGGATTCTCCAAAACCCGGTGTATGAGGGAACCATGGTGTATGCCCGGCGCACCAATGCCAGCTTTAAGGATAAACACCTGATAGAGCGTCCTCCGGAGGATTGGGTGGTTTTAGAGCATCACCATGCCCCCATTGTCCCCCACGAGCTCTTTGAGCAGGTGCAGCGCCTGCGCAGCCGGGGAAGCGTCCCGCATCGTTCCCGGCAGGGGACGGTGCGTCCGCTGTCCGGGCTGCTGCGCTGCGGCAGGTGCGGATCCACGATGGTGCTGCGGACCCGTAAGGGGAGAAGGGCCGCCTATGTGTGCTCCCGTTATCACCGCCAGGGGCCGCTGGCGCCGGCCGGGGAGTCGGGCTGCCTGTCTCACCGGGTGCTGGAAGAGGCGGTTCTCCGAAAAGTTGCAGCCCGGCTGCGGGAACTGCTGTTAGAAAACCGGGAATTGGTATGCGGGGAGCTCTCAAGGCGTTCTCAGGGTGTCCGGACGGCTTCGGAGCGCCTGAAAGAGCGGGAGGGCTCCATTAACAGGATTCTCGAACAGATCTATGAGGACAGGCTGCAAGGCAGGATTTCCCAGGAGCTCTTTGAGAAAAAGTACGGGGAATATCAGCGGCAGCTCGGACAGTGCCGGGAACAGCTCCGGGAGCAAACAGAGGCTCCGCGGCCCAAAAATCCTGGATTTCAGGAGCTTTTGGACCAGATAAGCGCTGCCAGCCTGAGGGCCGGCTGGCTTCGCCTGGCGGTTTGCGGGGGCAGGGTATACCTGCCGGGGGAGTGTACCGGCCAAAGGGAGCCGGGGCTGTCCCAGACCCAACGGGAGACGCTCGCCAGGCTGGGCGGCGTGGTGCTGGAGTCGCCGGTTTTGGGCATGGCGCCATATCCGCTCGCAGCCCGGTGGCTGTGAATTGGGGCCCAGGCCCATTGATCTGCATCTGGCGGCCTTAAAGAAGCTGGGCGTAAAAATCACGGAGGATCACGGGTACTTAAACTGCTCCTGTGAAGATGGACTGTATGGAACGGAAATTTCCCTGTCGTTCCCCAGTGTGGGGGCAACGCAGAATGTGATGCTGACAGCCTGTTGCGCCCAGGGGGAAACCATTCTCAATAATGCGGCCCGGGAGCCGGAGATTGTGGATTTACAGAATTTCCTCAACGCCTGCGGCGCTAAGGTGAGCGGGGCCGGGGAGAGCACCATTGCCATTCAGGGAGTCCCTGAGCTGTCCGGGTGCAGCTATACGGTGATGCCGGACCGCATTGTGGCGGCTACCTATCTGGCGGCCGGGGCCATCACCGGAGGAAATATTGTGGTGCACCGGGCGCTGCAGCAGCATTTAACCGCGGTGCTCCCTGCCTTTGAGGAAATGGGGTGCCGGATTCGGGTACATGGGGACAGTGTAAGCCTATGGGCTCCCCGCAGGCTCAAGCCGTTATACTTAGTGCGCACAATGCCGTATCCGGGGTTCCCCACCGATGCCCAGGCGCCCATGATGGCCCTGGCGACTGTAGCCAAGGGGACCAGTGTATTTGTGGAAAATATTTTCGAGAGCCGCTATAAGCACGTGGAAGAATTAGCCCGTATGGGTGCGAATATCAAGGTTCAGGGCCGTGTTGCCGTAGTGGAAGGGGTCGGTACGCTGCACAGCGCCAAGGTGTGCAGTACGGATCTTCGGGGAGGCGCCGCCTTGGTTTTAGCGGGGCTGGCTGCTCAGGGAACCACGCAGCTGACGGATTTAAAACATATCGACAGGGGATACGATGCGCTGGAGCAGAGTCTTTCCCGGTTGGGAGCGAAAATTACGAGGGAGTAGTCATGGCACAAAAAAAAGGAACATCCCAAAAGAAACCGCAGAGGCCCCAGCCCTCTGCCCCCAGGCGGGGAACCCCTTCTCAGGGGAGCGCGGGAAGGCAGTCCGGCAGCAGGACGCCGGGGAAAAAATCGGCTAATGCCACACTGGAAAGACGCAGAAGGGAACAGGCGCGCCGCTTGAATGAGCAGCGCCGTTTGCGCAGGCGTAAGAAAAAGCGCGCGCTGTTCTCCGTTATTTTACTGCTCTTTGTGGTGGGAGGCGGTATTTTTTTGACGGTGCGCCTGTTTTTCAATGTGGAGACCGTCACGGTGTCCGGCAACGACCGCTATGAAACCGAAAGCATTTTGAAGACAGCCTCCATTCAGCAGCAGCAAAACCTGTTTGAGATCCCCAAGGAGGAAATTGCCAGCCGCCTCAAGGAGAAATATGCCTATATCGAGGAGGTAAACATCCGCTTCCATCTGCCCACCGGCGTGGAAATTGCCATTACCCAGGAGACCCCGGTGGCGGCGGTGCGGGACGACAACGGCTATACCATCCTCTCCGCAAGCGGCAAGGTGCTGGAGACGGGAATCGATTCTCCGGACGCCTTCATCCCCAAGGTGCTGGGGGTGGATGTAAGCGGGATGCAGGTGCTGGATAAAATTCCCCAGTACCTGGAGGATGAGAGCGCCAATCCCCAATACCAGAGGCTGGCGGTCTTGGAGCGCCTTTTGGAGTGCGCGGCCAATGAGGGGGGGATTACCTTTACGGCGGTGGACCTGACGGATGTCTACAATGTCTGCGCCTATTGTGGGGACAAGCTCAAGGTGGTGTTCGGCTCTGAAAATGAGATGGAATATAAAATGAAGGGCTTTTCCAGCCTGCTGGCCGGTGAATTGGAGAATTTCAGCGGAACAGTGGATTTGACAACGCCCTCCAATATCTCCACCCGGCCGGGACACATCACCCTCCCCGAAAGCGTCGTCAATCAGGAGGAAGAAAAGCCCGCTGAGGATGAGGAAAATGTTTCCAGATCCTCCCAGGGGGAATAAAGAGCAATTTCATGGGAAAAAACCGGTTTTTCTCCTGGTAAACCCTTGAAATACCGGACGAAATCTGATAAAGTTATTTTAGTTATTGTATACAGAATGAAATTGCTTAACACTTGAGATAGATAGATGCGGGAGGAAATATTCCATGTTCATGAACTTTCAGATGGAGAATGATTTAGAACAAGTAGTTTCAATTAAAGTCGCCGGCGTTGGCGGCGGCGGCGGAAATGCAGTCAACCGGATGATCGAATCTGGAATGCAGAGCGTGGAGTTTATTTCTGTCAATACGGATCAGCAGGCGCTGTTCCATTCCAGGGCCACTCAGAAGATTCAAATTGGGGACAAGCTCACCAAGGGCCGCGGAGCGGGCGGATCTCCCGAAAAGGGCCAGCGGGCCGCTGAGGAGAGCCGGGAAGAGATTGCAGCCGCGCTCAAGGGAACCCAGATGGTGTTTATTACCGCCGGTATGGGCGGCGGAACCGGAACAGGCGCCGCACCGGTGGTGGCGGAGATTGCCCGGGAACTGGGAATTCTTACCATTGGTATCGTGACAAAGCCCTTCATCTTTGAAGGTAAACGCAGAATGGAGCAGGCGGAGGCCGGTGTTGCGGCCCTCAAGGAAAATGTGGATGCCCTGGTGGTGATCCCCAATGAGCGCCTAAAGCTGATTTCAGAACAGAAAATTACACTTCTCAATGCCTTTAAGGCCGCGGATGATGTGCTGCGCCAGGGCGTTCAGAGTATTTCCGATTTGATCAATGTCCCCGGCGTGGTAAACCTGGACTTTGCGGACGTCACTGCCATTATGAAGGATGCCGGCTACGCGCACATGGGCGTGGGACGCGCACAGGGCAAGGACAAGGCGGAGCAGGCGGCCAGAATGGCAATTTCCAGCCCGCTTCTGGAGACGTCTATCAGCGGGGCCCGGGGCGTTATCATCAATATTACGGCTTCTCCGGATATCAGCCTGGATGAAATCGATATCGCCTCCTCGATGGTGCATGATCAGGCGCATCCGGATGTGAACCTCATCTGGGGTGCCGCCTTTGATGAGAGCTTTAAGGACGAAATGCAGGTCACTGTCATTGCCACCGGTTTTGAAGAGGGTGCCGCCCAGGCCGCGATTCCCAATAGCGCTGCCAATTCGGCTTCCTCTGCGGCTTCCAAGGCTCCGGCTTCCGGTGCCGGCAATACCGCGGCAGGCGGGGTTATCTCCGAGCGGGACAAGGACTTCTTCGATATTATGCAGATTTTTAACCAGAAAAAGTAAATTGTGACAGACTGGCTATAAGCCCCTCCGAAACTTTCGGAGGGGCTTTTTGCTGTCTGCACACTGTTCCCTGAAGGGGGGCAGCTTGCTTTTTTCCGGCGCCGCGTCATAAGAGAGGGACGGGCCGAATAGCATGGTAAAAAGGGAAAGGGAGCCATTCCCGAACCAGGCTGTTATGGGCGTACCGTGACGGTTCTGTTGGGGGATGGCGCCCTGGCACCGGGAGGGAATTTGGACGCAGGGAAACCCTGCGGCCTTTTTCGGAAAGGAAGGAGTATCACAATGGAACGTGAAGTACGCGCCAGGCGCAGGCCGCCGGCGTATGGTGCCCGCCAGCAGGAGGAAAAAGGGCCGGACGGCGTCCTTATCGCTGTCATTGCGCAGTGCTGCCTGTGTGTGCTGGTCGTATTGGGAGTATACCTCACCGGATATTTTCAGGGCTCAGGGCAGAATCTGCTGCGGGAGCCGTATGCGTCGATGATAGGCGAACAGCAGCTGTTCTCCCAGGTGATTGATTTTATCGAGGACAAAACCGGGATTCCCCTGCATGAGACAGCTCAAAAGCTGCGGGACTCCCTGAACGGGCTGTTTCTCACCGGCAAGGGCGGCCAGCTTGAGGTTCAGGCGCAAAGCGGCGGCGCCATTCCCGCCCCGGAGAATATGAGCTTAGCGCCGCTCTTGGCGACAGCCCCGGCCATCTACCCGGTATCGGAATATACCATGACCTCTTCCTACGGCTATCGCTGGCATCCCATCACGGGAAAACTGGATTTCCACACCGGCGTGGATTTGGCCGCTCCCATGGGGGCGCGCATTGGCGCGGTGTATCCGGGGACCGTCAGCGAAATCGGGGAATCGGAGATCTATGGGAATTACATCGTTATCGACCACGCCAACGGCCTGCAGAGCGAATACTGCCACTGCAGCGAAATTGTGGCGCCGCTCAACGCCAAGGTGCGCCAGGGGGAAACAGTAGCCCTGGTGGGCAGTACCGGGATGTCCACCGGTTCCCATGTCCATCTGAACATTATGCAGGATGGGATTCACTATGATCCCATGGATGTGCTGGCTGTGTTGGAGGAGAGCAGTGGAGCTTGAGATTCGCGGCGTAAAAATCCGGATTTCTTATCTGTTTCTCGCCCTGGTGGGGCTGTTTTTAATCACGGATTCCACCGGGTTCGCGCCCTACATCGTGCTGGCCTGCGTTGTCCATGAACTGGGCCACCTTGCGTCGATGGCGTTTTTTTCGCTGGTTCCCCGCAGGATCTCCCTTCAAATTTTCGGAGTGCGGATCGAGCGGGCCCCCTTTCTCCCGGTGAGCTACCGGCAGGAAGCTGTGGTCTATGCCGCGGGGCCTATGGTGAATTTTATCTGCGGGGGGCTGTTTTGGCTGTGGGGAACGCTGCAGAATAAACAGGAACTCCTGCAGATTGCGGTGCTGAATTTTACCATCGGCGGCTTTAACTGCCTGCCGGTGGGCGTCTTGGATGGAGGAAACGCCCTGCGGATGCTGCTGCGGCAGCGCTTCTCCGTGCAGCTTTCCCGCCGGGTGGAGACGGCGGTGTCCGTTGTGGTGTTAATCCCGGTAGCTGCCGCCGCTTTCTGGATGGCAATTTCTCACTGGCGCAACTATACTCTGGCAATTACGGTGGGCTATCTCACGGTGATGCTCCTGGTGCAGAGCGGGGATTAAAGGGGAGAAATAAAAAACAGCGAGACCGCCGTTGCAGTCTCGCTGTTTTGTGCTCTGTCTTCTGATACCCATTGCGGCATGGAACTCTCAACGGGTGAAGATGCCCGGCTTATTTCACAGGCATCCAAGGGGACAAGCGGCCTGGTATCAAATTAACACTTGACTTTTTGTCTGGACAAGATTACAATATATATTGTCAGGACAAGAAATGGAGGTGATACATTGAGTCCGCGTACAGGCCGACCGCCATCCGGAAATGCACGGCAGAAAAAGGTTGAAACAAGAATGACAGACCAAGAACTTGAAAAACTCGATTACTGCTGCAAGGTTACCGGGATGTCGCGGTCAGAGGTGATCCGGGCCGGGATTGACACAATCTTCGCCGGCTTGGAGAAGCCCGCACAAAAATGACAGGGACGGCGCAACCCCTGACAAGCGCGCACCGTCCCTATACCCACCGGCAAATGCCCGAAAGCAATTGCGGTAAAATGATTGTACCACTTACCGCATGATCTTGCAAGGCTCTGCCGGTGCGACAGAGAAAGGATGATTCATGATGGCGAGTATTTTAGAGGAATTTGCCTACGGGAACCTGACGCCCCAGGCGCAGTCATGGAAGCGGGATTCCCAGGTTGCCCAGGCCATAAGGCTCATCGAGCAAAACGAGCAAAAGCTGCGGGGACGCCTTGGCCCTGCTGAGAAGGAGCTGTTTGCAGCCTATGCCGCCATGCAGGGGGAGCTCCATGAGCTGACTGCTGTGAAGAACCTGATCTATGGCTTTCGGGTGGGGCTCCTGATGACGGCCGAGACATACCATGGGATGGACAGCCTCTATATGAATGGAAATGAGTCCTGATTCAGCCGGAACCGGCTTATACAGGAAGTTCCCAGGCAAACAAAGAGGATGCCGCGGCATCCTCTTTGTTTGTTGGCTCGAAATCCCTGCCGCGCCAGAATTTGTAAAGAGCCGCTGGGCCTCAGGAAGTAAAAAAGAAAATAATTATATATTGACAATAGTGTGTGACATACAGTATAATGAACCTGTGAGGTGAGGCCGCTATGGGAGAAGAGAAGGATCTGCTATCCGGTTTAATTTCAGAGCTGCGCCGGGGCACGCTTATTTTGAGCGTCCTGAGCCAGATGGGCAGGCCGCGTTATGGCTACTCTCTGGTGCAGTCCCTGGAAGAAAAGGGCGTCAGTATTGATCCCAACACCCTGTACCCGCTGCTCCGGCGCCTGCAGAAGCAGGGGCTTTTGGAAAGCGAGTGGGAAATTGGGGACGCAAAGCCGCGAAAGTATTACCGCCGCACACTCCTAGGGGACCAAATTTATCGGGAACTCAGCGGGCAGTGGCGGCTTATGGCAGCCGGTATGGAACAACTGCTGAAGGAGGAGTCGGAATGAACGCAAGCGAGCGGGATATGTCAGAGCGGTATCTCTACGAGGTGGTACGCCGCCTGCCCAAGGATCAGCGGGAAGAGATTTCCCTGGAACTGCGGGGGCTTATCCAGGAGCTTTTCGAGGAGGATCCGGATATGGAACGGGTGCTCACAAAGCTGGGAGATCCGGTGCAGTTTGCCAAGCGGTACCGGGATGATTCCAGGTACCTGATTGGGCCCGAATACTATGACGATTATCTGTGGATGCTGAAAATCGTACTGCTCTGCGCCGCAGTCCCCATATTCATTACCGCCGTTGTCAGCGGGATTCTGGAGGGCGGGGGCCTGGTTCCCGCCATCGTTGAGAGCACGGTCAATGCAATCGTCAATCTGACGATTTGCGGGGTGGGCGTGTTCGGCGGCGTCACCTTGGTATTCGCCGTCATGGAACGGCAGAAAATCAAGCTGGATCTGCGGCAGCCTCAGAAATGGACGCCGGGCAGCCTTAGGGGGCGTACCGCTCCGGAAAGACAAACCTGGGCCCCCAGCTTTCTGCCGCCGGTGCCCGATAAACGGGCCCTCATCAGCCGTGGGGACAGTATCGCCGGTATCGTCTTTATCGCCCTGTTCGGCGCGCTCTTGGTCTTTGCCCCGGGGCTCATCGGCGCCTATTATAAAGAGGGGGAATCGCTGCTGCAGATCCCGGTGTTCAACCTTTCCCAGTGGGCGCTGCTTCTGCCGGTTCTTCTGCTGTGGCTGCTGGTGGGCTTTGTGGACGAGGTGACGCGCCTGGTGATGGGCTGCTACTGCAAGGCTGTCATGATCTGCAATATCCTCTCCGGGGCGCTGCAGGTGCTGTTGGCGGCGGTGCTGCTCAAGGTGCTGCCACTGTGGAACCCCAATTTTGCGTCGGAGCTCTCCCGGCAGTTCCCCTCTGTGTTCCAGACGTCAAACCCCTTTCTGGCCCAGTGGGGAACCGGGCTGTTTTCCAATCTGCTTCTGCTGCTGATTATCGCCGCCACACTGCTGGAAATCGTCGTCACGGTTTATAAAACGCTGCGGTATGGCGCGTCAGGCCGGATGCGGTAGGCGCCTGCGTGAAGATTTTAGCGGCTGCTGCGTTTTTCTAAAACCCGAACGCCCTCTGGATGGCGTGGGAATAGGGGCTTTGCGCAGCCCTGGGAAAACGCCTTCCAAAGCTGTCGGACTATCCGTTACCGGGAATCAGGCGGGCAGCCGCCTTTGGCCCTGCACAGAAAGGATGAAGAAAACCATGCATAAAATCCTGATTATTGAGGATGACGCCAGCCTGGCGCAGGCCATGCAAAAACAGATTGCCTCCTGGGGGCATGAGGTGCGCTGTGTGGAGGATTTCAGCGATATCATGCCGGAATTTATGAGGTTTGACCCCCATCTGGTGCTCCTTGACATCATGCTTCCATTTTTCAACGGCTATCACTGGTGCACCCAGATTCGGAAAATCTCCAATGTCCCCATCGTGTTTATCTCCTCAGCCTCGGATAATATGAATATCGTCATGGCAATGAACATGGGCGGGGACGACTTTATCGCAAAGCCGGTGGATTTAACCGTGATGACGGCAAAAATCCAGGCGGTATTGCGCCGCAGCTATGATATGCCGGGGAAAATCCCCGTGCTGGAGCACCGGGGTGCCGTTCTGAACCTGGGGGACGCAACCCTGAGCTTCGGAGAACAAAAAGTTGAGCTCACCCGCAATGAGTTTCGGATGCTGCAGACCCTCTTGGAGCATAAGGGCAAGGTGGTGAGCCGGGATACCCTGATGACCAGGCTCTGGGAGATGGACTGCTATGTGGAGGAGAACACCCTGACGGTGAACATGGCGCGCCTGCGAAAAAAGCTGGAGAGCGTGGGGCTTGGGGACTTTATCGCCACCAGGGTGGGCAGCGGCTATATTGTGGAGTGAGGAGGGACGGGGTATGAAGCTGTTTTGGAACTATCTCTGGCAGCACCGGATGGGGCTCGTATTGTTTTTCCTGTTCGGGCTGGTGTTCGCGGGGGTATTCTCCCTGTACAGCCTGGAACTGGAGGCCATATTCTATGCGCTTCTCTGGTGTTCGCTGCTGGCGTGTGTGCTGACAGGGGTGGACTTTGTCCGGTTTTGCGCAAGGCACCGCCAGCTGGAGCGCATTGCCAAAAACAGCGTTCTGCTGGCGGACACCCTGCCCCGGCCGCTCAACCAGATGGAGGAGGATTACCAGGAGATTTTGGCGGATTTACTCCGGAAAAACCGGGAAATCCTCACCCAATGGCAAACCCAGCGCAGTGACAGTATCGACTACTATACCACCTGGGTGCACCAGATAAAAACCCCCATCTCCGCCATGCGCATGATGCTGCAGGCCCAGGACACCAGCGAAAACCGGCAGCTGCTTCTGGAACTGTTCCGTATCGAGCAGTATGTGGAAATGGTTCTGTCCTATTTCCGCCTGGACAGCTCCTCCTCGGATTTTGTGTTCCGGGAGTACCCTCTGGATCCCATCATCCGGCAGGCCATCCGCAAATATGCCCCGCAGTTTGTGGGAAAGCGCATCCAGCTCATCTACGAGCCCACAGCCGAGAGCGTCCTCACCGATGAAAAATGGCTTCAGTTCATCCTGGAGCAGCTGCTCTCCAATGCCATCAAATATACGCCCAAGGGGACAATCACCATCCGGGTGGATGCTGAAAAAAACCTGAGGATTACGGATACCGGCATCGGCATAGCCCCGGAGGATCTGCCCAGGGTTTTCGAAAAGGGATTTACCGGCTACAACGGACGGGCGGATAAAAAGTCCACGGGCCTGGGGCTGTACCTGTGCAAGCAGGCGGCGCAAAAGCTCTCCCACCGCATTGAAATAGACTCCCGGGTGGGCGTCGGCACCACGGTAAGCCTGGGGCTTGCCAGCGTGGAACTGCAAACAGAATAACCGTCTTACAAAAATGTAAGATGACAGGGCCGAAATGTCACCGGATTCGATGTCGGGGATTTCGGCCGTTTTGTTATACTATAGTCAAGCAGCCGGAACTGCAGCTGTTTTCTGCAAATAAAAAGGCGGCCCCTGCCACCGGCAGGCGGCCGGCGGGATGGTACCCCAAAATTCTTCATAATCCCGGATTTCACAGGGCAACGCAGCCGGTTGGCGGCATCGATGACGCTTGCCCACCGGGCGTTTCTTCGCCGGGCGCGGCGCGGGTTGTGGCTTGCTGTCAAATCCTTGGCGATAGGATTACGGGTTCTGGTTCCTTGCAAAAACGGCGCCCCAAAGCCGTGCGGATGCGCAGGCCCTTGGTATCCGGTGCCAAAGCAAACAAAACAGGGAGGTTTTCATTGGACTATGGCAATTTTAGAGGTAACGAGCCTTAAAAAAATTTACACTACGCGCTTCGGCGCCAGCCAGGTGCAGGCGCTGAGCAATGTCTCCTTTTCCGTGGAGCAAGGGGAGTATGTGGCAATTATGGGAGAGTCCGGCTCCGGCAAAACGACGCTGCTCAACATTCTGGCGGCACTGGACAAACCCACCAGCGGAGAGGTCCTTCTGGACGGCAAAAAGCTTTCCTCGGTGAAGGAGAAGGAAATCTCCGCCTTTCGCCGCAATAACCTGGGCTTTGTGTTTCAGGATTTTAATCTCTTGGATACCTTTTCTTTGCAGGACAATATTTTTCTGCCCCTGGTGCTCTCCGGCAAGAGCTATTCTGAGATGGACAGGCGCCTTGCGCCCATCGCCGAGAAGCTGGGCATCACAAATCTGCTTTCCAAATATCCCTATGAGGTTTCAGGCGGGCAGAAGCAGCGGGCGGCTGTGGCGCGTGCGCTGATCACCTCGCCCAAGCTGATTTTGGCGGACGAACCCACCGGCGCGCTGGACTCCCACGCCACGGACGGCCTGTTGCGGCTGTTCAATGAGATAAACTTGGACGGACAGACCATCCTGATGGTGACCCACTCCACCAAAGCTGCCAGCCATGCGGGCAGAGTGCTCTTCATCAAGGACGGCGAGGTGTTCCATCAGCTGTACCGGGGCAACAGCACCAACCAGGAGATGTACCAGAAGATCTCCGATACCCTGACCTTGATTGCGACAGGCGGTGGGGAACATGAGTAAGCTGTTTTATCCAAAGCTGGCGGCGGACAATATCCGCAAGAACGCGAAAACCTATGTGCCCTATCTCATCACCTGCATCATCACGGTGGCCATGTTCTATATCATCAAATCCCTGTCCATGAACCCGGGTATCCAGGAGCTGGCAGGCGCGGGATTTATCCAGTATATGCTGTATCTGGGCAGCTGGGTGGTGGGGATCTTTGCGGGGATCTTCCTGTTTTATACCAATTCTTTCCTGATGAAACGCCGCAAAAAGGAATTCGGGCTGTTTAATATCCTGGGAATGGAGAAAAAGCACCTGTCCCGGGTTGTAGGCTTTGAAACGCTGTACCTGGCGGCCATCAGCCTGGTGTGCGGATTGGTGCTGGGTGTGCTCCTGGACAAGGCCATGTACCTGCTGATCCTAAAAATTATGGATGCGCAGGTTCCCCTGGGGTTTTATCTCTCTGGGGATTCCATGCTCCAAACCCTGGCGCTGTTCGGCGTTATCTTCCTTCTGATTTTTCTCAACTCCCTGCGGCAAATTCATCTTTCCAAGCCTATCGAACTTCTGAAGGGCGGAAATGTGGGCGAAAAGGAGCCCAAAACCAAATGGATTATGGCGGTTCTGGGCATTGTTTGCCTGGGAATCGGATACTATATCGCCGTCACCAGCGAAAACCCCATGGCGGCAATCTTCAACTTCTTCCTGGCGGTCATCCTGGTAATCGCCGGAACGTACTTTCTGTTCTGCGCGGGCAGTATCGCCCTGCTCAAGCTGCTGCGCAAAAACAAGCGCTATTACTATAAGACCAACCATTTCACGGCTGTTTCCGGTATGCTGTACCGGATGAAGCAGAATGCGGTGGGGCTGGCCAATATCTGTATCCTCTCCACAATGGTGCTGGTGATGGTTTCCGCCACCACCTCGCTGATGGTGGGGCTCGAGGATGTGCTGAATGCCCGCTATCCCAACGATATCACCGTATATTCCGCCGAAACCGACGAGCAGCGCAACCGGCAGATGGAGGACACCCTGCAGTCCGTCCTGCAAAAGAATGACCTGGCCCTGACACAGGATATCAGCTATACCTATCTGAGCTTTGCAGGGCTGCGGGTGGGGGATACCTTTGCCACGGACAGAGAGGCCAACCAGGCGGTACTGGAGAACATCAACAACCTGTTTTTTATCCCCCTCGAGGACTATAACCGGGTGACCGGGGAAAACGCCGATCTTGAGGACTCACAGATACTGCTGTATTCCAACCGGGACCAGTTCGAGTACCCGGTGCTCAAGGTGTTCGATCGGGAATACACCATTAAGGAGCGCCCGGACAGCTTTATCGGAAACGGCCTTCTGGCCTCCAATATCGCCAGCAGCCACTTTATCGTGGTGAAGGATATGGGGGAAATCCAGGAATTGTACCGGCTGCAAAAGGAGGCATACGGGGAACAGGCCTCCAAAATCCGGTTTTGCCGCGGAATTGATGTAACCGGGGACGAGGAAGCTATTGTGGCGGCTTACCAAGAGCTTCAGGGCTCTCTTGAGGATATGGAGTTCCTGGGGACCGTGGAATGCCGCGCCCAGGAGAGGAGCACGTTTCTCTCCATGTACGGCGGGTTTTTCTTCCTGGGAATCTTCCTTGGCTCCCTGTTTGTCATGGCGACCATCCTGATTATCTACTACAAGCAGATTTCAGAGGGCTATGATGACCGTCAGCGCTACCAGATTATGCAGAAGGTGGGGATGAGCCGCCAGGAGGTCCGCCAGTCCATCCATTCCCAGATTCTCACGGTGTTCTTCCTGCCCCTGCTTACAGCGGGCGTACACGTGGCCTTCGCATTTCCCATTGTTTCAAGGATTCTGGCGGTGCTCAATCTGCTTAACACTGGGCTGTTCATTCTATGTACGGTGATCTGCTTTTTGGTGTTCGCGGTTTTGTATGCCATCATCTATTCGCTCACTGCCAGAACCTATACCCGGATTGTCAGCCAGTAATGAAGCCGGGACGGCCTAAGGCCGCTCCTGCAAGTTTATGAAAGGATGGATGCTCAAATGGGACCGCTTTTTTTAGTTGCACTGGCCTGCCTGGATATCGGCGGCGTTCTCTTGGTATTGTGGATGCTGTGGTAAAAAATCCCGGCGCCAAAACAGAGAAAGCGGATCCCGCCGGTTTTCGGTTCATCTGGCCCAGGCCCTCTGCGAATTTGCCGCAGGGGGCCTTTTTGCGTGGATATGGCGCGGCTTCGGCGTCGGGCGAAAGGCGCGGCTGTCCCAGGTAAGCTGATAAGCTGTACCAATTTAGGAGAGGGTACAGAATACTCCAAGCGACAGGGGCCTGGAACGGATTGGGGATATGCCTGCCGTTGACGGGCTCAGGGTTGGTTTCACCCCGTGCCGCATCTGCTGAAAACCCGACACAGAAACCGGCGGCTCTGGGCTGGGAATTCCGGATATCCCTGCGGCGGGAATTTGGGTATATTTGTAAAACAGGATGGAAAAAGAATGCTTGTACCGCCGGAAAACCTGTAGTAAAATAAATAAGCCGAATGCCGGAAAGGCGGGGAACCCGGCTGCGGCACGGGCTCCTGAAACTATGGATGAAACAGCAACCCTATGGGCTTTCACGCCCTCAAAAAGCTGTGCTGCCGGTATTTTTCGCTGGGCCTGAGGCCGTCCTTGGGCGCACGGGCGGCACCGCGCCGGCTGCGTTTTTCAAAAATGAATTCGGCAGAATAAAGGAATGCCTCAAAATGTGGAGGAATGTATGAACGAGGATAAATTCAGCGCAAAGGGAAGCCTCTATTCGGCTTCCCGCCCCAACTATCCGGACGGCCTGTTTGAGTATCTCACAGAGCGGGGGATACTCACACCTCAGAGTACCGCCGCGGATATCGGATCCGGTACAGGGATATTTTCCATACAGCTGGCCCAAACGGTGAAGACGGTTTTTGCCGTGGAACCCAACGACAGTATGCGCCGGGCGGCTAAGCGGGACTGTGAGGCTTTCGGTGGGAGAATTATCTCCGTGCAGGCCAGCGCGGAGCATACAGGACTGCAAGACGGCTCTGTCGACTGCGTCACCGCGGCGCAGGCCTTTCACTGGTTTGACCGGCAGGCCTTCAGGGCGGAGTGCCGCCGTATCCTGAAGCCGTCGGGCTGGGTTGTGCTGGTGTGGAATGACCGGGACGAAGCCAGTGAAATCATCCGGCGCAGTGGGGAAATCAACGCTCAATTCTGCCACGGCTACCGGGGATATTCCAACGGAATGGATTTTTCGGATCCCCAGCAGTTTGCGGACTTTTTTAAAGGGGACTTTGAGGTCAGGCAATTCGAAAACGTGCTGTCCTATGATCGGGAAACCTTCCTTGGAAGAAGTCTGTCCTCCTCCTATGCGCCCCGGCCGGGTGATGAGAATTATCACGGCTATGTACAGGCGCTCACCCGGCTGTTTGAGGAATTTGGCGGCGGCACAGTGGCCTATCCCTATGTGACCCGCTGCTATCTGGGCAGGGTGTAACAAAGTGAGGGCACCGCTCAAAAGCGCCCGAACCAGGCGGCAAACCGGTCTGGTTCGGGCGTTCTTGCCATTGCTTGGGTTGGCTTTGGCTTTCGGGGGCTGATATGCTATACTGTTCACGCAAGCCGTGAACAGTATAGAGTTTTGCTTGCCGGCCAACGCCCGGCATTCAGCCGGCGCTGAACCGCAAAACGTCTCGGCTGCTCCAGGCTTTATGTTCCCATAACCTCACGCCGTTTTCCAAAACGGAGCCTTGAGCCGCGTATCTCAGAATGAAGGTCTGAACGATATTGAAGAGGATGCAGACATACTGGAACGAAGGCGGCCCCGCTTGATGCGATAGCGTTGGGGTATCCGCCAATCGGTACCCCTGTGATTTTGAAAAAGGTGGGATAGCAATGGAAAGAATTTTAGTTTTAGAAGACGACGCCAGTATCCGCCGGGAGCTTTTTACGCTGCTGCAGTCCAATGGGTATCTCCCGGTGGAGCAGGAGCCCTGCGAGCTGGCGCTTTTGGATATCAACCTGCCTGGGGAGAACGGATTTGAAGTGTGCCGCAGGCTGCGACAGCATTCCGATGTGCCGGTCATTTTCCTGACAGCTCGGGATTCGGCCCAGGATGAACTGCTGGGCTTTGGCGTGGGCGCGGACGACTATATCCGCAAGCCCTATCATTCCTCTGTGCTGCTGGCGCGGATATCCCGCCTGCTCAAGCGCAAAAACAACCCGGTGATGGCGGTGCGGGGGCTGACGTTAAACCTTTCGGATATGACGGTTCGGTTTGGGGAAGCTGCAGCGGAACTGACGAAAAACGAAACCCGGATTCTGGAGTGCCTGATGAAACAGGAGCTGTGCACCCGGGAGGAGATTATCGAAAGCCTGTGGAACAACAGCCTGTATATTGACGAGAATACGCTGTATGTGAACATCAACCGCCTGCGGGAAAAGCTCAAACGGCTGGGTGCCAAGGACTATATCCGCACGGTGCGGGGAGTGGGGTACCGGTTATGAGTGTTTGGGAATATGTGAGTTCCAAGGCGGTTTCCCTATGCTTTGCCTTCATGGCAGTGGTTGTGCTGGCGGTCATTATGGCGGTGTGTTCGGCGCCCATGGCCCTGGTTGGGACAGCCTGCCTTTTGTTTTTGCTGCTGGCCGCGGCCTGGCTTGGGTGCGGCTACTGTTTGGAATGCCGCAGGCTCAGGCGCCTGGAACGCATGATGGAGGTGCTGCCGCAGAAATATTTGCTGGGCGAGGTGCTGCCGGCGCCGGTGAACGCGGTGGAACGGCAGTATTTTTCTGTGATGAAAGCGGTATCCCGTTCCGCAATCGGCCTGGTGGAGCGTTCCCAGGAGGAAAAAGAGGAATATTGCAGGTATGTGGAGAGCTGGATCCATGAGATCAAAACGCCGCTCACCGCCTGTTCTCTGATTTTGGATAACGACCCGGATCCCCGCAAACTGAGACGGGAGCTCAAGCGCGCGGACAATCTCACGGAGACAATCCTGTACTATGCCAGGCTGCGTACGCCGGACAGGGATTTGAAAATCGAGGAATTTTCCCTGGCTCCCGTGATGGAGGAGGCGGTCAAAAGCCAGATGGAACTGCTCATCGCCGCGGGGGTCAGCGTACAGGTACAGGGGGATTTTAGGGTTTATGCCGACCGTAAATCCCTGTGCTTTATCCTAAAGCAGCTGCTTTTAAACAGCGCCAAATATTCCCCTGGCTGCCAAATCAGCCTGACGGCCCAGTGCGGCGTTCTCTCGGTGCAGGACAATGGCATCGGGATCCCCAGCCATGAAATCAGGCGCGTCACGCAGCGGGGCTTTACCGGCACCAATGGGAGGCGCCTGGGCACCAGCACGGGGATGGGGCTTTATTTGGTGAGCCAGCTGTGCGGGCAGATGGGAATCCGCTTGGAGATTCAGTCCCGCGAAGGGGAGTTTACCCGGGTTTCCCTGGAATTTGAAACTCTTACAAAACTGTAAGAAAGATACAGCGGCTGCGTTAGATAATCACGCCCTGTTTCGTGTTATCCTAAATACGAAACGGAGGTATGCGAACAATGAAAACAATTTTAGAGGTAAAGAATGTCACCAAGTACTATGGGAGCCCAAATGTTGTGACAAAGGCCTTGGACGGCATCTCCTTCACCGTGGAGCAGGGAGAGTTCACCGCGATTATGGGGGCCTCCGGTTCCGGAAAGAGCACCCTGCTCAATGTGATTTCCACCATTGACAGCGTCAGTGCGGGGGACATTTTTTTAGAGGGGAAAAGCATTGCGGAACTCCGGGAAAGGGAGCTCTCCCAGTTCCGCCGGGATAAGCTGGGGTTCATCTTCCAGGAATATAACCTGCTGGATACCCTGACTGTAGAGGAAAACATTGTACTGCCGCTCAACCTCAAAAAGGTAGACCTGCGGCGCACCCAGGCCCAGCTCAACCGGGTGGCAAAGGCCCTGGGCGTGACCGATCAGCTTAAAAAATTCCCCTATGAGCTCTCAGGCGGGCAGCGGCAGCGTGCGGCCTGTGCCAGGGCCATCATCACTAGTCCGGCTCTGGTTCTGGCGGACGAGCCCACCGGTGCGCTGGATTCCCAGAACTCCCGCAGCCTGATGAAAACGCTAGGGACCATGAATGAGTCCCTTGGCTCCACCATCCTGATGGTAACCCACGATCCGGTGGTGGGCTCCTATGCGGGGCGGGTTCTGTTTTTAAAGGACGGGAAAATCTGGAGTGAAATCAACCGGGGCCAGCGGGAACGCCGCCAGATGTACCAGGAGATCCTCACGGTGATGGGCGCGCTGGGAGGTGACGTAGATGTTCGCTAAGCTTGCAGTGCGTAATGTAAGGCGGCAGCTGGGGAATTATCTCATCTATTTTATCACCGTCGCCTTCACGGTGGCCCTGATGTTTGCCGTCAACAATGTGATCTTCAGCCAGCAGCTGCTTGAGCGGGCCGAAGCCATTCAGGAGCTCAGCGCGGGGCTCACGGCGCTGACTGTATTTGTCTCTTTGATTATGGCGTTCGTATTGGGGTATGCCACCTCCTTTATGCTCAAGCTGCGCAAGCGGGAGTTCGGAACCTACCTCACCTTGGGGATGACCCGGGGCAATATCCTTGCCATTTTTGTATTGGAAACTCTGCTTCTGGGGATAGTGGCCCTGGGCGTGGGCATCCTGCTGGGGCTGTTTTTGTACCAGGGGCTCATGGGGATTATGACCAGCCTGATGGAAATCCCCTTTGAGTTTGCCGCCTATTCCCTGCGGGGGCTCATCCTGACAGTGGCCTTGGTGCTGGGAGTGTTTGCGCTGTCCTGCGTCACCTCTGCGGTCTACCTGAAAAAGGTGAGTATCCATCAGCTGCTGCATGGGGACAAGGTGGTGGAGAAGTCAGTCCGGCATCCGGTTTCCTGGGGAATCCTCACAGTTTTTTCCCTGATCCTCATCATCGTCAGCTGCGTTGCGTTTTCCAAAGAACTGCACGCCTCCGTCTTCAGCGGGAACTCCTCAGGAATGGGGCTGTTTTGGAGTATTTTCCTGCTTGCAGTCGGGATTGTACTGTTCCATATCGGGCTTGCCAGAAGCGCGGTGGGCCTGCTGATGAAAAATAAACGCTTATGCTGCCGGGGCACCAACACCTTCACCCTGCGGCAGCTCTCGGGAAAGCTGGCTTCCAATTCTGTGATGGCGGGCATTCTGGCATTCCTCATCAGCTTTGCTGTCATTGGAGCCAACGTATCCTTTTTACAGCGGTTCAGCGAGCAGGTATCCCTGGAAAAACAGTATCCCTTCGATATTATGCTCAGCCGTGATTCAGAGGGGAAATCTCCCATCAGCGAGCAGCAGGGGGAGGAACTCATCAGTCAGTACGCCCAAATCAAAGAAAAGCTCCCCTATACGATCTATGAATCCAATAACGGCTACCTGCACAGCTTCACCAGATGGACGGGGAACGGCTATGAGGATGTGCGGGACTGCCTGATTTCCCAAAGCGATTTAAACCGGCTGTATACCGCCATGGGAAGACAACCCATTGATCTTCAGGGCGGCTTCCGAATTCTTGCCGGCCAGCCCCAGGTGCAGGCCTATGATTTTTCCGCTGCCCAGCTTACCCTGGGGGGAAAAACCTATTCCTACCGGGGAACCTGCGAGATGCCGTTTTTTTCCTCTGCCTATTTTATGGCGGTTGTGCCCGACGAGGCGGTACAGGGGCTGACGGTGCGGCAGCAGTGCGCGGCCTATCAGCTGCAGGATCAAAAGTTTGATGCCCAGGGGCTGCGCCAGGCACTCACCTATACCTATGAATATAACAGCGCTTCCTACGGGCCGATTTCTACCGAGCGCTGCGACTATGGAATCAAGGAATACAGCCGGATAATCCGGTACAGCAGTTCGGCGGTGTTTGTTTTGGGCGCGCTGTATCTGGCTGTGGTGTTCGTCTTTATGGCCATGGCCATTCTTGCCTTAAAAACCCTGTCCGGCCTCTCCGAGGACAAGGAGCGCTACCGGGTGCTGTTTCGCCTGGGAGCCTCACGGCGCCAGCAGAGCCAGACCCTGTTCCGGCAGACCTTCAGCTTCTTCTTTTTGCCGTTTGCCCTGCCCATCCTCTTGAGTATTCCCACGGCCCTTATCTGCGGACAGCTGACGGTTCTGGCTGGATTTGAGGAGCATTTAAGCCGTGTTTTTGCCAATTCCGGCATGATAGCTCTGGTGATGGCCGCCATCTATGGGCTCTATTTTACCGCAACCTATCTCACCGCCAAGCGCAATGTGGTAAACTCGCGCCCCATTGACTGAGGCCTTTGGCCCCACCCGGTTTAGGAGGAATACGGATGAAATCCATCTATCTTTTATTGACCAGCTCCGGCACCCTGCTGGCTGGGGCAATCCGCCGCGCCACTGTGCTTTGAGGAGGATTTGGAAACCTGGGTCAGCTTTGCCCGCCGCTTCAGCAGGCTGCCCCTTCCGGCGGGGCTGGTTGTAGAGAGGCTGAAAGCGGGTTATTATGGAATCCACCCGGAAATTCCCTGCGCCCTGCTTGAAATCAAGGTGAGCGGGGAGGCCTATCGGTGGGCCAGGAAGGAGGCGCAGCGGATGCTCAGCCGCGCCGGGGATTTCAGGTACAGCCTGTGGGGGCTTTGGCTGTGCCGAAAAAATATAGTGCATAACCGGCCCTTTTACTATTTTTGTTCCCAGTTTGCGGGGGAACTGCTCTCCCGCAGCGGCGCGGTGCGCTTGCCCAAACACCCGTCCCTGATGCGCCCGGTGGATTTTGATTTGATGCCTGAGTGCAGCTGCCTGTTCCGCGGCTCCCTGAGGGAGCTTGTGCAGCGCAAGGGGGACAGGGGCCGGCCGTATGCCGGTCCAGGCGGAGTGGCGGGCTCCCACGCCGCCTGATATGGCAGAGGATGAGGGGAATGCCGTCTGAAAAGGCGGCGTTCCCCTTTATCGTTATCCGGACGGGACTCCATCCCAATCGGCCTGAGCGGGATTGTGCTGCCGGCTTCCTGCCTCAGGCTGACACCAACGGCAGGGAAACGGGAAAACCGGCGTTGCATTGCCGGGGAAAAGCCGGTATAATATAATGACGGTTTTTGATTGTTTCTGACAGAAATCTTCTGGGCGGCGTGTGGTGCTTGTGCCTGGGAAGTGTGGTTAAAACAACAGCTGCCGTTAGTGCCCGGGGGAAAGAACAGCTGCCCGCGGCAGGCGTTGGAAATTGAGAAAACACAGGCGTTATAATAGGAAAGAATCCGTCAGGTGCGCGCCCTGTGCCAGCCGGGATGAATATTCGGATTTCGCTTTGGCGAAACCGGAGCCACTGAGGAAAGGAATGGTCTTTGAGAATGAATCCAAAGCTCCAGCAAATTTTACGAAAAGTTCAGAAGCCCGGCAGGTATACCGGCGGAGAACTCAACAGTGTGATGAAGGATAAAACGGCGGTGGATCTCCGCTTTGCCTTTTGTTTCCCCGACACCTATGAGGTGGGAATGTCCCATCTGGGAATGAAAATCCTCTATTCCCTCATCAATGCCCGCGAGGATGCCTGGTGTGAGAGGGTATTTGCGCCGGATGTGGATATGGAAACCCTGATGCGGGAAAATGGGGTGCCGCTCTATGGCCTGGAGAGCCAGGATCCGCTCTCACAGTTTGACATCATCGGCTTTACGCTCCAGTATGAATTGAGCTTTACCAATGTACTCAATATGCTGGATTTAGCCGGCATCCAGGTGCGCAGCGAAAACCGGGATGCCCTTGCGCCGCTGATTGTGGCGGGCGGCCCCTGCGCGTGCAATCCCGAGCCCCTGGCGGATTTTATCGATCTGTTTATGCTGGGCGAGGGCGAAGAAGTGATGAACGAGCTCTTGGATCTGTACCGGCAGAGCAAAGAGGCGGGGGAGACAAAGTGGGAATTTTTAAAGAAGGCCTGCCATATCCCGGGAGTCTATGTGCCCTCCCTGTATGAGGTGTCCTATCACGAGGATGGCACCATCCGTCAGGTACAGCCTCTGGACGGCGCGCCCAAAACGGTGCAAAAGCGCATTATCCGGGATTTGGACAAGGTGTTTTATCCCAAGGACTTTGTGGTCCCGTTTTTGGAGACGGTTCACGACCGGGCTATGGTGGAGGTGCTCCGCGGCTGTGTGCGGGGCTGCCGGTTCTGCCAGGCTGGATTTATTTACCGCCCGTTCCGGGAGAAAAACCATTCCATTATCAATTCCGACGCCAGAACACTGTGTGATTCCACCGGCTATGACGAGGTTTCCCTCACCAGCCTTTCCACCAGCGATCACTCTCAGCTGGAGCCGCTTTTGGATGATATGCTCACCTGGACGGCCGAAGAGCAGGTCAATATGTCCCTGCCGTCCCTGCGGGTGGACAGCTTTTCCCCCGAGCTTCTGGAAAAAATCGCTAAGGTGCGCAAGAGCGGCCTGACCTTTGCCCCGGAGGCTGGAACCCAGCGCATGCGGGACGTGATCAACAAAAATATCACGGAGGAGGAGGTCCTCACCACCTGCAAAACCGCGTTTGAGGGCGGCTATACCAGCGTGAAGCTCTACTTTATGATGGGGCTTCCCACAGAGACCCTGGAGGATATCGAGGGGATTGCCCAGCTGGCCCAGAAGATTGTGGATCTCTATTACAGCCTGCCCACCAAGCCCAAGGGAAAGGCCGTCCATGTCACGGTGAGCTGTGCCTGCTTTGTGCCCAAACCTTTTACTCCCTTCCAGTTTGAACCCCAGGATACCCGGGAGATGCTCCAGGAAAAGCAGCGGCATCTTTTGGACAGCGTGCATTCCAGGAAGATAACCGTCAACTACCATGAGTCTAAAACCAGCTTTTTGGAGGGTGTTTTTGCCCGGGGCGACCGGCGGCTGTGCGCTGTCATGGAGGAGGCCTGGCGCCGCGGCTGTAAATTTGACAGCTGGGATGAACACTTCAAATTTGACGTCTGGATGCAGGTACTAAAGGATCTGGGCGTGGATCCGGCCTTCTATGCCAACCGCACCCGGAGCTATGACGAGGTAATGCCCTGGGATCACCTGGATTACTGCGTTTCCAAAGAATTTCTCATCCGGGAAAACCAGCTTGCCAAGGCGGCGGTGACCACGCCCAACTGCAAGGAGGGCTGCGCCGGATGCTCAGCCAATCAATTGTTGGGGAGGGCCTGTTTTTGAGAACCATACGAATCTTTTTTGAAAAGCGTTCCCGCGCGAAATATATCTCACATCTGGACTGTACCCGCTGTATGCAGCGGGCCATCAAGCGCGCCGGGCTCCCCGTGTGGTATACGGAAGGGTTCAATCCCCATCTGTACCTCACCTTTGCGCTGCCCCTGGCGCTGGGCTATGAGGGGCTTCGGGAGACGATGGATATCCGCCTCTTGGACGATGAAATGCCCCTGGGCCAGGTGCAGGATCGCCTGAACGCGGTGCTGCCCCAGGGCTTCCGGGTGGTGCAGGTGCTAAACGCACAGGGAAAACCAGCCCAAATTGCCTGGGCTGAGTACCAGGTGTCCTTGGAGTGCGAGGGAATCCCAGCACAGGAGTTGCTGCATCTCTGGCAAAGTTTTGACGTCCCCGGGCCCATTTTGGTGCAGAAAAAGGGAAAAAAGGGGATGAAGGAGGTGGATATCCGCCCCTTCTTTGAGACACTGGAGGCGCAGGCCTCCTCCCGGGGACTCCGGCTGAGCCTGCGCTTTGCGGCGGGAACTGTGACGAATATCAACCCCACCCTGGCGCTGGATCGCTTCTTGATTCAGAATTCTCTGGACCCGAGCGTACTTGAGATCGTGCGTACCCGGATTTTGACCCAGGATTTGAAGGAGTTTTGCTGACAGCCTAAGGGGTAGCGGGTGATGAGCAGGGGGAAGCTGGGATAGCCCAAGGAGGCCGCCCTCCGCTTGTCTGGGCTTCCCCAATCCATAGCGGAACGGGAAAGCCCCTGGAATGCTGCCGTTTGGGCAAACGTTGAAGTTCATCCGGTTTTCTCTGGAGCGGCAAGCGGCACCTCCCTGTATGATGCGGGATATGAAACGGTTTTGCGCAGGCGCGGGAGCCGGAAAGCGTTCTGCCGGCCGCTGCGGCGGGGCCTGCCTTTCCATCAGGCGGTGCGCGCGCCGCAGGACAGTTCAGCGGGCAGCCCGTTCTCGCCCCAGGGCCAAATATCGGAAAAAAAGCGGATAAAATGCGAGAAAAAGTCTTGTGTTGGGCCGTGAGTCATGGTATAATTGAAAAGCATTTGGAGTACGTTAGCCGCTTTGGCTGACGGTTTTGATGCCGGCGCAAGCTGAGACATTAAACAGACAGTCCGCTGCCAAACTCTTTTATTTGAGATAAAGATGGGAATGAATGTCTGGAATTACAAGGAGGAAGTATCAATGGATGCTTTGAAGACCATCGCGCAGGATTCTCTGAAAACTGAGATCCCTCAGATGAACATCGGCGACACCGTACGCGTTGCCGTCAAGATCAAAGAGGGCGATAAAGAGAGAATTCAGATGTTTGAGGGAACCGTTATTGCGAAGAAGCATGGCGGCATTTCCGAAACCTTTACCGTTCGCCGCGTATCCTATGGTTGCGGTGTAGAGAGAGTATTTCCTCTGCATTCGCCCAATGTTGCCAGTGTGGAAGTTGTCCGTAAGGGCCGTGTCCGCAGAGGCAAGCTGTATTATCTGCGGGATCGTGTTGGTAAGGCTGCAAAAGTTAAAGGACAGATTCGCTAAAACAGCTGGGAAAGGGACGTGGATTCGTCCCTTTTGCTGTTTTGAGCGGGTTTGCAAGGCGGATTGCGGAGGGGTTTCGGCTCTTCCGCAATCCTTCCATTGAGAGGTTTTTTCGCTCAAACCGCTCAGGCCGGCAGGAAAAGCCGGCGTTCCCGGGTGCTTCACAGCTTGATACCAGGAGTGCGGCGGCTGGGACGGCGTTCATTTTTTGTAAGGAGGGACATCCCGCGTGGAAGAAACAAGAAAAAGGGATTCGGCCTCAGGCCTGTATGAGTGGGTAGAGGCGCTGCTGCTGGCTGTTGTATTGGTAGTATTGGTTTTTACATTTCTTTGGCGCGTGGTAACGGTCGACGGGCCTTCCATGCAGCCCACTTTGCACAATGGTGATAAGCTGGTGCTCTACAGCCAGGCCTATCGCAACCCGCAGCAGGGGGATATCGTGGTGATTACCCAGCCCAATTCCCGCAATGAACCTCTGATTAAGCGCATCGTCGCCAAGGAAGGGCAGACAGTGGATATCGATTTTGAGCAGGGTACGGTTACCGTGGACGGTACGGTTTTGCAGGAGGACTATATTCAGGAGCCCACCCACAACCCAACTTCCGCGCCGGTATCCTTCCCGCTTACTGTGCCGAAGGGGTGCGTTTTTGTCCTGGGAGACAACCGCAACAACTCCACCGACAGCCGCAGCCGTGAAATCGGCCTGATTGATGAGCGCTATATCCTGGGAAAAGCCGTATTCCGCCTGTTTCCTATCGATTCCTTCGGAACAGTGAAATAGGCCTGAGCGCACCTGAAAAGGAGGAAACAGCTTGGAAAACGTATCGGTTCAGTGGTTCCCCGGGCATATGGCAAAAACCCGCCGCCTGATGAAAGCAAATCTTCCCTTGGTGGACTTGGTGGTGGAATTGACGGATGCCAGGATCCCCGCCAGCAGCCGCAACCCGGAGCTGGGCAGCCTTATCGGCAAAAAGCCCCGGCTTGTGCTGCTCAATAAGAGCGACGCCGCCGACGAAAAAGTTACAGCTGCCTGGCTGCAGGAATACCGCGGCAAGGGGATTTGGGCCCTGGCTGCGGACTGCCGCAGCGGCAGGGGGCTGCAGAAGTTTCTGCCCATGGTGCGCCAGGTTCTCGCCAAGGAGCTTGAGCGGCGCAGGGACAGGGGAATGGCCGGACGCCCCATCCGCATGATGGTGGTGGGCATTCCCAATGTGGGAAAATCCTCCTTTATCAACCGGATGGCCGGACAGAAGCGGGCCAAGGTGGAGGATCGCCCCGGCGTCACCCGTGGTAAACAGTGGGTCACATTAGGCAGCGGTATGGATCTTCTGGATATGCCCGGCGTACTCTGGCCTAAATTTGAGGACAGGCAGGTGGGGGAAAAGCTGGCCTTCACTGGCGCTGTCAAGGATGATATTCTGGATACGCAGGCTCTGGCAGGCCGCTTGCTGGAAACTTTAGTCCAGCTGGGATACGCGCCCCTTCTGCAAAGCCGGTATAAGCTGGTCCCTGAGCGGATGGATGGGCTGGATGGACTGGCGCTGCTGGAACTGATCGCGCGCCGCCGGGGAATGCTGCTGGCGGGCGCCCAGGTGGATTTGGAACGCGCCTCCATCATGGTGCTGGACGAGTTTCGCAGCGGCGCCATGGGCCGTATTTCGCTGGAAATGCCCGGCGCCCGCTGAGGAAAATCGAATCCCTGCGGGAAATTCCCCGTTCAATGCGGCGGCTCTGCAAGCCAATCCCCCATACCGTACCGTTTTCGGGTTTGCCCATGCAATGGATAGGGGTTAAAAACTTTGGGGGCTGCAAAGCGCGTATGGGGTGTTTTTTACTTCTTTGACTGGTTGTATGACACTTAGGGAGGACGGCAGTACAATGAATATGCTGGTGCTGGAGGAAAAGGCCCACAGCCAGGGAAAGCGCCTGGTGTGCGGTGTGGATGAGGCCGGCCGCGGGCCCTTGGCTGGGCCGGTGTTTGCCGCGGCTGTCATTTTACCGGAACGTTGTTCTCTTGCGGATGTGCAGGGGATTGACGACTCCAAAAAGCTGACGGAAAAAAAGAGGGAAGAATTGTACGACACCATTGTCGAATTGGCCCAGGCCTGTGCGGTTGCCAGCGCCAGCGAGGCGGAGATTGACGAATACAACATTCTCAACGCCACCTTTCTGGCAATGAAGCGCGCGGTAGCCATGCTGGGCGTATCGCCGGACTTGGTGCTGGTGGACGGCAACCGTACCCCGCAGCTGGAAATGGAGTGCCGCAGCGTAGTGAAGGGGGACAGCAAGTCCGCCTCCATAGCCGCCGCTTCCATACTGGCAAAGGTGAGCCGGGATCGGTATATGAAGGAGCTGGCCCTGCAGTATCCCCAGTATGAGTTTGACAGGCACAAGGGCTACCCCACGAAACTGCACTACGAGAAAATCGCCCAGTTCGGCGTGAGCCCGGTACACCGCAAAAGCTTTCTGAAAAATCTCAAAGAGCATATGGGAACGGCGCAATGAGCAAGGTTTCCGAAGCTCTCAGGCGTGGCGCCCTTGGGGAGGCGTATACCGCCCGTCAGCTCACCCGGTCCGGGTATGAAATTCTGGCGCGCAATTACCGGTGCCCCTATGGGGAAATCGATATCATCGCCTGCCGGGATGGGATTTTGGCCTTTGTCGAGGTGAAAACCAGGTCCAAAACCGCATGGTATTCGCCGGGGACAGCGGTTACAGCGTCCAAGCGGCAGAAGCTGATTTGTACGGCGCAGTGGTATCTGGAGCGGTTTCCCCGGCAGCTTCAGCCGCGCTTTGACGTGGCGGAGGTGTATCTTGAGGACGGCGGGGCCGCGGTGGAGCATATGCGCTACTTGGAAAACGCCTTTGACGCCAAGGGCTGAAAAGGTGTCGGGGAGGTTTCATGAGTTTATTTGTAATAGGCGATCTGCACTTATCCCTGGGTGCGGATAAGCCGATGGATGTTTTCCAGGGATGGGACAACTATGTAGAGCGCCTTGAAAAGAACTGGCGGGCCGCCGTCACCCCGCAGGATACGGTCATTTTGGCAGGGGACACCTCCTGGGGAATGTCCCTTGAGGAGTCCCGGGAGGATTTCGCCTTTATCCAGTCCCTGCCGGGGGAAAAGTATATCCTCAAGGGCAACCACGACTACTGGTGGAGTACGAAAAACAAGATGGAGACGTTTTTTGCTTCCCAGGGCTTTTCTACCCTGCACATTCTGCACAATAATGCCCTGAGAATGCCCCAGGGGGTGTTGGTTTGCGCCAGCCGGGGCTGGCTCTTTGAAAAAGGCGAGGCCCACGATAAAAAGATTCTGGCCCGGGAGGCGCTGAGGCTGGAATTGTCCATCCAGGATGCGCTCAGGCAGAAGCAGGAGTCCGATGAACTGGTGGCGTTTCTGCATTACCCGCCACTCTATGGCAGCGAGCGCTCCCAGGAAATCCTGTCTGTCTTAAAGCAATATGGGGTGTCCAGGTGCTATTATGGGCACCTGCACTCGCGTGCGTGCGCCAACGCCTTCCAGGGCGAGTATGAGGGGACAACGTATCGCCTAGTCTCCTGCGACGGCCTGGGATTTATGCCCCTGTGTGTCTGTCCCTGACGGGATGGGAAATATTTTGTAATTTTTTTCACATAGGCGTTGTCAATCCCGATGGGAGTATGCTATAATTATACAGATCAAGCCGCTTAGCAAAATTTATAGGAGGAAGTTACAATGAATCTGACTTCAAATAATAAAATTGAGACCAATAAGGTTGAGCTACAGATCACAGTCGGCCCGGAGGAATTCGAGAAGGCGGTAGCCCAGGCGTACCGTAAAAATGTCTCCAAAATCAACGTGCCGGGATTCCGTAAGGGCAAGGCTCCCCGCGGTATTATCGAGAAGATGTACGGGGAAGGCGTTTTTTATGAGGATGCCGTCAATGCCCTGTATCCCCAGGCTTATGAGGACGCCATTGCCGAGGCTCAGCTGGAGCCGGTGGATCGCCCTGAGATTGATATGACCAGCGTGGATAAGAACGGTTTCTCCTTTAAAGCGGTTGTCACTGTGAAACCCGAAGTTGAAGTTAAGGATTATAAAGGTATAAAGACCACCAAAACCGTCAAGGCTGTAACTGACGAGGATGTGGACGCCGAGGTAAAGAAGCTCCAGGAGAGAAACGGCAGAATCGTCGAGGTGACCGACCGCGCCGCCCAGGATGGCGACAACACCATGATCGACTTTGAGGGCTTCGTCGACGGCGTGGCTTTTGAGGGCGGCAAGGGTGAAAACTATCCTCTGACCCTGGGTTCCAACCAGTTTATCCCGGGCTTTGAGGAGCAGATTGTGGGCCATAACACCGGGGACGAGTTTGACGTAAACGTTACGTTCCCCGAGGACTACCAGGCCGAGGAGCTCAAGGGCAAGGCCGCTGTCTTCAAGGTAAAAGTCAATGCCATTAAAACCCGTGAGCTGCCCGAGGCGGACGATGAGTTTGCCAAGGATGTCAGCGAGTTTGATACCCTGGCTGAGCTGCGCGAGGATCTGCGCAAGAAGGCCGGGGAGCGCAACGAGGCTCAGGCTCAGGATGAAGTGGAAAACACCATGATCGATACTCTGATCGAGAACATGACCGCCGAGATTCCGGAGTGCATGTTTGAGAGACGTATCGATGATTATATGAATGACTTTGAGTACCGTCTGCAGAGCCAGGGCATGAACATGGATCTGTACCTGCAGTACACCGGTATGGAGAAGGATTCTATGAGAAAGACCTTCCGCGCTCAGGCTGAAAGACAGGTCAAGCTGCGCCTGGCTCTGGAGAAGATTGCCCAGCTGGAGAATATCGAGGCTTCTGCCGAGGACATTGCCGCGGAGTACCAGAAGATGGCGGATGCCTATCAGATGGACGTTGAGAAGGTGAAGAGCCTGGTGGGTGAGGACGATCTCAAGAAGGATATCGTAGTTACAAAGGCTATCGATTTCGTCAAGGAGAACGCCGAGGTCACCGAGGAAGCGCCGGCTGCCGAGAAGCCGAAGAAGGCCCGCCGCACCACAAAGAAAAAGGCTGAGGCCGACAGTGCTGAGGAGCCGAAGGCAGAGGAAACTGCAGAATAAGACGAGAATATCGTTCGGTAATGGGGAAAGGGCTAAGCTGTAAATATGTTTACGGCTTAGTGCTTTTCCTTCTTTACGGGGAATACGATAGGGTACATGGGCTTTTGCTCAAAGAGGGCCCTGTGCTCTGCGGCCGAAAGGCTTTTCTGAAAGAGCCGGTGAGTTTTCGCGCCGGTGCCAATGAGATGGAACCGCTGCTGATTGACGGGGGATTCCCTTTGGCAATGCTGCAGGGCGCCTGCCCAATCCAGATAGGCCCTCGAGCGCGGCTGATTTTGCAGCGGCGGCCGGACAGAGGAACCCTGAATTCAGCAATGCCGAATCGCACAATCTTCAGATAGGAAGGAGTATAGCTATGAGTTTAGTACCAATGGTTGTAGAACAGACAAACCACGGTGAACGTTCCTATGATATTTTTTCCAGACTGCTCAATGACCGCATCATCATGCTGTGTGAGGAGGTAAACGACGCCTCCGCCAGCCTGGTTGTGGCCCAGCTTCTGTATTTGGAAGGTCAGGATCCCGATAAGGATATCCATCTGTATATCAACAGCCCCGGCGGTTCTGTGACAGCCGGTATGGCCATCTATGACACCATGCAGTATGTCAAATGCGATGTCTCCACCATCTGTGTGGGGCTGGCGGCCTCCATGGGCGCGTTTTTGCTGGCGGCGGGCGCCAAGGGCAAACGGTTTGCGCTGCCCAACAGCGAGGTGATGATCCACCAGCCCTCCGGCGGCGCCCAGGGGCAGGCAACGGATATCCGCATCCATGCGGACTGGATCATTAAAACCAAGGAAAAGCTCAACCGGATTCTCTCCGAGAACACCGGCAAGCCCATTGAGCAGGTGGAGCAGGATACGGAGCGGGATAACTTTATGTCCGCTCAGGAAGCTCAGGAATACGGCTTAATTGACAAGGTGATTGATAAAGCGGTAAGAGGTTAGGTGTGTTATGCCAAAAAATGAGGATAATAAGGCCATGCGCTGTTCCTTCTGCGGGAAGGATCAGAGCCAGGTAGCCCGGATGATTGCCGGCCCTGGGGTCTTTATTTGCAACGAGTGTGTGGATCTCTGCCGCAGTGTCCTGGAGGAGGAAGATTTTTATCCCCGCCGGGGCCGGGACGAGCAGGAGGAAGCCATTGAAATTTTAAAGCCCACGGAGATTAAAGAAACTCTGGACGAATATGTCATTGGGCAGAACAGCGCCAAAATCGCGTTGGCGGTGGCGGTGTATAACCACTATAAGCGCGTCTATTGCTCCACGCCTGGGGACGGCAGTGTGGATCTGCAGAAGAGCAATGTGCTCCTGATAGGCCCCACCGGTGTGGGTAAAACCATGCTGGCCCAATCCTTGGCCAAGATGCTGGGCGTTCCCTTTGCCATTGCGGACGCCACTACGCTCACCGAGGCCGGCTATGTGGGTGAGGATGTGGAGAACATCCTGCTGCGCCTGATTCAGGCGGCGGACTATGACGTAGAGAAGGCCGAAAAGGGAATTATCTACATCGACGAGATCGATAAGATCACCCGCAAATCCGAAAATCCCTCCATCACCCGGGATGTCAGCGGCGAGGGCGTCCAGCAGGCGCTGCTCAAGATTCTGGAGGGGACTGTCTCCAATGTGCCGCCTCAGGGAGGGCGTAAGCATCCCAACCAGGAGTTCATCCAGATCGATACCTCCAATATCCTCTTCATCTGCGGCGGAGCCTTTGAGGGGATCGATAAAATCATCTCCAAGCGTGTAACGGAGTCCACCCTGGGCTTCGGCGCGGTGATTCCGGATAAAAAATCCAAGGAGGCCGATGAGCTGCTCAAACAGCTTCAGGCCCATGATTTGGTGAAATTCGGTTTGATTCCGGAGCTGGTTGGAAGAATTCCCGTCATTGCTACGTTGGAATCCCTGGACGAGGATGCCCTGGTGCGGATTCTGAGGGAGCCCAGAAATGCGCTGGTGAAGCAGTACCAGAAGCTCTTTGAGATGGACGGTATTGAACTGGAATTTGACGAGGAAGCGCTGCGTGCGGTTGCCAGGCAGGCAATTGAACGCAAATCCGGGGCCCGCGGACTGCGTTCCATCATGGAAAATGTGCTGACAAACCTGATGTTCGTCACGCCGGCGGACGATACGGTAAGCCGTATCAGAATAACACCGGACTGTGTTGACGGCACTGGGGAGCCTGTGATAGAGCACGCCAATTCCAAGGGAAAACGCCTGTTGGGAAGTGGCCTGCTTTCGAAAAGAAAGAAATAAATTGGCGCACAGCCCCGGGCAGTTGACTTTGCCCGGGGTTTTCGGTTTAAACTTGGAACCCGCAGGCGGTCAAAGCGCGGGGAATTTCCTGCGAAAACGGGATCCCGTTCTATTGATGACACCGCCTTGGCGCACACGAGAAAAGGAAGGTTACCATGCAGCGGATGAAAATATCCTGCCCCTGTCATTTTGGGCTGGAGAGCGTATTATCCTTTGAAATTAAAAAGCTGGGCGGCCAGGATGTCCAGGCACAGGACGGCCGGGTGAGCTTTTGGGGCACCTGGGAGGAGATCGTGAAGGCCAATCTTTGGCTGCGCACTGCGGAGCGTGTCCAGATTGTGCTGGGAGAATTTGAGGCGCGCAGCTTTACCGAACTCTTCGATCAGGTTCTTAAACTGCCGCTGGAGCAGTTTATCGGCAAAAAGGATGCGTTCCCCGTAAAGGGGCATTGCCTGAATTCCCAGCTGCACAGTGTGCCGGACTGCCAGTCCATTGTTAAAAAAGCCGTGGTCAAGCGGCTGGAGTCGGTTTATCACCAGAGCTGGTTCGAGGAAACCGGCAGTGTGTTCCAGCTGCAGTTCTTTATCCGTAAGGACAGGGTGCTGCTGCTGCTCGACACCACCGGCGCCGGGCTGCACAAACGGGGTTACCGCAAAAACGCCAATGAGGCCCCCATCCGGGAAACGCTCGCAGCGGGAATTTTGGATCTGGCCCGGGTTCGTTCGGACAGCGTGGTGTATGATCCTATGTGCGGCTCCGGGACCTTCCTGATTGAGGCAGCGCTGCGGGCGTGCAATATCGCCCCCGGGCTCAACCGCCGGTTTGCCTGTGAGAAATGGGACTGCCTGGACGGCGCAGTCTGGGAGCGGCAGCGGCGCGACGCCTTGGAAGCGGTGGATCGCACCGCGCAGTTTCGGGCCTATGGCTGGGATGTGGATCCCGAGTGCGTCAGCCTGGCCCGGGAGAATGCCAAAAAAGCGGGGGTTTCTCCCAGAATCCGGATTGAACAGCGGGATCTGCGGGACTTCGAGACACCTCAGGCGGGAATTGTTCTGGCGAATCCCCCCTATGGGGAGCGGATGCTCCAGATCCGTGAGGCTGAGGATTTATACCGGCTGATGGGGGAGAAGTTCCGGGAGGATTATAAAAACCAGTACTATATCATCAGCCCGCATGAGGAGTTTGAACAGTTCTTTGGAAAAAAGGCCGACCGGCGGCGTAAGCTGTACAACGGTATGCTGAAATGCCAGCTGTTCATGTATTTTCATTGAGCCCCTCATGCGGGTTCCCCCAGGAAACCCAAGCATTCAAACAAGCTGACAACCAGAAAGGCGGCATCAACAATGAATATATGGCATGATATCGATTCTTCCCGTATCACCGCAAAGGACTTTATGGCGGTCATTGAAATCCCCAAGGGAAGCAAGGCCAAATATGAGCTGGACAAGCAGACCGGCCTGTTGGAATTGGATCGCATTCTCTACACCTCCACTCACTATCCGGCCAACTATGGCTTTATTCCCCGCACGTTTGCCGACGACTACGACCCGCTGGATGTGCTGCTTCTCACTTCGGAGACCATCTACCCCATGACGCTGGTCCGCTGCTACGCCATCGGGATGATCAATATGCTGGACAACGGGCGCAATGACGAGAAGATCATCGCCATCCCTTTCAATGATCCCACCTATAACTCCTATACCGACATCAGCCAGCTGCCCAGCCACATCTTTGACGAGATGACCCACTTTTTCTCGGTCTATAAGGCGCTGGAGAACAAGGAAACCGCTGTGGATGAGGTCAAGGGCGCCGAGGAGGCGGTCAAGGTGATTCAGACGGCGATTGACAGCTATAAGGATCGCTTCGGAAAGAAATAGGCGCGCGGGGTTGGCCCAAAGGACGCCTCTATAGAAAATCCGGCCCTGCCCATACGGAAACAGAAGAAACAAAAGAGCCCGGCGGCGGGAGCAATTGCTCCCGCCGCCGGGCTCTTTTGTGCACTGGTCGGGGAAAGGCGCAGCAGGGCTTTTGTATGAAAAGCAGGGCCTTGGGATGCACATGGGCATTCTCCGTCAAAGCATCCGCCGGGCTTTGAAACCTTTGTTACAATCCGGGATAATCCCCAATATTGCCTCGCCGGACTCTTGGCGTTCCCGGAAATTGGGCGGATCCCTTAAAAGTGGATTGCCGACAAAAGCCGGAAGCTCCTATAAAACTTCCGGACGCAATCAAGCCGGGACTTCGCAGGATACCCTGATGCCGGAAGCGGGCGGTTTGGCCCGGTGGGGGGATCCCGCAAAACGATATACGGCTCAACGGCGCCTTCAAGCGCCCAAAGGCGGCGCTGAGCTGCCTGTATGAGTATTTACGGGGATGTACGGCTCCTCGGTTCTTTTGTACTAAAAAAACCGGGGGCGGAATACAGTAGTAAAGAAGACGGACGGCAGGGTACAGGCCGCCGGTACAGGTGAGCCATTCTTTCACTATGGCCTTCCCGTGTCCTGCCGAAAAAAAAAACGAAAACAGAGAGGAACGGTGCCGAAGCTATGACCGAAGAAAAAAAGACCATGAAACTGCCTCACAACCTGATTATGGAGGATCGGCGTATGCTGACGGTCAGCGGCGTCTCCGATATTGACAGCTTTGACGAGCAGACGGTGATTTTATTTACGGAGCTGGGGGAACTCACCATCAAGGGCTACAATCTGCACATCAATAAGCTGAATGTGGATACCGGGGAATTGATGGTGGAGGGGGAAATCCATCTGCTGTCCTACGCCGACGAGCAGCCGCAGCGCGGCGGATTTTTCTCTAAACTCTTTAAATAGGAGCCGAATATGTTGGAAAATGCAGTGGCGCAGCAGACCATTATCTTCTGCAACTCCCTGCTGTTGGGAGTAGTCTTTGGCGTACTCTATGACGGCTTTCGGATTTTCCGCCTCTGCCTGCCCAGCGGACGGGTTTTCCTGACAATACAGGACATCCTGTATTTCTGCATCTGCGGAGTATGGTCCTTTCTGTTTTTGATGCAGGAAACGCTGGGGGAAATCCGGGGTTTCTGCCTGCTGGGGATTATCCTGGGAGCGGTTCTCTACCATGTAACCTTAGGAGTGCTGGTGATGAAGTGCGCGTCACCGATTATCCGTTTTTTTAAACGGATTCTCCACTGGCTGGGGCGGATATTTTTGCTTCCGCCGCTGCGCCTTCTGCTGTGGATCAGCCGGAAAATCAGACGCTTTTTACTGTGGATTCAAGGAAAAATTAAAAAATTTTTCAGTTTCAGCCAGTTTCACTTGAAACGAAACCTCCTTTTATTGTATAATCACTCTAGACATCGTCAGAAAGGGGAGGAAAATTCTCCCCAGCCCAGCTCCAAGGGACGTTTAAAACTGTTTTCAAGCAGGAGGCGGAAACCTAGTGGCAAGACGAAACAAAAAAGGCAAGGAAAAAAAGAAGAAGAGTTTGCTCACTAAGCTGGTCGTGGTGGGTTTGGTTTCCTATGTTGTAGTGGCACTGGTTGCACAGCAGATGGAGCTTACCAATAAGCGCAACGAGCTGGTACAGCTCCAGCAGAAGATTTCTGAACAAACCGATGCCAATAAGGATTTGGAGCGCATCCTGTCCTTGGGCGATGATCAGCAGTACATTGAAAGCATTGCCCGGGATCAGCTGGGGTATGCCTATTCGGATGAGCGCTTTTATGTGGACGACAGCGGAAACTGAGGAGTGTTTGTAAACGCCTTACATAGTCCTGCGGGGGAGCTGACGGCTTCATATCTTTTGGCCTGGAGAAGGAAAATACTAAGGAGGATACAGCCTGAATGCAGATTGAGGTAGGAAGCATTTTAGAGGGGAAAGTGACAGGAATTACGAAGTTTGGCGCCTTCGTGGAATTGGGAGAGGGAAAAACCGGAATGGTTCATATTTCGGAGATTGCCCCCACCTATGTCAAGGAGATTCGTGATTTTC
The DNA here is from genome assembly GCA_021771035.1 of Marvinbryantia formatexigens. Classification (GTDB taxonomy): domain Bacteria; phylum Bacillota; class Clostridia; order Oscillospirales; family Ruminococcaceae; genus CALXEM01. Next base: position 53,157 of record JAETPU010000004.1, on the reverse strand, counting down.
TGACAGAGAACCAGATGGTTAAGGTGAAGGTTCTCAATGTGGGAGAGGACGGGAAAATCAGCCTGTCAATCAAACGTGCTGAGGAAACACAGAACCGTGCCGGTTCCTCTTTTAATCCTGGGCCTAAAAAGCCGTATGCCCGCCGGGACAACCGCTCCTTTGACCGCGGTCCCAGAAAGAATGAGAATCTTTCCTTTGAGGATATGATGGCGAAGTTCAAGCAGTCCAGCGAGGAAAAGATGTATGATATCCGCCGGAATACGGATGCCAAACGCGGCACATCCGGAAAGCGTTCCACTGGCAGGCCGTAACCGGGGAACCACTATTGAGAAAAAATCCCACAGAGACACTTTTCAGAAGTGTCTCTGTGGGATTTTTGCGCTGGCCTGGCTCCACGGCAGCTTTGTAGAATTCCCGAGGGTATGCGGCCTGTCCCGCCGGTTTCACTTGCTTTCCTGAGGATGGATTGCAAGGGCGGCCGTGGGGAAAAGGGGTACAGGGTTCCGCCTGGGATGTTTTGAGCCCTTCGGGAAAAGGCGGTTCGCCGCCGCAGCCGGTGGGCGTTTCTCGGGAGCCGTGCCGGCGTGTTTTTCACCATAATCATCCGGGCACCGAGTGTCGGGAGCCGGTCGGAACAATAGCGCCGCGGCCGCGGAGCGGGCCGAATGGCTCTGTCTTACTGGATAACCGGAACATAGGACTCAAACCGGATTCCCGCATGGCCGCGGATGGCGTCCAGTACGCATCCGGCCTGATAGGAGAGCTCGCACAGCCGGGAATAGGTGTCCTGAAAGCCGGGGGCTTGTCCGATGATATCCAGAAAATCCTGTAGTTCCGGCCCCATTCTTGTCACGGCGTCGTCCTGATAGGAAAAGGGCTCAGGCTGCCGGTTGTTGAGCGACAGGGTGAACTCATGGAGCTTGGAGACCGAGCCAAGGCTCACAAAACCGTGTTCCCCCTGAATTTCGGATTGGATTGCGGTGTTGGAGACCTTGGAATAGGTGAGAACCGTGTGAAACTGAGGGTATTTGAGAATTGCGGCTCCGCAGCAGTCCGCGCCGCTTTCCAAAAAGGAGGCGCAGCCTTCCACTGCCTGAGGCATTCCAAAGAGCGCCAGGGCCAGATAGACACAGTACACCCCCAGATCCATCAGGGCGCCGGTGCAGAACCGGGGATTGAAGATATTGGGCAACTCCCCCCGGCGGTAGGCGTCAAGCTTGGAAGAATATTGGGTTAAATCCAGATGAACGCCCGAGAGCCTGCCCAGCTGTGTGACGAGCTGGGAAAGCGTTGCAAACTGCGGCAGGTGCACGCTCATCATTGCCTCCAGATAGATGCAGCCGTTTTGCCGGGCCAGCTGCTGGAGAAACCGGATTTCCTGCGCGGTGACGGCTGCCGGCTTTTCACAGATGACGTGCTTGCCGGCCAGCAGGCACTGCCGTGTCTGCGCCGCGTGCAGGGAGTTGGGGCTGGCGATATACACCGCGTCGATTTGGGGACAGGCGCACAGCTCCTCCATGCTGGAAAAGGCAAACGGGGCGCCGAACTGCGCGGCCAGCTTTTCGGCTGTCTGGGCGCTGCGGGAATAAATTCCCGTCAGTACGGCATCGGGAGTATCCTGAATGGTTTTCATAAAATCCTGGGCTATCCAGCCGCTGCCGATGGTGGCAAACCGAATAGGTGCTGTCATAGGATCAGTTCCTCCTTCACTGCAGACATGATATGGCTGTTTTATTACATGGGAATGATAGCCTCCCGTTTTCTCCTGCTGTAATAGAACAGCGGCTTCTTGCAGGCGCTGATATCAAAGTCCTTTTCTTGAGTTTAGCAGATTCGCCTGGTTCTGGCAAGGAAAGGGGCCGCGCGGTACTGGGTTTGCGGAATCTGCGTCCGGCGTTTTGAAGGGCGGGAACCGGCAGGCTGAACCCAAGGCCAGGCAGCATGGTTTCCCGCTGCCTGTATGTGCGGGCTGAAGCGGGCTCAAAGGGGGGGCCGGTTTTATCCGCCGGATTGTTCATTCATGAAAAGTTCCTTGATTTCTAGGGCAAAGCAGAATATAATTATATGGTGTCGTTTATTATACTTTCATACAGAAATGGAGAACGAAACCTATGAAACGATTTCTGCCGCTGCTTTGCCTTGCGTCTGCTATGATCTTCGCGCTTCCCGCAGGTGCTGTGGCAACGCCCAATACAGGGGACAACAGCTCCACTGTGCTGGCGATTATGGGCGGTCTTCTGATTCTCTCCCTGGCCACGATTGTGGGATGCTTAATCTGGAACGCCAGGCGCAGGAAGAAATAAAAAATAGTATTTAGTATCTGTTAAGGCAGAAGTTCCTTAAACTATTTTTTGTTACACGGGTGTGAAAACCTTCGGTTTTCTGTTTATGTAATAAAAAATAGTATTGTGATCCGATTGAACCCAACAGATGGTTGGATACTATTTTTGATACACGGGAATGAAAATCTACGATTTTCTTTTGATGTAATAAAAATAGTATTTTTAGTCCCTTTATCATGAAAGTAAAATGCGGACTATTTTTTCTTGCACGGGTATCAACCCAAACGCGCTGCGTTAGGGACTGGAAGAAGCCCTCAGACACACAGCATCTGCCTTTTCCGCAGAAAAGGGCCGGATGTCTTCAAAGCTGATGAACGTGATTTTCTTTTGATAGTATCAAAGCAAGCCGGATTTTGGGAGAGAGGAAGAACTACCAGTTTGATGTATAAAACAGAAAATGGCGCCATATTGGAGCCGGGGGAATGGGAACACCAGTCTCAAATTGAAGAACTCCGCCGCAGAAACGAGGAAGTTCTGCATCGCACGGGAATGCCGCCGCTGGCCTATGTGCATACCTTCGGCTGCCAGCAGAATGTGTCCGACTCAGAAAAAATCAAGGGTCTGCTCAGGCTGATGGGCTATGCCTTTACAGACGATACCGCCCAGGCGGATTTCATTCTCTTCAATACCTGCGCCGTACGGGAAAATGCCGAGAGCCGGGTGTTCGGAAACGTAGGGGAGCTCAAAAAGCTCAAGCGGGAAAACCCACAGCTGATAATCGCGCTTTGCGGCTGTATGATGCAGCAGGAGCGCATTGTACAGAAGATAAAAAAGAGCTATCCCTATGTGGATATTGTATTTGGCACCCAGGCTATCCAGACACTGCCCGGGCTGATGCTCCAGGTTTTGGACACCCACCGCCGGGTTTACGATACCCGGATGCACGCGGGGCAGATTGTGGAAAACCTGCCTGTGTGGCGCCAGGGCGGCGTAAAGGCCTGGGTCCCCATCATGTATGGCTGCGATAACTTCTGCACCTACTGTATCGTGCCCTATGTGCGGGGCCGGGAGGTCAGCCGCCAGCCTCAGGCAATTTTGCAGGAGATACAGGGGCTGGTGGAGCAGGGGTACCGGGAAATCACCCTGCTGGGGCAGAATGTCAATTCCTATGGGAAGGGGCTTACCCCCGCCATTGATTTCCCCGGGCTTCTGCAGCTCATCGACGAGCTTCCTGGGGACTTCTGGGTGCGGTTTATGACCTCCCATCCCAAGGACTGCACGCCGCGCCTCATTGACACCATTGCCAACAGCAAAAAGCTGTGCAGGCATCTGCATCTGCCGGTTCAGTGCGGCAGCAACCGGGTGCTCCGGGATATGAACCGCCGGTATACCCGGGAGGAGTACCTCTCCTTAGTGGGCTATGCCCGCAAAGCCATGCCGGACTTGGCCTTGACCAGCGATATTATCGTGGGATTCCCCGGGGAGAGCTATGAGGAATTTTTAGAGACCCTGGATTTGATAAAACAGGTGCAGTACGATAGCCTGTATACCTTTATCTATTCCCCCAGGCCCTCCACCAAGGCGGCGCAGATGCCGGATCCGGTGGATGCCAAGGAGAAGTCCCGCTGGTTTCGGGAGCTTCTGGAGCTCCAGGATGCCATCGGCTATGAGCGTTACAGAGCCTTCGAGGGCACAACCCAAACGGTCCTTTTGGATGGGGAGAGTGCGGCAAAGCCCGGAATACTCACTGGGCGCACCCAGCAGAACCTTCTGGTGGAAGTGCCGGCCCCGGCCCAGCTTGTGGGCTCCTTTGTACCGGTTAAGCTGCAAAAGGCGGTAAAATGGGCGCTGCAGGGCGTTTTGGCACAGGAAAAGGAAGGCTAAAGGCAGTTACACAGCAGTCTGGCCTTCAGGAGAAGGAAACCATAGATTTCATAATAAAAAGGAGAACGAACATGGATATTTTGGCATTGGCACGCGCAATGGGTAAGGCGATTCAGCAGGATGAGCGTTATCTGGCGCTGAGCGAGGCAAAAAAGAACAACGACTGCGATACCGAGCTCCAGGATAAAATCGGGCAGTTCAATCTCAAACGGGTGGAAATCAACCAGCTGGCCGGCGATCCTGAGAAAAATCGTGAAAAGCTGGTGGAATTGGACAAGGAGCTGCACGAGGTGTACGATGAGATCATGCAGAACTCCAACATGGCGGCCTATAATGAGGCCAGAACTGAAATGGACGTTCTGATGAACCACGTCAACCAGATTCTGGTGGCCAGCGTGAACGGCGAGAACCCGGACACGGTCGAGCTTCAGAGCGGCTGTACCGGAAGCTGTGAGAGCTGCGGCGGCTGCCACTAAAAATGGATAGTTCCGGTTTTCTCAGGAAAACGGGAAACATGGAAAATCAGTAGGTTTTACGGCTTAAAACTTCCCGCTGGCTCTGCCGCCGGGTGCCCGGCCATATCCGGGCCCGGCCCCAGGAAGGCGGAGTGTGCGCTGTAAAACCTATTTGACGTCCAACCGATTTACGGGACGTGACACAGGAGGAGCGGTTTCGGTTATGCCAACGACAAATTTATCCCCAATGATGCAGCAATATTTTGATATCAAGGCAAAGCATCAGGATCACATCCTGTTTTTCCGCCTGGGCGATTTTTATGAGATGTTCTACGACGACGCCAAGCTGGCGTCCAAAGAACTGGAGATCACCCTCACCGGCAAGGAATGCGGCCAGGAGGAGCGGGCCCCCATGTGCGGCGTACCCTATCACAGCTGCGAGGCCTATATTGCCAATCTCATCAAAAAAGGCTACAAGGTCGCCGTCTGCGAGCAGCTGGAGGATCCCAAAACCGCCAAGGGGCTGGTGAAGCGGGACGTCATCCGGGTCATCACCCCCGGTACGGTGGTGGAGAACAGTATGCTGGACGAGTCCTCCAACAACTACATTGCCAGCGTATTCGTGGACGGCGAGCAGGTTGGCGTGTGCTTCTGCGATGTTTCCACCGGGGAACTGCAGGCAACCGAGTTTTTGGGGGACCGGGAGGATCAAAAGCTTATCAATGAGGTGGGGCGTTTTGCTCCCCGGGAAATCCTGCTGAACCAGGCGGCCGCCAGCATTGAACGCCTGATGTATTTTCTGCGGGAGAAGCTGCAGTGCGCCGTCAATGTGGTGGATGAGGAGTTTTTCTCCGGCGGCGGTGCTGCACAGGTCATCTGCCGCCAGTTTAACGCCAAAAGCTTGCAGGACTTGGGGATTGAGGAGAAGCCCGCCCTTTCCCAGTCGCTGTATTCCCTTTTGGAGTACCTCTACAGTACCCAAAAGGCGGGGACGGACCGGATTACCCAGCTTATCCTGTATTCGGATAACCAGTATATGCACCTGGATCTGTATGCCCGCAGGAATTTGGAGCTTACGGAGACCCTGCGCAGCAAGGAGCGGCGCGGCACGCTTCTGTGGGTGCTGGACCGGACCAAAACCGCCATGGGCAAGCGGCTGATACGCTCCTATATTGAGAATCCGCTGACCAATCCGGCGCTCATCAACAAGCGGCTCAACGCCGTGCAGGAATTATATGGGGATATGATGCTGCGGGGCGATGTGCGCGAGATGCTCACAGGCTTTTTTGATATGGAGCGCATTATGACCCGCATTATCTTCGGCAATGCCAATCCCCGGGAGATGAAGGCCCTGGGCTCTACCATTGCCCGGCTGCCGCAGATTAAAAAGCGCCTGGAACACACGGCCAGCCAATATTTGCAGGGGATTTTCCGGGAGATTGACGCCTTGGAGGACGTGAGCTCCCGTATTGAGGCCGCCATTGAGGATGAGCCCGCCATCACTCTGAAAGAGGGCGGTGTGATCAAAAGCGGTTATGACGCATCCCTGGATGAACTGCGGGATATTGTCGCCAACACAAAGCAGTACATCGCCCGCATCGAACAAAAGGAACGGGAACGCACCGGCATCAAGAATCTGAAGATAGGCTTCAACCGGGTGTTCGGCTATTATATTGAAATCAGCAAATCCAATGTTTCGGCGGCGCCGCCGGAATACATCCGCAAGCAGACGCTCACCACCGGGGAGCGCTTTATCACAGAGGAACTCAAGGTGCTGGAGGAAAAGCTCCTGGGAGCCAATGAAAAAATCATCTCCCTGGAACAGGAGCTCTATGGGGATTTGCGCCGGTTTGTCTCGGAGCAGCTGGTGCGAATCCAGAACACCGCCAACGCCGTTGCGCGCCTGGATGTATTCGCCTGCTTTGCCGAGGTGTCCGTGGCAAACCACTACAGCTTTCCCCAGGTCACCCTGGGGGACGATATCACCATTTCCGGCGGCCGCCATCCCGTAGTGGAGCAGCTTTTAGGCCAGATGCCCTTTGTGGCCAACGATACCTTTTTGGATCAGAGCCAAAACCAGGTGGCGGTGATAACCGGACCCAATATGGCGGGAAAATCCACCTATATGCGCCAGGTGGCGCTCATTGTGCTCATGGCGCAGATTGGCTGCTTTGTCCCGGCTGATCAGGTGAGCATGGGCGTTGTGGACGGGATCTTCACCCGGGTGGGTGCCTCCGATGATTTGGCCTCCGGGGAATCCACCTTTATGGTGGAGATGAACGAGGTGGCCAGCATCTTAAAAAACGCCACCCGCAAAAGCCTGCTCATCCTGGATGAAATCGGCCGTGGAACCTCTACCTTTGACGGTATGAGCATTGCCCAGGCAGTGATAGAATATATCGCAAACCCCAAGAAGCTGGGGGCCAAAACCCTGTTTGCCACCCATTACCATGAGCTCACGGCGCTGGAGCGGGAGTTCCCCAATATCAAGAACTACAATGTGGCGGTAAAAAAACGCGGGCACGACATCACCTTCCTGCGGCGCATTGTCCCGGGCGGGACGGACGACAGCTACGGTATCGAGGTCTCCAAGCTGGCGGGAATCCCGGACAGCATCATCGGCCGGGCCTATGAGATCCTGCAGAGCCTGGAGTGCGTCAAGCATGAGTCCCACAAGAAGGCCGCCCCAGCTGAGGCGCCGCAGGAGCAGCAGCTGACGTTTGAGCCCCCGGCGCACAGGGATGTTCTGGCCCAGCTGGAGCAGGTGGATCTCAACGTCCTCACTCCGCTGGAGGCTTTAAACCTGCTCAGCCAGCTCAAACAGAAACTGCGGTGAACGTACAGGACAGGCTGTAACGCTGCCCGGGGCTCTGAGGATAAAAATTTTCGGCTTTTGAAGCGGCCTCAACGGAGACATTGATACGCGGCGTTTCGGAATAACAGCAGGACTGAGATTCCGATGGGGGACGGCTATCTTCCCGCCAGGCTTAAAAGCTCCGAGAAGCAGTCCGCGCGTATGGGGATATGGACCGGTTTTGAGTAACCCCGGGGAATGATGCTCGCAGGAGAGAACCGGTTTTCGTGCCTACAGCGGAATTGTATGTCCTGGAAATGGGACAGCACCGCGCAAACCGGGGGCACTTTCCTTCCCGCCGTCAAAGGGGCGGTGTTGGGGGGACAAGTTCGCCGTCTGAGCGTTTTATACGGTCAACCGGGGCAAGAATGAAACGTCAGAGGCGAAGAAGCCGGGGCATTCCAATTTTTATGGGAGTTTATGGAGGAAAATGGATTTCTGATTCTGTGGTGCAATTATATTGAATTTAAACTGAGAAATTTACGGGAACGGGAGGGGAGAAACAAATGGGAACCATCCGTCTGCTGGAACAAAATATCAGGGAACTCATTGCCGCCGGCGAAGTGGTAGAGCGCCCGGCCTCCGTGGTGAAGGAGCTTGTGGAAAATTCTCTGGATGCCGGGGCAAAGGTGATTACCGTGGAAATTCAAAACGGGGGCACCACCCTCATGCGCATCACGGACGACGGCACCGGTATTGATGCGGCGCAGGTCCCGCTGGCCTTTACCCGCCACGCCACCAGCAAAATTTCCACCCAGGATGATTTGGAGCATATCGCCACTATGGGCTTTCGCGGAGAGGCTTTAGCCAGCATTGCCGCGGTTGCCAGGGTGGAGATGATGACCCGGGTGCAGGATGCGCTTTCGGGAGTGCACTATGTGGTGCATGGCTCCCAGGAGATCTCCTGCTCTGAGGTGGGATGCCCCAAGGGCACAACCATTGTTATCCGGGATCTGTTCTACAATACCCCTGCCCGGTTAAAGTTTTTAAAGAAAAATGTGACGGAGGCCAATGCGGTGGAGCACGTGCTGGAGCATATAGCCATGGTTTACCCCGCGGTCTCCTTTTCCTTTATCCGGGACGGGGAAACTAAGCTGCTCACCCCGGGGGATTCCAATCCGCTTTCCGCCGTCTATGCCGTATATGGCAAAAACTTTGCCGGTACGCTGCTTCCCGTGGAATATACTTATCAAAACCGCAGGCTCACCGGCTTTATCAGCCAGCCGAGGCATTCCAGGCCCAACCGCGCCATGCAGAACTTCTATGTCAACCGGCGCAATATCCGTTCCGGCATCTGTGCGGCGGCTTTGGAGGAGGCCTACAAGGGCTCTGTGATGGTGGGGAAATTTCCCGCCTGTATTCTGAATATCACCATGCCCTATGATGAGGTGGATGTCAATGTCCATCCAGCCAAGACTGAGGTGCGCTTTCATAGGGAGAGGGAACTGTTCGATCTTGTTTACTATGGGGTTAAGTCCGCGCTGATGCCCCAGGGGGAGCCGGCAGCGCCACCTGCCGTCAGGGAACAGGCCCCGCCTGTACGGCAGCTCAAGCTCGGCTGGAACACGGCGCCGCCTGAAGGTGCGGCAAAGGGGATACCGGCCGCCGGCGAGACCGTCAGCCTGCGGGACGATTCCGCGCAAACCGTCTACCGAAGCGCTCCCGCAGGCGGGGCGAAAATAAAAGGCCAGGCCGGGGAGAAGGCTTCGTTTTTCCAGAGAATCGATCTCTCCGGCCCCCCGGTGAGGGATACAAAGCAGGGGCCGGGGCCCGCTGTTCCCGATGGGGAAGCCGCGGCTGAAACACCGCCCGCTGTCCCAAAACCCTCCCGGACACAGCCCTGTGCGCAGGGGGCTTTTGCCCCGGAAAGGGAGCTGCCAGAACCCGAAGATTCCCAGGCCCCGGATTACCGCCTGGTGGGGGAGGTGTTTTCCACCTATATCCTTCTTCAGTCGGGGGATACGCTTCTTTTGGTGGATAAGCACGCTGCCCATGAGCGCATCCTGTATGAGTCCATCCGCCGCAATGCCGATCTGGGCCAGCGGCAGCTCCTGCTGTCACCGGTTTCCGTAACGCTGATGCCGGTGGAGCGGGAGGTGCTTCTCTCCCGGGAGGCCCAGCCGGTCTTGGAACAGCTGGGGCTGTCCCTGGAGGATTTCGGCGCCAATACTATCCTGGTTCGGGAGATTCCCCAATGGATGACCCTGGATATGGTGGAGCAGTGCTGCGGGGAACTGGCGGAGAATTTGATGGAATACCGCCGGGATCACACGCCTGAGAGGCTCAACTGGCTGTTTGAATCCATGGCGTGCCGGGCGGCGGTCAAGGCCGGGGATACCACCTCCCAGAAGGAATTGGAATATTTAATGGAACTGCTGCGACGGGATCCCACCCTGCGCAGCTGCCCGCACGGGCGGCCTATCTTTGTTGCCATTACAAGGCGCGATTTGGAAAAAATGTTTGGAAGGCTGGGGTGAGGTTTCGTCATGGAGAAGATCCCGATTTTGGCTGTGGTGGGCCCCACTGCCAGCGGAAAAACACGCCTGGCGGTGTGGCTGGCGGCCCAGTGCGAAGGGGAAGTGGTTTCGGCGGATTCCATGCAGATCTACAGGGGAATGTCTATCGGAACCGCTAAGCCCACCGCCCAGGAGATGCAGGGGATTCCTCACCATCTGCTGGACTGCCTGGATCCTCAGGAATCCTTTTCTGTGGCGGATTATGTTGAGCTGGCCGCCGGGGCCGTGGAGGATATCCATCACAGAGGGCGCTTTCCCATTTTAGCCGGGGGCACAGGGCTGTACCTGTCCTCGCTTCTGGACGGGATGCCCTTTGATGCGCCCAGCCCGGATGCCCAGCTGAGAGAATCCCTGCAGGCGTATGCCCGGGAAAAGGGCAGCCAGGCGCTGTTTGCACGGCTGCGGGAGTGCGATCCTCCCCTGGCGCAGCAGCTGCATCCCAACAACGTGGGCCGGGTGATCCGGGCCATCGAGGTGTATGAAAAAACCGGCGTGCCCATGTCCCGCTGGCAGGCTATGGCAAAGCAGAAGGCGCAGAAGGAAAGCCGGTACCTGCCATGTGTGATTGGACTGGATTTTAAGGACAGGCAGAAGCTGTATGACCGCATCAATGAGCGAGTGGATAAAATGATGGAGCAGGGGCTGTTGGAAGAGGTGAGAGCCTTTTATGAAAAGGGCTGTACCTCCACCGCGGCGCAGGCCATCGGGTATAAGGAACTGTATGCCTATTTAAAGGGAGAGATGGAGCTTTCCCAGGCTGTGGAGCATCTCAAGCGGCAGACCCGCCGCTATGCCAAACGGCAGCTCACCTGGTTTCGCCGGGATGAACGGGTCCATTGGATTTATCTGGACGAGTGCCCCAGCTTTGAGGCGGCCCAGATAACGGCCGCAGCCATCGCCGGCAGGGTTTTAGGGGAGAATTGTCCCCATACACTTGCCAGAATCGGTCAAACGATGGTAGAATACAATCAATGACAGGAAACTGCCGCCGTATGGGGCCCTCAACCGCTTGCAGTATGGTGCCGCCGCTGGGCGGTTGTATTTTCATAAAGCAGGACTTCAAGAAAGGAAGGAACGAGAACATGAAAACTCTGAACTTGCAGGATACGTTTTTAAACCAGGCCCGCAGAGAAAAAATTGCGGTCACCATCTATCTTACCAATGGCTTCCAGTTCAAGGGGATCGTTCGCGGCTTTGACAATTTTACCGTAATTCTGGATTGTGACGGAAAACAGAATCTGGTATATAAACACGCCATTTCCACCATCATTCCCACGAAGCCCATCACCATGTCACAAGAGGATCCTTCCTGTGCGCCGGCACAGGGCTGCGGCCATGAATAAATGGGTGATCCGGGTGGTTGCCGGACTTCTCAGCGTCTTTTTGGTGGTCTATGTGGGATACCAGGCGTTCCGCTTTTTCTATTCTCCCTATCAAACTGAGACGGTCATCTCCTATTCCGTGCAGGATTCCCTGCGGTCCAAGGGTATTTTTATCCGGGATGAAACCGTGCTGTCCCAGCCCTCCCAGGGCGTTGTAAGTTATGTCTTTGAGGACGCGGCAAGGGTCGCGGGCGGGGAAACCGTAGCGCAGATCTATCCGGATATGCTCAGCGCCAGCAATCAAAAGCAGTACGCCATCCTGCAAACTGAAATCGACGCCCTGGAGGCCTGCCAGTCCCAGGCGGGGCTCAGCGCGCTCAAGGCGGACTCCTTTAATAAGCAGATTAACGAATCCATCGGCAAGCTGATTGATGCCCGCCAGACCTCGGATCTCACTGGAATTGGGGATATCCGTGCTTCCATTACGGAAAACCTGAATAAAAAACAGATTATCACCGGTACGGTCACCGATTTTTCCCAGCGGATTTCTCAGCTGCGCCAGCAGCAGGAACAGCTGGATATCGCGTCCGCCAGCGGGACGGTTACAGCGCCGGAATCCGGGTATTTTGCCAGCTATGTGGACGGCTTTGAGTCCACCCTCTCCACCCAGCAGGCATCAGAGCTGTCTGCCGGGGAACTGGACGCTCTGATTGCCTCACAACCCCAGGAGGAGGCCGCCGGAATTGGGAAAATTATCACCGACGACTACTGGTATTTTGCCGTGACGGTTTCCAAGGAGGAAGCCAAAAAGTTCTCTGAGGGCATCCAGGTGGAGCTTGACTTTGGAATCACTTCCTTTGATGAGGTGCCGGTTGAGGTGACCCGCATGACCCAGGAGGAAAACGGCAGGGTGGGCGTTGTGTTTCGGGGCAACTATATGTCCGCCCAGCTGGCGCAGATGCGGATTCAGTCGGTGGAAATCAACTTTAAGCGCTACACCGGCCTGCGGCTGAATAAAAGTGCTATCCACTATTCCGATGCATCGGCCTGGGTTTATAAGGTGTCCGGCCTGGAGATGAAAAAGGTGCCGGTTGAAATTCTTTATGAGGGCATCGGCTATGTCATTATTCCGGATTCCCAGTCCGAAACCAATCAGGTTTCGCTGTTTGACCAGGTGATTACAGAAGGGACTGATTTGTATGACGGAAAGACCGTCCGTTGAGCAAATGCTGCAAAATATCCGTGAGATCCGCGGCCGGATTCAAATGGCCGCTCCCGGCGCGCAGGTGCGGCTGATGGCGGTCACCAAGACGGTGGAGCCGGCGCTTATCAACGCGGCGGTTGAGTCGGGCGGCATCACCCTGCTGGGGGAAAACCGGGTACAGGAATTTTTGGACAAGGAGCAGCAGTACCGCCGGGAAAGCTGCCAGGTTCATTTTATCGGCCATCTTCAGACCAATAAGGTGAAGTATATCGCTGATAAGGTGGATATGATTGAGTCGGTGGATTCTCTGAAGCTGGCCCAGACCATTCAGCGGGAATGTGAGCGCATTGGGCGCGTCATGCCGGTTTTGGTGGAAGTGAACATCGGACGGGAACCCAGCAAATCCGGCGTATTTCCGGAGGATTTGCAAGAACTTCTGGAAAAAATATCCCGTTTGGACCGGGTGAAGGTAAGAGGCCTGATGTTTATTCCTCCGATTTGTAGCAACAATGAACAAAAAGAGGAGATTTTCGCCAGGATTCAAAAACTATTTATTGACATGTCCGCCAAAAAAATAGATAATGTGGATATGGACTTTTTATCCGCCGGAATGTCTTCGGACTATTTGACAGCTGTGAAGTATGGCGCCAATATTGTGCGGATTGGTACTGCGATCTTCGGAAAACGAAATTAGTTAAGGGGAGTAACAGAAATGAACGGAGTCATGGATAAATTCAAGCGCTTTATGGGCTTTCCGGAGGAAGGCGAGGAATACGAGGATGACAGCGAAGAGATGGAGGATGACGAGATGGAGGGCAGCGGCTACTTGGATTCTCAGGAAACCGCGGACTACACGGCGCCTTCCGCTTCTCCAATTAGCTCACATACCTCCAAGGTTGTCAATATTCCGGGTGCGGCACAGTACCAGGTTGTTTTGGTGCGTCCCAGCGGATTTGACGAGGCCAGCAGTATTGCCGATCATCTCAACGCGAAGCGTACCGTCGTTTTGAATTTGGAGAAGGCCAGCAAGGAGGTTTCCCGCCGGTTGGTGGATTTCCTCAGCGGTGTTGCCTATGCCAATAATGGGGAGATTAAATATGTCTCCACCAATACCTATATTATTACGCCCTATAATGTCAACATTATGGGAGAACTGATGGATGAGCTGGAGAATAACGGGGTTCTGTAATGCAGTTGACACAGGACGCTCAGTTTTTGGCTCAGCTCAAAGGAATTGTTCAGGATCAAAGCGCTTCGCCCAGGACCATCGGCTTTTTAGACGAATACCGGCGCGAGGCGGCGCGGGAATATTTACGCGGTCATCGTGTGGAGGATTTCCTGTTTGACGGGGGATATCCGCAGGCGGACCGCGTGTTGCTGACGGTGTATCCCCCCAAACGGCGCTCCCGGAAGGAAGTGCAGGGGATGACTGTCCGCTTCCGCCAAGAGGATGAGCTTTCCCACCGGGATATTCTGGGCGCTGTGCTCTCTTTGGGGGTTACCCGGGAGAGTGTCGGCGATATTCTCATAGAACCCGGCAGGGCCGTTGTGTTCACCTTTCCCCATGTGGCGGCTTTGATACTCTCGGAACTGCACAAGGTGGGTAGAGTGGGGGTAAAGGTGATGGATGGTTTTGAGGAGCCCCTTCCCGTCAAGGATCATTTTGAGGATCGGGTATGTACCGTATCCTCTCTGCGTCTGGACTGCCTGGTAGGAGCCTGTACCGGGCTGAGCCGGGAAAAATCGGCACAGCTGGTGCGGCAGTCCCTGGTGCGCTGCAATGCTGTGCCGGTGCAGCGGGGGGACTATTCCGTGGCGCAGGGAAGCGTGCTGTCTATCCGCGGCTATGGAAAATTTCTCTTTGCCCGGGAGATGGGGGAAACCAAAAAGGGACGCTTGAAGGTTCTGTTCCAAAAATACTTGTAAAGACTGCCCGTAAGGTATCAATATACCCGTTTGGAAGGCCCTGCAGGGGAAAACCATGCTGTGCGGTTGTAAAGCGGGCTCTGTTGTGAATTTGAAAATAAAGGAATGGCTGGTGAAAAAATGGCTGCAAATACAAATGCAAACAAGAAATTGGATATTCTCAATCAAAAGTTCGATAAGGCCGCCTTTGGATATAAAGCCGATGAGGTGGATGATTTTCTGGAGGAGGTTGCCGCGCAGATGCGCGCTCTGACTACCAGAAACGCTGAACTGGAAAACAAGGTCGATTCTCTGAACGCCAAACTGGAAGAATACCGCGACGAAGAGGACAGCCTGCGCGCCGCTCTGATTGGCGCTCAGAAGCTGGGCGACAGTGTGGTAAAGGATGCCAGGGCCAAGGCGGAGGAGATTTTGCAGGAGGCCAACTACACAGCCAAGAGCATTGTGGATTCCTCCAAACGCAAGATTGATTCTGAAAAATATACGCTTACCAAGCTGCAGAAGGAAGTGGCGCTCTTCAAGAGCAACCTGCTCTCCATTTATAAGCAGCATCTCAATTTAATCAGTACGCTTCCGGAATATGAGGAGGAAGAGGAGCCGCCGGTTCCCCAGGAGCCTCAGGAGGAAGAAACCCAGCCTCAGGAGACAGCCGCTGAAGAGTCCCAGGAGGTTTTGCAGGAGGAGACAGGCGAGGCTCCCGCAGAGGAACCGGCGCCGGAGCACCGCCACACCAGGCGCACTGAGTCTAAATTCGGCCCGCTGAAATTTGGCGCGGAATATGACATCTCCAGGGATGAAGCGACAACCAGGCGCAAGAAATAAACAACAGGACGAGGGAGAGAAAAGAAAGAATGCCTCAGGATTATAACAAGACACTGAACCTGCCGCAGACAGAGTTTCCAATGCGAGCCTCTCTGCCCAAGCGGGAGCCCCAGACACTGGAAAACTGGAATGCCCAGAAGCTGTACTGCAAAATGATGGAGAAAAACGCCGGCAAGCCCAAGTATGTGCTGCATGACGGCCCTCCCTATGCGAACGGCGATATTCATCTTGGCACCGCACTCAACAAGGTCCTGAAGGATATTGTGGTGAAATATAAGAATATGACAGGATTCCAGGCTCCCTATGTGCCTGGCTGGGATACGCATGGGCTGCCTACAGAGCTCAAGGCGCTCAAGAAAATCGGCGTGGATAAAAATGGCGTAACCCCCACCGAACTCAGAAAAATCTGCCGGGAATTTGCCATGCAGTATGTGGACAGCCAGCGCGAGCAATTTAAGCGCCTGGGTGTCACCGGGGATTTTGAGCATCCCTACATCACGCTGCAGCCCGAGTTTGAGGCCAAGCAGATTGAGGTCTTCGGCGAAATGGCCAAAAAAGGGCTCATTTACCGCGGGCTCAAGCCGGTTTACTGGTGCAGCGAGTGCGGCACCGCTTTGGCGGAGGCTGAGATTGAATATGCGGAGGACCCCTGCCATTCTATCTATGTCAAATTCAAGGTGAAAGAAGATAAGGGGCTGTTCGATGCCCTTGGCATCAACCGGGATCAGCTGTATTTTGTAATCTGGACCACCACCACCTGGTCCCTGCCCGGCAATGAGGCCATCTGCCTGGGGCCGGATTTCGAATACACCGTCGTTCAGGTGAACGGTGAGTCTTACATCATGGCCGCCGAACTCGTGGCGTCCGCCATGAAAGCCGCCGGTATTGAGGACTATGAGACCATGGGCTCCTTTAAGGGCAGCGAGATGGAGGGCATGGTTGCCCAGCATCCGTTTTTGGACAGGGACTCCCTGGTGATTATCGGGGATCATGTCACCTTGGAGAGTGGTACCGGATGTGTACACACAGCGCCGGCGCACGGTGTTGAGGACTTCCAGGTGTGCGCCAACTATCCGCAGCTGCCGGTGATTGTCCCTATCGACGCGCAGGGCAAAATGACCGAGGAGGCCGGGCCCTTTGTGGGTATGGATACCGATACCGCCAGCAAGGCCATTCTCAAGCGCTTGGAGGCGGACGGCAGCCTGTTTGCGGTGGAAAAAATCGTCCACCAGTATCCTCACTGCTGGAGATGTAAAGAGCCTGTGATGTTCCGTGCCACCGAGCAGTGGTTCTGTTCTGTGGACGCCATTAAGGATGAGGCCATCAAAGCCATCGAGGATGTGGAGTGGATCCCTGCTTGGGGTGGGGATCGCATTAAGGGTATGGTACAGGATCGCAGCGACTGGTGTATTTCCCGCCAGCGCCGCTGGGGCGTTCCTATCCCGATTCTGTACTGCAAGGACTGCGGCAAGGCCATCATCAACGACACCACCATCAAGGCCATTTCCGAGCTGTTCCGAAAAGAGGGCAGCGGCGCCTGGTACCAGAAGGATCCCAGCGAGTTTCTGCCGGCGGATTTTGCCTGCGAGTGCGGCTGCCGCGGCTTTGAGAAGGAACAGGATATTCTGGATGTGTGGTTTGATTCCGGCACCACCCACGCGGCGGTTCTGCAGCAGCGCGGGGAGCTTGCCTGGCCGGCGGATCTGTACCTGGAGGGTGCGGATCAGTACCGGGGCTGGTTCCAGTCCAGCCTTCTCACCTCCGTTGCCTGCGGACAGGGCGCACCCTATAAGGCGGTGTGTACCCATGGCTGGGTTGTGGACGGCGAGGGAAAGAAGCAGTCCAAATCCCTTGGCAATGTCATTCTCCCGGAGGAGATTATCAGCCAGTACGGCGCGGATATCCTGCGCCTGTGGGTGGCGTCCTCCGATTATCACGCGGATATCCGCATCTCCAAGGATATCCTCAAGCAGCTCTCCGAGGCTTATCGGAAAATCCGCAATACTGCCCGGTATATCCTGGGCAACCTGGACGGCTTCAATCCGGATACTGACCGGGTTTCCCCTGACGAGCTTCAGGAACTGGATCGCTGGGCCTATACCCGGTTGGATGCGCTCAACCGGAAGGTGCGCGAAGGCTATGACGCTCTGGATTACCATGTGGCGTTCCATGCCATCCACAATTTCTGTGTGCTGGATATGTCCAATTTCTATCTGGATGTTATCAAAGATCGCCTGTACTGCGAGGCTCCCGACGGGGTTCTCCGCCGCAGCGCCCAGACAGCGATGTATGATATTCTCAGCGCCCTGACCCGCCTGGTGGCGCCGATTCTGGTGTTCACCGCCGAGGAAATCTGGCAGAATATGCCCATGTCCTCTCAGCTGGACGGCGAGAGCGTATTCTTAAACGAGATGCCGCAG
This sequence comes from Marvinbryantia formatexigens, assembly GCA_021771035.1. GTDB lineage: Bacteria > Bacillota > Clostridia > Oscillospirales > Ruminococcaceae > CALXEM01. The sequence continues at coordinate 35,472 of JAETPU010000004.1, read as the reverse complement.
CTTTCCGGCGTTGGGGCCGATGAATCCTTTGTTGCCAAATGGGATCGCATCCATGCGGTGCGGGATGATGTCAACAAGGCTCTGGAGGAGGCACGCGGCGCCAAGGTAATTGGAAAATCCCTGGAGGCGCAGGTGGTGCTTTCCTGTGCCGGGGAGCTTCTGGAGTTTTTACAGAGTGTGAAAGCGGATTTGAACACGGCGTTTATCGTCTCCGGCGTAGTGCTCGAGAAGGATGGGGAAGGCGCGTTCCACGGCGACGTGGAGGGGCTGAGCATCACGGTAAAGAAAGCTGATGGCGAGAAGTGTGAGCGCTGCTGGATTTACAGTGAGACGGTTGGCTCCAATGAAAAGCATCCCACCCTGTGCAAACGCTGCGCAGATATTTTAGGTTAATCAGAGTCGTTGCGGTGTGTCTGTTACTCAGCCACACCGCAATTTCTGATGATTGGAGGCTTTATGCAGATTCTTGCATTTCTCATTGCCGCTGTGCTGGTAGCAGCGGACCAATGGATTAAGTTCTGGGCCTATCAAGTCCTGCTGCCGGTGGGAACCATGCCGCTGATTCCGAATGTGTTCTCACTGACCTATGTGGAGAACTATGGGGCCGCCTTCAGCATTTTGCAGAATAAACAGCTTTTTCTTATCATTATGACCTCCATCTTTTTAGTGGTGGTGGCCTATCTGATGCTGAAAAAAACAAAGGGGAACCGGCTGTTTTTGGCATCCCTCACCTTAATTTTGGCCGGCGGGCTGGGCAATTTGATCGATCGGGTTTTTCGGGGATTTGTCATTGACTATATCCAGTTTCTTCCCTTTGATTTCCCCATTTTTAATTTTGCGGACTGCTGTGTGGTCGTGGGAACCATTCTTTTTATGCTCTATATTGTGCTGGATGAAATCCGGATGTCCCGGGAGCACCGTAAGCTTGGGCACAGTGAGAATACACCATCTAAAACGGAGGAATGAGCGTGCCGGAGCAACAGTTTATCGTAGATGCCGGCGGTGAGGGGCAGCGGGTAGACAGCTGGCTGTCCGGACAGATGCAGGGAAGTACCCGAAGCGCGGTACAGCGGCTGATCCAGGAGGGGCAGGTTCTGCTCAACGGTGCTCCGGTTCAAAAAAACAGCCGTCTGCGCCAGGGTGATGCCCTTTTGGTCTGTGTGGGTGAACCCAAGCCACTATCGCTCGAGCCTGAGGAAATGATGCTGGATATCCTCTTTGAGGATGACGATCTTCTGGTAGTGAACAAGCCCAAGGGGATGGTGGTGCATCCGGCCCCCGGCCATGACACCGGCACGCTGGTACACGCGCTGCTCTTCCACTGCGGGGCGTCCCTGTCCGGGATTAACGGGGTTATCCGTCCCGGAATCGTGCACCGTATCGATAAGGACACCAGCGGCCTCTTGATGGTGGCAAAGAATGATTTTGCCCATCTGGGGCTGGCTAAACAGATTCAGGAGCACACCTTCAAACGGGAATATGAAGCCGTAGTATACGGCAATTTGGGCCAGGAGCAGGGCGTTTTGGAATACCCGATTGGACGCAGCCCAAAGGATCGCAAAAAAATGGCCGTTGTACTGCAAAATTCCCGTCCTGCAAGAACGGAGTATCAAGTTATCGCGCGTTATGCAGGGTTTACCCATGTTTGCTGCCGTCTGTACACCGGTCGCACCCATCAAATCCGGGTACATATGGCCCACATCGGCCATCCTGTGGCTGGGGATCCGCTGTATGGGCCCAAGAAGGTTATCACATCCCTAAAGGGGCAGTGCCTTCATGCGAAAACCCTGGGATTTGTGCATCCCCGCAGCGGGGAATATCTGGAATTTACCAGTGAACTGCCCGCATATTTCACCAAATTTCTCACTTCTTTGAAAGGAACGATTGCTTAATATGGCTGACTGTCAGCGTTCAGATTTTTTATTGATCACCGATATCGACGCCACACTTCTCAGGGCAAGGCAGGGCTTGAGCGTAAAAAATGAACAGGCTATCCGGCAGTTTATGCGCAGGGGCGGCAATTTCACCCTGGCCACCGGCCGCTCTGTGGAATCAGCTCTGGTATATGCCCGCCAGCTTGAGGTGACGCTGCCTACCATCCATATCAATGGCGGCTGCATCTACAGCTATCAGACAGGGCAGTATTACCGTGAAACTGTGCTGGAGGACTGCTTTCGAAAGGCTACGGCGGCAGTAATGGAACACTTCCCCCAGGTTGGAATTGTGGCCTGGACCAAAAACGGCGCAATGCTCTTTTCCCACAATGACACCACCAACGTGCTGCGTGCGGTGGAAAAGCTGGAGTATCAGCCCTGCACGCTGGAGGATATTGCGGTCAATCCCTATAAAATGCTTTTTATTTCCGAGCATGGGGAAAAGCCCCAGCTGGAGCGCTTTCTCAGGGAGCGGTATCCCCAGGGTGTGGACTATGTCTCCACCAGCGAAACCTATTTTGAGATGATTCCCAAGGGGATTTCCAAAGGCAATGCACTCAGGCAGTTAAGCGAACTGGTGGGCATTCCGCTAGAACGCATCATTGCAATCGGAGACTACTACAATGATATTCAGATGCTCAGTGCCGCGGGCCTGGGCGCAGCGGTGGGCAACGCGCCTGAGCAGGTAAAACAGGCCGCAGACTTGGTTTTGCGGGACTGTGAGGAGGATGCGGTGGCCCAGATGATAGAGCTGCTGGAGGAGCGTGTCTTTGGCACCCGGGATGGGCTGGCCAATTTAAAGAAATAGAAATTAAATATTGCAGGGGCCGTCACATTGTTTTCGGGCACACTGTCCCAACGGCCAATCCAAACTTATCTTTGTTGGAGGTATCACGGCATGAACGAACAGATGGAACATACTCTCAGGCAAAAAGCGTGCCAGGTCCGCATGGGCGTCATTGAGGGCGTTTACCATGCAAAATCCGGCCATCCAGGCGGTTCGCTTTCCATTGCGGATCTGTTGACGTATTTGTATTTTCAGGAGATGAAAGTCTCGCCCGAGGATCCAAAGGCCGCGGGACGGGATCGCTTTGTGCTGTCCAAAGGGCACTGTGCGCCGGTCCTGTACTCGGTGCTGGCCCTCAAGGGGTTTTTCCCGCAGGAGGAGCTTTCGCATCTGCGCCATGTGGGCGCGCTCCTGCAGGGGCATCCGGATATGAAGCATATCCCCGGCGTGGATATGTCCACGGGTTCCCTGGGTCAGGGGATTTCCGCTGCCTGCGGAATGGCGCTCAACGCCAAGCTCTCCAAAGAGGATTACCGGGTTTATACCGTTTTGGGCGACGGTGAAATCCAGGAGGGACAGGTCTGGGAGGCCAGTATGTTTGCCGCCCATCATAAGCTGGACAACCTGTGCGTAATTGTGGACAACAACGGCCTGCAGATTGACGGCCGGGTGGACGACATCTGCTCCCCTGGAGATATTGCGCAGAAGTTCCGCGCCTTCGGTTTCCATGTTATCTCCATTGACGGCCATGATTTTTCTCAGATTGAGGCGGCCTTTGCACAGGCTCGCCAGACAAAGGGTATGCCTAGTGCCATTATTGCAAAGACCATCAAGGGCAAGGATGTCTCCTTTATGGAGGACAACGGCGCCTGGCATGGGACGGCTCCCAACGCCGAACAATATGAAATTGCAATGAATGATTTGAAGGCTGTGCAGGAAGCCCTGGAAGGGCCTCAGGCCTGATGATGCCGGCGTTTGCGCCCTCAGGCGAACCGGAGGAGTTTTGGGCGCGGCGCCTCACAGAATATCCCGTCTCGTTTAGAAAGGAAGGATCATGAAAATGGCTGAAATAGTAAAAAAGGCGACCAGGCAAAGCTATGGGGAGGCCCTGGCTGAACTGGGAGCGCAGAATGAAAATATTGTGGTACTGGATGCCGATCTGGCGAAAGCCACCAAGACGGAAATTTTTCAGAAGAAATTCCCGGAACGGTTCATTGACTGCGGCATTGCCGAAGCGGATATGATGGGGATTGCCGCCGGCCTTGCATCCTGCGGAAAAATTCCGTTTGCCAGCTCTTTCGCGATGTTTGCGGCGGGAAGAGCCTTTGAGCAGATCCGCAACTCTATCGGCTATCCGCACCTGAATGTGAAAATCGGCGCCACCCATGCGGGAATCTCAGTAGGGGAGGATGGCGCCACCCATCAGTGCTGTGAGGATATCGCTCTCATGCGCAGTATTCCGGGGATGGTAATTCTCAATCCCGCGGATGATGTGGAGGCCAAGGCCGCCGTTCGTGCCGCCGCTGAACATGAGGGCCCTGTGTATCTGCGCTTTGGACGCTTGCCGGTCCCCGTCATCAACGACGAAGCCACCTACAAATTTGAGATTGGCAAGGGCGTTACCCTGGCCCAGGGAAATGATATTACCATTATTGCCACTGGGCTGATGGTGGAGCGCGCGTTGGCTGCGGCAAAGGAACTCAAAGAGCAGCATCATGTCTCGGCACGGGTGATTAATATCCATACCATTAAACCCATTGACCGTGAAATTATTGTGAAGGCCGCCAAGGAGACAGGAAAGCTCATAACGGTTGAGGAGCACAATGTCATCGGCGGCTTGGGCGACGCGGTGTGCAGCGTAGTTTGTGAGGAATGCCCCACTCAGGTGATTAAAATGGGCGTTCAGGATACCTTTGGCTGTTCCGGCCCTGCGCTGGAGCTTTTAGAGGTGTTCGGCCTGGGAGTTAGCCATATTGTCCGGACGGTTTTGGATAATCTGTGATGAAGGCAGGGGGCAGGGAACGCTTCTTTCTCTGGACTATTTTGGCGGTGTGTATGGCACTTGTGCTTTTGCTGGCGGGATATTATTTCCTGATTTTCCCCCGCAGCGTCCCTCGGGGATATGAGGCGCCGCCTCAGTCGTCCCAGCAGGTGCTGTCGGCGTCTGGAGCTGGGAAACTGCGGGAAGCTGCGCAGGAGTCCCCCGCACGCCAATCGCCTGTCTGTTCCGCAGAAAGAGGAGGCCTTGTGCAAAACGGTAAAACACAATTCGGGGAGCCGGTGAAGAAAATTCTCCGGTTCCTTTTCCGTGATGGGAAGGGAACTCCTGGGGCCTTACCGCTTGCTGCAGAGAAAGTTCCAGGGATTGCCGGGAAGCAAATGAAAGCGGTAGGCTCCCTTGATTGCCTGCTTTCCCGGGTGAACCGTTTTCCGTGGCGTTCTTGTGTCGGCAGCACACAGCGGAACTGCGGCTCTCGTATTCTTTGAGGAAAACAGGCTGGAACAGGCTTTTAAAGATGCTGATGGGAAAGCTGCTGCGATAGGAAATCGGGGTTGATGGAGCTGGAATCCCTGTAAAGGTATTTCGCTTGACAGCGCCTGTTCTGGACGGAGGAGCCCGTTTTTTTGGAAAACCTCTTTTCACTTTTTGCAGAGATGCAGAAGAGGATAGAGAATCGCAGGTTTTGTGGAATAAACCGGAAAATAGCGGTACCGATTTTGGGGAGAATATGGTATAATGTTCGCAGACACTGCGAACATTAAGGAGTTTTGCTCACCGGCCCAAAGGCGTGGCCGGTGTTTGGCAAAGCCAAACCGCAAAACGTCCCGGCTGATTCAGACATTATGGTCTAATAAACGCAAATAGGGATGAAACCGCATTAGCCGTTTTTGCAAATGCGTTTCTTTTACCGTTCTGGTAGCAAGCCGATGGGCGGCTTGCAATTATGGTATAATAATCACGCAAAGCGTGATTATTAAGGAGTTTTGCTCACCGGTTCAAAGGCATGGCCGGTGTTTGGCAAAGCCAAACCGCAAAACGTCCCGGCTGTTATGCCGGTATGATTCCTCCAGGACAATCTGCTGGCGCCCGCCGGCTGTTTGCGGGGTGGTTTTGCCGTAAGGCTTTCAGGGAAGGGAATCTCCGGTTCCCTGAAGGAGCCCTGAAATCTCCATTTGCAGGCGGGTATGCCAATCCCAAAACCGTACGGCGGGAAAAATGACATCTCAACGGGCAATTTTAACCGCTGTGGGCATGAAACCGCATAAGGGCTGCGGATTTGGTTTATGCTATTGGACATAAAGCAAACTGCCGCCTTCAGTACCGCGGCGCGCCGCTGGGGTGTGTATTAAGGGATACTCGCAATCTCAACGTTTTTTGGAAGGAACTTCCCCGGATTCAGCGCAGGTGCGGGAACTGTCCGCGGGCAGGCTTTGGAAAAAGAATTATCAGACAAATTTCCCATTTCGGTATTTGTTGTGGGCACGAAGTGCCTCCTGCTGTTTAAGCAGCACCACAGAACTTGAAAAGGAGGCATGATTGAGTTCCCTCCCGCTTTTATAGGGAACCAATCATGGTCAGGAAAATGGAAAACGAAAAGGAACTGCAGGATATCCGGCAGAAGGTAGAGGCTCTGCGCAAACGGGTGGAGCATCTGGCCTATCGGTACTATGTTCTGGATGATCCTGAGGTGGAGGATTACGAATACGATACGCTCATCCATGAGCTGGCTCGGTTAGAGGAGCAATATCCGCAGTTTGCAAGCGCGGATTCTTTGACGCAGCGTGTGGGCGGAATGGCGCTCAACACCTTTGCCCCTGTGGAGCATACCGTCCAGATGGGGTCCCTTCAGGATGTGTTTCATGAGGAAGAACTCCGGGAATTCGACGAGCGTGTTCGCCAGACTGTGGAACAGCCGCAGTATGTCGTGGAACCGAAAATCGACGGGCTTTCCGTGTCTCTGGAATATGAAAACGGGGAATTCGTGCGGGGCTCCACCCGCGGGGACGGCCTGGTGGGCGAGGATGTCACGGGCAATTTAAGAACCATCCGATCCATCCCCAAAACCCTCAGGGTGTCGCCTGCGCCCGAGTATTTGGAGGTGCGGGGAGAGGTATATATGCCCCGGGAGGTCTTTGATAAGCTCAATGAAGAGCAGGAACTCAGCGGCGCGCCTCCCTTCAAGAATCCGCGGAATGCGGCGGCAGGTTCTCTTCGGCAGAAGGATGCCAAGGTGACGGCCAAGCGCCGCCTGGATATCTTTGTCTTTAATGTGCAGCAAATTCGCGGGAAGGAGCTTGCCGGGCATCAGGAATCCTTGGATTACCTCAGGGACTGCGGGTTCCCGGTTTCGCCGTCCTACCGGCGGTTCGGCTCCATTGAGCCGGCAGTGCAGGAGGTACGGCGTATCGGGGAGCACCGGGAGGAATTCCATTTTGATATTGACGGCGCCGTCATCAAGGTGGACGATTTCTCCCAGCGGGTCTCCCTGGGCGCCACAGCGAAATTCCCCCGGTGGGCGGTCGCCTTTAAGTATCCTCCCGAAGTGAAACCCACAACCCTTCTGGATATTCAGGTTCAGGTGGGGCGCACCGGCGCCATGACGCCTACGGCTGTCTTCGAACCTATCCAGCTGGCGGGAACCACAGTGAGCCGGGCGGTTCTGCACAATCAGGATTTTATTACGGAGAAGGGCATCTCCATTGGGGATACCATCCTGGTACGCAAAGCCGGGGATATTATCCCGGAGGTGGTAGGGGTGCAGGAGCATGATGACAGCCGCCCTGTGTACCAACTGCCTCAGCTGTGTCCGGTATGCGGCGCCAAGGCGGTGCGGCAGGAGGGGGAGGCGGTGCTGCGCTGCCCCAATCCGGAGTGCCCGGCGCAGCTGCTTCGCACACTGATTCACTTTGTCTCCCGGGATGCCATGGATATCGACGGCATGGGCCGGGCGATTCTGGAGAATTTAACCCATCAGGGGCTTGTGAAAACCCCCGCCGATTTATATTATCTCACCGCCCAGCAGCTGCAGGGCATCGAGCGCATGGGGGAAAAGAGCGCGGCGAATCTGATGCGTTCCCTGGAACAATCCAAAAGCCGGGATCTGGCGCGGCTTGTGTACGGCCTAGGTATTCCCAGCATCGGGCAGAAGGCGGCGCAGCTGCTGGCGGATCGGTTTGAGACTATGGATAAGCTCTCTGAAGCCACAGTGGAGGAAATTACCCAGATTGACGGCTTTGGAGAGGTGATGGCTCAGTTTGCAGTCAACTATTTCGCCATGGAATCCACCCATGAGATGATTGAACGCCTCAAGGCGGCGGGTGTCAATATGACCGCCGCCAAACGGGAGCAGGGAACGCTGCTCTCCGGAAAAACCTTTGTGCTCACGGGGACGCTGCCCAATATGACCCGGCAGCAGGCCAGTGAGAAAATTGTTGCCTTTGGCGGGCGGGTCACCACCAGCGTTTCCAAAAAAACCAGCTATGTTCTGGCCGGAGAAGAAGCCGGAAGCAAGCTCACCAAGGCGCAAAGCCTGGGAGTACCGGTCTTAACCGAGGCCGATTTCATAGAAATGATCGAAGCTAACGGAGAGGATGAATTGACAGATGGAGATTGATCTGCAGCATATTGCAAAGCTGGCTCAGCTCAAGCTGGAAGAGGATAAACTGGCCCAGTTTGAAACCCAGATGAAGGACATCATCGGCATGGTGGAGAAGCTTCCGCCCCTGGAGGATGAATTGGTTCAGGTGGATGTGCAGCACGTGATGCAGCTGCGCCGGGATGTAGTGGGAGAGTCCCTGCGCCGGGATGATGTGCTCAGGAACGCGCCTGCAACTCAGGCGGGATGTGTCGTAGTCCCGAAGACAGTGGAATAAACGCAATTTGGAGGTTTTGAATATGGATTTTTATCGGTTAACGGCTTCGGAGCTGTCCAAATTGCTCCGGGAAGGGGCTTGTACCTCCCAGGAAGTGACGCAGTCGGTTTTCGAACGCATTGACGCGGTGGAGGACAAGGTGGGAGCCTATATCACGCTGAACCGCGAAGGCGCTCTTGCGGCAGCCAAAGCCGTGGACGAGCGCCGGGCAAAGGGCGAGGCGCTGCACCCGCTGGCGGGTATTCCGCTGGGAATCAAGGACAATATTGTGACGAAGGATCTGCTCACCACCTGCGCATCCCGGATGCTGTACAACTTTGTGCCGCCCTATGAGGCCACAGTGGTGAAGAAACTGGATGCCTGCGGAATGATTCCCATCGGAAAACTCAATATGGACGAGTTCGCTATGGGCTCTTCCACAGAGACTTCCTACTTCAAAAAGACCCGGAACCCCCGGGATCTCAGCTGTGTGCCCGGCGGATCCTCCGGCGGCTCCGCTGCCGCTGTGTGTGCCGGCGAGGCGGTTTTGGCCTTGGGCTCGGATACCGGCGGCTCCATCCGGCAGCCCGCGGCGTACTGCGGCGTAATCGGCCTGAAGCCCACTTACGGTTCTGTTTCCCGGTACGGCTTGGTGGCCTTTGCGTCATCGCTGGATCAAATCGGGCCCATCGGCCGCAGCGTCACGGATGTTTCCATGCTGTACCAGGCCCTTTGCGGGCATGATCCCATGGATGCCACCAGCGCGGCGCGGTCCTATGAGGATTTTACCGCAAATCTCAGCCCGGATTTGTCCGGACGCGTAATTGGAATTCCCAAGGAGTATTTCGGCGCGGGTGTGGATGAGGACGTGAAAAAAATTGTCCTGGATGCCGCCGCTAAACTGAAGGAGGCAGGCGCCGCACTCAAGGAAATCAGCCTTCCCAGCACCGACTATGCCCTGGGTGCCTATTACATCATTTCCTCTGCGGAGGCCTCCTCCAATCTGGCCCGGTTCGATGGCGTAAAATATGGCTACCGCACCGCTCAGTATGAGAACTTGACGGATATGTATGAGCGTACCCGCAGCGAGGGCTTTGGCGACGAGGTCAAGCGGCGCATTATGCTGGGTACCTTTGTGCTCAGTTCCGGTTATTATGACGCCTACTATAAGCGCGCTAAGCTGATGCAGCAGCGCATTGCGGCGGAATTTGCACAGGCCTTTGAGGGCTGCGATGTCATTCTGACGCCCACCGCGCCTTCCAGAGCCTTCCGCCTGGGAGAAAAGCTGGATGATCCCCTCAAGATGTACGCGGGGGATCTCTGCACCGTCACGGTCAACATTGCAGGCCTGCCCGCCATTTCGCTGCCCTGTCCGGTTGGGGCGGGAAATTTGCCTGTTGGAATGCAGCTGATTGGCCCCAAGTTCTCCGAGCAGACGCTCCTGAATACGGCGTTTGGCTATGAGCAGCTCATGGGCGGCTCCCTGGTAGAGGTTCCCCAGCTGTAAAAGGGAAGGGGAGCGGATGTGTTCCCGGGCTGGCATAGCGGGCGGAGTGCTCCGCTTGGCACCATGTACTCGGGAAACCGATGGCAATATGGCCTATCAATCAGGAACGGCTCTTTGCAGGCGGTAATAGCCGGTTTGTTTGCCGGCTGTGCTTATTGTACTCCTCAGGGTTTCTTTACTATCGGTTTGTATCGTTCGAACCCTGGAAATTCGAATTTCGCCCCGGTGAAATCAGCACAATTCCGGAAAGGGATGGTCGATTAATATGGAATATGAAGTTGTAGTAGGCTTGGAAGTCCATGCCGAACTCTCTACAGATACTAAAATCTATTGTTCTTGTAAAAACTCCTTCGGTTCCCAGGTGAACTCAAATTGCTGCCCCATCTGCACAGGGATGCCCGGTACGCTGCCCACCCTCAACGAGAAGGTGGTGGAGTATGCCATTAAAATGGGCCATGCGCTGAACTGTGAAATCCATAATGTGTGCAAGCAGGACAGAAAGAATTATTTCTATCCGGATTTGCCCAAGGCCTATCAGATTTCCCAGTTTGATATCCCGCTGTGCGGAAATGGCTATCTGGACGTAATTATCGATGAGAATGCCAATACCAAGCGGATCGGCATCACCAGAATCCATATTGAGGAGGATGCCGGAAAGCTTTTGCATGATGAGAGCTTTTCCGGTTCCTTGGTGGATTTTAACCGCTGCGGAGTCCCGCTGATTGAGATTGTCTCAGAGCCGGATTTGCGCGGGGCCCAGGAGGCCAAGGCCTATCTGGAGACCATTAAATCCATTTTGCAGTACATCGATGTGTCCGACTGCAAGATGCAGGAGGGCTCTATCCGCTGTGATATCAACGTCTCCGTGCGGCCGGCGGGTTCCAAGGCATTCGGAACCCGTACCGAAATGAAGAATGTCAATACCTTCAGCGGTGCTGTGCGCGCCATTGAATACGAGGCCCAGCGCCAGATTGAGGTGCTGGAAAACGGAGGGGAAATTCATCAGGAAACCCGCCGCTGGGATAACCTGAAGGGGCAGAATTTCCTGCTGCGCTCCAAGGAGGACGCTCAGGATTACCGGTATTTTCCCGAGCCGGATCTGCTGACCATTGTGGTGGACGAGCAGAAGGTCCAGCAGCTCAAGGATTCTATCCCGGAACTTCCCAACGTAAAAATCCCCCGCTATATGAGGGAGTTTTCTCTGCCGTTCTATGACGCCAACCTGTTGGCAGAGAATGTGGAAAAATCCCGCTTCTTTGAGGCCTGCGCCGCGTTGGGAACGGTGCAGCCCAAGAATATCTCCAACTGGATTCTGGGGGATATCTCCCGGATTTTCAATGAGAAGTCGATCTCCTTTGACGACACTTCCCTGACTCCGGAAAACCTGGTGGCCATGGTGAAGCTGGTGGAGGACGGGACTATCTCCAATACCGGCGCGAAAACCGTGCTGGAGGAGATCATGTTTACCCAGAAGAGCCCCCAGCAGGTGGTTGAGGAAAAGGGCCTGGCACAGATCAGTGACAATTCCGCCCTTCAGGCCATTGTCCGTGATGTGCTGGATGCCAACGCCAAAGCCGTAAGCGACTATAAGAACGGAAAGACCAACGTGGTTGGCTTTTTGGTGGGTCAATGTATGCGGGCCTCCAAGGGCAAGGGAAACCCGGCGGTGCTGCGGGAGCTTTTGATCGCGCAGATTGATGCCATGCAGTAAGCCGCTTGTGTTCCGCGTACGCCTCGGGCAGGGGCCTGAAGGCGCAATCCCCGGGAAGAACGGCTCTCAAAAAATCCGGCAGTTTAAATTCAGAACCGGGTTCTTGGGATAGGATGAGGGTTAAACCGGATGCTGCAAAGGATGCGGCTGCCCGGACATTGTGCCTTTCAGACGGGCGGAACTAAAGACAGGATGATACACTCAAAGCGGGCGAGCCTCACTGGGAGGCTGCGCCTGCTTTTTTGGAGAAATGCAGCGGGCTTCGCTTTTAACTGAACGTTGGGCTGCCGAATGGCGGCAGCGTTTGACACTGTACAGTTTGGTTGTATTTTTATTGCGGCAGAATCGGCGGTTCAAGCTGTGCCCGAACCGTTCCCCGCGATATGAGGGCGGTGAACCTCTCTCTTACCGTAACCGATAGGCGGCAGCTTGTCGGGCACGGGTATAGAGACCGGCAGCCCCCATGAAAGGATGATTTATCAGCAAAACAGGTTTGCGGATGCCAACTTGCCGCAATCAAACCATATTGCGCCAAAAGTGCCGCGGCCCTTCGGCCCGCAACCAATTTGTTTCAATAAAACGTTCCAGTTCGTGTTTTTGTCTTTTAAATCCCTTTCATGGAAAATTTATAAAGTGGAGCTGCTGCGGCTATGGAAAGGAAGGATGATTGATATGGCAATCAAGCTGGCGCTGTTTGATTTGGATGGGACATTGGTCAATACCCTTGCCGACTTGGCCTACAGCTGTAATTGTGCACTGCAAACGTTTGGCTTTCCCACACATCCCCAGGAGGAGTACCGGTATTTTGTGGGAAACGGGGTCTATAAACTCATTGAGCGCATTGTCCCGCCCCAGGACAGAACGCCCGAATTGTTAGCGCAGGTAAAAGCGGAATTTGACCGGAACTATGAGAAATACTATTTGCGGGAATCGAAGCCCTATCCGGGAATCGGCGGACAGCTGACGATATTGCGGGAGAGGGGAATACAGTTGGGTGTCCTTTCCAACAAGGCCCATGCTTTTACAAGCCTCATGGTGAAAACACTCTTTGCGGGGATCGATTTCACCTGTGTTTTTGGCCAAAGGGAAGGCGTGCCCACAAAACCAAACCCTCAGGCAGTCCTGGAAATGATAAAGCTGGCGGGTGTCACGCCTGGGGAAACCTGTTTTGTGGGGGACTCCGGCGTGGATATGCTCACAGGCGTAAACAGCGGGGCGCATCCTGTGGGGGTGCTGTGGGGATTCCGGGAGTCCGAGGAACTCCGAAAGGCCGGGGCCCAGGCGCTGGTCTCCGAACCGGGGCAGCTGGCGGAAATATGCCTTGGTTTGCCGGTGTAACAGGAAGAGGGGACAGCCAGATAAAAAATTTCCATTTAAAGGATATTTTTTGACCGGCTCCTTAAACATTTATTAAAGTTTTTTGCCGCACTTGATGTTGCAAATAACTCATGTTACACTTTAAATACTGTGCTTGTGAAAATTTGGGAAGAACTGTAGGGCAAATTGAACATAACGCTGTTGAGGAGAGCTGTCCGCTCCCCGCTGTAGACGGGGAATACCAGCGCTCCTAACATTATGATAGTTGTGCAACGCCGTCGAGTCAGGAGTGCTGTCATGAAACGATATTACAAGGTTTTCTCTGTTGTCCTGGTATTGGTATTCCTGTTTGCCGGATGCAAAAAGGGCACGTCAGGGCAAATATTCCGTTACGATATTACCGCAAACCCCACGACTTTTGATCCCCAGCTGGCAAGCTCCAAAGAGGAGCTCATGATTGTGGAAAACAGCTTTGAGGGGCTGCTGCGGCGGGGAAAGGATGGGGAGCTGCTTGCGGGCGTGGCCCAGCGCTGGGAAATTTCCGAGGATCAAAAAACCTATACCTTTTATCTGAGGGAGAATGCCAAATGGAGCGATGAGGAAACTCCGGTGACAGCCCATGATTTCGTATTTGCTCTGAGGCGCCTTATGGATCCCCAAACCGGTGCGCCCTCTGCCCAGAGCTTTTTATGCCTGCAGAATGCGTCGGAAGTTTTAAGCGGGGAGCTTTCCCCGGAGCTCATCGGCGTACAGGCGCCGGATGACTACACGCTGGTGATTCATCTGGACTATGCCAATCCCCTGTTCGAGGAACTGTTGACCTCCGCCGCCGCCATGCCCTGCAATGAGAAGTTTTTTCAGGATCAGAAGGGTAAGTATGGCGTAACCATCAAAAATTCGCTGTTTAACGGCCCGTTTGCGGTTACGACCTGGGATCCCCAGAAATATGTGGTGCTGCGCGCCAACCGGGGATACCAGTCCGAAACCCCTTCGGTGGCCGGAGGAATGACCCTGTATTTACAGGATGATACGGCCAATACCAGCCAGCGCCTGCTGAATGGGGATACGGATTTGGCGCCGCTCACCTTTGAGGAGGTGGGCCAGCTGCAGGATAGGGTGCAGGTCCATCAGTTTCAGGACACGGTTTGGACGATTCAGTTTAATCCGGAAAATTCCCTGTTCCAGAACAGCAGCCTGCGTAGGGGAATCGCCCATTCGCTGGATTTGAGCGAACTCAATTCGTCCATGGTTCAAAATGAGCAGACCGCTTTTGGCATTGTGCCCTCGGCCGTAACATTGTCGGGGAACTCCTATCGGGAACTGGCGGCGGATAAGCTGAAATCAGCGTTCGATGAAGCTGCCGCGCTGGATCAATTCCGTTCCGGGCTGGAGCAGCTGGAGGTTTCCCGTCTGCCGAAGGTGACGCTTTTGGTTCCCAACCAGTCTAATTTACCGCTTCTGGCAGGGATGCTGCAGGAGCAGTGGCAGAACCGCCTGGGAGCCTATATCAATATCGAATCCCTGTCCATGGAGGAAATGGATTCCAGGATCCGTTCCCAAAATTATGACATGGCTTTAGTCCCCATGAGCGCCACCTATAACAGCCCGGCCTCTGTCCTGGAGAACTTCGCCAGCGAGCAGACGCTGTGGGCGGGCTCAGATCGTACGATTTTCGAGCAGCTTTTAAAGGACGCCTCTTTGGCGGGGAGCATGGAGGAAATGGTGGAGTGCTATGTGCGGGCCGAGCAGATGATACTGGATTTGGCCCCCGCAATCCCGGTGTTCTTTGAAACCTCCTATTATGGCGTGGGCAAACAGGTCCAGCAGGTCATTCTCTCGCCGTTTTCCTACCGTGCCTTCTTTAAATATGCGCAAAAGCCCGCGGAGTAGAGCCTGGGAAATTTGCTGATGAATAGAGCCGGAACCATGAGAAAGCTCTCATGGCTCCGGCTCTTTTATATTCGCTTTCGTTTGAGCCCCGTCAGAGCCGGGAGAAGTTCTGTCGGAGGGCTTTTGAAGGGGAGCAAATTTTGCAAAGGTGAAGAAAATACAGAGCAATCTGATACATCTATCCGTTTTCATAGTAAGCGGTAAGCGCATTTTCCTCTTCACGGGCAACAATGCCGTGTAATGCTGGGCCTCTGCTGGATGTCCCTTAATCCTTGGTTAGCCCAATGATGGTTTTTTAAAGCCGCCGCAAGCCGCCGGCGCACGGATGGTTTTGCTTTGTGCCTTCCTATCATAAGCTTGTGCATTGTCGAAGAACACTGGGGATAAGCCGTCCCCATGAAAACGCATTGCATATTTTATGGCAAAAGCCGATACCTCCAGGGGACCCAATCCGGATTCCGCCTCTTCATGGGAACTATCGTTGATATGATACCTTGGTTTTAGCTTGCGGGGTCACATCGGAGTGTGCCGTTTAGGCTCAACTTTTACAGCCGAAGCAGCTTCTTTTTCCGTCAGAGCGGGAGCGGCTTGCCCAAAGAAAAATACTCCTGAGGCGGTGAAACCCTCAGGAGTATTATGGAGAAACTATTTTTACAGCAGCTTGCCGGAGATAGACTCCACTGCCAGCCGGCGGTTTTCCACGCAGCGCTCAAAATTGCGGCGGTAGTACTCGGTGTACAAAATGTCCACTAAGTAGAGCTGAGAAATCATTGTGGCCATTGCTCCGCCCTGCATCGGGCCTTCATTGGCGCCGCACAGCAGAATGACATCCGCTAATTCCGTAATAGGGGATTTGGTGTACCGGGTAATACAGATACTGCTGGCGCCGGCCCGGCGGCAGGATTTTGCCACGTCCAGCATATCCTTGGTGGTGCCGGAATAGGTGATAAACACCGCCAGCTCACCAGGCTTCATCAATGCGGCCGCCATAGACTGGGTATGGGAATCCTGCTCATAAAACACATAGGGAATCACGCGCAGAAACCGGTTCTTGGCCGCCAGCGCCGTAACGCCGGAAGCTCCGAAACCGAAAAAACAGATTCGGCTGGCCTTTTCCAGCATCCCCACCGCCTTGGAGATGTCCTCAGCTTTGAGCATTTGATGGGTGGCCTGCAAAACCTCCTGTTCCATCGTCAACAGCTTGGAACACACCTCGGGAACCGTATCCTGAAGCCGGATGGACTTGGCGGACGCGATAATATTGGCCTCAGAGGAGATGCTCTGGGCAAGATTCATTTTAAACTCCTGATATCCGCCCAAATCCAGAGTACGGCAAAAACGAAACACCGTGGTATCTCCCACACCACAGCGTTCCGCTAAATCTGAGATGGACAGGTACAGGACCTCCCGGGGATTTTCCATAATATAATCGGCCACTTTTTTCTCGGTTTTTGTAAAAGCCTTATAATGTGCGCCGATTTTGTTGATGAGTTCGCAGGACATTTTCATAAACCTTGCTCCCGCCAAGACGAGGGCACCCTTCCTTTTGGAATTGGTACTGAGCGTGTGTGGCAAATAGGCAAATAGTTAAGACATAAGCAGAATCAGAACCGGGCTTTTTCCGAACCCTGGCACTCCAGTGTTGCCGCCCGATATACGGCGCCCAGAGTTCCGGCCCGGCTGCCCAGGCTGGAGCGCATAAGGCGCACCCCGCGATAATTGGGCATAATCCACTCTTTGAGCTGCGCTTCCAGGGATTCCACCAGGCCGGGCTGATTCATAATTCCTCCGGCCAGCACGATGCAGGCGGGATTAAAGATGTGCACCAGTGAGGCGAGGCCCTGCACAATCTCCTCTTTCCATTGTGCCACACACTGCGCGACAATATCATTATCTTCTATTATATGAAATATTTCCCGGCCATTCAAGCTTTTCTCTGTTTTCTCCTTTACCAGGGCGCATAACGCGCGTGTGGAGGCATATTGCTCATAGCAGCCTCTGGATGCGCAGGTGCAGGGCTTGCCCCCGGCGTGGGTGATAAGATGGCCGAATTCCCCGGCGGAGAAGGTGGCGCCGTATTCAATTTCCCCGCCCCGGATAATGGCGCCGCCGATCCCGGTGCCATAGGTCAGGCATAAAAAATCAGGATAGGCGCGGGCCGCACCGAAATGGGCTTCCCCCAACGCGGCGCTGTTGACATCGTTCTCCACCGCCGCCGGAATCTGAAAGCGTTCCTCCAAAAGGCGCTTCACGGGTGTTCCGGTATAACCCGGAATGGTGTCCGTGGCAAACAGGATGGTGCCGGTTTTGGGATCCACCTGGCCCGCTGTGCTGATGCCGATGCGCTGCGCGCCGCCGAGGGACTCCAGCAAATCCCCCACCTGACGTATCAGCGCCGCCCCGCCATTTTTAGTATCGGTAGGGGACTCCGCAAATTTCAGGCAGGTACCGTCCTGGGAATAAAGCCCATATTTAATCGCGGTTCCGCCAATGTCCGCTGCTGCAATTTTCATGATGGCTGACCACTCCTTTCCAGAGGCTGCGCCTCCAAGCCTAAAGCCTATTTGAGCGCATCCGCAAAACGACGGGTAATCTCTCTGGGCCTGGTGATGGCCGTGCCCACCACTGCCGCATGGACACCGCATTGGAAGGCCTGTCTGAGCTGCTCGGGGCTCCAAATCCCGCCCTCGGCTATCACCGGAAGCTCCAGCTCCTTGGCAAAGCGTTCCATCAGGCTGAAGTTGGGCAGGGCGGTTCCCTGTGTGGCCTGGGTGTAGCCGGATAGGGTGGTTCCCACACAGTCGAAGCCCAGCTTTTGTGCGCGTACTCCATCCTCAAAGCAGGAGCAGTCCGCCATGAAAATCATTTCCTTGAATTCCTGCCGCAGCGCCGGGAAGATGTCCTCCAGGGTTTTTCCTCCGTGGTGGAGACGGTCTGTGGCGTCCATGGCAATAATATCCACCCCGCACGCCGCCAAAGCCCGGACATCCTGGGCAGTGGAGGTGATGTAGACCGGAGAATCGTCATATACCGTTTTGATAATGCCTATCACCGGAAGGGGTACCAGCTTTTTAATCTCGGTAATGTCCTCGACGCTGTTTGCCCGAATCGCGCACGCCCCGCCCAGCATGGCGGAATACGCCATCCGGGACATGATGTAGGAGCTGTGAAGGGGCTCCTCAGGCAGAGCCTGGCAGGAGACGATAAGCCCACCTTTGATTTGTGCGAAAACTTCCTGTTTTGTCATCACGATGTTCATTCCTTCCACTGGTTTGCTGTACCGCCGTTCAGTTTCTCTGACGGCGGGTTGGTTTAGGTGCGGGCTTTCCGGGTAAAATGATACAAATTGCACCGAAAAAGTTCCACGCTTCCAAACAAATACTCTGTTTTTAATCTTTATTATAGCGTTTTTAAACGACTTTTTCAATGTTGGGGATAGAAAATAAAAAAAATTTCCAAAACGGTTGTTTTTACCCCGCTTCCGTGCTACACTAAAAACCGAATTGAAGCAGGCGGAACACAGAGGCCTGCGGCGATACAGCAAAAGGAGCCGTTTTGGCGCCCAACCCGGAAAGGAAGGAATCGTGTAATGAAGAGAAAGTATGATACGTCCCGTTTCGGCGGTGTAAACATCGCGCTGAACACCCCCTATGATGAGAATATGCAGGTGTCCAGCCAGCGGATTAAAAAGGTGGTTCGCTGGTATGCGGACAAGGGCGTAAACGGCTTGTATCTGTGCGGCAGCACCGGGGAAGGATTTCTGCTGAATACCCAGGAGCGCAAGCAGGTGACAGAGGCTGTTATGGACGAGGTGGGGGATGAACTCACCGTGATTGTCCATGTGGGCAGCGCTTCCACGATGGAGGCCTGCGAGCTGGCGCGCCATGCCGAGGAGTGCGGCTGCCACGGCATTGCGGCGGTTCCCAGTGTGTATTACCGCCTGAGCGAGGACAGCATCCAGCGCCATTGGGACTGCATCACCCAGGCGGCGGATTTGCCTTTCTTTATCTATAACATCCCGGCCACCACCGGCTATAACCTGAGCATGAACCTGTTTTATAAGATGCTGGAGAATGAACGGGTAGCCGGAATCAAGAATTCCTCCGATTCCGCCAGCCAGATCAACGTGTTCAAACAGGCGGGCGGGGAAGGCTTCATTGTGTTTAACGGACCGGATGAGCAGTACCTGGCAGGCAGAATGATGGGCGCTGACGGCGGCATCGGCGGCACCTATGGATGTATGCCGGAACTGTACTTAAAGCTGGAGAGCTGTATTCAAAACGGAGAATTTGAAGAGGCTATGCGTTGGCAGACCATCATCACCGGCCTGATTATGAAGCTGCTGTCCTATCCTTCCCTGTATGGCGCCGCCAAGACGATTATCCGCCTGCGCGGCTGCGATATCGGCGAGCCTCGTCTGCCGTTTTTGCCGGTGAGCCAGGAAGATCCCGGTATCCAGGCCCTGTGCCGGGAGATTGAGAGCTATGTCCAGGAAGCCCAGCGCTGAGGCTCTTAGGGAATCGAGTACAGGAAAGGATGATGCTGGCCTATGAAACCGCAGTTTTTGCAGGATGAAATTTTGTTCGGCCCTGGGATGTCCCAGGCCACTCACTACCGCATCCCGTCTCTGGTGACAACGGAGCACGGTGTGGTAATCGCGGCCATTGACGCCAGGTATGATACCTCCAAGGACAACCCCAACCGGATCGATAAGGCCATCCGCCGCAGCCTGGATGGAGGGAAAACCTGGGAACCCGTCCAGGTTATCGTGTCCTGTTCGGGCAGAGGGCGTGATAACGGCGAGGCGGCTATCGATCCGGCGATGCTGGTGGATCGCCAAACCAATACAGTCTGGATGATCTATTGCCACACTCCCGGCGGGGTGGGGCTGGTGGCGTCACGCCCGGGCCGGGGCTGCGATGACAAGGGCAGACGTTATGTCTACGACCGTCAGAACACCAGATACTTGCTGGAGGATGGGGCATTGGTGTCCATGGACGGAACCCCCACCTCGGTTTTGGTGTCTCAGGCTGGGGATGTGACAGTCAACGGGAAGGCGTGCGGCAATCTCTATCTGGGATACGGGGAGTACCTGGTGGAGCGCACCTCCTACCTGGAGGCCGTCTATTCTGAGGATGACGGCGCCACTTGGTCCGCCCCTATCGATCTCACTCATCAGGTCAAAGAGGAGTGGATGCGCTTTATCGGGGCCGGCCCCGGAATTGGAATTCAGCTGCAGCAGGGCCCCCATGCCGGAAGGCTTATTTTCCCCATCTATTTTTCCAATGAGACCAACAGTATCTTTTGGAGGATGTCCTGCGCTCTGATTTACAGCGACGACCATGGAAAAACCTGGCACAGGGGGGCGTCTCCCAACGACGGACGGGTTCTGGATGGGGAAACTCTCAGTGCCAGAACACTGCAGGCGCAGAGCGGGGAACTGACGGAATCCCAGGCGGTGGAATTGGAAAATGGGAAAATCCGGGTGTATCTGCGAAACCATCTGGAGAGCGGGTGCGTTGCCTACTGTGAGAGCACAGACGGCGGCGAGAGCTTTTCTCAGGTACTGCCCCAGCCTGCATTGCCGGATCCCGTGTGCCAATCCAGCGTTATCCGGCTGCCGGATTTGGGGGATGGAGCGCTTCGTCTGCTTTTCGCCAATCCGGCAGATTCCCAGGAGCGGATCCGCGGAACCGTTCGCCTGAGTGAGGACGGCGGAAAAACCTGGTGTGCCTCCCGTACCGTGGATGAGGGCTTCTTTATGTATAACTCGATGACGGTTCTGCCGGACGGGACTGTGGGAATCCTCTATGAGGGGGATGAAACGGAACAGACTATCCGGTTTCGCCGGTTTTCCCTGGATTGGATTCGCCAGGGGGATTAAGGTTCTTTTAGCAGGATCTCAAACAGGTGCCCGGAAGTTCCGGGCGCCTGTTTTTTGTCGATTTCGTAAAGTACCCTGCGCCCCGGACCAGCATGGCTGCCTCCCCGCCTTTATAGTCAAGATGCAGGGGGACTCCCGCTGGAAAGTATATCGGCCTATGCCGGTAGGGCGGACTGATAGGGAAAACAGAGATAAATCATGAAAAAAGAACATTTGAACGCGGTTTTGTGGTACAATGTTCACGCAGAGCGTGAACATGCAATCATCTTTGATGATTGATAGAGTTTCGCTTGCCGGTCAAGCAGCGACCGGCATTCAGCTTACGCCAAACCGCGAAACGTCCCGGTTGATTCGGGTTTTATGGTATAATAACCTCACGCTGTTATCCAAATCAAAGATTTGGACAGCTGAGAGAACATTGAACCACGGGTATGAAAGCTCCGCTTTCTTTTTATGGTATAATGTTCGCAAGATTGCGAACATTAGGGAGTTTCGCTCACCGGCCCGAAAGCACGGCCGGTGTTTGGCAAAGCCAAACCGCAAAACATCCCGGTTCATTCAGGCTTTATGGTATAATAAACGCAAATAGCGGTAAAACGGCACCGGCCGTTTTTGCAGATGCGTTTCGTTTGAGTAGGGGACAAGAATTCAAATTGCAAATAAGGACAACATTGGTAAAGGGGAGCCAGCATGAGCCGGAAAACTACGATTTTAAAGGCGTTTCGCGCCGCTTTGCCCCATACAATCCCGATTTTTGCGGGATTTTGGTTTTTGGGGCTGACCTATGGCATCTATATGAACGCATCGGGATTCAGTTTTTGGTATCCCATGTTTATGAGCCTGTTTATCTTTGCGGGTTCTGTTGAGTTTGTAGCGGTCAATCTCCTGATGGGGGCGTTTCATCCATTGCAGGCCCTTGCCATGACGCTGCTTATCAACGCCCGGCATTTGTTTTACGGGATTTCCATGCTGGACAAGTATAAGGGTACCGGCGTCAAAAAGCCCTATTTGATTTTTGGTATGTGCGATGAGAGCTTTTCCATCAATTATACTGCCCAGATCCCCCCGGATGTGGACAGAGGGTGGTTCCAGTTTTTTGTCACCCTGCTCAATCATTTCTACTGGTTCTCGGGCTCCACACTGGGTGGAATTTTCGGCGGCCTGCTGCAATTTAACACCCAGGGGCTGGAATTTGTCATGACAGCGATGTTTGTCGTCATTTTTCTGGAACAGTGGCTCAAAGAGAAACGCCATACCAGCGCAATTCTGGGGCTGGGGATTTCCGTGATCTGCCTGCTGGCCTTTGGGGCGGACGGTTTCATACTGCCGGCGATGCTGGGGATTCTGGGGGTCCTCACCTTGCTTCGGCGCCCAATCGAAGCCGCGCAGGAGAAAGGCGGTGATGGGAGATGACGCTGCCGCAGCAGATTATGACAATTCTGATGGTGGTGCTGGGCACGATGCTGACCCGGTTTCTGCCGTTTTTGGTGTTTCGCTCCAACAGGCCCACGCCCCGGTATATTCAGTATTTGGGAAAGGTACTGGCCTCCGCGGTGTTTGGGCTCCTGGTGGTGTACTGCCTGCGTTCGGTTTCCATTTTTTCACCCAGCCACGGGATTCCTGAGCTGATTTCCATTGCCGTTGTGGTGGGGCTCCATCTGGTTAAACGCCAGATGCTCTTGTCCATAGCGGGCGGGACGCTGTGCTATATGCTCCTGGTGCAGTTTGTGTTTTAGGGCATAAAGAGGGGCAGGACTTGTTTTCTGGGAGGGATTGGACGTGCATGATATCTGGAACCCCTGGCACGGATGTGTCAAATGCAGCGAGGGCTGTGAAAACTGCTATATGTTCTATCTGGATCAAATGCGCGGAGAGGACGGCTCCCGTATCTACCGCACCAAGGGCGGGTTTGACTATCCCATCCAAAGGGATCGCCGCGGAAACTATAAAATTCAAAGCGGGGAGACCATCCGGGTGTGTATGACCTCGGACTTTTTCCTGGAGCAGGCGGACCAGTGGCGGGATGAAGCCTGGGAGATGATGCGCCAGCGCCGGGATGTGCTGTTTTTTCTGCTGACAAAACGCCCCCAGCGGGTTTTCAACTGTCTGCCTCAGGATTGGGGGGATGGCTGGGAGAACATTTTTTTCAACGTGACCTGTGAAAATCAAAAGCGCGCCGAGCAGCGGATGCCCCTTTTAATGGAACTGCCGTTTCGCCATAAGGGCGTGATGTGCGCTCCGCTGCTGGGGCCGGTTTCGCTGGAGCGCTGGCTGAAAACCGGGAAAATTGAGCAGGTGAGCAGCGGCGGGGAGAATTATGGAGGCGCCCGCCCCTGCCGTTTTGAATGGGTGCAATCCCTGCGGCGGCAGTGTGAGCACGAGAACGTCACCTTCAGCTTTATTGAAACCGGCACGGTATTTATTAAGGATAATAAGCGCTACCATATTCCTTCCAAGCAGCTCCAAAGCCGGATGGCCTATAAGTCCGGAATGAACTATCTGGGAAAGCCCATGCTGGTAAAATTTGTGGATTCCTGGGGGCTGCCGGTTCCCCGGGAGGATCTCTATACCCCCTTTTTCCGGGAGAGCTGCGGCACCTGCGGGAGCAGGATTATCTGCAACGGCTGCTCTAACTGCGGGAAATGCCAGAAGGCGAAGTGACAGTGGAGTTCCCGCCTTATGGTTCTCCCGGGATGGAGAATTGCCCGGCGGGTTTGAGCTGACCGGCCGATAGCAAGCGCCCTGTGGGAATCCCCATGAAAACACACCGTACTGCGGGCAGCAGTACGGTGTGTTTGTCTGCCGCCGCAGAGGCAAGAAAAATCCCCCGGTTTTGCCGGGGGGTGAATCCATGTTTATAAACAAAAGAGGCGCTCTGGAGGAAATTCAATATTCCGGGGAAGCAGCAGGGCCCCCAACTTCCAAAATACCCTGTGGCGGGGATAGGGGCCTCAGACGCCTGTCAATTCCACCGTCACCAGTTCGGGGCGATTGAATATCCGGGGAATGCGGGTGCTCTCCTTGGCCAGGCCGCGGCTTACCACCAGAACTGTGTGATCCACTGTATAAATTCCGCCGGCGTACCTGGGGAAGAGGCCCTGATCCGGAGCCAGCAGCCCGTTTATAACGCCCGGAAGCCGCCATTGCCCTCCATGTGTATGTCCGGACAGTACGGCGTCGAATCCGCAGTCGTCATAGGCCTCGATGAGCTCCGGGCGGTGGGCCAGCAAAATAGTGAAGTCCTTGCTCTGTGTTTCAGGTCTCAGCCTGTTCAGCTGCTCCTGGACATCTATCGCCGAATCGGTGTATTTAGTTGCATCCGGATCGGTGATCCCACATAAGCGGATACGCTGTCCCTTGACGGTTAAAGCTTTACAGCTGCCATCCAGAACGGTCACTCCATAGGAACGGAATAAATCCAGGATGGTGCCGATGTCGCGGCTCCAGTATTCGTGGTTTCCCGTGACATAATAGCAGGGATAGCGGTGGGCAATCCCCTTTAATAGGGCTTCAACGTTGTCGTGGGGAAGGAGATCGTCGCAGATGTCCCCGCCCAGCAGGATAACGTCGGGGTTTTGCCGGGCAATGGCCTCAATCAGTCCGGATTGGCTGTCCCCGTATTCGCAGGAGTGCAGATCCGTAATCAGCAGCATACGGACAGTTCCGGTGAGCTTTTCGGATGAAATGGTGTAATGCCGCACAGTCAGCCGGGTGTCAAAGGCGGATAAAAGCCCGGCTGTCACAGCTGCAAGCAGCACTGCCGTCAGAAGAAATCGTTTCACGCCATGCTTCATGGAATACCTCCATACGGTTGCATTCGGGTGGGCCTATGAAAACAGCCTGCGGAGTTGTTTGGCTCCGGCAGGCTGAGAAAACTGAGGGTTTATACAGGATAAGCGCTCGCGTGCCGAGCGATTATTTATGATAAAGCTTTTTTGTCTGGTAATTGGGTTCACAGGTGAGGTTGACCCCCAATTTTCGGAAGGTGGTGTCATCCACCTGGGAGAGCATCACTGTGGAATGAGCCTCACAGCCCCGCAGCTTGGGCAGCTGGCGCAGCGCCAATTCTGCGGTGGGATTGGTGGCGGCGCTGATGGAGAGGGCCAACAGGATTTCATCTGTGTGCAGCCGGGGATTGTGGTTGCCCAGATGGACGGTTTTCAGCCGCTGAATCGGCTCGATGACAATGGGAGAAATCAGGTGCATCCCATGATTGATGCCGCCCAGATGCTTGAGGGCGTTGAGCAGAAGACCTGCGGAGGCCCCCAGAAGGTCGGAAGTCTTACCGGTAATGATGCTGCCGTCCGGGAGCTGCATCGCAGCGGCGGGAAGCCCGGTTTCCTGGGCGCGCCTGAGAGCGGGCGTTACAACCGGCCGGTCATGGGGCTCCACATGGGCCTGGTTCATCAGCAGTTCAACCTTGACGGCGGCGTCATTGTCCACAAGGCCTTTACGCTGATCGCACAGAGCGTGGTAATACCGGCGGATAATTTCCTGCTTGGAGGCTTCACAGCATACAGCGTCGTCAATGATGCAGTTGCCCGCCATATTGACCCCCATATCTGTGGGGGATTTATAGGGGCTTTCCCCGGCGATTTTTTGGAAGATAGCGCTGAGGACAGGGAAAATCTCCACATCCCGGTTATAGTTTACACTGGTGACGCCATAGGCCTCCAGATGGAAGGGGTCGATCATATTCACATCGTTGAGATCCGCGGTGGCGGCCTCATAGGCCATATTTACCGGGTGTTTGAGAGGCAGGTTCCAGATGGGGAAGGTTTCAAATTTAGCATAGCCGGCCTTGACGCCGCGTTTGTACTCATGGTACAGCTGAGAAAGGCAGGTGGCCATCTTACCGCTGCCGGGGCCGGGCGCGGTTACCACCACAAGCGGACGGGTGGTTTCAATATATTCGTTCTTTCCATATCCGTCGTCGCTAACAATGAGCGGGACATTGCCCGGATAGCCTGCAATGGGGTAGTGCAGGTACACCCGGATCCCCAAGTTGGAGAGACGGTTTTTAAACGCGTCGGCGGCAGCCTGCCCGGAGTATTGGGAGATTACCACGCTGCCCACATATAATCCGATATCCCGGAAAGCGTCGATCAGCCTCAGGACGTCCAAATCATAGGTGATGCCCAAATCGCCGCGCACCTTGTTTTTTTCAATGTCTGCGGCGTTAATGACAATGACGATCTCCGCCTCATCCTTCATCTGTAGGAGCATTTTAACCTTGCTGTCCGGAGCAAACCCGGGCAGAACCCGCGAAGCATGGTAGTCGTCAAAGAGCTTCCCGCCGAACTCCAAATACAATTTGTTGTCAAACTGGGCAATCCGCTCCTGAATGTGCTGTGACTGCAGTTTCAGATACTTGTCGTTGTCAAATCCGATTTCCATTCCCAATACCTCTCCATTCCATATTCCTATTTATTATAAAAAATTTTTGCCCTCATTACAACTGAAAACGACACTTTTCTACCTTAATAGTAAAAAAGGATGCGGCGATTTGTTACAACTTGGTAAAGTTTTTCTTGTAAACGCACAGAGAATCCGCTACAATGACGGCAGAGGGGATTTTCGGAGGATCGGCATGTTCGCGGCGGAATCCGGCTTGTACACAGGCGGCCGGCGCCTGCTGCCAACCAGACGGTACGGAGGATACCGGGCTGTCCGCCGGGCTTTCAAGTCAAGCGGCCGGCAGCTTCCCAACGCCGTTATTAGGGACCGGCTTCTAAAACACAGGGGAGCCGGCGGGCCCGGTTCTCAGGCTCGGCTGGGATGCGGCTGGGAACAGCGGCTTGGCGATTCTTGTTTCTAAAAACAGCCCCTTGAGCCGCAGCCTCTGGAAAACACCCCGGAAATTTGGAACCGCCCAGATATTCATGAAAACAGTACAGCATTCGGAAAGGGGAATTTACTATGCTCAAAGGAATTTCTCACGCCGCCTTCTCTGTTGCGGATATGCAGCGCTCTCTGGATTTTTACTGCGGTGTTCTTGGGATGGAGGACGCATTTGAAACCAGAGACGATCAGTCAAAGCCCTGGATTCGTTACCTGAAAATCCGGCCCGGCCAGTTTTTGGAACTGTTTTACTTTGGAGACGGCAAAGCCAATGAGGGCAGCTACTCCCATTTGTGTCTGGAGGTAGAGGATATTCACAGCGCTTATGAGCAGATTGTAAAGCGGGGTGTCACTCCGGATACGCCGGTTCGCCGGGGAAAGGATCAAAACTGGCAGTTTTGGATTCATGATCCGGACGGCAACCGCATCGAACTGATGCAGATGGTGCCCGAATCCCCCCAAAGCCGGTGCAGCGCCCTTTGAGCGGGGAGAAGCCTTTTGGACTGACGCCTGCAAAATCATATAAGACGTAAGCTCTCCCAACGCTGCGCGGTGCCGGCGGCGGAGACAGTCTGAGGCACAAGCAGGCGAAAGAAGAAGGAGCCTCCCGCCGGGCCCGGGGCGCTGCCGCTGCGGCCGCCGGATTGGCTGATGGCTTGTATGCACCCCCGGAAGCCCTCTGCTTTTGGCAGGCGCGCTGCACGCACAGGGGTATCTTTGCGCCGTTTGCCCGCTTAACCCCAGACGGGGACCCCTCCTGTGCGCTTTGCTTTTATGGAATTACAGTGCTTGCGGCTTTGGAAAGAGGAAGCCGGACGGTGAAGCTTCGCCGGGGCCGCCAGGGACGTCCCGCATACATCAAAAACACTGGTGAACGGCTAGTTTGTGCAGCCCCCAGAGGGGTACTGAAAAATATCATCGCATCTTTCGTCCTGCTGCTGGTAAACCGCTTTTCTATGATTTTCCGTAGCTTTCTTCGAAAGAGACACTTTCCGTATCAATCCCCGTGTCCCTTTCAGTAAGCCCGTACCTTTCTTTCCCCTTGGAAATCTGATTGTTGCTTTTTTCTTTTGCCTGGGCTTTCTTTATTTATCACTGGTTCTGCCACGGACTTTGTTTAGCCTAAAGGCAACAATAAAACACTCCGTAGAGAATTTTTCTCTGCGGAGTGTTTTGCTATTTCAGGGATCATAACGCGTTACATTGCATCTACAGCCCGAAGCCAGGCGGAGGCGATCAGTGCGGAACCAGCCTGAGTGGGGTGTACGCCGTCGGCGGCCCAGACGTCGGGAGCGCTCTGTATGCTCGCCGCGGCAAACATACCGTCCAGGGGAATGTACATGGTCTTAAATTCGCTGGCCAAGGCGCGGACAGCCTGAATTTTCGGATCCAAATCCTCCCGCCAGGAGGCGCGCTCCGGGTTGATGTGCAGGACGAAGGGATCCATGAGAATGATTTTTGTGTCGGGCAGGGCTTCCTTGGTTCTGGTGAGCAGGCGGCGGTATTCCTCATAGAAGGCCTGCGCGGTGGTGGGATCGTTGGAATCATACCGGCGCCAGCAGTCATTGATTCCAATGAGGATGGAGAGCCAGTCGGGCTTGATGGAAAGGCAGTCGGCATCCCAACGGCTGCTGAGATCCCGAACCCGGTTTCCGCTGATTCCGCGGTTCAAAAAGCGGATATTGGCCTCGGGATGCAGGGCCTTCATCATGGCAGTCAGGATATTGGCATAGCCAAAGCCCATGTTTGTGTCGTCCGCATAATCCCGCTGGGCATCCGTTACACTGTCACCCTGCAGCAAAACCAGGGAGTTTTTTTCGATTAACATCATGCTTCCTCCATAAAATAAAGTTTTGAGGGTGCAAAACTTTAATCAGTATAGCACTGGGAGGGGCGGATTTCCATAGAAAAGACGCCGAAAAACCGGCGGCACTTTCAGTCTATTTACACAAGGAGAAAGCGGCCCCTGAGCCGGGTATGGCCAATACCGCCTGGGCCGCCCGCCTTTGACTAGGAATGGGAAAAATATGTCACCGAAGTGTTGGCATACAGGGCGTCCTCGTCGATCTCAACGCCCAGCCCGGGCTCATTGGGAACCGTGAGCTGGCCCTGGGTGACCTGAAAGGGTTTTTTCAGGTAAAACGCCTTGGGAACCTCGATGTTGAACTCCTGGAACCCGGTTGCCTGCGGCGAGGCGGCAATAACCTGCAAATGTGCCGCGGTCCCGAGGCCAACGGAGGTATTGTGCGGAGCCAGATTGACATTGAAAGCCCGGCACAGGGTTTCGGCCCTCAGAAGCTGGGTCAGGCCGCCGCACTTTGTGGCGTCGAAGGCAACCACCTGCACGGCTCCTCTCAAAAGAAAATCCCGCAGGGTATATAGGTTCCAGTTCTGCTCTCCCCAATTGACAGGTGTTGTAATTCGTTTGGATACAAACTCGTAAGCTTCCAGGTCCTCATAGGAGCAGGGCTCCTCATACACCAGAATGCGGTATGGCTCCAGCAGCTTGTGCAGCTGCACCGCCTGCGCGGCGGTATATGCGCTGTTGGCGTCCACCATCAGTTCCCGGGCTTCGCCGATAGTCTCCCGGACAGCCCGGACCTTCTGTATATCGGAACGAATATCCAGAATTTCCTGGGTGCCCATACGGGGCCCGATTTTAATTTTAACGCATCCAAAACCGCCCTCCCGCACAGCGTGGGCAATTTTCTCACATTCCTGCTGGATGCTCAGGTTCCTGGTCATGCTGGAGGCATACATGGGGACGGAATCCCGGCACTTGCCGCCAAACAGGGCGTACAGCGGCAGCCCGACTGCCTTTCCCCGGAGATCCCACAGCGCCATGTCGATTCCGCTGAAGGTCATGGCCAGCAGTTGCCCGGAATATTTATAATGCTGCCGCAGGCACCGCCGTTCAATTTCCGCCGCGTTGAAGATATCCTGGCCGATTAAGTCCCTGGCCAGGGCGGATTTCAGCAGAGCCAAAGAGCCGTTTACCTGCATGGCGCTGCACTCGCCCCAGCCGGACAGGCCGGTATCGCTGATGATTTGGATAATGAACAGTTTTTCGCTGTAAAAACAGCGGATTCCCTCAATTTTCATAACACATCCTCCTTGTTTGGTTCATCCTGCCGCTTACACTCAGTATAGCATCACAAACAGTGGATTCCTATGCAAAAGCCAACGAAAAAATATTCAGGTTTTCAGCCTGTTTATACAAGGGCAAACAGATGCCCCAGCCCGTTGAGCAGCATACACAGAAGAATTCCCAGTACCGTAGGCAAAATCAGGGAAACCAGCGTCCATTTGGTGCTCTGGCTTTCCTTGCGGATGGTCCACAGGGTGGTGGCGCAGGGGAAATGCACCAGGGAGAATATCATTACGTTTAAGGCGGTCAGCCAGGTCCAGCCCTGGGACACCAGCAGGGTGTGCAGCTGTGTCAGGCTCTCATATTCCATCATGTATCCGCTGGAGAGGTAGCACATCAGCATGATGGGGATTACAATTTCATTGGCGGGAAAGCCCAGGATGAACGCCAGGAGAATGTAGCCGTCCATCCCCATGAGGCGGGCAAAGGGATCCAGAAAATTTCCGCACACAGTCAGCAGGCTGGTGCCGTCGATGCTCAAATTAGCCATCAGCCAGATGAGCGCCCCCGCGGGAATAGCCACGCACACGGCCCGGCCCAGCACAAACAGGGTCCTGTCGAAAATCGAGCGTACAATCACCTTGCCGATTTGAGGCCGGCGGTAGGGGGGCAGTTCCAGGGTAAAGGAGGACGGCATCCCCTTGAGCAGCGTTTTTGAGAGAAACCGGGAAACCCCGAAGGTCAGGCAGACTCCCAGGACAATGAAGGCAGTGACCACCAGGGCAGAACCGATGGACTGGAAGGGCCCTAAAAAGAAGGAGGAGAAAAACATGGCGGAGATGGCGATGAGCAGGGGAAAGCGCCCATTGCAGGGAACCAGGGAATTGGTGATGATGGCGATCAGGCGTTCCCGGGGAGAATCGATGATACGGGTTCCGATAACCCCGGCGGCGTTGCAGCCAAACCCCATGCACATCGTCAAGGCCTGCTTGCCGCAGGTACAGGCCCGCTGGAAGCAGTGATCCAGATTAAAGGCCACACGCGGAAGATAGCCGGCATCTTCCAGCAGTGTGAACAGGGGGAAAAAGATAGCCATCGGCGGCAGCATAACGGAGACAATCCAGGCCAGGGTGCGATAGATGCCAAGAACCAAAATCCCGCTGAGCCACCCGGGCGCGTGCAGGAATTCCAGCGCGTGCAGCAGCGGGGGCTCCAGGGAGAACAGCGCCTGGGAAAGCCATTGGGACGGATAGTTGGCGCCGGTGATGGTCAGCCAGAATACGGCAAACAGCAGAAGAATCATCAGGGGGATGCCGAACCGGCGGGAGGTAAGGACACGATCCAATTTCAAATCCCGGCTGTGGTAATCCGGGTTACGGTGGACGACGGCCTGGGAGAAGACCTCCTCGGCCTTCCTGGAAATCCCCCGCACCACGCAGTCGTGCAGCGCCTCTTTGGGAACGCCCGACACCTGTAAAAGCCGCTGGGCCTTTTCCACGGCCTGCATCAGGGAAGGGGGAAACGGGGCTGGGGCCTCTTCTTTTGAGTCCTCGTCCCCGGTGCCGCCCATGGCTAATTCCCGGCGGATTTCCAGGGAGATTTGTTCGTTTTCCTCCAGTATCCGCAGGCTGCACCAGCGTGGGTTCAGCGGGGACTGGGCGGCGTTCAGCAGGGGCTCCAGTTCAGCCTGTACCATGCCTGCGGCGGCCTCCAGCACAGGGCCGTAGTCGATACAAAGCCGCTGGGGCTCCTGTCTGCGGCGGGCGGTCTGCAGGACAGCCTGGCGCAGCTCATCCAGGCCCTTGCCGCTTCTGGCGCTGGTGAGGATCACAGGGATTTTCAGCAGCTGGGACAACGTGGAGGGATGAATCTCAATCTGTTTCTTTTTGGCTTCATCCATCA
This sequence comes from Marvinbryantia formatexigens, assembly GCA_021771035.1. GTDB lineage: Bacteria > Bacillota > Clostridia > Oscillospirales > Ruminococcaceae > CALXEM01. The sequence goes on along the minus strand of JAETPU010000004.1, from coordinate 3,758 downwards.
AATTGATGCACAGTACAACCCGGCTGGTAATCTCTAAGGTCTGCAGCACCAGATTGAGGTTGCGCAGCAGACAGGTGGCGTCCACCACCACAATCACCACGTCCGGGTGGGAAAAACACAGAAAATTCCGGGCAATTTCCTCTTCCGGGGAATTGGCAATCAGGGAATAGGTGCCGGGCAGATCTACTAAAAGGTGCCGCTGGGAAGCGTATGTATAATCTCCCCGGGCGTTGCTGACGGTTTTGCCGGGCCAGTTTCCGGTGTGCTGATTGAGCCCGGTCAGGGCATTGAAAACAGTGCTCTTGCCCACATTGGGATTTCCGGCCAATCCCACCACAATGGCGTCCCGGTCCAAGTTCAGCCCGGAAACCTCGCCGCGGATATGTAATCCGGTTGAGCGGTTTGTCAGCCCCATGGCTTCTCCTCCTTCACAGCTTGCTTCGTTTGATTGGCTAGGGACACTTGAATTTGTGTTGCGTCCGTCTGCCGCAGCGCAATGACGGTTCCGCGGACCAGATAGGCCGAGGGATCCCGCGATGGGCTCTGACAGACCATTTGAACAGGCGTATTCTCTAAAAATCCTAAATCCAGCATTCGCCGGCGAATTGCCCCGCAGACATCCAGGGATTCGATGATCCCCGTCTGTCCGATGGACAGCTGATCTAACGATACGATTGCATTCATCTTACAGTCTCATCTCTTTTTCCATAGCAGTAGTATTTTGGGGCCGGTGCCAGAGGAAAGAAACGGAATTTGGCCCGGGATAGAAAGTCGTCAATACTATCCTATTCCGGATACGGAAAACCGTTCCCGCAAACCGGCCCGCAGGCGTGTCCCAAGAAACGCCTCCTGCAAGTCCCGCGCCGGCGCAATCCGAAAACGTATCCCCCGGCACAGGCGTTCTCGGATTGGCGTCACAGCCTTTCACCAGGAAACAGGCGTTGCCGCATGGGTTCCAAAGGGGCTCTCAGAGACGTTGCGGAAAATAAAATTTATGGCGGCGCCAAAAGTTTCCTGAAACCGCGCCGGGAGCCATGCCGGACGGTTTGGGAGAACTAACCCGACGGCCCAAGCCGGTTTGACTTTTGGGCAGGGGTGGGGTACAATCTGGAACTATACAGGTTTGTGCCCCCCTTTTGGAGGGGTGTTTTGGGGGGTTACAAACCAAGAATCCACGTTTTGCAGATGAGAAAGGAAGCGATCTACTTGAAAAACGGGCAGGGCGCTGGCGGCGGCGCCGGAATCCCAGGAGAGTATGGCGGCATCAAGGGGAAAATCCTCAATTTTTTGGGGTATCGGGAACTGGGCGGGGCATTTGTCCTGGTACTGCTGGTTCATGTGGGGCAGATGCTGTTTACAAACCCCAAGGGTATCTTCATCAATACGCTGCTGTTCCGGGCCACCGATGGAAACGTCTCCATTGTAAAACTGTATAATATTCTGACCTATGTCTCCGAGTGCTTGGGAACCACCTTGGCTATCTGGGTGATTCGCCGCAAGGGGGCTGTGTATTCCATCCGGGCGGGTTTGGTGGTGTTTTTGGCCACCTACGTGTCCTTTTTTATTTTCTTTTCCAACCTCAATGACTTTATGTTTCTCATAGGTTTTTTGTTCGGTATTGGAACCGGGCTGTATTGGTCCTCCTATTATCTGTATATCACCGAGTATTCCACCGATTCCACCCGGGATATCGCCCTGGGTGCGGTGGGGGTATGCACCAGCATCATCAGCTTTGTGGTGCCCAGCTTCTGCGGCTTTGTTATCTCCAAATTCAGCGGGCTCAACGGTTACCTGGCGGTGTTTGCCGGGGCGCTGGTGATCGCCCTGTTTATCGTACTGCTCTCCACCAAGCTGAAAAACCAGATGACCGGCTCCCGTAAAAGCTATTACCGCCAGGCTGTGAAAACCGTGTTTACGGAGAAGGTATGGTTCTGCGGCGTATTTACGGAATTCCTGCGGGGGCTGCGGGACGGCGCCTTTGCGTTTTTCCTCAACCTGCTGCTGTTTCAAATTATCCAGGATGAATCCCTGGTGGGCTTTAATACGGCGATGGTGGGCGTTGTGGCAATTCTCTCCAACTGGGTGATGAAAAAGATTCTGCGCCCCCACAACCGGGTGAAGATTATGACGGTTTCCGTCTCAGTGCTGCTGTGCTGCAGTATTGCCATGTTCTTTCAGTTGTCACCGGTCACGATTATTATCATGAGCCTCGTAAACTCTTTCTTTTCTGTCTATATCTACAACCCCACCCTGGGGATTTTCCTCACGCTTTTGGATAAGACCAAAAAAGGCGAACGTATGCGGGTGGAACTGCTGGCGGTAAAGAATTATTTCCTCTCCTTTGGACGGGTTATCGGCGTGCTGCTGACCATTCTGCTGCCCAATACGGATTTTGGAAATGTCACAGCACTGTGTGTTCTGACAGCGCTGCAGTATTTCACCGCGTTTTTTGCGGGCAAAACCACAACGCTGATTGCCCAGGAGGAGCAAAAGGATTCCCAGGAGGCCTTAGAGCCCGCTTGCACCGCCGAAAACTGACCGGAACCCAACAGGGGCCCGGATTTTCCCCGCGGCGTGAAGAGTTCAGCACCATACAGGACAGAAAAGTCTTTGCGGCGGAATGGCAGCCGAGGCTGGGCCCGGCAGTTTTGATCCCATTGCATTTCTTATCGTACAGCTGGACAAAACGTCCGGCGCACCCCATAGAACAGGGCTTTATCAGTAAGCGAGGCTTGCTGATGCGAACCTGTCTCGGCAAAATCGTGTTGTACAGAAGGTGCCGCGTCTGTCCGGCCGGCACGCAAACGGTTCATAATAAAATTACCGGCAAGAGCGCCTGTCCCCGCATTGGGGACAGGCGCTCTATGGCGTTGTGCGGCGTTCTTTGAAGGCAAAACCGGGAGTATCGGCGGCGAAGCCAAGTTCAGAGATATCTCGGAACGCCTCCGGGCCGCCGCACAGGACAGGGGGATCGATATCGCAATTTTTAGGAAAATGTGTCAAAATAAAGGCTTAAATACCGGCAGCACGGATTATATGCGGCCTTTTGGCAGAAAAAGCCGGAATGCCTTTGGAATCGCGCTGTTTACAGTAGGCTGCGGGTAAAATAGTTTAAAGGAGGATTTCCGTTATGGGCGTTGTGTATGGATACGCCAGAGTATCTACCAAGGAACAACATGAAGAAAGACAACTGATCGCATTGCACAACTACCAGGTGCAGGACAAAAACATTTTTGTGGACAAGCAGAGCGGGAAGGATTTTCACAGGCCGCAGTACCAAAAGCTGCTGCGAAAGCTGAGCCCCGGGGATACCCTGGTGGTAAAATCCATCGACCGGCTGGGACGCAACTATGATGAAATTTTGGAGCAGTGGCGGATACTGACCCGGGAAAAACACGTGGATATCACGGTTTTGGATATGCCGCCCTTGGACACCCGCAACAGCCGCGATTTAACCGGAACCCTGATTGCCGACATTGTGCTGCAGCTGCTGTCCTATGTGGCTCAGACGGAGCGGGATAACATCCGCCAGCGGCAGGCCGAGGGAATTGCGGCCGCCAAGGCCAGAGGCGTGCGCTTTGGACGCCCGAAAAAGGAGCGTCCCCAAAGGTTCCTGCTGGAATGCCAGCAATGGCGCAGAGGAGAGATCAGCGGGCGTGAAGCCGCCCGGCATTTAGGGATAAGCCATAAGACGTTTTTCCGCTGGGCGGCAGAGGCCAGGTGGAATAATTTTCCTTGTGATGGGGAAAAAGGTAGAC
>JAETPU010000022.1 GCA_021771035.1 Marvinbryantia formatexigens | reverse complement strand
ATGGTAGTGAGTTATAATAGGGACAACACAGGAAACCCTTGATTTGCAAGGCTTTCCGGTGCCTGCCCTAAATTCCATTGACCAGGAAAACGGGTAGAACGTCAAGCGCAGGCGTTCAATGGCTACTTTCGCCAGTACAGACTCTCTGCTTCCGGGGCAGGGGACGTCCAATACATAGCTAGAAAGAGGTGACAAAAAGCAGGGGTGTAGTTTTATAGCTGCACCCCTGCAAGTAATGGAAATAGGAACTCAAATGATTCCGCTTTAATTAAGTCGATGAAAAGGAGAACTATAAATGCCAGACTATCAGCTAGAAATCAAGCAGGTTGTGGACTACCCACGCTGCCGCATCTACCGAGAATTTGTCCAAACCCTGATCGCAGACCGGAGCATCCGAACCAACGGAGGCTCCGGTCTTTTTTATTATACCGTCCTCTGCTCCTATGCCAATTTCCGAACCTCCTACCGCCGGCTGGACGGCATCACTTACACCGTCTACCCAGGCGAGTGGGTCTGCCGGGTCAGTGAGCTGGCGGCTTGCTTTCGTGTCCGGTTCCAGCATAAGGCCCTGTCCATCCTGAAGACCCTCCAGGACCGGCAGCTTATTACCTTTACCCAACTGGGCCACGGCCATCTGGTCAAGTACAGCATCAAGGGCTGGCGCAAGCACAACACGGTGCTGGACTACAACTGCCCCTGCCAAAAGGAAAGCGGCTTCTTCTTTATGCCCATTGCCGTCGCTACGGAGCTGATCAGCTATGGCAAGGCGTCTGAGATGGACGTGGTGCTGGATCTGTGGCTCTCCGCCATCTATAAGGACAACCAGGTGCTTGGCTCTGAGGTTGGCCCGGTGGTCTACCTCAGAAACGGTACAGGCAATCCGCTGTTGAATTACTCCGATCTCGCCCAGCGGTGGGGCCTCTCCCGCTCCACAGTCGGACGGCTGCTGAAAAAGCTGGCTGACCTGGATTATCTTACACTCATGTCTTTCCCAGGCCGTACCGGCAGCGTGATCTATCTGAACAGCTATCTGTCCACGATGTTCCAGGTGTCTGATGTGATGGTGGACAAGGACGAGGTTGCCATGTCTCTGAATATCAAGCTCCAGCTCCCGGATGACACGGACACAGTAGACAATATCCCGGACAATCCCAGAGTCTGCGTTTCAGACCAGCTCATTAGCGTTTCAAAATCGCAGGTGGAACGCATTGTCCAAAAAGTGGCGCAAGTCCTTGAGACGCAAGGGATTTCCTGCTTTCACTGCCCCAAATCCACTGTTAAGTTATATCCCTTATCCGGCGACTGCATGGAAGCAGTAGAGAGGGATGGCGAGCAAACAAATGTTCTCAAGATTGGCATGGTGATTCAATGTGGAAACAATCATCCGATTTACAGCTTTGAACTTACCATGACCCCAATATCAACAAACTTTTGAAAGGAGTATTCCACAATGGCAAGGAAAAAGGTTGAGCGCAAGGTGACGGAGGACCCCCGTTACCACAACACCTGGAAGCTGCTGAAGAAGTACCGAGATGTGGTCTGGAGCCTGGAGCTGTCCGTCCAGCAGGTCAGGACGCAGTTTCAGATCGAATATGATACCAGCATTGAGGACTTCCTGGAGTCCATCTATCTGGCCGGCGCGGACTTGGGCGGCACGGACATTGAGCACCAGGCCCAGTGCATTGAGCGCAGTCACAAAATGCTCACGCTGGTACAGAATGCGGTTGATCTGCTCCGCACCCGGCACAAGAACGGGGAGGCGTACTACTGGCTCCTGCACTATACCTACCTGTCTCCCCAGCAGCTCAAAAATGTGGAGGAGATCATCGAACAGCTGCGTCCCCACATCCACGACATCAGCTTCCGCACCTACTACCGCCGTCGGAAAGAGGCGATTGAGGCGTTAAGCTCTGTTCTGTGGGGCTACACGGCGCAGGACAGCTTGCAGGTTTTGGAGCAATTTTTCCCCACAGAGGCAGGTGGCAGATAATTGGCACGGTTTTGGCGTAGCATTGGCAGGGTTTTGCTATTGAAGCGTAAATCCTTATATGCTAAAATAAGTATGCTCAAAACTGTAAGCAAAACTGAAAACAGCCGCAGAAGGACGCTGGAAGCGTCTTTTTCTTTGCCCTTCTGCGGCAGCTAAGGCAGCATCCGAATTTCTGGGTGCTGCCTTTTTTCAGGACGGAAGCCAACGAAAAAAGGAGGTTTTTCATTGAAACAAGACAAAACGCCATCCCCGCACACCCCTCGGCGCAGGATTGATCCCGGACGCGGCGCATTCATGGCCTATCTGGGTGTCTGTACGTCCACGCTGCTCTGTCAACCGGCCTTCGCAGCTGATACGATTTGGACGAAGGCCAGCGAGGTGATGAAGGACGTCTACACCCAGATTCTCGCCATTTCCACCATCGCCGCCATTGTGACAGCCGCCGTTGCGCTGCTGATGATGAACTTCTCCCGCTCTGGCCGGACAGTGGATGAATCCCGGGCGTGGCTGAAGCGCATCGTCATCACCTGGATCATCTTGAACTCTCTGGGATTCATCATGAGCTATGTCACGCCTTTCTTCTCCGGCGGACAGTGGACAGCGCCGTAATCGCCTATGGGCATTTTAGACGGCATTGTAGCATGGATCGCGGAACAAGTTATGCACGGCCTGGATTTAATAAACACATCAGTTTTGGGCGCTCTGGGCTGTGATATGGCCGTGTTTCTGCGCTACTTCCCAGCGGCAGAGACGATGTATAACGTCTTTGTGGCTCTGGCTATTGGGCTGATTCTGCTGCTTTGGGTGTGGAATCTGTTCAAGAACTACGGCCTGGGCGTAGGAGCGGAGGCGGAAGACCCCGTTAAGCTGACCATCCGGGCCATCCTGTTTATCGGTCTGGCCTACTATGCGGATTCCATCGTTGATACGGTGCTGACCATCGGCGGTACGCCCTATGACTGGATACTCACCTCCACGCTCCCCAGCCTGGACTTTGCCAGCTTCAACTCGGTCCTGCTCACCATTATCGGCGTCTGTGCCAATGGCGCGGTGACCTTGATTGTCTTGATTCTGGTGCTGGTTCTGGCCTGGAACTATCTGAAGCTGCTGTTCGAGGCGGCAGAGCGGTATGTGCTGCTGGGCGTTCTGGTCTACACAGCGCCAGTGGCCTTTGCTATGGGCGCGTCCCAGGCCACGTCCAGCATCTTCAAAAGTTGGTGCCGGATGTTCGGTGGTCAGGTATTCCTGCTTCTGATGAACGCATGGTGTCTGCGGCTGTTCACCAGCATGGTGGGGACATTCATTGCCAACCCGCTGTCATTTTAGGAGGCTTTATGAGCAGATTCAAGAGGATTATGAAACTTACGGTACTTGCGGTGTTGATACTTTCGGCCCTGTGCGTACCGGCCCTTGCCCTCGACGAAAGCGAGGTAGAGGCTGCGGTAGCGGCATCCAGTAAGGAGGCTGTCACCGGGAACGTTCTGATCTGGTTCCTTTGTGCGGTGGCCTTTTTGAAGGTATCTCAGAAGATCGACAGCTTCATGGCAAGCCTGGGCGTCAACGTGGGCCGTACTGGAGGTTCTATGCTGGCCGACGCCATGGTAACATTCCGGGCTGTCACAATGGCAACCGGAGGCGCGGGCCGAATCCTTGGCGGTGGGCGGCGCGGCTCTGGGGCCTCCGCATCGGGCGGTGCTTCCGGAGGTAGTTCCAGCTCTGCCGGGCCTGCCGGATTCTTCAAGGGCGGCTTGATTGGCATGGCTGGCCGGCATATCACCAACAGCGCAGTCAAAACCGCCACCACCCAGACCTCCGCTGTCCACACAGCCCAGAAGCAGGGGACGGCTGCCGTACATACCGCCAGCGAAAGGATGTCCGCTTCGGAGGCCCACACCGACAGCACGGTTCATTCCGGCGGCATTGTCCACACGGACGCTGTTTCCCATACCGACAGCACAGCCAGAAGCGACAGTGCAATCCAGCAGGAAGGTATCATCCTCACCGGGAACGATACTCCGCCTGCCGCGCCGATTCAAACGGAAAACGGCGCTCCGCCTGCCGGCAACACGGTTCCTGTAGGGCCTGCGCCTGTTGACAGCGGTATTTCCTCCGGGTCTCCTCCCCAGGAAAACGGAATTATTCTGACTGGGACCGATATTCCGCCTGTGACATCTGCTCCCGCAGATACGGTTACACCAGCGGATAATATCCCAGCTCCAGACGTTGGAATCCCGCCCACCCCGGCTGTGCCGCAGGAAGAGACGGTTCTTGCCGGCGGTGAAGTCCAATCCTCCAGCGTCATTCAGACGGAGGGCCAGACTGACAGCGTATTGCGGCAGGACGGCGTTATCCAGACCGGCGGCGAGCAGGTTGTCCACAGCTCCAGCGAAAAGGCCCATTCGGAGACTGTCCGGCAGGTCGGCGGGGGCGACAGCATCAGCGAGAGCCATACGGTCAACCATACCCGAAGCGTGGAAAACGTCCATCGAAGTACACACAGCATGTTCCCTGTCCGTATGCCTACCCTGGGCGGTGCGGTTTTCTCCCATTCCCTACAGTCCGGCGGGCAGTTCGCCAATGACGTGATCGGCATGGTGGCCCGGGGCGATATGCGCTCTACCGGCTCCATCACCGGAGATTTGGCCGCTCAATCCCTCCAGTCCTACATGGGCCATACTGCTCTGGGGGCAAGCGCCGCCGAAAAAGTGTCCTTCTCCCAGGTGGAGATCGGCGGCGGGCGCATCACCGGCCGGGAAGTGACCCCGGAACATCCCCAGGGAATTGAGTTCGCCATGTACCATGTGGACCAGTATTCCAGACCGGAGGGGGATTATCAGAAGGTGTTTTCTGCGGATGGGGCGGCGTGGTATAAGCAACACGCCGTTGATACGGTGGTTAAGACCCCCTTCAAGGCCCCGGACGGCGAGATCGACTACCAGAAGGAGATCGTCAAGCGGCTCCCCACCCCGCCGAAGCGGAAAGACCGTATGTAAGGAGCGAATTGTATGGAACACGAACAGCGGGACAGCTACCTGATCCCACCCAATTTTATTGAGGGCGGCACCCTGATGGGCGGAATGTTCAAGACCCGGAACGTCATTGAGGCCGGCATCCTGGGCGCCGCTGTCGGTCTGCCAGTTATGAGCCTGGGCCTCTCCCTGACGGCCCGGATCATCATTTTGTGCCTGACGGCTCTGCCCCTTGTGCTCCTGGCTCTGATTGGAGTCGGAGGAAGCAGCCTGTCCGGCTTCATCCTGCTTTTCTTCAGTTATCTGCGCAACCGCCGCGTGCTGTCACAGGATGCCCCTGCGAGGGGGAGGGACGGCAAAGAGCTGTCTATGCTCCCCACCTGGTCGCGGGACAAAAAGTCTGCTCCCGATACCGGAGAGGACGAAGCCCAGCTGAAAAGCCGCAGCCGGTTCCAGGTCGATTTGAAGGAGCGCAAGGTCAACCAGTTCAAGACCTTCCTGGACCCGGAAGAAAAGGTACGGCCCCTCAACCCTCTGGCAGACTACATCCCCATTGAGAAGGTCGCCAACGGCATCATCTACACCAGAGACCACCGCTATGTCAAGCTGATTGAGGTGGTTCCGGTCAACTTCCTGCTCCGCAGCGCCCGGGAACAGCGCAGTATCATCTACTCCTTTATCAGCTACTTGAAGATTGCCCCAATCAAGGTGCAGTTCAAGGTGCTGACCAAGCGGGCGGACATCAACCGCCACATGGATACGGTGCGCCGGGAGCTGGCCCAGGAGACGGACGAACGCTGCCGCCAGCTGCAAGAGGACTATCTGCGGCTGATCCAGCAGCTTGGCTCCAGAGAGGCCATCACCCGGCGGTTTTTCCTGGTGTTTGAGCATGAGCCGCTGCCCGGCACGAAACGGGGCCAGGAGGAGGCCGAGGCCATCGCCTCCCTCCAGACCGCCGCCCGCACCGCCGCCAACTACCTGCGTCAGTGCGGCAACGAGGTCATCAACCACGAAAACGAGGATGAAGCCACCTGCGAGATTCTGTATAACATCCTCTGTCGGCAGGCCAGCAACGAGCAGCCCTTCCCCCAAAAGGTCAAGGAGGTGCTGGCTGAGTACATGGTGGCCGGGAGGCCCCTGGATACCATCCCATCCAACGACTTCTACGCGCCCTCCCGCATTGACCTGACCCATGGACGGTATATCTGCATTGACGGCGTGTACTACGCCTATCTGCTGGTACCCTCGGACGGCTACAAGGCCCAGGTGCCCGCCGGCTGGCTGTCCCTGCTGGTCAACGCGGGGGACGGGATCGACATGGATATGTTTCTCTCCCGCCAGCCCAAGGACCGGATGATCCGGAAGCTGGGCCAGCAGCTGCGCATCAACCGCAGCAAGATCAAGGAGACCAGCGACACCAACACGGACTTCGACGACCTGGACAGCGCCATCCGCAGCGGCTATCTTCTCAAAGATGGCCTGAGCAACAACGAGGACTTTTACTACCTGAATCTGCTCATTACCATCACGGCGGACAATGTGGACGACCTGGAGTGGAAGGTGGCCGAGATGAAGAAGCTGCTGCTCAGTCAGGATATGGATATTCAGCCCTGTTCCTTCTGCGAGGAGCAGGCTTTTTTGTCCTCGCTACCCCTGGTATCCCTGGAGCGGCGGCTGTATGAGCGGTCCAAGCGGAACGTGCTGACCCTGGGGGCGGCCAGCTGCTACCCCTTCACCAGCTATGAGATGTGCGACAACAACGGCATCCTGCTGGGGGTGAACAAGCACAACAACTCCCTTATCATCGTGGACATCTTCGACTCCCGCATTTACAAGAATGCCAACATGGCGATCCTGGGCACCAGCGGGGCGGGCAAGACCTTCACCATGCAGCTCATGGCTCTGCGGATGCGACGGAAGGGGATACAGGTGTTCATTGTGGCCCCGCTGAAAGGCCATGAGTTCCACCGGGCCTGCACCAACATCGGCGGCGAGTTCATTCAGATATCCCCGGCCTCCAAAAACTGCATCAACGTCATGGAGATCCGCCGGGCGGACAAATCGGTGGACGAGCTACTGGACGGCCCCGGCGGGGTGGACAAGTCCCTGCTGGCGGCGAAGATCCAGCGGCTGCATATCTTTTTCAGCCTGCTCATTCCCGATATGAACCATGAGGAACGGCAGCTTCTGGACGACGCCCTGATCCGCACTTACGCCAAGCTGGGTATCACCCATGAGAACAGCACCTTGGATGACCCCGACCACCCCGGCCAATACCGCACCATGCCGGTGCTGGGAGACTTGTACGAGGTGCTGAAGGAGTCCCAGGACACCCGGCGGCTGGCGAACATCATCAACCGACTGGTCAACGGCTCCGCCAAGACCTTCAACCAGCAGACCAATGTATCCCTGGACAACAAGTACATCGTGCTGGACATCTCCGAGCTGACCGGCGATCTGCTGACGGTGGGAATGTTCGTGGCGCTGGATTTCGTCTGGGACAAGGCCAAGGAGGACCGGACGGTGGAGAAGGCCATCTTTATCGACGAGTGTTGGCAGCTCATTGGGGCCAGCAGCAACCGCCTGGCCGCTGAGTTCGTGCTGGAGATTTTCAAGATTATCCGAGGCTACGGCGGTTCCGCTATCTGCGCCACCCAGGACCTCAACGACTTCTTTGCTCTGGAGGATGGCAAATACGGCAAGGGTATCATCAACAATGCCAAGACAAAGATCCTGCTCAACCTGGAGGACGAGGAGGCCCAGCGCGTTCAGTCCATCCTCCATCTCTCCGAGGCGGAGGTCATGGAGATCACCCACTTTGAGCGGGGCAGCGGGCTTATTAGCACCAACAACAATAATGTGACGGTGGAGATCAAATGCAGCCAGATGGAGAAGGAGCTGATCACTACCGACCGCCGGGAGCTTCAGGAGCTGCTGAACCGGGCCGAGGGCCAGGAGGCGGGATAGTGCGTATTCGGGAGGCGGCAGTACGGCAGCGGTACGCTTCGGATACGTCTCCCAATTTCGATACCACTGTAAGACCCCACGAATACGTCTAAGCAACTTTTCAAGGCGGCGATGCGGCGTTTATACGTACAGAGGTCTCTGCTGTGCGTATAAACGCCGCATTTATACCGCCGGAATACGCCAATAATACGGCAATGATACGTATGGGAGGCAGAATATGAAAACGAGAGAACAAATCTACGGGCAGGAGGCCACCAGTATTCTCCGTGATATTACCATGTACCGGGCGCTGATGGAGGAGCAGCTTCTCCGCCTCTACCCCGGGAAACGGAGCCAGGTCCAGAACCTTCTGTCCTATCTGACCAAGCAGGGGCGCATCTGGCACATTGACGGCCTGTACTGCGCCGCCCCGGAGTGCGCCGAGGATGTGGACAAGGGTATGCTGGCCGCGATTTGGGTGCTGGCGGACTTCATCGACCGAGTGGAGTTCCACTCCGTTGGCGATTTCCCCGCCAAGCTGATTTTTTTCGCGGACGGCGAGGTGTACGAGGTCATCCATGCCGCGTCCGGCAAAGAGACGCTGATCAATCACATCCTGTCCACCCCGGCGGAGGAGGCGTCCAGCTACCTGATTCTGGTGGACAAGCCGGAGCAGATTCCGGAGCTGGAGATTCCCAATGTCCGCGGCTACTGCACTGTTTCCCCGGATGGGGAGGTTCAATACTATCAGAGAGAATAAGGAAGGAGGACGGTCTTGAACCGAGCGATTCTATCCCAGCGTATTACATCCATTCTGGCCGATCTGAACCGGCTGACCAATGCCCTTTATGCCATGAACACCACTGATATTCAGAGATACCCCGATAACTACGAGGTGCTGTCCACCGACGCAGCGCTGCGGGCGGAGAACATCGCCTGCCGGCTGAGGCACCTGATCTACTCCACCACCAACATCAAAAAGGAGGAGTATCTGACCTCCGCCGCTGTTATGCAGGGAATCAGGGTGGAGGAGAACGATGGTGTTCTGGAAATCACGCTGCCCTGCCTGCTCCCAAAGCGGAAGCAGCGGCAGAGTACAGAATACCTGCTGGACCCTTTCACCGCCGCAATGAGTCAATATGCCAGGAGCCATCCTCTGCCCCGGCTCCAGCATTGCGTGGTCTGCTTCTCCCATGTCTACTGTCAGGATCTTCCCGAGCGTCGGGTGCGGGACTACGACAATCTGGAGCTGAAGCAGTTTCTGGATGTGGCTGCCTCGTTCATTTTGACTGATGACAGCGGCCTGCTGTGCGACGCCTACAACACCACCGAGCTGGGCGAGGCGGACTGCACCCGAATTTCCATCATGGACAGCGCGCACTTCCCAAAGTGGCTGGCGGAACGTCAGGCGGCGCTGCAGTCCATCACGGATTTGTAGTAAAAGTGCCCTCGAAACAGGGGTCCCATTTTGGGCTGTTTTGAAGCTTCCGTTTTGGGACCCTCGGTAAATTTCAGCAAAGTCTTGTGCGGCAGGGGATTTTCCCTCCCTGGGCCAGCATGAAAAATACCGAAGTTATACGCACCCACGGTAAAAAACAGCGAAAAGAGGTGGTGTCAATATGGCTGCTGGCAGTAAGCAGATACCGCCCGAGGACACGTTGGCAAATTTGCTGCTGACATTCACTGCTCTGTCCGGCGAGTTCCCCACAGCCCAGGTAAGCCGTCTGCCCAGTACAGGCGCATACCAGGAAAAAATCCTCAAATCGCTTAAAGGAGAAAAACTCCTGCGGACTTACTATCGTGATGGGCTGCGGGCGCTCCGGCTGACCACGACGGCTAAAAAGCTGTTGGTGGACAAGTGGCCGGATCGGTTCCTGCCCTATCTCTCCGGCAGTACCGAGACAAATTTGTTGAAGTCGGAAGTCCCCCGCCGCCTGCGGCTCCACCGTATGGCCGAGGTGCTGGTGACAATGTTCAATGCCAACGTCTCTGTATTCCCCTGGGAAAAGCCTGACATATTCAGCCCTACGCCGCCCGCCGCCGCTCCGTACATCAGCCGGCCCGCCTACTACAGTTCCAGAGAGGTAAAAGGCTTGGGCGCACAGGCCGTCAAGATACGCGGTTCCCGCTCGACCGGCCTTCTTTTGACCGATGGTGTCATTTTCACTGTCTACAACACCGGCCCCTTTGCGATGAAGTGGGAGTACAAAGCGGAAATGCGTCTCAAAGCCATGCTCCAGACAGAGCTATGTCAACGCCGGCTCCCGGGCCAGTACCAGAACGCTGTGTTGAGTGCCATCGTGTTCGGCCAGGATATGGAGCGGATGATTCCGCTGATGAATGATGGCGGTGGACAGCGGGACTACTTTGTACTGGATGGAAATTACCAGCACTTCTACTACCTGACCAGCGACCACAAGGGAGAGTTGATTTTGCAGCTGCTCTGTGACGCTGAACAGCGGACAGTTCTGGACGATATTCTCTCCCAGGATCTGGCTCCCTGCCGCCCTGACTGGATCGTGGAAAACGATGCTATGGACGGCGATTCTCCGGTGCTGTTCGCCTACACCTGTGATATGCCCCGCATAAAACGGTTTGACACTGCCCTGGAGCTGCATGGGAAAACAGGGACGCTGTTCTGTTTTGATTTCCAGGAGGATGTGTTGAAACAGATATGCGGCCCCAGAGTCAATATCCAGTGCATCGACTTTGAAGCGTATGAGAGGAGTGTGTTCCTATCTCCCGCAAACAACTGATTAAGCTGCTGATCGTATTGCCTATCGCTCTGGTCGCCCTGCTCTATGGGGGCGGCTATATTGCGCAATTCCTCTATAACTACGATGTATGGCAGGCGGCGGGCGGAGTTTTCGGCACTGCGCCGGAGTTCCCCGACGGTGGTTTCCTGGCTTGCATCGCTGCCGTGTTCCGCTGGCCCTACGGCCTGTATGGTGTGGGCGGCTGTGTGGGGGCGCTGGCTATGTTGGTGTTTATGGTCATGCGGATGGGCTACAGCGAGACCGGCGCATATGACCGGGAGCGCAACCTGATCTATTCCAACAAGGGTACCTATGGCACAGCCGGCTTTATGACTAAGAAAGAGATGAAAGGTGTGCTGGATGTGGTTCCCAACATCCGCAAGCACCACGGCATCATCCTGGGTGAGATAGACGGCGAGGTGGTCTGTGTCCCGGAAAAGACCCGGTTTAACGGAAATCTGGCGGTGTACGGCGCCAGCGGCTCCAAAAAGACCAGGGCTTTTTGCATGAATATGATTCTGCAAAGTGCCGCCCGAAGGTCCTCACTGGTCATCTGTGATCCCAAAAGTGAGCTCTACGAAAAAAGCAGCGCCTACCTGCGGGATCAGGGCTACACCGTGAAGGTGTTCAACCTGGTCACGCCCGCCGCCTCCGATTCCTGGAACTGCCTTTCCGAGATCGAGGGTCAGGAGCTGATGGCACAGCTTTTTTGCGACGTTATCATCAAAAACACCGGCAGCGACCGGGGAGACCATTTCTGGGACAGTGCCGAATTAAATCTGCTGAAAGCCTTGGTGCTCTATGTGGAGCGGGGGTATCCGCCGGAGAAGCGCAACATCGGTGAGGTGTATCAGCTCCTTGCCATGAGCAGCGAAAAGGAGCTGAACGCCATCTTTGATGTGCTGGACATCTCCCACCCGGCCAAGGCCCCCTACAGCATTTTTAAGCAGTCCTCAGAGAGCGTCCGGGGCGGTGTCATCATTGGCCTTGGTTCTCGGCTCCAGGTATTTCAGAATCAGGACATCCGCAACATCACCGGGCACGATGAAATTGACCTGGAGCTGCCGGGCAAACAGCCCTGCGCCTACTACTGTATCACCAGCGACCAGGACAGCACCTTTGATTTCCTGTCCTCGCTGTTTTTGTCGTTCATCTTCATTAAGCTGGTACGTTACGCCGACCAGAACTGTCCTGGCGGGGCGCTCCCTGTTCCCGTCCATGTGCTGGGTGAGGAGTTGTGTGCCTGCGGGGTCATTCCTGACCTATCTCGAAAAATCTCGGTCATCCGCTCCCGGAACATCAGTATGTCCTGCGTGTTTCAGAATCTCGCCGGTCTACAAAACCGATACCCGCAGAACCAGTGGCAGGAGATTCTGGGCAACTGCGACATTACGCTGTTCCTGGGCTGTACCGACGCCCTGACCGCGCAGTTTATCTCTGACCGCACAGGTGAGGCATCTATCGCCGTTACCAGCAAGGCCAAACAGCTGGGCACCTGGCGCATCTCTAACTATACACCGGAGTACCGGGAGACCAGCGGCGTGGGCAAGCGCAAGCTGATGACCATGGACGAAGTATTGCGGATGGATGTTGACCGGGCACTGGTCATCCTCCGCGGAAGAAACGTACTGGAGGTTGATAAGTACGACTATTCCAAGCATCCCGAATCGAAGAAACTGCGCGCGAGCAAGGCCGCCTCCCATGTTCCCGCATGGCAGGAGACCCCAAAGGCGGAGAGGAAGGAGGTGAAATCCGCCCCGCCCAAGCCCGCTCGAACCAGACCCAAATCACCGGCAAAAAAAGCAGCCCCTCCAAAGGCGGCGGCGCCAGCACCGGCAAAATCCTCAGCGAAGGTGATAGCTCCAGAGGACTCTCAGCCCGCTGTTACCGTGCCACCTCAGACAAAGCCGCCTGAACCCGTACCTAAAAAGCGGGTTGTAACCGCAACTAAAGATTCTATTTTATCCAAACCAAAACTGAAAAAGGAGGACTAACAGCCTATGGCAAGAAAAAAGATTGTTCCCGATGACCCTGGGATGGAGGAGACCCCTCAGCTCCCCGAGGGTGAGGCCCCGACGGAGGGCACTGAGGAGGCCATTCCGGTTGGCGGCGCATTGAATGGCGAAGAGCTGCCGGACAGTGCGCTGCCGCCCGATGGGGGTGAGGACTCCGCTGTCCCGGAAGAAGGGACGGCCCCTTTTGAGGGCGATGGAGACAACGGTGTGACGGAGGAGGCTCCCGGCGACCCGCCCATGGAAGATTCCGCTGCCGATCCTCAGTATGAAAATCTGCTGCATGAGATGGAGAGCACCGTTCCCCTCCCTCCTGCGGAGGGCGGTGAACCGGCTCCGCAGGATGATCCCCCTCCTCTGATGGAGGCACCGGCGGGCGATATGCTTCCGGAGACATCGCCTGGTTCTGAGCAGAATCCCATGGAGGCCGCCGATGCGGGTGGGGCGTCGGCGGAACGTACCGCCCGTCCCCGTACCCGGCGGACTGCCCCCAGCCAGCGCAGCGATTACGTGCTGACTATCGACGCCCGTGATCGTGTTCAGACGGAGGAGGAGCGGGAAGAAATCGTTTGGCATGAGATCCGCAACGCCTACCGTACCCGCCGTATTCTCACCGGCATTCTGGGCGGCGTGGAACAGACCAAATCCGGCAGGACGCTGGCAATCGTGGACTACAAGGGTTTCCGGGTGGCGATCCCCATTCTGGAGATGCTTCTCTACACCGGCGAGATGCCCTCCAACCGGGAGTACCTGGAGCTGATGGGCCGGCTGAACCGGATGCTTTCCACTATGCTGGGGGCTGAGATCGACTTCATGGTGAAGGGCATCGATTCCAACACCCGGAGTATCGTGGCGAGCCGAAAGGACGCCATGCTCCGTAAACGGCAGAGCTTTTACATGGATACCGATGCCCTGGGTGAGCACCTGATCTATGAGGGCCGGGTAGTTCAGGCCCGCGTAATCGCCGTGGCGGAGAAAATCATCCGGGTAGAGGCGTTCGGTGTGGAGTGCGCTATTGTGGCCCGCGATCTCTCCTGGGAGTGGCTGGGTGATGCCCGCGACCATTTCAGTGTGGGGAGCCGTATCCTGATCCGTGTGCTTACCATTGACCGGAGCAGTCTGAAGGGCATGACCATCACCGCCGATGTGCGCAGTGTGTCCTCCACTACCAATCTGGACAATGTGAAAAAATGCCAGCCCCAGTGTCGCTATGCCGGCCGGGTCACCGATGTGCGGGGCGGTGTGGTTTACATCCGGCTCAACAACGGCGTCAACGCCATCGCCCACGCCTGTTATGATCTGCGCACCCCTGGCAAGAAAGATGATGTCAGCTTCGCCGTCACCCGGCTGGACGAGGAAAAGGGAATCGCAATCGGCATCATCACCAGAATCATCAAACAAAATCTGTAAAGGAGTCGCCTATGAAGCATTTCAGGCATCTGGCGCTGTCGGTACTGCTAGCACTGTCGCTGATGACCACCGCTCTGGCCTCGGAGGTCCCGGTCAGTCTGGTGGTGGAGAACCTCAACGGCCAGCAGCGCATCGTCAAAACCTATGAGCTTCCTCCCGGTACAGACCCGGAGACACTGAAGGAGCCGTCGTTTACCTACGACGGCTTCACCTATACCTGGGCCTATACCACCAAGGATGAACATACTTTCCTGGAGACCAAGGCTGTGACCGAGACGGTGACGGTGGAGACAGGAAAAAAGGACCTCAATACCGTTCTGGAGCAGCTGGCCCCCAGCATCCCCTATGATGACGGGGAATTTTCCGGCGAGCTGGCCCTGGATCACACCACCATCACCACCGAGGCGGCGGGCTACGCCACCAAGAGCGGGAAGGTGACTGCCACCAAGACCATCGGGCCGCTGGACCGGAATGATATGTCCTATGTTCCAGCAACCACCGTCAAGGACGGCAAGACGCTGACCCTCGCCAATGTGGAGTGGCAGGTCATCGGCACCGATCTGGTAGGCGATGTGCTGGCCCCCTCCAGCTATCAGGCTGTGGCAACCTACTCCGCCTCCACCAGTTATCAGGTCGCAACTGGCTACGTTTCTACCGCAGAGTACAAGGGGACTGTGACCGCCTCCGGGGTGGACACCATCACCTATACGGTGGTCTACGTTGGAACGGAGATCGTGCCGGAGACCCCGCAGCCCACCGAGCCGGTCAGGAGCCAGGGCGGCTCCCTGTTCGGTGGGAACGCCGCTGCCATCATCGGGCCGCTGTTTATCATTCTGCTGTTGGCGGCGCTGGCCGGGGGCGGGGCCTACCTGTACCTGCACCGCAAGAACGTCTACATCTATGTCCCCGGCGACCGGCCCAGAGATTACAGGCTGATCGCCAAGTACCGGGTGGAACCCCAGCGGCCGGAGGTGGACATCACCGGACTGGACCCCTACCCGGAGAGCATTGTCGCGGTGGAGATCAAGCGGCCCCTGGCAAAGAAGCTGCTGGGCCAGACCTTCACCGTTCATCACCGGTCGGCTGACTATGCCTACACCGTCCTCCAGGACCGCCCTGGGGACTGGCATGAGTTCGACCCCTCGGAAGAAAAGGAGGAACCCACTTGAAGCACATCAGAAAAATCGCTGGGCTGATGCTGTCCGTGGCGGCGGCGCTGTCCCTGACCGTCCCGGCCTTCGCGTCGGACTATTCCTTTACTACGGACGCCCCCCAGGACTACTACGGCAGCACCAGCTATGAGGATGTCTACGGCAGCCAGTACAACTACGGTGGGAAGAATGTGGTGGACTACCAGGTGCCGGAGCTGGAGTACGGCGTCCAGAGCACCACCATGACCGGCGTGATGGAGCGCACCATCCTCCCCGGCCTCCAGCAGACTGTTGGGACGGGCGGCGGCGGCTACGGCGTGGCTGGCGGCAACGGCCCCATCACGGTGCTGGTCGAGGGCACCGGCGCCGGCAGCTCCACCTCTGTCACCAACCCCACCGTTCCCACAGTTCCCACCACCCCCACCTATCAGCAGCCCGCCTACACCAGCGTGGAGGGCATGGCCTATAAGGACGGCAGCATCGGCACCATCAAGATCCCCTCCCTGAAGATCAACATGAAGGTTTGGGAGGGCGAAACCAGCGAGAGCATGAAAAAGGGGCTGGGCCATTACAGCTCCACCTCCGCCTGGGATGGAAACGCCTGCTTCTGCGGCCACAACCGGGGGGCTAAGTATGTGATTGGCTCCATCAAGGATCTGGAGCAGGGCGACTCCATCACCTACACCACCGTCTACGGCACCCGAACCTATTCGGTCACGGAGGTAAAGATCATCTCCAACACCGACTGGAGCTATCTCCAGTCCACTGCCGACAACCGCATTACGCTCACCACCTGTCTGGCCGACCACCCGGAGAGCCGGGTCGTGGTGCAGGCGGTCGAAAAAAAGTAAGCGGGCTTGTTGAAAAACTCCGTCTCTGACCGTATAAAATAGTATCACAACAGAAATGGAGGTTTTCTTATGAGACAAAAATGGATGTCAGCGGCACTGGCAGCTGCGCTCTTTTGGGGGCTGGCTGTCTCTGCCTGGGCGGCAGCCCCCCCGAACTCTATCCGCGTCAACAGCTACAAAGGCAATTCTCTGGAGATTGGCGAGCGCAGCGGTCTGATCATCGGCCCCAGCGGGGCGGCGTACACTGTCACCTCCAGCGACCCGGATACGGTGGCGGTGGAGCAGGTGCTGACTTTCTGGGTGGCTGTCGCCAAGTCGGAGGGTACGGCGGAGATCACCGCCGCAAACCGGGCCGGGGAATATGGGACCCTGACGCTCACCGTTGCCGCCGCTGACCCCGCCCCATCCGCTGGGAAGGACAGCGCCGGCCTGACGGACAATCTGGAGATCCGGCTGGAGATGATCCGCCTGATCAATCAGGCCCGTACCGCCAACGGCGTGTCGGAGCTTTCTGTCAACGAGGCCCTGATGAACGCCGCCCAGACCTGCTCCGACCGGCGCTACACCTGGCATCACTCCCAGGAGGAGTGCCAGGCTGCAAAAGACGCCGGCTACCCCTACGGCTTCGGCGACAACCTCACCGTGTTCACTGGCACAGCCAACGCCGCCCAGAGGGCTGTCGATAACTGGATCAGCTCCCCTGGACACTTCGAGACCATGATCGACCCGGCCTGTGACTGCATTGGCGTGGGCGTGACCCAGTATGACGGCATTACCTACTGCTTTATGTTCGTTGGAATCCCAAACAGCGTCAACTTCTATGCGTAACCGAATAGGAACCGGAAACGGCTCTTTCAGCGCAAGCTGGAGGGCCGTTTTTTATGCTCAAAAATGGAAAGGAGCTTTTGATTTATGAGAAAACTGCGTTTCTCTCTCACCCGCATGACGGCTCTGCTGCTGGTGCTGGTGTGTGTGCTGGGGCTGCTGCCGGCCACAGCTCTCGCCGCCAGCCCTGGCACCATCAAAATGGATGACTGCGCTTACAACGGTGTCAAGTACGATTCCCCGGCCCTGGGCGAGTGCTATCTCCATCAGATGCACTTTGGGCTCAATGGAAAGAGCACGATGGGCTTCTGCGCCGAAAAGGGAAAAGGGATGGGGTGGTCGCTAAAGGGCCACACATGGGGCAACCCCAAGCCCGTCTCCGATCCCACCGTCAAGACGATGATGGCCTATTTCTATGCCCATTCCAGCGGCGTGTTCACAGATCAGGCCATTGCCCTCGGCAGCGACGAGGTGTGGGGCAGCGACTACACTTGGACGATGAACGCCTGGGTGCAGGCCATTGTCTGGCGGTATAAAACTGGCCTGCTCTCCGACCCTGCAACCGCCTGTGCCGAGGAACTGGTGTGCGTCTACAATAACCTGGAGCATACGAATTATTCCAGTATTGACGACCTGCTGGACGGCATCTCCTTCCGCGACCGCGCCCAGTATATTCTGGATCTGGGAGCACAGGGCGTCTGGGGCGATTGCGAGGTCTACGAGTATTCCTACACCGGCCCCGGCTCCAGCTATCACCCCTCCAACGATGTGCAGGCTGTCATGGTGGGCGAGCTGACCGTCACCCGGGAGAAGTACAGCCTGATCATCAAGAAGGTGGACAGTACCAACCCCAACAAGACCCTGCCCGGCGCCCGGTTTCTCGTCGCTTCTGAGAACGGCTCCTACTCCAAGGAGGTGGTGACAGGGAGCGACGGCACCGTCACCGTACCCAATTTGGAGGCCGGCACTTTCGCCGTGACTGAATTGGAGCCACCGACCGACTATGAGATTGACAACGCCGGACCGCAGTACGTTGTCTTGCCCAGCGGCAGCGATAAGACTGTGACCGTTACCTTTACCGACAGTCCGGTGATTACCGGTGAAGGCAGCATCCGCAAGGTAGATGCGGACGATCCCACCAAGGGCCTAGCCGGAGCGGTGATCAAAATCACCGGCATAGACAACGACTTCACCGGCACCTATGTTACCGGGTCGGGGGGCTACCTGACCGACGTGCCCTGGAAGGATATGCCCATCGGCAGCTTTACAGCGGAGGAGGTCACTCCGCCGGAGGGGTACACCAAGAGCCCGGATGTCAGCAAGACCAAGCAGACCTTTGTCTGGGATGGCAGGACCGATGTGGCTTTGGTATTCGAGAATGATGCCAAGGTGAAGGTCAGGTTGATGAAACTGGACGACAGCGGCAATCCCCTCCCCGGCGCGGTATTCAACATCGTCAAGGACGGCCAGATCGTCGGTACCGAGGAAACGAAAGCGGACGGTTCCATCACTGTCACCGATGTGACCGAGGGCATGTATGCCTTTGTAGAGGTGTCTGCTCCGTCCCCCTTCGCCACCCTCACTGAGCCGGTCATCGCCCATGTGGATCAGGCCACCATCAACGGCGGCGGCACCGTCACGGTGACGGCCTCCGATAAGAAGCTTCCGAATTTGACCATTTTGAAGCGGGACGCCCAGACTGGCGACATGATCCCGGACACCCACTTTGAGATCAAGGGCATCCACTACGGCTATCACAACGATGTGACCACCGGGCCGGACGGGAAAGCGGTCCTCTCCAATATCCCTGTGGACAGCTACGAGGTGACGGAAATTTCCGTCCCGGACCCCTGGGTGGTCAGCGATAACCCCACCCAGACAATCTGGCTGGAGGCCGGCGACAGCAAGGAGCTGATTTTTGACAACCTCAAGCAGCCTCTGCTCAAAATCTCGAAGATTGAGAAGGGAACGAACCCCGCCGTCTGTATTCCCAACACAAACTTCCTGATTGAAGCCATTGACGGCGACTACCGCCAGGATGTGACCACCGGCCCGGACGGTACGGTGGAGCTGCGTGTTGCCCCCGGCTCCTATAAAATCACAGAGCGGTCTGTACCGGAGCCTTACTATGTCAGCGACACCCCCACCCAGACCGTCAGCCTCAACTCGGGTGATGAAAAGGAGGTCCGTTTTGAAAACCAGAAAAAGCCTCTGCTCACCCTCAAAAAAATTGACGCGGACACGCAGGCCGTGATCCCCGGAACGGTCCTGACCGTCAAGGCCCTGGACGGCACCTATCAGGACGACTGGACCACCGGCGCAGACGGCACAGTCTCCCTCCGCGTTGCCCCCGGCACCTATCAGATCACGGAAAAATCCGTTCCGTCGCCCTACTACCTCCCCGACAAGGACGCGGACAGGGTACAGACCATCACCCTCAGCCCCGGCGATGAAAAGACGGTGGTTTTCCGTAACCGCAAGGCCCCGGAACTGACCATTTTCAAGGAAAATTCCATCACTGGGGAGCCGATTGAGCACGCGAAGTTCCATGTGGTCTACACCAGCAACGGCGAGGCGGCGGAGGCCCCCGCCACCATCGACTACGGTGAAGTCTTTACGGACTCCAGAGGCGAGATCCGCGTCCATGAGCTGGGCAAGCGGCTGTACCCCGGCGAATTTACCATCACGGAGGTGGAGCCGGCGGACGGATTCCAGCTCAAGGAGCCTCTCACCCAGACGGTCATTATCCACGGCAATGAGAGCAAGACCGTCCGTTTCCAAAATACGCCCCTCTCGGCACTCGTGGTCTGGAAATATGATAGCGTCACTGGTGAGCCGGTTGAGGGCGCTATTTTCCAGGTCCGCTATATGTCCGGGACCAGCGGCACAGGCGGCACGGTGATCGGCACCTACAAGACCGGCCCTGGAGGCAGCTTCACTATCAACCGCCTGAAGGCCGGCGCTTACACCGTGGAGGAGCTGGCCAGCGACGGCGATCATGTCATGGACACCGCCCCCCAGACGGCCTACATCTCCGGCAAGGAGCAGGACGTGGTGCAGCTCTATTTTGGCAACAGTCCTAAAGGTTCCCTCCTTGTCAAGAAAATTGACGCCAGCACCCATGAGCCGTTAAGTGACTGCGAATTTTTCATCACCGACAGCCACGGGACCATGATTGGCGACGCCAACGGCAAGTTCGTTACCGATAGCGCCGGCACCATCCTGATCTCCAATATCGACCCCGGTACCACGCTGGTGGTGCGCGAAACCAGGGCAAAAGAAAACTACATTCTGGACGACGTGCCCCAGACAGCCACCATCAAGGCGGGCCAGACGGTGAGCCTGGAGTTCAGGAACCAGCCCAAGGGGTCCGTCACGCTCTACAAGTTCAGCAGTTTGGACCGCCGGACGCCGCTGGAGGGCGTGGGCTTCAAGATCACCTTTGCCAACGGGCAGGCGGTAGACAACATCGGCGGCAAGCTGTCCAGCAATGGTATCTATTATACGGATGCCGAGGGCCAGATCAACATTTCCGGGGTCACCGGCACACTGGTATTCACGGAAATTTCCACAATTCCCGGCTACCTGATTGACGAAAACCGCAAGAGCCAGACCATCGTTGTCAATCCGGACGACCACCAGAGCGTCTATTTTTACAACCAGCCTGTGGGGAATCTCGTCATCAAAAAGATGTCGTCCACCACGAAGGAGCCTCTGAGCGACGTGGTGATCCGCGTCACCCGGACGGACGGAACCGTGGTAGGCGAGTCTAACGGCGAGTTCCGTACCGATGAGGAGGGGTTCATCAAGATCCCCGTGGAGCCCGGCAGCTATATCGTGCAGGAGGTAAAAAGCAAACCCGGATTCCTGCTGGACGATACGCCCAAGACCATTGAGGTCAAGGGTCCCGGCACCTATAACATTGAGCTGTTTAACCAGCCTCTGGGGTCCCTGGTGATTCACAAGTACAGCAGCCTGGACCGCAAGACGCCCCTGGCCGGAGTACAGTTCAAGGTAACCTACGCCCCCGGCTGCGTGGTGGACGATGAAAACGGCAAAGTGTCCTCTAACGGTATCTACTACACCGGGCCGGATGGGACCATTACCATCAAGGGCATCGTGGGCACGGTGGTAATCACCGAGCAGGCCACCATCCCTGGGTACACCATCGACCCGGAGACCCGGAGCCAGACCATTGTGGTCAACCCGGACGATACGCAGCACGCCTATTTTTACAATTCCCCCAAGAACACTCTGATCATTGAAAAGTACCTGGAGACCGAGAGCGGCAATGAGCCCCTGAAGGGCGTTACCTTCCTGGTCACCGATTCCAGTGGGGCTGTGGTCGGCAACAGCAACGGCGAGTATATCTCTGGCGAGGATGGCCGGGTGGTCATTGCTGGAGTGGAACCTGGAACCACTGTGAACGTGCGGGAGATCAAAGTGCCAGAGGGCGTGGTGCTGGACAGCGAAACCAAGACCATCAAAATCAGTGATGACGGGGCCAATATCCTCCGCTTCTATAACAAAAAGACCGGATATTTGGTGGTCCGCAAACTGGATTCTGTCACAAAGCAGCCGCTGGCGAATGTCGAGTTTGAGCTAACCTATGCGGACGGAAGCTATGTGGATGACAACTTCGGCCACCTGTCCAGCAAGGGGCGGTTCAAGACCAACGATGCCGGGGAGATCCGCGTTCCTGTTGTCGGAACCGTCGTGGTCAAGGAGGTCAAGACCCTCCCCACCCACGTCATCGACCAGGCCACTCAGATCCAGACGGTCCAGGTGAATCCTGCGGACACCCAGACAATCGTGGTGTATAACGAACCCCTCTGTTCGTTGACGCTGCGGAAACTGGATGCAGTTACGGGGAAGCCCGTACCCAACACTGAGTTCACCTTGAAAGACGGCGACGGTAATATCCTTGGCCGCTATACCACCGGCGCGGACGGGACTGTGACTGTCACCGGCCTCATGCCCAACTCCACCGTTGTGGTGGTGGAATCCAAGGTGCCCTCCAACTACGTCCTCGATCCCACGCCTCGGACCATCATCGTGCGCAACGGCAGCAACAGTGTCTCCAGCGGCGGGAACACCACCGGCGGCAACGGGAACACCAGCAACACGGGCAATACCGGCACAGTGGGCGGCGGCAATGACATCACTGTGGAAAACATCCCCAAGACCACCCTCACGATTGAGAAGTATCTGGAGACGGAGAGTGGGAACCAGCCCCTCAAGGGCGTCACGTTCCTGGTGACGGATAGCAGCGGCGCCGTGGTCGGCCCCGACAATGGCGAGTACACCACCGATGAAAATGGCCGCATCGTCATCCCCAATCTGGAGCCGGGAATCACCATCACCGCCAAGGAGGTCAAAGTTCCCGACGGCGTGGTGCTGGACTCCACCCCTAAAAGCATCGAGATCAAGGGCGGCATCGGCGGCCAGACCCTCCGGTTTGTCAACAAGGCAACCGGCTACCTCGTCATCAAGAAACTGGATAAGCTGACTTCCCAGCCGTTGGCCGGGGTGGAGTTCAAACTGAGCTATGCCTCCGGCGAGTACGTGGACGACGCCAATGGGCATCTATCTTCTTTGGGTCTTTACACTACGGACGCCAATGGGGAAATTCGTGTTCCTGTGGTGGGAACCGTAGTCGTCGAGGAAACAAAGACGATCCCTGGGTACACCATCGACCCGGGGACTAAGCGGCAGGTGGTCACCGTCAACCCGGCGGATACCCAGACCCTCACCGTGTATAATACGCCCGGAACGACCCTCACGATCCAGAAGCTGGTGACGGGGACCAAAGATCAGCCCCTGGCCGGAGTCGAGTTTTTGATCACCGACAGCTCCGGTGCCTATGTCGGACCCAACAACGGCATTTACCGCACGGACGAATATGGACGCATTGTGCTCTCCGATCTGAAGGCTGGAACGGTCATCACCGCGAAGGAAACAAAGACGGTGGATGGGTTCGTACTGGACAGCACGCCCAAGAGCATTGAGATCAAAGAGGGCGAGGGACAGACCCTGACCTTCTACAACACCCCTGTGGGCGGTTTGGAACTGATTAAGGTCTCCGAGTCGGACAAGTCCCAGCGCATCAAGGGCGTGACCTTTGAAATTCGGAAGATGGACGGCGGGCTGGTGGACACCATCACCACCGGCGACAATGGCCGGGTGTTCCTGCCCATGGACGCCGGGGACTACTACGCGGTGGAAATCGAGGCGGCGGAAGGCTTCAAAATCGACAGCACGCCCCATTACTTCACTGTCCAGGACGGCAAGACCACCACTCTGACCGTGACCAACGCCCCCTTCTCAGGCATCATTATTCATAAGGTGAACAGCGTCACCGGCGAGGGAATTTATGATGTGAAGTTCCTGGTCTATGACCAGAATAAGAACCCCATCGGGGAGTATTCCACCGATAATGAGGGGTATATTTACATCGACGACCTCACCGTACAGGGCAAGGGCAAGCTGTTCATCCGTGAGCTAGAGGCCGCGCCCGGCTATGAGCTGGACAAGGAGTACAAGACCGTCTACGTCCAGCCGGGCAAGACCATTGAGATCACCTGGGAGAACGTGCCCATCACAGGGCAGTTCCAGATCCACAAGTTTGCCGCCGAGTACAACGAGGTCACCGGAACCCCCGCCGGTGCTCCCCTCCAGGGCGCTGTGTATGAGATCAGCGAGGCCCGCAGCGGAAAAGTGGTGGATTACATCACCACGGACGCCCGCGGCGTGGCCGCCTCCAAGCCCCTGCCTTTGGGCCGGTATAAAATTGTCGAGGTGACCGCCCCCGCCTACTGGCAGGTCAGCGGCAAGACCTTTGATGAGACTCTGGAGTATTCGGGCCAGATCATCAAGGTGAGCGACTACGACAAGCCTTCTAACCTGGGCGTGGTCATCACCAAGCGGGGCAACGCCGAGGTGCTGGCCGGGAGCCAGATGCGCTACGACTTCACTGTGGCGAACACCAGCAATGTGCCTCTGGACAGCTATTATTGGCACGACCGGATTCCCACCGACGCGGCCAGGGCCACGGTATTCACCACCGGCACCTACAGCGCCCGGCTCAACTACCGTATCCTCTATAAGACCAACTACTCCGGGACCTATCAGGTGCTGGCGTCCAACCTGCTCACCAGCAGCAGCTATTCCTTCAGCCTGAACGCTATCCCCACCCAGGCCGGCGAGTATGTCACAGATATTTATTTGGACTTTGGCAAAGTGCCTGTGGGTTTCCAGTCCACCAGCAATCCCACGCTGACGGTTCAGGTCCTGGGCACCATCGCCAACGGCTACCAGATCATCAACCGGGCCGACGTAGGCGGCAAGTACCAAGGCACCTGGCAGACCGGCCAGGCCACCTGGGTTACTGTCGTGCGCAAGCTGACGCCCAATCCCACCCTGCCCAAGACAGGCTATTGATCCATTTGCAAGGGGCGGTCCTCGAAAAGAGGGCCGCCCCTATTTTATAATTGCGAGGTGATATGACCATGGATATGGAACAAACCTTTACCGTCCTGCGCCGGGAGCAGCTGCTCATTGACCACGCCCCCCACAGCGTACAGTTTCAGGACTTGACCGACAGTCTGCTGCGGGTCTGCTCCGCCGCCGCTGTGATCCCACCGCTGACGTTAGCAGAGATCCAGCTCTATGCTACCTTTGCCTTGCTCCATGATGTTGGCAAGCGGGCCATCCCCCCGGAAATCCTCAACAAGCCCGGTTCGCTGACCAGAGAGGAGTTTGAGGTGATGAAATCCCATACCATCCAGGGCTGCGACCTGCTGGAGCGGGTACCGGAGCTGCGGGAGTGCGAGGCATTTCCCGCCATCTGCGATGTCTGTCGTCACCACCATGAGCGTTGGGACGGAAGCGGCTATCCCGACCGGCTGGCGGGCGAAAGCATCACGCCTTGGGTGCATGTGGTAGGTCTGGCAGACGCTTTTGATGCCCTGGTGCATCCGCGGGTCTATAAGCCTGCATTTACCCAGCAGCAGGCCAGGGACATGATTGTGACCGGGGCCTGTGGCGTCTTTGACCCGCTCCTCCTGGCCTGTTTCGCCCGGCATATCGGTACGATTTGCACTGCTGTTTATTCTTCCAACGGCTGAGTTTGCTTTTTCTTGCGCTTGGGCGCAATGCTGTCATAGCTTAGTTCCAGCAGAGGTGTAATCTGGTCATCGGAAACAGAGTTGTCCAAAATAATTGAGATCCAGTGGTTCTTATTCATGTGGTATGCCGGGAGAAAACCTTTTGTAGAGAGCAGCGATCCTATCATAATGGTGCTGCACCTTATATCCATCACATTGAGGGCTTCTTCTCCGGCCAATCCCAATTTCTCTGGAAGAACGCGCATCAGAGCGGCATACCACTTCTTGCTGGCGGGATGTCGGAATATCGCGTTGCCTGGACTGTCCGCCCATAAATATTCCGCCTGCGTTCCGTAGGTATCCTGTATGTACTGCGTGATACGTTCACGCTGCGAAGAATGGGCCATTTTATATCTCCCGCGGCTGCTTCAGTCGCTCTTCATATTTCTGCTTTTCCGCTTCATCCGCTTCACGAACGGTATATTTCCCACAGTCAGGGCACTGTTCCGGCTCGATGGTACGGCTGAAAAGGAAATGGCAGTTGTCACAAGCATAAATCATCTATCATCACCTGCGACATTATAGCAGGAATAAAACAAATACACAAGATGGGGGGGTATTCAAATCTGAACTACCAAGAAAAAAACAGCTTATCCCAGGCGGCCAGCACTGCTCAGACCATCCACGGGGCTATCAAGACCGGTAAAGCTATCTCCGCAGCCGCAAAAGGCGCAGCGGTGGGCGGCCCCTATGGCGCGGCGGCGGGAGCAGCTCTGTATGCCGCGCAGCATGGCAAAAAGTTTCTTGCTGCTGCTGCAGTCCTGCTCATGCTCCCCGTGCTGTTTGTCCTCATGCTGCCCTCTCTGATTTTCGGCGGCCTGACCAGTAGCGGCAGCGCCGGACAGCCCATCCTCAATGACAACGCCGCCATCGTCCAGAACACCAACGACATCGCCTTTGCCGTCAATCAGGTTCTGGGCGAGGGCATTGCCGACGCGGAGGCCCGGATTGCCCAGGACTTTGCCTCCACTGGCGGCGACAACTACGAGATCGTCAATCCTTACGCTAGTGATATGACCAACAACACCAATTCCTTTATCGCCCAATACTGTGCCGCCAAGGGTGAGAGCTGGGACACCATCTCCCTGACAGATATGCAGACCATACTCCGGCAGGGCAAGAGCAATCTCTATTCTTATACCCGCACCAGTGAGACCCGGACAGTGGAAGATGACGACCCGGACACCGAGGACGTGGTGGAGACAAAGGAGGAAACCTGGTACATCTACACTCTCTCCTACAATGGGGAGAGTTATTTTGCCGATACGGTATTCCATCTGACCGACGACCAGAAGGCGTTGGCCGGGGACTATGCCCAGAACCTCAGCCTGTTTCTGGGCGATGGAATGTTCCAGCACACTGAGTACGGAGGCACTACGATTGCCTCTCTGGGAAATGTCCGCTTTACGGACGGCGCCACGGAGGTCGTTTACTTCAATCAACTGGATGAACGCTGGGCCAATAAACCCTACGGCACGGACAACATCGGCGGCTACGGCTGCGGCCCCACCTCCATGTCCATTGTGGTGTCCTCCCTGACAGACGATATTGTTGACCCTGTGGAGATGGCAAAATGGGCCTATGAGAACGGCGGCTGGTGCAGCAAGAGCGGTTCCTACCACTCCCTGATCCCCAATGCGGCCAAGGCGTGGGGCCTGAATGTGGAGGGCTGTACGGTGTCTGAGCCGCAGCGTATTCTGGACGCTTTGAGTAATGGGAAGCTGGTGGTCGCCATTATGACCAAGGGGCATTTCACCTCCGGCGGACATTTCATCGTTCTCCGGGGCGTACAGGACGGGCAGATCATGGTGGCTGACCCCGCCAGCTACCGGCGGAGTGAGAAGCTGTGGGATCTGTCCATCATACTGAATGAGGCCAGCAAACGAGCGGGAGCGGGAGGCCCGTTCTGGATTATTGGGTAGAAAACAGGGCCATACCCTGCACATTTGCGGGTATGGCCCTACTTCAAGGATTTCACGATTCCCAGTATTGTGCCACTTTCTCCTCAGCAGTCTGCGGCAGCAACTCAAACTGCTTCACCAGCTTTTGCGCAACAGCCGCCTTATCCGCTGTAAATTCCTTCAGCGTGAGGACTGTCGCACGGATACCTTTTTCAAGGCCCTCCTGCTGGCCCTCGTTTCGAGCATCTTTGACCAGATTGTATTCATGGATTTCAGTTACGTGCTCCTGGTTGAACAAAGTCACCATGATGTCTTGCACCTACCAGCTTAATGATTTTCCAGCAGCTTCCGGTATGTCTCATGTTCCTCTTTAGGTATCTTTAGGGCAGTCAAAACCTGTTCCACAGAAAGGTTTAAGGCATCCATCAGACTTTTTGCAGTTTCTATGCGGCCCTCCCGCTTAGCATCCTTGACCAAATTGTATTCATGGATTTCAGTTACACGCTCCTGATTGAACAAAGTCACCATGATGTCCTGCACCTCCTTCTGGCGTGATGCCAGGAACGGCATCAAAATGTTTTCTTCACAGCATATCCGCAGGGTTTCCTCTACTGCTTTCATTGTATAGCCATACTGCTTTCGCTGTTCATCGGATATTTCGCAGAAACGGATATATTGATCTACAATGTTTCCTGCTCCTGTGTCCTTCAGAACCGTGATCTCGATCTCCGCCCCTCCAGGCCCGTCATACATATCAGACAAACGAAGGATTTCGGGCAGCTGACGCGGTGCTCCGGTATAGACCATATACAACTCGGGGCGGGGGATGGAGACCGGCTTGCTCCCATACAGATCCAGCTTTTGTTCCTCTACATACTCTTTGTAGGTCGCGGCCAGATAGAGCAGCATCCGCAGTGCTATATTGATTGAGAATTTGGATTGCGCCTCCACCAGAAGAATCAACTTGTCCCGTACCTGAAACCCCAGGTCATTGGTCATTCCGTTGGTGAGGATGTGTTCTAATGTGACCAGCTTACAATCGGCCTCCGTTACATCCACATCCTCCGGGTGAAGGGTCAGATAGAGCCGGCGGGTGTTCTCCGGTTGGCGGAAAATAAAGCTGAATACGCTGTCCTTTGCTGTGTATTTCATATCCGCCATGGAACAATCCTCTTTTCTATCATTCTTCTGCTTTCATTATATACAAGTTTCAGCACTTTTACAAGTCTTTTATCAGAAGGGAGATCAACAGTGTATGAACATATCCTCAAAACAGCTATACCTGTTTCTAACCGCCTGCTCCGGTAACTGGCGGAACAGCATCTACATCAAGTGCCAGAGAGAAAAGGATGCCCCTGGTTATCTGCTGGCGGCAGACCGGGACGGCCAGCCGGTCATTTTGGCCGTTCAACAGTTTTATCAGTTGACCGGGGTGTGGATCGACCCCGCCGAGTGCTGCGCCCAGCTCACTGAGGCGGGCTTTGAGGCTCTGTACGCACAGTATCTGCTCTGGCGTCTCCCTGGAACGGAGGAATATCCTCTGCGAAGGCTGTGCGAGGAAAACAGCAGTACGCCTTAATTATTATCCTCACACCACTTCGCAATTTCTCCAATCACCTCCAGTGGGAGCGGCTTGCTATACGGGAGCTGAATCGTACCTTTACTGGTCTTGTACTCTGTCAGCCGCCCGGCGAACACTTCCACAGCCTCCGGGCCGGGGTACAGGCCGATGTGCCGCTTGGAGGCCGCAAACTGGATCAGGTTCCGGCCCTTCCAGTAGGTCGGCATACTCCAGGAGATTTTCTCCTTGGCCTCCGGGATGCTGGCCTTGATGGCGGCGTTGATCTGTCGAAGATAGTCCTGCGCCTCCTCCGGCTGGGCGGCGATATACTCCTCAATCGTCACGGGAGCCTTCCCGCAGTAATGGCTCTGCTCCCTATTTTTGAATGATCTTCCGCACTTAGGGCATACCCACATATCCGTTTTCTCCTGCCCTCGCAGGATTTTCTCCATCGGCTTCCCCTTCGCCAGTTCGTCGATCAGCTTATCCAGGTAGCGAATCTCCCGCATGAGCGGGTCCTCCACCTCCTCCACCCGGACACCGCAGACTACGCCCTTGATCAGCATCCGGTTCGGATTAGGCTTGGGCGCTCTGCGGAAAAATTCTCCGTAGCAGATGTTATCAGAGCGGGCCGCCTCCAACTGTTCCGGGCTGTACCCGGTCAGCCAGCAGATAATTTCATCCACTTCGGCCTGTGTTCGGCTTTTCTTGGTGGCCTTGTCCAGCAGAAGCCCGTACACTTTTCCAAAATCCATTTGAAATACTTTGTCATTCGTCATACTCTATCCGCTCCTGATTGTGATATGCTATTCTACCATACCTTATATTCTTTTGCAAAGAGCTGGTCTGAACCTCGTTCGGGCCAGCTCTTTTATTGTTTACAGAAAGTTCACAGAATTTCGGGACGGATTTGCTTTTGAGCGGTGCGTAATATAAGTGACAAGTAAATACCTGAAACAAATGACAGGGCTACCCCCTGTCATTTGTGCTTTTCCCTTTGGGGAAAGTACGCAATTTCAGACTTTAATTTGGAGGAGGAAATTCCGTGAAACAAATCAACATTAAATGCCCCTACTGCAACTCACCGGCATTCCTGCGCCCAGCCTCCGCCGTTCACGGTCAGGAGTACCGCCAGCCAGGGGAGGAGGTGTATGTCTGCGCCAGATACCCGATCTGTGATTCCTACGTGAGCGCCCACCGTCGCACCCACCTCCCGATGGGGACGCTGGCAAACCGCCCACTGCGCATCAAGCGTATGGAGGCTCACGAAGCCTTCAACCGCTTGTGGAAAAGCGGCATGATGTCTCGAACAGCGGCTTACCACTGGCTCCAGGTGCAGATGGGCCTGCCGGCGGAGGAGGCGCATATCGCCAAGTTCTCAGAATGGCGGTGTGAGCAGGTCATCCGGCTTTGCCGCCAATTTCTCGCACCGAATACCCGCGCAGCGTAACTATTTTCAGAAATCTACGAATGAAAGAAGGGAATCCCATGAAATACGATTTTGTCCTAACCAGTGAGCAGCAGGCCCTTGTGGAACAAAACATGGATCTGGTCAGCCGGATCATTTCCCGTCACATCCGGATCAATGAGGGCGTGTGCGGCCTGGGGTACGATGATCTCAGTCAGGAGGGCGCCCTCGCCCTCTGCCGGGCTGCGGCTACCTATAACGACACCTCCGCTCAGTTCAGCACGTATGCTGCCGCTGTGATCCGTAACCACCTGCTGGACTGCTGCAAGACCGTCAATACCCAGCAGAAGCACCTGTGCAGCCTGCCGGTAGGCCCCGGCTTTGCTGATGATGAACACCCTCCCTCTGTCCCGGAGCCCTCTGTGGAGGATAAGACGGACAGCCTGATTGACCAGATTGACATGGCCGCCCTGCTGGCACACTACAAGAGGGAATACAGCGGTGTGGCCCAGTTGGGCATTGAGGCTCTTGAATTGAAAATCAGGGGCTACAGCGGGGCGGATATCGCCCGGCTCTATCACACCGAGCCCAACCATGTAGGGGCGTGGATCTCCCGGGCGAAGACCAAGCTGAAAAAGGATGCCGCCTTCCGCCGTCTTTGTGGCGGAGTTGTTGAAAACAGCAGGGCTGATTCGTAAAAGAAATATAGACTGAAACACAGGAGGACGATTTTATGTGTACGTGCTATACCGCCGTTGGCAATTTCCGCCGCAAACGGGATGACGCAGGCCATGCTTATCCCGTGATCATCATCAACCGCCAGGAGTATATGGTGGACCGGCAGGAAATGGCCCTGTGGACCTGCCTCAACTGGCGCATCGCAAATATGGAGCAGGCCCGGGAGCATTACGAGAAGCTGGAGCAGTCGCTGTATCCGTCCATCACCCGAACCTTTGAGAACTGCCTGAAGCGGCTGGAGGTCCGTGGGCTGGTTGTGTCCGGCAGCGGCGACACCGACTTTGAGGCTCTGTATGATCTGCTGGGCGGCCTCTATGTCATTCCTATCTCGGAGAGTATTCCGCTGCGGGCCGTGACTTTCTTAAAGATGGTTCTGCTGGAGGGCGTTGCTGTATCCAAAGCCCGGCAGCTGTTTCAGCGGGACCGGCCCAACCAGCGGGAGGCACAGATCCTGGCCCTGTCCAAGCAGGCCCTCCTGTCTACCGCCGAGTTGATCAAGTGCGCCGAGGCCGGCGTCAGCGACGTGTCCACCGATCAAAAGGTAATGGCGGCGCTCTATGATGATGACTATAGCACTTGTGATAACCTCCGCTGGGAAATGATGCAGGCGGAAAGCCGGGAGGATGTTACCCTGGCGGTTGCGAACCTCTATCTGCGGAAGCAGATCATTTTCGAGCGGCTGGGGTAATGAAACTCCGGCGTTAATGTCGTGCTGTCAGCATAAAGAAGGGTGGCGCTTCATTGGGAGGCACCACCCTTTTGCAGTTTATAAAGGGATTTCACATCATCTTGCGGGCATTTTGAAGCCTGCAAGCGCTTTGTTCAGATAATCATTGAACGGTTTCATCAGGTGGAAAATATCCGCCGCTTTGGACAGGAACAGATTGCTGTCTGCAAGCTCCTCGTCTTGGATCGGATACTCCAGATACCAACTCTTGTATTTCAGATATTTGGCCTGGGGATGGTTCTTTTCATATCCAGCCGGGATATTTTTCAGTGCCGAACCGCCCACGGTGAAATGCTCTTGAAAAGACGGAGCCGTGATAATTTCCTCCCACTCGCTGCCATGCTCCGAGATGGTATCCCGCACCATCCGGGTGGCGTCCTTGAACATATCGGCAAACAGGCCGCCGCCCAGGAAGGACTGTCCGCCTGGCTTGAGCATT
Source organism: Marvinbryantia formatexigens (assembly GCA_021771035.1). Classification (GTDB taxonomy): domain Bacteria; phylum Bacillota; class Clostridia; order Oscillospirales; family Ruminococcaceae; genus CALXEM01. The sequence continues at coordinate 18,124 of JAETPU010000022.1, read as the reverse complement.
AGATAGTAGCCCACCGGGATGGGCAGCTTTCCCATGGATGAGATGTGCGCCCGGAACGCGGGGTTGTAGGGGGACTTGTCATGGCTGAATCTGGTGTCCCGTACCAGCTTGAAGGTCAGCTCCTTGGGAGCGTGGCCGAGGATGCTGCTGTCAAATTCTCCGATTCGGAGAATCAGAGCCTGTATCAGCTCCTCAAACTGTGCGTTGGCCGTCTGGTACTCAGCCTTATGAGCGTGGTACCACTCCCGATTATTGTTGGCGCTCAAGCTGGACAGATAGTCCAAAATCATCTGTGTATTCATTTCCTGCCTCCTTTACGCTTCCGCAACTGTGGAGAAGGCCGGGCCATTCAGAAAATCCCGGATCATCTGCTTCAGCCGCTCCGTGGACTGATATGCCCGGCAGAACGAGAATTGCTGGGAGTATCCGTCGATCTCCTCCATAGCCGCCGTCACCGCTACAGCGGCATCGCTGGGCTTGGCGGCGGTAAAGTCCAGACGGTCGGGAGCGATGCGGTGATTCTGGATCGCATAGTTGACCCGATTGGCGCAGCGGCAGGTTCCTTTCCCGTACTCACCGCAGTATTCCGAAAGGAAGCCAGCCATCCTTTTCCGTACCCGGGAGAGGCGCTGGCGATAGGCTTCAGGAGTAATACCCAGGATGTCTCCGGCAATCCGGCTGTCCACTCGGAACATCGTACCCAAGATAAAGATACAGCGGCTCTCCGGGTCCAGACACTGGAGCATGACGTTCGTACAGGACAGCTTCAGCTCTTCGGCCAAGATTGCCTTCTCCACATTCTGCGTCAGATCGGGCACATCCTGAATGTTCCCGTTGCGGATATCGTCTCCGTAGAACTCAAAGCTCAGGGGGAATAGGGCGAACATGTGCTTCTTGTAGTCCTTGAGGTGGTTCACCGCAATGCGGAATACCCAGGTGGTGAAGCTGCTCTCCCCTTTGAAGGAGGATAGGTGGGTCATGACTTTCAGCAAAATGTCCTGAGATGCGTCCTCCGCGTCATGGAACGTGCCCAGCATCCGCAGGGACAGATTGAATACCAGATCCTGCACACCGGCCAGCAACGTCTCCAGCGCGGCCCTGTCTCCGGCGGTGGCCCGCTCGATCAGAGCGGATAACTCTTGATTTTCTTTCGTGCTCATAGAAACACCTCCTGAGTGATTAGACTGGCGCCGCCCCGATTTGTGACAGGGAAATCAGACTATTTTCGCGGATGTAATGTGATAGCAGTATAAAGGAGCAGAAGAATTTTTGCAACTTCTTTTCTTTCAAAAAATTTTTCGGCTTTCATGCAGAAAAGACCGTTGCATCCCTTTGTTTTATAGTATGACAGCAAAAGAGGAGGTCATGAATATGGCAAAAATCAGCGACATTTTTATTCAGGCATCGGAATTGCAGCCGGGCATCAGCCGCCTGCTCCGCAACTCCACCTATCCCCGGTATGATGACCTGAGCGGACTGGAAATCGACTATGAGGACGGCGAGCAGTTGTTCCTTTTGGATGAACTGCGCGGGGTCATGGAGAAGCTGGCCGATGTGGAGGACTGCATCCGTTACATCGCCCAGCCGGTTCTGAGGACGGAGCAGCTGAGGAAGAACGCTTCCGGCAGATATGAAACCGGCAGCGGCTTCTACTACTGCTGCGGCAGTCCCATTGAGGCCCTGGTGGCAGATGGCCGCTATGATGTGCCATACTGGGTACGAACCAGTGTAGAGCATGACGGAACGGACTATTATCTGGTGGGCCACCGTGAAGTGCGTATGGAGGGCCTGACTGTCCGTATCAGAAGAAGCAGTTAGGCCCTGGCCCGCAGTTTCCCTATCAGCCACAAGATATGGCAATCATGCAAAAATAAAATACTATATCTTGTGTTTATGGCTTGACAGCAGGCGCAATATGTGGTACACTACCATTGTAATTGATTTTTGTGCGCCTCCCGCAAGGGACATAGATCACGGTCTATGCGCGAAGAACTTCGCATTGCACACGTTGTCAGGTTTGTATTCAGTGCTGGTAGGACAACTGCGCCCATTTAGGGGCAAGCGGTTGAAATGCCGGCACTTTTTTATATATCTATTTTCGCCTTTATGGCAGGAAGGAGTGGTCTATGGCAAAGCTCATGTGCATCGGTCGGGTGACCGCTGACCTGGAGCTGCGCGAGAGTGCCCGGAAGGAACCCTACGTCCGATTTTCCCTGGCGGAAAACCTGGGATACGGCGAGACAGCCCGCACACAGTATTTCCAAGTGTGGGCTTGGGGACATCTTGCAAAGAACCTGGTCAAACGCAAAGTGAGAAAAGGCAGCTTGATCTGGGTATCCGGTTCTTTGGAACTTGAGGAGTACACCAAGAATGACGGTGAGACCCACGACAAGCGGCTGAAGCTCAAACTGGGCGACTGGGATTACATCCCGGCCTTCCAGGGCAAAACCGAATGCGGTGTACCGCAGTCCGATTCTGCCGTCCCTGCTGGGATGGTGGACGGTGAGCGGGAGGCCCTGCCGGAGTAACGCTCCGGCGCAAGTGAAAGAGGCGCTGTACCATATGTTTCAGATGAAGTTCTGGACTTTGGTGCAGCGCCTCTTTTTTGTTTTCCCGACATTTTAAGAAAAGGTGGTAATTTCCATGAAAAGAACGAGTCCTCTTTGGGGCAGCATTTCTATCCTGATCGGCGTTGTCATTGCCATCCTGTCTCTGCTGCGGGGCATCTGGGCAACAGTGGCTCTGATTGCCGTCTTTGCGGTATGGGGCCTGTGGCTCATTTTCACCCAGCTTCTCCCCGCCTGGAGATCCAACCGCACGTACCGGCGTCGTGTCCGCCAATCCCGTGACCGGCAGGAAGCCGCCTCGGATACCTCTGACAGCGGCATGGGCCTGGTGCTTCTGCGCCATGTGAACCATCGCATTTCGGAGCATCTGAGGTCGGTTTACCCCCAGGCTCATTGGGAGTGGACCTTAGCTGATCCCACACGCTTCATTGCCTATGGCGGCACCGGACGCATCCGCGTCTACGGCATTCCGGACTATGACTATGCCGATGTCACGTTAGACCGGCAGGGCGGACTTCGCTGTTCGCTGGTCAAAGTCGCGCCGCTGGAGGACAAAGCTGCTCCCAACCAGCAGCCGGTAGATCCCCGGGTGTGGTATGAGTTCCAAGGCCGCAGTATCCTGGAGAACATGATTGCCGATCTGCGTTCCCGGGGCCACAGCAGCCTGACGCTGAACGAGGACGGAAGCATCTGCATCCAGCCGGTAGACGGAGGCGAGGAGATCAGGAAGGATTCCTTTACTGCCTTCCCTGAGAAGGTCTACTGGCCCAGACTGGCGAAGGTGCTGGAGCAGGAGGGGCTGACCGCTGACGTGCAGGATACCAGGATTCTGGTTTCCTGGTAAGCAGCTCAAAAATCAAGGAAAGGAGTGAAGCGCACCATGAAAAGCGGGCGCACCATCCAGGCGATGGCGGCAGAGATCCGGCGTCAGGGTGAGGCCAAGGCCGACTACATGGTGGACACCAGATGTCTGCGCATGGAGATTTGGGACAATCAGCCCTTTCTCCTTGCGCTGAATGAGAGCGGCCATGATCTGATGGAGCCGATGGACATTCAGGCGACGGCCCATCGCCAGATCAGCACCTATCTGGACATCCCTATCAAGTATTACGAAAAAATGCGGCAGAATGATCCGGAGCTGTTGGCCTACAACGTCAACCGCTGGCTTCAGCGCATTGATCCTGCCCAGCGTATGCTGCGGACATTGGACGGCCATGCACGGGCATTCTTGAGCAGCCGCTACCGGCGCATTGACAATTATGATGTTGCTGGGATCGTTACCCCCGTGGTAGGTGAGATGCCGGACATCCAGTTTGGCAGTTGTGAGCTTACTGAGGACTACATGTACCTGAAGGTCGTGAACCCGCGCCTCCAGGATGAAGTGCGTCCGGGCGATGTGGTTCAGGCTGGAGTGTCCATCTCCAACAGTGAGACCGGCCGGGGCGCGGTCAGTGTCTGTCCGTTCGTCTACCGGCTGGTCTGCACCAACGGGATGACGGCCACCGACAGCACGGCCTCCAAAATGCGCCGTACTCACTCGGGGCCACGTATCCTCACCAACAGACGATTCTTTGTCTGCGCCGCAGAGGTGCTGACAGACAGCGACCAGGATTTTGTCCACAATCTGCAAGCGGCAGTTCGGGAAGCAATGGACGAAGCCCGGTTTGTGCAGCTGCTCAACCAGATGCGGGAGAGCACACAGCTGGCGCTGAACATGGACAATCTGGAGGAAGTGGTAAAACGCGCCGCAGCGTGCGTCCATATCACAGAGGCGGAGAGCGTTGGAATCCTCCGGCATCTCCATACGGACGGCGACTACACGCTGTACGGCCTCGCCAACGCAGTTACCCGGTACAGCCAGGATGTGGAGAGTTATGACCGCGCCTCCAAGCTGGAGGAGATCGGTTACACAGTCATGACTATGGCCCCGGAGCTGTTCCGCAGAATCAATCAGGTTACAGGTATTGCCGCATAAAGGGCCATACCACCAATATCAACATTTTATAGGAGGAACAATTTATGTATAGCCAGAACAATCAGAACAATACCACTGTCATGGAGTGCGCCCAGTTCATTCTGCCCACCGCTATGGGCCTCGACGCTCCCTCCGATGATCTCTCCGAGGATATGGAGGGCCTGCGGCTCACGTTCCCCAAGGTCAAGATCCCCGGCGGCGGCGTCCTGCAGTTCGAGATGGAGAGCGACAACCCGGAGCGCCCGGATTACGTTCCTGAGCTGGAGGGCATCCTCCTGTTCAACCACCCCGCCAATGCCTACTGGCCGGAGGGTGAGGAGTATGAGGACAACACTCCGCCCCTGTGCCAGTCTGTGGACGGGAAGATCGGCTACGGCAATCCCGGCGGCCTGTGCGCCAGCTGTGGCTTCAATACCTTCGGCAGTGCCAGCAACGGCCGGGGGAAAGCTTGTAAGAATATGCGGACGCTCTACCTGCTCCGCAGCGGTGAGTTCGTGCCCATCCAGATTTCTCTCCCGCCGACCAGCCTCACGCCCTATAACGCCTTCTATAACGCGGCATTTGCCCGGCGTCAGCGGCCCCTTTACAGCAGCATCGTCCGGATCGGCCTGAAGCGTATGAGCAGCAACGGCTACGATTACAGCGTCGCCACGTTCTGCAAAGTACGGGACCTCTCCGGCGAGGAGTTGGCTGCGGTGAAGGCGTATGCGGATACGTTCCGCCTGCAGATCAAGAACACGCTGACTGAGCAGGCTGCCAGCAAGGAACTGGAGACTGGCGCCATCGAGGTTGGCTCCGGTTCCATGGACCTGCCTGACAACGAAGCCCATTTCTCTGTCGGCATGGGCGTTGTCGATGGCGAGCGCGAGCGGCTGCCCGCCTGAGCCGGCCGGCCCTGTTCAGGAGCAGACAAGGCCGCCCCCGTTCGGTAAACGGGGACGGCCTGCCACGCCCCAGACACTGACAGAGGAACAGCGTCAATTTGCCGCAGAAAACCACAATTTGATTTACACATATCTGTGGAACCGGCGGTTGAAAGTTGACGACTATTACGACATCGCTGTTTTTGGATACCTGCGCGCAGTCAAACGGTATCTGACGGAACCCCGGCTGCGCCGCTATCAATTCTCCACTGTCGCCTGGCACGCTATGAGGCAGAGTATCACATCCTTCCATCGGGCGGAAGAACGACGGAGGGAAACCGAGCGAAAGTATCTGAAAACACTCCCGGCCAGACCTCCAGATCCGTTTGAGGAGCTGGAAGCTAAATTGCTCCTGCATGATCTGGCAGCTGTCTCCAGCCAAGAGCAGTATGACCTCGCATCCATGCGGCTGCAGGGTTACTCGGTTGCGGAGACTGCCCGCATCCAAGGCATGAGCGAAAAGCGGGTTCGGGGACTTTTAAGAGAGCTGTACCGGGTTTATCTGTGCTTGTATACTTAAAAAGGAAAGAGGTGTCAAACCCATGACGTTAGAGGCAAAGGAAGTCCGAACGCTGGCAGGGATTCCGCTGCGTCCGCTGGCTGTCGGTTCCAGAGCAGTCATCGTTCACCAAGGGAAAATTACCCTTACCGCCTGTATTACAGCGATCCATCACCGTACTGCTGGCGAGGTGTGCTTTGAGACGCTGGATACCAGGTACTATTTGCTGACCGGCCCTGATTTTGAGCCGGCCGTGAGCGCGTTTCCCGCAGTTCTGGCCGCATAGACCACAGATCGGGCCGAATGATTCATGGGCGCACTGCAGACCTGACTGGGTTTGCGGTGCGCCTGCTATTTGGAGGAGGCTGACATGAACGATTATAAAGCAGTACGCAGCAGTCTGGACATCAGCAGGAGTATTGCGTTCTATTTGGAGATGTCCGACCCTGCGGCATTCCGGCTGGGAGACCGGGCCGGAAGCATCAAAACCATCAATGATATTTTGCAGGGCCGTTCGGAGCAAACGGTCGAGGCCATGCTGGCTGACCTGGAGCAGAAGGGCGGCACTTACTATGCCGGTGAAATCGCTGTGCTGCGTCAGAACATCCAGGACTTTCAGCACCAGAAAATGATGTTGACCCAATCCTACGGCAAGAGCAGCAGTAAGACGTATCGGTTCAGGACTTATGATGGCGGCAATGGCCGCTCTCTGAAGATTGTTGATCAGAAGTTGTTCGACAGAGCGGCCAAGGCAGGTTTCCCGCCTGAGTTCTTCCGGGAAACCTATTTTGACCAAGTGACACTGTATTGTCTGCCGGAACGGGCGGATTTTTATGGCTCCATATTCCAAGACTGCGCCTTTGCTGTCTGCCGGATCAGCGCCCCATCTTTTGTCGGTGCCAGCATTTACAGTTCGGAGTTTCATTCCTGCGTGCTGGAACACGCTGATTTTTTCAACGCCAGCATCGCGCATACTCACTTCCGTGACAGCGCCCTGTCCCATGTGACATTCCAAAAAGCCAGGTTGAAGTCGTGCAACACCATCGACTGCACGCTTAACAGTATCAACTATTTGACTGCCACACTGGATAGCTGCTCTTTTGGCAGAGTCACCGTCTCGGATATCCGGCATCTGGATACTGCCGCCATTACTCAGGGCGGCGCTACCCAGGAGGAGTGCCGTCGAAACCGGGATGATATTTTCCAGGCCCTGGGCGTAGAACAGGAGGCCGCATGAGCACTGCAGTACCTGTGAGGCCCAAGGATTGGGTCGATTTTCACTGCCGGCTCTGCGGAAACTGCTGCCGGAACCTGGAGGGGCAACTTATGCCGGAATTACTGGACGTATATCGTCTGGCTCGCTGCCTGCGTGAACGGGGTGAGGTGGAGTACATTGAGGATGTATATAACCTCTATACCCATGTAGAAACGCTGGAGGACTGCTATCCTATCTTTGTCATGAATACCACTGGCACAGAGAATGCCTGCGTATTTTTGAAGGATGGCCGGTGCAGCGTCTATGAAGTTCGCCCCAGAGTATGCCACCTGTATCCATTCAACGCATTCCCTGGACAGCGAGGAAAAGCCTTTGAGTTTTATCAGTGCATTGACCAGCACTCAGCTCATTATACAGAGGAAAAGGTGTTGGTCAAGGATTGGATGTACCAGAATTTCAAGCGGGAGGACCGGGAATTTCTGACTGCGGAGAGTACCACGCTGCTGGAATTAGGCCGCCTGCTTCGTGCTCTGAGTCCGGAGCAGCTGGAAGAAAACCTGCTCCAGATCCTCTATTACCGTTACTACAATTACGACTTGGATCAGCCGTTTATGCCCCAATATGAGAAAAATACGGAGGAGCTGAAGCGTATCCTTCGGGATATTGTTGGGAGGTAACCATGTACGCACTGGAACAGCTTGTTTTTCAGGGAACGGAGTGCTGTCCACAGTACCGCTGGAAGCAGTTCGCAATCTGTGGGAGCCGCGTTCCCTTGGACAAGATACGCAATGGTCAGCAACATCCGGAGAACTGGCGCGTTGTATTCATGCCCTGCCAGATAAAAGATGTGCTGAAGAATCTTCCGAAAACTGCTTGATAGGAGGTGTGAAGCCGTGCGGCCATTCCATCCGTGCGGATATGAAACCTGTATTCACAGCCGTAAACGAGAAAATGCCCCTTGGAAGGTTTATGATAGCTGCTCGAATCCAGGACGGCTATTGACCGGAAAACGATATGAGCTACCTTATAAGAGTATGTGCCTGAGATGTCCGTTTTACATATTGGACAGTAAAACAGACAGGGACCATTGAATGAAGGGAGGAACTATTTTGGATAAAATGAAGCGCAAATATTTTGAAATTTGCATTGGCTCTGGTCCCAAGGAAAGCAGCAATGATTTCTGGATGTGTATTTGTGGTGTGAGAGAACCCACCATCCAGGAGGCCGAGCGTTTCTGTACGGCTGACGTTGCCCTCTATGGCGGCCATGTGCTGGGAGTGTATCCCATTGACCTGAACACTGCCAGGGCCTGCTATGACTTTGAGCGGGCGGATCGCTGGCCTGTGTTTGGAATTTGATGTGCAGTCCCATACAAGCGATTATAGAATAGCGATCTCCACGATTCCGTGGGACAAATGAACAAAGGGACCGACAGACTATGCCAATGAAGTCTGCCGGTTCCTTTTATTTTCAGAAAGGATTGGTGATCTATGGATTATACGCAGTTAAAGCAAATGCTCTCTCAGCATGAGCGGGAGCACCCTGAAACCCACCTGATCGCCTGCATTACGTTTGCCTCTTTCGGTCCAAACGCGAAAAAAGACTATCCCTGGCGCAGCCGAACCTATGTCATCTCCAGCGACAACAAGGCGTTCCAGCCCGACAAGGGCGGTTACTCCATTTATGGGAGATGTCTGGACGGCACTGATCCCTTCCTCCGGTTGGATGTGCTTATGAAGGAGGAGCATGGCGGCAAGGACGGCTGGATTGTGGAGGACTGCGGCATCGCTGGCTATCTGCTGATCGAGTGCAGCGACTGTAACATTTCGGCTCCGAAGCTGTTCTACACTTACCACGGTGCGCTGGATTATATGCTGTCCCGGCTGGCTGAAACAGGCGAACTTGACGCCGGCCAGTTGAAAGCACGCTTCACCGCCACGAAAGAGGTGTATGAGGAAGAGCATTATAGAGCCAGTCAGGATTCTGCATGGCTGACTGATTCGAGTGAGGACTGGCACTGGAAGCTCCAGTCGGTCTGCATCTATGGGCCAATGAAAATCGTGATTCCTGAGACGGAGGACACGTCATGCCCTGTGTAGGCGGCGCTAACGCACCCTTTGACAGAAAGCAAACATATCTGCTGAAATTTTATTATGTGAGGAGTAAATATTATGGATTTTGAGCGATTTGACAAACTGGCCTGTACCGACCGCGTGACTCTGCTCACGGCGCTGGAGCTGCTGTGGCAGAATGGCCGCATGATGATCCAGACTGAGGATGTATCTACGCTGACGGCGGGCTGTGCGGCCGGCGTTGGTAACTTTTATACAATGGAAAAGCTCCATGAGGTCGTAACGGTCTGCAAGGAACTGGCCTCGCTGGAGACGGCTGAGCTGATTCACTGCCTCCGGTGCAGCGGTATGAAGATGAAGGTCCCTGGCGCGGATGAAGAGGGGATCTGTCCCATCTGCGGCGGTGAGCTGGAATACGGAGACGATGAACCTCTGGATGATGGGGGCGTCTATGACTGGACGTGCCCCCATTGCGGCGCTACCGGCAAGGAGGGCTACGATAAGGTGTTCGACCGGCACTACGATGTGCAGGACGGGGACGGCAATCCGTATCCCGATTTATCGGAAGGCGCCCAGGATACCGCTTTGGCTGTGCCGGAGACTGTGGAGTGTCCGCCGTCTCCCGGCACGGCGGAGGTGCTTGTGGTGGATGGAGGCCGCACCAATACGCTGCCCCCGGAGGATATTGCAGGACTGAACGCCCACTTCCCCAGAGATGACTGGGGAGAGTATTTCTGGGGCTTTACCTGTTTCTCACGTCAGGACTATGCCAAAGTTGTCCCTCTGGACGGGGTGGATGAAATCATGCTGGGTGTCCAGTGCATCGAAGGCGGCTGCCTGTGTGAGATGGCGATTTGCTGGCACATGCTCAGCAGTGAGCCGGTCCCCAGGCTGGAGATGTTCAACGAGGCGTGGCCGCTGTTCCAAGCCCCCACCTTTGTGTCGGTACTGAAGCATCTGACCCAAATGAGCCAGAACCATGCGCCTACGCCGGATGAAGTATCCGCGCTGCTGATTGCCCACGGCTTCAGCGACCGGTCGGACCGGCCCCTGGGGACGGCCAATGAGTGACGGGAAGTATTCAGACCCGGCCAAGCTGCACTGGTACCCGGACATCTCCTGTCCCGTCTGCGGCGGGGAGGTGAACTCCTGGGACAAGCGGTGCAGCCGGGCGCTGGGTTATAAACAGATCGTCTGCGAGAAATGTATTGCCCAGGAGTACGAAATTGAAGTAGAGGAGTTGAGGGACACCATGAAGGAACACTTTGGCCTGATTCCGTGTCCGGGAATATGAGCGATCAATTAAACGCTCTAACCCAGCATCTCTATGAGCAGGGCTACACCAGGGAGCACCACCCGGATACGGTATATTGGAGCGACTGGCAGAACTTTGGTTACAAATGGGAAGTTATGCTCGGTTTTACCTGGGAGACCCCCTGCGGCCTGCTCATAGAAGGCCAGAGCGGCGCAGGGCGCAGCCTGGCCTCTTCCGACGTATTCTATCAGCATGTTTGGTACTGCCCGGAAAATGATAATCCACTGATGCTTTGCCCCCACGGGCGGAAGAATTGTGAGCATATTCCAAAGGGATTGCCCCTGGTTATGTGCCCATGCCATCAGACACAAAGAAGCTATGTCTATGAATGCAGCGTGGAAAAAATCGAGGCGGAACAGACAAAGGAAGCTCACCGGGAGTACATGGAGATCACTGGCGGCAGCTACTGTGCTTGCGTGGTCAATCATAACGGCTATGCAGGCGGCAGGTGTGAAATCAAGTACGATGTAGCCATGTGTATCCAATGTCAGTGCAAGAATCCGGTATGCGTTATTCACAAACAGCCACGAGATTTGAGCAAAGTCAACATTTTTTATGATGTCCGCCGCACCTGGATCACTCGTATCGGATTCCTGGAAGAGAAAGAGGTGGAGGTCACGAAAGGCTTAAAGCTGTTCAAAAGGCCGGTAGCACGAACTGACGCTGAAATCTGGCTGAAAACCAGAGAAGCGAAACGAAATCCCTTGACCAGTCAATCAGTGATCGAGCAGCCCAAGAAAACTCCGGAGGACCGGCGGCAGGAGTATTTCTCTAAACATCACCGCAAATATTCCGGCTATGACTATTTCGAGTTCCACTACGAGGTGGAGAACATCCGCATTGCCCGAAGTGAACAGCGCGATCTGCTGCAGGATCTTCAGGACACAGCGGAGGGAATTGAAGTAGTCCATGCGATAGATTTGGACAAAACCACTGCTGCAAAGAAGCGTGCGGCAAGGGCTCGACGTCAGAAGTTAAAGGCAAAGAAGGCGCAAAAAGCTCTCCTGCCACCTAAAAAAAGCGAGGAAATAGAGCAATTTTCTCTGTTCCAAAGCGAATTGGGTAGCAAAACCATAAAACAGTGAGATAGGAGTGTAGTACAAATGGAAGGTAGTAAGCTGATGACCCCTCTCTTTTATGATGGCAATTTCAATCGTGAGGGCCGCAAAATGCGGTTGGTATTGGAGCGGGAAATCTCCGATGGAGCGCAGACCTATCGCTTGTGGCGTTCCGCTGGAAAACCTGATCTGGACTATCCCCGTACTGAGAACGATAAGTATATCCTCCATGTGGAGATCAACGGCTATCTCATCCCCCTTGGCATGACCGATTTTTCCTTGACTGACTGCTGCGGGTTTTCCCCTGCGGCGGAAAAGCTGTATGGCGGAAAAGACAATCGGGGAAAGTGGATCGACGCTCTGCGGGAATCCGGCGGCAATGATGCCGTCAACGCTGCGCTAGTGGAGGAAAGAATGGAAATCGAGCGATTTGGAAGCGACCCGGCCCGTCAGACGGATTATATCCGTACTCTGATAAACAAACGGGTGGACGCATATCAAAAAGCAAAGGAAAATGGCGGCCAGACTTTCCCGGATTTTGTCGGGGCGCTGGTCATGGACGATCTCGCCCGGTGCGTAGAGCTCTCCGAAGTCTATCAGGCGAAACGGAAGGCGGATGAAGCGATCCGCCGGACACGTGCCGCCGAGGAGGAAAAGGCGTACTGTGAAAAGCGGAATCGGCCGGCGGAGCAGGCTGTCTCAGCGGCCATCCAAGTTATCCGGGAGGGCGGTGTTTTGAAAAATGAAACCATTACGTTCTACCAGAGCCGGTACAGCTCCAGCAGCTATTCCATCGTCAATTACCTGATGCGGCAGTACCATGTGGATGTTCCCCTGCGGACCCAAGGCTGGATCAATGAGATGCTGGCCTCCGCCACTATCCGGAACGGGAGATGTGAGCATTATCAATTTTTCCATTCCAAGCGCGGCAAAGGTTCCCAGAAGTTTTTTGAGTGCATGAACCATTTGATCCGGGCTGTTGTGGAACAGGCTCAGAGTGAGACAAAAGACGGCGCGGCATAAAAACCACTCCTGTAGTGATATGCCGCCGCTGGCACAGATGCCCGAAGGGATGCGCCCGCTGGATGCGGACGCTCCTTTCGGGCTGCATTTTTTAGGAGGACTTCCTATGAACCTGTTAGAAAAATTTGACACAGTGGAGATCAAGGCAACCTGCCATATTTCCGAGGTGGATAAGCAGTTCTGTGAACGGCAGCAGGCGGCCTACACCGCCGCCCTCTACGGTTTCCAGGAGCTGACGTACTTTTGGGAGGATATGCTGGCTTCGCAGAGGACTCTGCTGGGCCAGCCGGACAGTTCGCCCCGCGTTTACAATCAATATCTGATCCCCTGTGGCGATGACGGGCCAAAGATCACCATTCACCGGCTTAGGGTACAGATAGACGCCCTGCACCGCAAATTTCTCCACACGCTGGCGGACTACTTCCAGTCGGCCTATTCCATCACCATACAGGAAGATGACTTGGAGGCTGCGCTGTTTCCGCCTAAACCTGTTAAATGTGGCAGCAAGGGGAAGCAGGAACTCAAAGAATACCTGCTCTGGTCCAGCACCGTACATCTTCATTATCAGGATGTGGCTGCCCATATTCTGCGCCAGTTTGACGGACGCCAGTTTTCTGAACAGAGTCTGTACGAACTCTGTTGCCGATGTAATGATGCCGCATGGTCTGGAGTCAAGCATACGGCGAAATTTGAGCGAAAGTATGCTGTAATCTCCTTCCTGGATAGCTTCTGCTCCTTCGGGTACTCCCACAATGATTGGGAGTTCACGGATAAGATGAAAACGGTATTGTCCTGTGCCGCCCACTTTGAAACTGGCAGTATTGGAACATACCCTGTTGGCTTTCCACAGCCGCCATTTGAGGAACCTATCGTTGTCAATCCGCTGGACTTCCACGGATATGAACGGCTGGTTCAGATGCGGCTGTTTAAGAACGGCAGGGTAGATCTCCGCTTTACCAGTGAGGATGATGCCACCCAATTTATTAACACCTATCTTGGAAGGGCCTACCAAGGGCAGGTGAGCGAATGAAATACCAGCCGCATGAACTCCATTTAAGCCTGGAGCAGCGCAGGTCGCTCAATGAAAAGGTGCTCTACCTGATCGACAGCGGCATCAGCAGCGAATATGAGATTACCTGTGAGGATATCTATAACGCCTACACTGGAACTGGCGGCCTGCATGGGCTGAAGTACGGAGATTTCGACAACTACCATGAATACAGCGAGCAAAAAAAGCAATTTGAGAACGGACAATTTTTTACCCCGTCTAAGCTCTGCGAGTTGGTCATGTCCTGCCTGCGGCTCTCGGAGTACGATCTGGTAGCTGACCTGACCTGCGGTATGGGAAATTTCTTCAACTACGCACCGTCGGAATCCAACGTCTATGGCTGCGAGTTGGATCACAATGCCTATAAGGTAGCCTGCCACCTGTACCCGGAGGCCCATCTGGTACAAGGCGATATCCGCTCTTATCAACCGGATGTCCGATTTGACTTTGTAGTGGGCAATCCGCCATTCCACCTGAACTGGTGGCTGGAGGATGGGCAAGAAATGGTCTCCCATCTGTACTACTGTGTAAAGGCAGCGGAACTGCTGAAACCCTTGGGCATCCTTGCCCTGATTGTGCCGCAGTCTTTTTTGGCAGATTCATTTATGGATTCTGGAATGATCCGCACGATGCGGAAACGCTTTCGTTTTCTGGGGCAGGTTCTCCTGCCAGACAGCGCATTTTCATCGCTGGGTGTAAACAATATGCCGACTAAGCTGCAATTCTGGCAGGCCAGAAGCAGTGGAGCCTCTGCTACGGACGGCCGATACACCCCGGAAGCTGTCTGCACCCTCTCAGCTCACTTTGACGTGGCGCAGATGGCCCAGCAAATCTATGAGCGTATTTTAATGCTGCCGAAGGCAGACCTGGAACAAAACAAGTCCCGTGTCCTGCTGGAGCTGGCACAGCAGCGCCACACCTCGAAGAATTTTCCCTATATCACGCAAAAGCTGCTCTACCAGATCAAGGTACACCCCGCTACCAGAGATCAATATGCCCGGTGCTGTGAGTATCTGCATCGCTTTTACACAGAGAAACAGCCTCCCAATATGAAATATGAGGAATGGGTAAAGAAGCGGCTGACCGAGGCCAAAGTATTGTCTTATCTGCGCCGGGCGCTCCGGAGGCAGAACCGAAAACCGGAGCGGGACGTGGTGGCCCTGGTCAAACAAGGTGATCAGTTTGTCTACAAAGCATACAGCAAAGAAGCCCGGCGGCGGCTGACCCCGGAGATGCAAGAATCAGTTCCTGTCTATCAGGCGGTATTGGACGATGTTCCGGAGCGGTTTCCTGGATTTGAGCGGTTGTTGCGCCGAAAGCGCAGGGAGTATGATAACCAGAGCCAGGCATTTGACAATATGGCGGAAGACCCTGAGATTGCCGCCTGGCTTCGGAAGTTCACTCTCTGGGATGCGGAAAATGAGGAGTGGATCTATTTCAATGACACGCAACGCCGGGACATCAACCGTATTCTGCAAAAGCGGTTTGGGATGCTTCAGTGGGAGCAGGGCAGCGGCAAAACCCTGGCCGCTATCGCAGTTGGACAGTACCGGATGCAGAAGCAGGGGATTCATTCTACCTGGGTGGTATCCTCTGCCATCTCCATCCGCAACAACTGGGATGAGGTGCTGCCCAATTATGGTTTGTCCTATGTATTTGTAGAGCGGCTGGCAGATCTGGAACGCATCAAACCCGGCGATTTTGTTCTGGTCACTCTGAACAAGCTGGGACAGTTTCAGAAGCAGATCAAGAAGTGGATCAAGCGTCACAGGCAGAAGGTCTGTCTTGCGCTGGATGAAAGCGACGAAATTTCCAATCCTGACTCCAAGCGGGCCAAGGCGTCGCTGTCTTGCTTCCGCCGCTGCCGGACGAAGCTGTTGACGACTGGCACCAGCACACGCAACAATATATCTGAATTTGCTCCACAGTTGGAATTACTCTATAACAATTCTATCAATATGATCAGCTGGTGCATCACCACATATCACTTTGATTCGGAGGACAATCGCCTGGAGAGCAGCAATAATCCGTACTATGGCCGTCCAATTCCTGCTTACAAGCGGGGATACGCTTTATTCGCTTCCTGCCATCTGCCTGAGAGGACTACAGTATTTGGTGTGACTGAGCGGAACCAGGATATTTACAATGCAAACGAGCTCAACGATATTCTGGCGAAGACGGTGATTACCCGTACCTTCGAGGAAATCACCGGAAAAGAGATCCGGCGTATCCATCAGGTACCGCTGTCCTTTATGCCCGAGGAACTGGATGTGTATGAAATTGTGGTGAAGGAATTTTGCAGGATTCAGCGGGAATATTTTGAATCCACAGGCAATCACCTCAAAGATGCTATGCTCCGCTTGATGCAGCAGATCACGCTGCTGCTTCGAGTGGCGGCCGCGCCGAACACACTGAAGGAGTACACTGGAGGCATACCGCTCAAAATCATGGCGGCGGTGGAGATGTCCGCCCAATGGGAAAACGAGATCGTCGCCGTCGGAGTGCGACACCAGAATGTGTTGAACGCCTACGCCGCAGCATTCCGGGAATACCTTCCGGACAGGCCGTTGTTTATTGTCACCGGCTCCACCAAGACCTTTGCCCAGCGGCGGGCCCTGCGGAAAACGCTGCGTGACAGTGGAAACGGGATACTGCTCTGTACGCAGCAAAGCCTTCCGTCCAGCGTCAATTTTGAGTATGTCAATAAGATCCTGATCCCGGAAATGCACTTCAACAATTCCGGCATGAGCCAATTTTACATGAGATTCATACGCTATACTTCAACGGAATATAAGGACATCTATTTTCTCAACTATATCGGCAGTTTGGAGTCCAATCTGCTGCAAATGGTGGTAGCAAAGGAAAAGATCAATCTGTTCATGAAAGGCCAGGACACCAACTTGGATCAAATCTACGACAAGTTTGGTATCGACTACAATCTGCTTTCTCTGCTAATGCGCAAGGGTGTGGACGAAGACGGCCATTTCCAGATTCGCTGGGGAGAGCAGAAGATCGTGTAAATTCAGCGGCTGGTGGACATCCATCTGCCGCAGCAGGTCAGAAAAGGGGACGGCTGCAACACATGCCAGCCGCCCCCTCATTTTATAAGAGGAGGCCACTATGCACAGCTATATTTTTCAGGTTTTTGAGTCGCCCTGTCCTCAGAAACAATGGGCATCGGAGGAGATTTTCTGGGAACATCCGGATGCTTTGCCGGTTGCCAACAGCACCTCACCCGTAGAAGATCGTGCCATCGCAATCGCCAGCCTTGGAAAATGGCTGGCGGACAATCGGCTGGGCAAGTTGACCAGTGAGACATTTATGGTGAATGCCCAAGCCGCTGACCGCCACTTCGAGGGCCGGTTTCCAGCCTTCCAGCAGGCGATATCTGCTTTGCAGCAGCTGGATGAACGACGGTTTCTCCATGAGCATGACCAGGTACAGAATCTGATCGACAATTTGAGCCGGACGTTCACAGATAAGTACGACGCATATATGCTGGTGGGCAGCAGCGTTCCACCGCTGCCCATGGATGAATTTATCCGCAAGGCCCAGCCGAACATGCCCTACTACATTGGGACTGTGCTGGATTTCTGTTATTGAGAAGCCAGAATGTAAGTGTTTGGCTCAGTGGATGTACCGCTGTCTGCGCCTGCGGAGCCATATACACGGATTTGAATAAGGAGAATGATGAAATGCAATTTTATGAAACAAAAATGGGGCACGCTTTTTTTGAGCATCAAGTCCCACAACTAATTACTGCGGTGGAAAAACTTGCTGCCGCGTTGTCCAGACCATCCCTGCCAATAACCGTGCCGGAAGCTGATCCGAAGTTTCTGCATGATCTCTTCTTTGGCAGCTATGAGCCGGAGGTCTATCAGGTGACCCCTGAGATTCAACAGCTCGGTCGGGCTGTGAGCAGCGCCCACGTCGCATTGGCGGAAACCTTGTCGGAGGAGGGGCAAAAGAGACTGGACGCATATGAAAAAGCTCTGTCAGAGCGAAACGCTGCTGTTACGGAGCTGGCATACGAGTCCGGCGTCCGCGCCGCTGTGCAGATGATCGTGGCTGGACTGTCCCGCTTCGCTCCCGGCGAGGAGGTGTGACATGGCAAAACCCTTGATTCACAAGCCCCGCTGTTCAAACTGTGAATACTATGGGGTCCACAGTGAGTCAGCGCCGAAAAAAGTTGCAGGGGCATTTTTGCGGGTAGGATGCCGTTACTGTTCCGGCGGAAAGAGAGTACGTGTATTCAAGCCTTCTGATCCCAAGGTATATATCCCCTCATGGTGTCCGCGCCATAAGGCACCGGCTGAGATGCGCGTTTATTGCTATAAGGATACCGATGCCTGGTACATAAATTTCCTTTTCAAGCAGGATGGTACTCCCCGCTCTCCGAGTGGATATGAGTATGCAGTGCGTCATGAG
>JAETPU010000021.1 GCA_021771035.1 Marvinbryantia formatexigens | reverse complement strand
TGCTTGCTTGCTTGCTTGCTTGCTTGCTTGCTTGCTTGCTTGCTTGCTTGCTTGCTTGCTTGCTTGCTTGCTTGCTTGCTTGCTTGCTTGCTTGCTTGCTTGCTTGCTTGCTTGCTAAAAGCCTACCTCCTGCCGTCATTTCTGTCAAGTCCCCTTATCGATATACTTAGATACTTCTTTTATTACTATATCATATTTATAGCTTTTGTCAATAGAATCTTGACATTTTTCAAGTTTTCTGTAAGAGTTGTGAAAAATCAGCGTGTCGAACGCATCCGTTTGCCCCATCGTATGGAACACGATGCGGGAATCTTGGAAGCGGAAGGAATCCAGACAACCGGTAACCGTATTTTGCCCACTAATCGGAATACCGGCTCCGGACAACCGCGTCGCGGAAGAACCCCATGCCGTGTGCACTGCGCTGCAGCGCCGCAGGCTTTGAAAAAGCTTCCCGTAAGAAGAGGACTCAAGCAGCAGGCTGGCTCCGCCTGTTCCGATTGGGTATCCCCTTCCCCAAAAACAGCTTCTAATTATGTTGGAGGTTGTACCGCAGTTCCTCCCGCAGTTAAAATGGGGATGGAAAAAGCCATGATAATACGGCACCGGAGACAGAGAGGCGCTTAAAAGAAAGGAAAATCCCCCATGCGATGTGAACGATGCGGCAAAACTACAGGTTTTGGAAAAAAGGTGGCCCATGACAGAATGTATATCAACGGGCGCGCCAGTAAAAAGATATACCCCAATCTTCAAAAGATGACGGTTTCCACCCCCAACGGCCCCAAAAAAATCGTGGTGTGTACACGCTGTATGCGTACGATGAAAAAGGGGCTGTCCTCAACATGACGCCAGAGCCCCAGCGATCCCTCCGGCCGGATGTTCGTCCCTACGTGCCATTGCGGCGATACCACCGGCAGCCCGGCGGATCCTGTGGAAACGGCAGGCGTTCCGATGCCATCGGATTGCAGATGCCCCAGGGGCTCGGGCTATGCCCGCATAGGCCCAGGCGTCCCTGATATGTCCTTTGACGGTACAATTTATGGCAGAAAAATCCCCCGTATCCCCATCGGGATGCAGAGGAGCTCTGCCGTGGCGTTTGAGGCGGGATCTTCCTGGGAAGCTCAGCAAACGAGCCCCCGGGCAGTGGGTATCAGCTTGGTAAGGCGTCCGAAGCTTACAGCAGCAGATAGGCTTCGGATGCAGCCAGGCCCGTTCAGGCCTGGGGACTGTTTTGCCAACCGCGACAGTCAAAACAGGCGTTCCACTTTTGTGGAACGCCTGTTGTTCTTTAGAGCACGCTATCCAGCGGAATCCCAGTTCAAAAATGCTCTCACTATTTTTTCAAAAAATTGGTAACTTTCACACCCAAGTATGAAATAGCATTTCTTTTTAATTATCTTCATTCATATCCTCAGCGTTTTCAATCCAGCCACTTGCATTTAGACGCCCTGACGTTATACCTTGGGGCTGATTTGAATTATCACTCAACTCTTCAACATTACGCAACGCTCTATTGATTGCTCTCGTCCGTATACCAACTAATTTTTCCATCGTGCTATCCACAGTCTGTAATTGTTTACGTGCCTGATTTAAATGCTTTTCAAATTCATAAAACTGTTTTTTTACGGATCGCAAAGTATCCCAGACCTCCTGAGACCGCTGTTCAATGGCAAGAGTCTTAAATCCAATCTGAAGCGATGATAGGAATGCCGACAACGTAGTCGCTCCAACAACCGTGACCTTGTACTTATTTCGTAATTCCTCAAAGAGCGCCGCGTTCTGTACTACCTCAGCATACAACCCCTCGGTTGGAAGGAACATTAAGGCGAAATCTGTAGTTTTCGGGGGCAAAATATACTTATCATGAATATCCTTGGCAAAAACTCGTATCCTTTGCGCCAGCGATTTTCTTGCTTCGTCTATCGCCACTTTATCATCCGCATCCAGCAATCGATTGTAGTCTTCAATTGGAAATTTTGAGTCTATTGGTAACAAAAGTGGCATATCGCCATTACCGGGTAGTTTAATGGCAAAATCGACACGTTTACCATTGGCTATTTCAACGTTCATGTCGAACTGACTAGGTATCAGAATATCCGCAAGAAGTTTCTCAAGACGTATTTCTCCATAGGTACCGCGCTCTTTTACATTTGTTAATGCATTCTTTAAACTTTTGGCATCGGCAGCAAGATTCTTCATTTCACCCAAACCTATCTGAACGCTGTCCAGTTGCTTACTCACCAATTCAAATGACTGGGTGAGTCTAGTATCAAGTGTATTCTGAAGTTTTTCATCTACTACGCCCTGCATCTGTTCTAACCGCTTTTCATTACTTTCTTGAAGCAATTTCATTTTATTTTCAAGTGTAGCATTTATCCGTTCAATGCTTTCAGTATTATCCCGCTGAACTGAAGACAGTCGACTATCAATTTGCTCTTGAAAACTACGTAACTGCCTACTAATTTCCTCGCGACTGCTTTGTAGTGTTGAATTTACACTCTGTTGAATTACATCAAACCTCTGAAACTGATTAGTAACACCAGTTGCAATTTGCCTTTCCACACTTTCGCGTTGCTCATCCATGCTACGTTTAACCAAAGAAACAATCTGGCTAAGGTCCGATTGTTTCTTGTTATTTAGTAACAAAACTGTTATTGCAACCAACAGCACAACACATACAATCAACAAAACAAGCTGAATATCCATACTGCAATTCACTTCTTTTCATTTAGAATTCAATACGAAACCCAATAAAATAAACGACAACTTATCTATCGAAAAGTTGTCGTTTATTTTGGTGCGGATAACAGGACTTGAATATGTAATATTACATTTGACGAACTTTAATTAAGAGAAGTATATCGCATTATAATGCGATTTATCGCCACTAAAATGCGTAAACAAAAAGAACATAGATTCTTTTATAGTCAAAATAAAGGCCAAACAAAGACCAATAAAGACCAAACAAAGGCCAAAAAGTGCCCGGAATCTCGTCCCAAAAAGAAAGCCCCGCCCTCAAAAAGAGAGCGGGGAAAACTATGCTTTTTTGTGTTTGGGGCTGGCGAGGGGCAGCGCATCCGCGAGTGCGTCTGCCGCCTGGGCCTGTACCGCGGCAAAGGTGTGGGCGTAGATATTGAGCGTGGTGGAGGTTTGCGAGTGCCCCAGGGCTGCGGATACGGTACGCACATCGGCGCCGGAGGTAATCAGCAGAGAGGCGTTGAGATGCCTAAAACTATGTATGCCTAAATTTGGCAATCCGATTTTTGCACAGTACCGCCGCAATGCACTATACGGAGCGTTGGTGCTCATGGGGTGTCCGTCCCAAGTTGTAAAAAGCCGGTCACACTGATGCCACTTATCCCCCAGGGCAAGGCGGGTTTTCCGCTGCTGGGCCCGGTATGCCTTGAGGTATTCAAACACCACAGCGGGCAGCTTGAGAGCCCGCTGGGAACCCTCTGTCTTGGTGGTGTCTGTAAAGGTGCCTTGCGCCTTGGTATACAGGGAGGAGCGCCGCACGGTTACAACACCGGTTGCAAAGTCGATGTCCTTCCATTCCAAGCCAAGGAGCTCCCCGCGGCGGAACCCGCTGTATATCGCCAGGATAACAAAAACCTGGAACCACAGGCTTTCCCCGGACAGGTTGTCTAAGATGGTTTGGGCTTGCTCCAGCGTGTAGACCTGTTTTTCCTTTGGTTTGGCTTTGGACACCTGCACCCGCTTGGCGGGGTTATCGCTGATAATATCCAGGCGCTCGGCATAGTCCAGGACATCGGATACAAACGTGAGGTAATGCCCTTGTGTCTTTGGGGAGAGCGGGCCTCCCGTCTTTTTGTTGGATCCAGGTTTGCCCAGCGAGGAGATAAACTCCTGGATCCGCTTGGCTGTCACCTTGTCAATACGCAGATGCCCCAGGGCCGCATAGGTGCGTCCTGTCAGGCTATTGTAAAGCGCCAGCGTGCGGGGCCGCAGATGCTGGGGCGCATAGTCTGTGAGCCATTCGGCAGCCAAGCTCTCAAATTTGAGTGAGGCTGCCTTTTTATTGCCATCTTCAAACTGCACAATTTGCCGCTGCAATTCCTTTTCGATTTGCCGGGCCGTCATGCCCGGATCCGGCGTCCAGGTCATAGAGCGGGTGACTTGCTTGCCCGCCGCCGTGTATCCGTCAGATACCCGTATCCTGTAGCTTTTCCCCCGTTTTTGTACGGTTGCCATTTGCAGTACCTCCTTAAAAAAGGGCGCAAAAATGCCCGGGGCCCTTGCGGCGCCGGGCAAATCTGTGGTACAATACATAGTGCATAGTGTATGTACCATTTGCCCTTGTGGTTTATGGTGAGCCCCTGCCGGTTGCCGCCGGTGGGGGCTTTTTTATGTTTATATTACTCTACACCTTCCAGCGATACCCGCAAGACTGGCAAATCGCATAGGTACGGGTTTTGCTTCCCTTTTTCATCAGGAGCGGGATCCATATCACAGCACCCAAAGTAAAGATTGTCAAAATAATCCATACAAGCGACATGAGGCAGCCCCTTTTCTTCTGCTCGGCTACCGCCTGTACATTGACGTTTTCGCTTCCGCATTTTGGACAAGTCATCCTATTTCCCTCTTTCCCCAATCACACGACATACTGAGACAATACAAATTTAAGCCGCAATTTTGTTGAATTATGTCAAATGATGGAATATAATATATTTGGAAGCCCTTACAAGTTTCCATTTTCTTGCCGTTCCGGTGTTACCAGCGCCGGGGCGGCTTTTATTTTTAATAGATTCTTTCTCCGATCTGCATTATAATCTATAATATGGATTATATTATACTTTAGGAGTGTTTGCCGTTTGTCACATCCGTAGCCCGCCTGGAAGAATTTACTTGTGAACAAATTTTGAATTTTGTGATATCATGTAAATAATAACATAAAACGAGGTGTTTGGCTATGGAAAACTATGCTATTTATCAAAAATACAAAGAGGCCAAGGAGTTTGGCTATAACCTCCGGGAAATTTTTGAGCGGGATCCTCATGATATTTTGAATTTTTGTAAACGGAAAGAATATCCAGTCATAAGCTATCGCAGAGGATTGGGAACAGCTGATATGCTTGGGTATTTAGATATGTGTACCATCAATTTTGCATTTACCGTAAACGTAGCCGACGATGACGATGCAGTTGACGATTATTACATATTTTTCCGCCATGATCTAAGGGTTCCGCGCTTAAAATTTGCTCTATGCCATGAGCTCGGACACATTTTGCAGGGTGATGTCTGGCGTGGAAGCGCCTCTCTGTGCAACCGCGATCCGCAGCGGGGTGACCGGCTGATGGAAAACGCAGCAAATATATGCGCGGCATATGCCCTGGATGCCAAAGGATACTTAGATGGCAACGACACCCCAGAATATTTGTGTGAGATTTGCGGCATTGGCCTATCGTCAGCAGAGTATCTGCAAAAACTGATAAAGGCACTAAACGATGCTCAAAAGCAAAGATATTTTGACAGGCCTATTCCTTTGTTCCAGGAATGTCAGGGTTAGTATCTTCATCAGGTTCAAACTCGCCTTCCAGAGCTCGGCGCAGTTCGTCATAGGCATCTTCTTTCATCATCAGCCACTGCTTTCTGGCCTCTATAGCTTTCCGCCTAGTTATTTTGGTGGATTTTTGCTGGCCTGTGTCTGCAATGGCAAAAGTCTCTACTTCTTCGTCAAGATAGGCGTTTTCCTTATCTATAAGGCACATTACCATTGATTTACCGCGATCATCAAGATCGCGGTATTTTTTTATGAGCTCTTTTTCGTCAGCATCTAATAGCATATTTCCCGACCCTGAGAGCACATACACATTAGAGTTATCGTCCAGATCGTCCAGAGAGCATTCCAAAGCGTTTGCAATAGCTCGAACAGTCTCTAATTGTGGATCCTTAGTTACTCCATTGATAATTTTGTTTAAAGTTCCTTTAGGAACCCCTGACTTTTTTGCCAATTCCTCAATAGTCAAATTCCGTTGTTTCCTTCTGAGTGAAATCATACCGCCTAAGTCCATTTTTGATACCTCTCTTTAAGCACATTATATTTCAACGAAAATAGATTGTCAAGTAAAAATGTTCCGAGTTCGGAACTTTTCTTTTAGAAATCCTATTGACAAGTTCCGAATATGGGATTATTATAATGTTGTAAGTTCCAAATACGGAACAAATGGAGGTGAGAATATGAAACGAGATGGAACAGTCATATATCCAAATTTGGAAATTAAGATAACGGAGAGGGGGATGCGCAAAAGCGCAATTGCAAAAAAAATAGGGATCACTTCAAAGGCATTTACAAATAAATTAAATGGAATTACTCCATTTACATGGCCCCAGGTAAGGCAGATACAACAGGATTTTTTCCCGGATTGTACAATAGATTCACTTTTTGCCTTAAAACAAGGCGGCGACAACCAGAAAGCGGGGTGAGGAGATGGAAGAACGGATAAGGGAACTTGAAAAAAGAATAGCAACCCTTGAAGTATTGGTTCAAGGGCTGCCGAGGGATTTAAATGTTATTTCGGTAGGTCATCAAGAACGCCGAGTTTCTCCAGGACTTTCAATGTGTTCAGAGTGCTTAGTTCAATCGCAGAACGAAGATAGCTCTGTGTATAGCGATGGATCACCTCATTGATGCTTGGATTCGGGGATTCAGCAAGT
The DNA here is from genome assembly GCA_021771035.1 of Marvinbryantia formatexigens. Classification (GTDB taxonomy): domain Bacteria; phylum Bacillota; class Clostridia; order Oscillospirales; family Ruminococcaceae; genus CALXEM01. The sequence continues at coordinate 43,814 of JAETPU010000021.1, read as the reverse complement.
AGCGTATCAATCTCTTTTTGATGATGCTTTTGGATGTATTCCATATTTAGGTTGATACAATCTGCACTTGTGTCTGATATTAACTGAGAAAGTTCGTTCCAATCCATTTAATGTCACCTCCCTTCTGAAATCAGTATATCACGAAGGGGGGATTTGAAAAAGAGAGGAGGTAACCGGAAAAGCGCATGATCTGGTTATGGTACATACTCAAGAGCCTGGCTTGGTTGGAGATACTGCTGCTGTGCTGCATTGCAGTGGGAGCCCTGGCGGACTATATGCCGGACAAGCTGTCCCGGCGGCTAATTGAGATATTGGGAGGAGGGAAAACGGATGTTACCGAGGATGAGGACGATACCAGAGGCCGCAGCTGAGCTGCGCCGCATTGACCCGGATACGGCAATCACCGAGTATTTTATCCGGTGCATGGTATTAGATGGCACAGTTGCGGGCTTGCGTAATGGGCGCAGACGGTTTGTCAACCTGGATGCGCTGCTGGACTACCTCAATATGTCGGCAAGTAAACCCGGGGAGGATAGTGACCATGCTTAAAATCTGTGATGGGTGTCCCCGGCGCCGGCCTCTCTGCCATCAGCATTGCGAGGCGTTTCTGGCGGAAAACCAGCGAGCCCGGGCTCTCCGGGAACTGGTTAAGCAGGCCCAGCGGGCGGAGCGGGAAAAAGATACCTTTTGTGCCGTTGTCCGGTATAACGGCATCCGGTACGACCGGCATTACCGAGCCAGAGCAAAAAGAGAGCGCTAAGGGGTGCCAGCCCCTCAACGCTCAGAAACAAGAAAAAACAATCTAGGTACATAGTACCACAATAGGAGGTATTTTGCAATGGATAAGATTACACAAGAGCAGTTAGATGTGATCGTACAAGCGCACAAATTGTGGTTAGACGATGGAGCAAATGGTCAAAAAGCAAACCTCCGGGGAGCAGACCTCCAGGGAGCAAACCTCTGGGGAGCAGACCTCCAGGAAGCAGACCTCCAGAGAGTAAATCTCCGGGAAGCAAACCTCCGGGGAGCAGACCTCCAGGGAGCAGACCTCCGGGAAGCAGACCTCCAGGAAGCAGACCTCCGGGAAGCAAACCTCTGGGGAGCAGACCTCCAGGGAGCAGACCTCCGGGAAGCAGACCTCCGGGAAGCAAACCTCTGGGGAGCAAACCTCTGGGGAGCAGACCTCCGGGGAGCAAACCTCCGGGGAGCAGACCTAGACTATGCTTGCTGGCCGTTGTGGTGTGGAGGATTAGATGCAAAATTGGATATTAGGCAGTTACGTCAATTAGCCTATCATTTTTGCGCACAGGACAACGATGATCCGGAATATATAGCTGTGCGTAGCAATCTTTTGGAATTTGCCAATAAATTCCATAGAGCCCGCGGATGTGGATTGCTTGAGAGGAGGAGTGACAATGGCTCTGATTTATGACGCCTGGACGGCTGCTCAGGAGGATCGGGGGCTCATTCCCCCGCCGGAAGATCCATTTAACGGCTTGGAGGTCTGTAGCTTGTGTGGGGGGTCCTCCCCGGAGCTGACGGTGTTTCGGGACGGTTTGGCGGTCTGCGAGGATTGTCTGCACGACTATCTGAGGGCCCAGGCGGATCGGTTTACCACACAGTATATTGATGATAACCAAGCGCGGTTTTACCTTACATTTTGGTGGGACAATCTACCGCAGCAGGAGCGCCTGGCGATTGCCAAACGGGAGTATTGTAAGCAGCGGCAGCTGTTAGCCCAGGCTGGAGATGTAGCCGGGCTCAAGGACTATCTGGACTGCGAGCAGGATTTTATGATGGATGCCGAGGACTGGATGGATTATGTTAAGGACAAGCTGGGGTGAGCATATGGGACGCAGTGTCAAATGGTATACCCCAGGGATGTTAAGATGGGAGATCCACTTCCCTGAGGGCCAAGTACAGTGTCAATGGTGCCCGTTATGCCGCTCCCGGGAGAGCCTAAAGAGGCATGAGTGCATCCTGACGGGAGAATATCTGGTATATCCTTTTGATGGGATCGGGGGCAGCTGCCCCCTTGAGTTTAAGGAGGATCAAAATGGAGGAGAAACGTCCCCGCCTGCTGAAGGCAGAGGAAATTGAGGTTAAAATAAAAAAATTGTATCCTAAGGGCGCCGTGGCGTTGTTGTATAAGACGGCCCGGGTGGATATGGACATTTTGGACGAGACCTTTGGCCCTGCCGGCTGGAGCAACGACTACAAGGAGATCAAAGGCAATCTATATTGTGGTATCCGTGTAGGGGATGTTTGGAAATGGGACTGCGGGATTGAGTCCCGGGAGGACGACGAGGGAAATCAGAAAAAGGGCGAGGCATCAGATGCTTTTAAACGGGCGGGCTTCCGCTGGGGCATCGGACGAGAGCTGTACACGGCTCCGCCTATCTGGATCCCCCGGGAAAAATTGACTGTCCAGGATAACAAGGTCAAGGACACGCTTTGGGTGCAACAAATCCTCTATGATGATAGCCGGAGGATATCGGCATTGGCTATCAAATCTGATAAATCCAAAAAAGGAGAGTGGGCGTTTTTATGGCAGGCGCAGAGCTGATTTTTACCGGAGCGGCCTGCCGGAGGGATACCCAGGGGTTTTGGCTTTGCCTTAAAGTACAGGACGAGCCCGAGGCGAAGCGCTTTGTCTATGGTTACCCCCAGGGGACGCCCTACCGGGCCAGCTTGGATAAACCGCGCAAATCCCGCAGCCTGGATGCCAACGCCTATCTATGGGTACTTTGTCAAAAAATCGCCCAGGCGGTGGGGAGCACCAAGGAGGAGGTTTACCGAGAATGCGTGAAACGCAAGGGGCAATTTGTCATTGTCCCTATCCGGGAGGATGCCTTGGATACCTTTACCGCCCGCTGGGGCGGTCAGGGTGTGGGCTGGCCTGTTGAGGTACTTGATAACAGCAAGCTGGAGGGATACAAAAAGGTAATTGCCTACTATGGATCCTCCACCTATAACAGTCAGGAGATGTCCGCTCTGCTGGATGAGGTAATCTCAGAGGCAAAACTGCTGGGGATACCCACAGAGACGCCGGACGAGGTCGCTCTGATGAAAGCCAGGTGGGACGATGTGGGCTGAGTGCTTTTTCTGTGGGCGCCTGGGAGAGACAGAGCGCCATCATATCTTTGGCGGGGCCCTGCGCAAGAAATCAGAGCGATATGGATTGGTAGTAGATTTGTGCCACGCCTGCCATAATGAGCCGCCGGATGGGGTGCACTACAACCCTGAGACAATGGAGTATCTGCATCAGGTAGGACAGCAAATGGCTATGGAGCAGCAGGGCTGGAATATCGAGGATTTCCGGCGGGAATTTTACAAAAATTATTTGGAGGTATCGCGAATTGAACAGCGTAAATTTGATGGGCCGGCTGACGGCTGACCCGGAACTAAGCTACACCCCGCAGAGCACCCCGGTGTGCAGCTTTGCTCTCGCGGTGGACAGGCCCGGGGTTAAGGATAAGACGGATTTCATCGACTGCGTGGCTTGGAGGCAGACTGCGGAGACAATCTCAAAATATCTGCATAAGGGCGGAAAGATTGCCGTTACCGGTGTACTTACCGTAAACAAGTACCAGGACAGGGATGGAGGCAACCGCATCCGGTACGAGGTGCTGGTGGACAGGTTTTATTTTGCGGATTCCAGGAGAGAGGCGCAGAGGCAGGGGGCTCCGGCGCCGGAATACCAGGAGATCCCCGAGGATGAGGATCTGCCGTTTTAGGGGGTGGGAGCGGTGCTGGAGCACGGATACATCAAATTGCACCGGAGCCTCCTAAGCTGGGAATGGTATGGAGATCTCAACACCAAGGCGGTATTCCTCCATTTACTCCTGACCGTCAATATCTCGGATGGCAGTTGGAGAGGTATCCCCGTAAAACGAGGCCAGCGCATCTATTCCAGGGCTTCCCTCGCCAAGGAAATTGGGATTTCGGAAAAGAATCTCAGAACCGCCCTATCTCATTTAAAAAAGACGGGAGAAGTGGCCAACCTGTCAACCCCGCAATACAGCATGATTACTGTGCTTAACTATGATAGGTATCAAGATGGGGCCAGCCAAGCGGCCAACGAGGGGCCAACAAATGGCCAACAAGTGGCCAACGAGGGGCCAGGAAGAAAGAAAGTAAAAGAAGAACAAGAAGAAAGAGAATATATCCCCCCTATAGTCCCCCCAGGGACAATGCGCGGCGCGGAACAAGGCGAGAGCCTAACGGTTAAAATGGCCGGAATGGCAGCGGGAGAATCCCGTGAACAGCCCTCCATGACCCTTGTGATGCAGCGGTTTGTCCAGTTTTGGGCGGCATATCCCAACAAAACGGGCAAGGGGGCAGCAGAAAAGGCGTGGAGTAAAATCCGGCCTGATAAGGCGCTGTTTGAACGGATAATGGCGGCGCTGGAAAAAGCCAAAGCCAGCGATAAGTGGAACCGGGAAAATGGTCGGTATCGGCCCAATCCCGCCACATGGCTCAACCAAAAACGTTGGGAGGATGAGTACGAACCAGTGAGACAGGACAGAGGGCAGGCTGCATCTTACAATTTGTCGGAATTTGAACGCATGATGCAGCAGCATACGCCAAAAGTGTGAGGAGGAAAAATACCATGGAACGATTGACGGCCCGCAATGAGCGGGGACGGGCATATTTCCCGCCGTGCTTTGAGGCACCGTGTTTCGGAATGGGATGCGCAAAAGAGTGCGACTTGATGGATAGGGCCTGCGAAAAATTGGCCCAGTATGAGGAGCGGGATCAGAACTATTCGCACCTAACCAATGCCGACCGAATCCGAAGTATGAGAGATGAGAATTTGGCAAAAGTCTTTATGTGTCCCAATGAGGCCGGATTATCTGATATACCATGTGAAAAAGAGGATAGTTGCGACTGTTATCAGTGCATCCTGAATTGGCTCCAACAGCCTGCAAGGGAGAGCGGACAATGAACTGGACACAGGAGCAATATGAGGAGTACCTGCGCAAGGTCGGCAGGGCTGCCCAGGCCCAGGCCAAGCAGCGCAGCAAGTACAACGCCCGGCGGGTATGGGTGGACGGTATCCCCTTTGACAGCCAGCGGGAGGCGGACTACTATGCCAGTCTCAAGCTGCTGGTGCGAGCGGGTGCCCTGGATGGTTTTTTATATCACGGCAGTATGGTATGCACTGAAGGTGAGGACCAGGAGCATCGGGCGGTATTGTATGAGACGGATTTTGTCTTGCTGCATCCTGGTGGCACCTATGAGATTGTGGATACCAAGGGGGTACGGACATCGGTGTATATCAATAAGCGCAAGGCCCTGCGGGAGCGGTATCCAAAAGTGGATATAAGGGAGGAATAGGAGTGGCCGAATTGAAACCGTGCCCTTTTTGTGGCAGTAAAAACATCATATTAAGCAATTGGGGATTGTATCGTTGTTGGTGTGCTGATTGCCTCTCAAAAACGGCAGATACTATCAGAAAAAAAGAAGCAATTGAGGCATGGAACAGGAGGGCTGAAAATGGCTGAGTACATAGAGCGAGGGGAAGCAATCCAAGCAGCAAAACACGCATGGGCAAAAGGTATTGAGCCGTCACAGTATATAGAGATAATTCCTGCCGCCGACGTTGCCCCAGTGGTGCATGGGGAGTGGGTGCACAACCCGATGTCTGACGAACGTGTTGTAGGCCTTGCTGTACCGGTGATGCATGGGCGGTGGATAACCAGCTCTGAAAGACCAGACAAATTAATTTGTTCCGTTTGCAATTGCGGATTTGATACATGGAAGCATGACCAGCATAATTATTGTCCCAACTGCGGGGCTAAAATGGATTTGGAGGGATGATGATGGCTGAGTGCACAGAGAAAAGCTTGAAAGAGTTGGCAGACGAGCTGCTGAATTTGACCCCCGAAAGCCTAGCTATACGAGTGATTAACGACAGTGATGTGGAGTGGTGCCTGTCAGAACTTTCCGACATTCTGGCCGCCGACGTTGCCCCGGTGGTGAGGTGTAAGGACTGCAAACACGGTGTGTATAACGAGGATGACAAAGATCCTTATGTTTTCTGTCAAGTCCGTGGCTGTGACATTTGTCCCATGGATGGATATTGCTACCGTGGAAGTACAAAGGAGGGATGACAATGGATTGGATCAGTGTTAAGGATAGGCTGCCGGAGGAAGAAGTGTATATTTTGCTGTATGACGATTATTGCAAAGAAATAATAACAGGGGAACTTTGTAACGGGAATTTTTGCTCATACGATTATATAATGCCACGCGTCACCCACTGGATGCCGCTGCCTGAACCGCCAAAGGAGGACTGACAATGGATTGGATTAACGTTGGCGTTGGTTTTGGCGGCGATTGTACAATCAGGGAGGCGGTGAAAAAGTGAAAAAGAAAGTTATTTGTGAGCTGTACCATGACAATTTTCAAAATTTCAAACGATATCCCATAAAAAAAGCCCAGCTTGTGATTGCTGATATCCCATATAACATAGGCGTTGATGCCTATGCATCTAATCCGCAGTGGTATCAGGACGGCGATAACAGCAAAGGGGAAAGCAAACTGGCGAAATCAAATTTCTTCGCTGGTGACGGTGATTTCCGGATTGCCGAGTATATGCACTTTTGCAACAAACTCTTAATCAAAGAGCCCAAGGAAAAAGGAAAGGCTCCGGCCATGATTGTTTTCTGTTCTTTTCAGCAGATTCAGACAGTCATAGCATACGGGAAGAAATACGGGTTCATGAAGTCTTTCCCTCTTGTTTTTTGCAAGAACTATTCGCCGTCTGTGCTTAAAGCGAACATGAAGATTGTTTGTGCCACGGAATATGCTGTTGTGTTGTACCGGGACAAGCTCCCCAAGTTTAGAAACACGGATATATTCGGAGATCGTCACATGATATTTGACTGGTTTGAGTGGAGGAGAGACAGCAAAAAAGATTATCCAAAACTACATCCAACCCAGAAGCCGATTTCCCTTCTGAAGAGACTGATCGAAATTTTCACTGACCCCGGAGATACAGTCATTGACCCGTGTGCCGGGTCTGGGAGTACACTTCAGGCAGCCTTTGAACTTGGCCGGAATAGTTATGGATTTGAGGTTTCCAGAGAGTTCTATACTTTAGCAAAAGAGAAGATGCCATGCTTTTCTTCCAAGGGCGCAAGGATGCCAGGGGGAACAGAAGTAGTTCAAATTTCGCTGTTTTAATCTGGAAGGAGGCAATATGAATTTGCAGTGCAGGTATAAAACCGAGGACGGATACTGTCAGCTCCACTCTGATGCAATGGTAAGGGAATATTGTGTTGAGGGTCCGTGCGATGATGAAAAAATAGAATGCTGCGGAAACTGTGAATACTGGGCAGAAAAATATAGTATTTGCGAGCATCCGGATTGCCCGCAGGGTATAGCGGACTTTGTGTGCGCGGATAGGGATGCGTGTGAATTGTGGGAATCGGCAACCTAGGGAGGCGATTGAAATGGACAATAAACGTCACGCAGAGGATTGTACCCGGCAGGAATTATGGGAAATCCGGGAGAGTTACCGGCTGGCCCGGTATCCTGCCACCCAGGTGTTGGTGCTGTGCGACCTGTATCAGCTGCCCAAGGCGGACGTGCTGGCGATTATCGGGGAGAGGCCGCCTGTCACTCTCAAGAGTAAGGAGCGGCAGGCCGTTGAGATGTATCACCAGGGGGCCAGTAATCAGGAGATAAGCCGGCAGTTACACCTGGCGCCGCGGGCAGTTGCCAGCTATATCAACCGGGAAAAGGAGTGGGAGCGGGCCCAGGAGATACGGGCCAGGCTGCTCTGCACCGAGAGGGGGGTTGTCTGTGGATCCACAAACTGACATTCTGGCAGAACTAGAGGCGGAAATCCAAGAAAAAAGGAAAACCGCAAACAGCAGCCACAGAAAATATCATAAGGGAGGAAAAACGATACTCCCCTATGAATATCTAAAAGGCAAGGAAAGGAAAGCGTATATGGCACCATCGGATGTTAAAACAACAAATCTATTGGAACAGGTTGGAGCAGAGCGATTTCGGCGCCTGGATAGTGAAGAACAAAAACGCCGAATTGAGGCGTGCGCAGAGGCGTATGGATACAATGCGGCGGCAATTTCCGAGGGGTTGGGAATACATCGAATCACGGTCACAAAGTACATAGGGCTTTTAGGGATTAAGGGCTGGCTGACAAATAGAAATGCAAAAAGCACCAAGGAGGAAAGAAGGAGGCAGCGAAAAAAACGAGAGATGCTTCACCCAGCCCCAGCGCCCGAAGAAAAACCAACGCCAACCGCACAAGCGGACGAAAATTCTCGGGGCCTAGTTATCAATTTGGACATGGAAGGCCCAGGAAAAGAGATTGCGGCCAAACTATTTGGGGTTGCATCTTGCTGCAGTACCGATGACAGAAAATACAGTGTAAAATTGTCTATTGTGGGAGGGATAGAATATGATAACCACCAGAGAGACACGGCACGAGGCATATATTCAGATGTCCGGCAAACGGGAGGCCCGCCATGCCCTGATTTTAGACATCCTGGGAAATCGCCAAATGACGGCCTCAGAAATTACCGAGGCATTGCTGGCCCGGGGCGTTATCCGATATTATGACCGCAATTTTGTTGCGCCGCGGCTCACGGAGTTAAAACAGATAGGGGCAGTCACCACCGTGGGCAAGCGCCTGTGTCCCCGTACCGGGCGCAACGTGGCGGTTTGGGCCAAAAAGGAGGCATGAGGGTGTACACCAAAGAGGACTTGGAGCAGCTGCGGACGCTGCCGGGCGAAATCAAGCTTTTAGAGGAGCGATGCCGGGAATTGGAATATAATCTCAAACGATACCAGACCATGGATGCTGTGCGGGGATGTATACCGGAGTATCCCTATACGGAGCATAGCATTACTATCCAGGGCATCGGCGATGTTGAGGGGTATATCCAAGATAAAGATACTTTGTACTTGTACCGACAGCGATTGTGTCAATGTCGTGAGGCAAAAGCAAAGATGGAGGAGTTTGTTAAGTCGATACCGGATCCAGAGACAAGGCTTTGTATTGAGGCTTACTATATCTATGGAAAAACGTGGAAGCAGGCGGCTAATGCCATTGGAGCCATAGATGAAGGAACACCACGTAAAAAAGTCAAAAAATTTTTTGACGATTCCGAAAATTCCGAATTTTCCGGTGTATTATAGAAAATGAAACATGATACCTCCTTACAAGATCAATCCTGGAGAGAACCGCTTGGCTTAGGCTGGGCGGTTCTTTTTTGTGTGAAAGGTAGTACAGATATGGGAAAACTGGAATGGAATCCCTGCAGGAAATGCGAGTGGAACAATGAACCGGAATGCGGGACTCCTTGGTGTATATGGGTAGGATGCTGGGTGAGAGCGCGGAAAAATAAGCCGGATGCGGGCCCAAAACGCAAAAAAGAAAGTGAGAACCGTCATGATTGAACAGCAAAGAGTTTTTAATAAAATTGAGGAATGGTGTGAACGCCTACCATATCACTCCTTGAGGATTGAAATAGATTTGCCAGAACAAACTCTGATGCTGGAAAAAACGAGGCGGCGGACAATAGGCTTTAAGCCCATAACAAAAAAGGAAGGTGGTGGGGTTGGCTGTCAACTGGGTAAAAATAAGGAACGAATACATTAACGGTACAATCAGCTACCGTAAGCTGGCAGAAAAACATGGTATCCCCTGGCAGACATTGCGGGATAGGGCCTGCAAGGAAAAGTGGGCGCAGGACCGTAGACTACAGCGGGACAAAATTAGGGTAAAAACGGAACAAAAAACGGCGGAAAAAATAGCCGAAAATGAAGCTGACAGGGCGGCTCGGATTGCCGCAGCGGCAGATCGGATAATGGATAAATTGGAACAGGCTATTGAGGAATTGGACAAGAAGATCGCCAAAAGCAGCAAGAAAACCAGGGTAATCGAGTACAACGACCCTAATGCTATGGGTAAGCCCACCAAAGAGGTTATCGAGGAGCGTGAAACCTTTGAGGATATATCCGTTATGATTGACCGGCAGGGGCTCCAGCAGATATCTACGGCGCTTAAAAATATCCGGGATATTACCCGGGAAGATATGGGCACAGAGTCAACCGAGGCAGCCCAAAAGCTGGACGCGGTACTATCCCAGTTAAGGGGGGCGGACAATGGCTGATTTGCTGCTGTCTCCCAAGTATAAAGCGTTTTTACGATGCAATGCGCCGGTGGAGTTTTTAGAGGGTACCACGGCGGCGGGAAAAACCACGGTGGGGGCTTTTAAATTTGTGCTCAAGGTGGCACAGAGCCCCAAGCGGATCCACATCCTGTCCGGCCTGGATTTGGGGACCATCGAAAAAAACCTCATATCCAAGGAGCTTGGGATCCTGGATTTGTTTGGCGGGCTGATAAAATATAACCCGGGAGGCCGGGGGGAAAACAGTCTCCCCCACCTGGCGCTGGATAGCCCCAGCGGCAAAAAAATCATCTATGTGCTGGGCTATGACAACAAGGCCCGTTGGAAAAAAGCCCTGGGCGGTCAGTATGGATGCCTGTATATTGATGAGATTAACATTGCCGATATGGAGTATGTCCGAGAGGCATCCATGCGGTGCGATTATTTGATGGCAACCCTTAACCCGGATGATCCAGGGCTGCCAATATATTCTGAGTTTATCAATCATTCCCGCCCCTTGCCGGATTGGGAGCAGGAGACACCCCCGGAAATCCTACAGGAGCTCACTCAGGAGCCCAAGGAGGGCTGGGTGCATTGGTTTTTTTCCTTTGAGCACAATGCGGGTCTGCCCCAGGACAAAAAGGAGCATATCCTGCAGATGGTGCCTCTAGGGACAAAGCTCTATAAAAACAAGGTGTTGGGCCTGCGGGGCCGGGCGACTGGGCTGGTGTTTAACTTGGAGCGCAAAAACCTCATTACCGAGCGCGCCCTGCGGCATTTGCTCCTGGATAAGGCGGCGCCGGTGTCCTTTGTACGTTTTTCCGCTGGGGTGGATACCAGCTATAGTATACATTCTCCGGATACTTTTGCCTTTGTGTTTACTGCTATCCTGAGCGACCGCCGGAAAATTACCCTGGCGGCGGAAGAAATCAACAACAGCGAGCGGGTGCTCTCTGGCAAAGCTCCCCTGACGCCCAGCGACCTCCCGGCCCTGATTGTGGATTTTGCGGAGCGGCAGCGCCAGCGCTGGGGGTTTGGCAGGAGCATTTTTATTGACTCCGCGGACGAGGCTACTATCCTGGAGTGTCAAAAGTATAAGCGGCAGCACGGCTGTATCTATGAGTTTGTCCCCGCCTGGAAACAGACGCAGATTATAGATCGGATCCATTTGGAGTCTGGCTGGCTGGCCCGGGGCGAGCATCTGATTGTGGAGGATACCTGCGGGCCATTGATTCGGGAAATGAACCTATACAGCTGGGATGAAAAAAAGGACAATTGCCCAGAGGACAGAAACGACCATACCATCAATGCGGAGCAGTATTCTTGGCTGCCCTATAAATATGAGATTGGGACAACAGACTTAAAATAGCGGGGGGTATAACATTGCTGGATAAGTTCAGGGAGAGGGTGAGGACGATGGTACAGAGTTGGCTGGAGATACAGCCGGCACAGCCCCAAGGGATTACCATACAGGAGGCAATGAGCCATGATGCCCAGGTGATGGCCTATCGGGTATGGTATCGAGGCGACGCGGCAGAGTTGGATCAGCTATATAAACAGCTGGCAAATAATACGGTATTGCGTGAGCGGTTTTGGGCGGCTGCCCCTAATAATGAGCATCTACGCAAAATCCACAGCGGGCTGCCCGGGATGATGGTTAATCATCTTGCGGCCCTGGTGGTGCAGGATTTGACGGACTTGGATTGGAGCAGGCCGCTCCACAAGGACCGATGGGAGGAAATTGCCCAGGAAAACCACTTCCCGGCCCTGGTACAGAGGGCGGTAGCGGATACGTTGGTGACTGGAGACGGAGCATTTAAAATCACATTGGATCCCGAGGTGTCCGATAACCCCATCATTGAGTATTGGAGCGGCGAGCAGGTGGACTACATCACCCGCAGGGGGCGGATTATTGGGACTGAATTTTATTTTGGAACGGGCAAATATACGCTCAAAGAAAAGCGCTTGCCTGGTTCTGTTGCTTATTATAGGGTGGAGGATAGCGGCAAGGAGATTCCGCTGCATGAGATGCCGGAATTGGAGGAAGAACTGAAATTGTATCCAGCGAGCTATCCCGATAAGGTTGTCCTCACCGTACCGCTGCGCTTTTTCTCCTCCCCCCGCTGGCCCGGGAGGGGACGCTCTATTTTTGATGGCAAAACCGACAACTTTGATGCGTTTGACGAGATCTGCTCACAGTGGCTGGATGCCGTGCGATCCGGCAGGGTGCAGCGATACATCCCGGAAAATCTCATCCCCCGCGAAGATGAGGACGGAGGTCTTGGGGAGGTGCCGAGGTTTGGCACAGATTATGTTAAGCTGCTAGCAGATAACCGGGAAAATGCAGTCAATCAGATCCAGGTGGTGCAGCCGGACATTAAGTACGAGGCGTTTTTGGAGAGCTACTGCCGTTTTCTGGATTTGAGTCTCCAGGGCATCATCTCCCCCGCCACCCTGGGGATCGACCTTGGCAAAATGGCGAGCGCGGATGCCCAGCGGGAGAAAAAGGACGTCACCGGTGTGACCCGAAACGCTATCACCGCGGCATTGGAGGAGGCCCTTCCGGCAGTTGCCCGGGCCGCTCTGCAGGCTCAGGATTTGCTTGAGGGCAGGCACCCTGGAGAGTATGAGCCTACGATCACATTTGGGGAATATGGCGCGCCCAGCTTTGACAGCCGGGTACAGACCATCGGCGCCGCAGCGGCGTCCGGTGTGATGAGCACCCAGGCGCTGGTGGATGAGCTCTGGGGCTCCAGCAAGGAGGACGAGTGGAAAGCCGCAGAGGTCAAGCGGATTACCCGGGAAAAGGGAATCGAGGAAATGGACGAGCCCTCTGTGGGCAGAACTGGGGTGTAAGCCTTGGGTATCGGATGGATCCTCAAGCTGTTTGAGGAGTTGGAGCTTCGGCTGGTGGCCTCACTCAGGCGCAACCTCGCCAAGCATAAGGCCTGGGAGCGCGAAGAAGGTTCTGCCTGGGAGGCTTGGCAGTCTGCAAAGCTGCGGGATCTGCGGCAGTACCGGCAGGACAACAAAAAAATATTGGATGAGATTTTCCCCGAGATTCAGGCCGAATCCGGGGATTTGCTTTTGCAGGAGTATGAGGCGGGCCAAGTGCAGGCCCAGGAGGATATCCAAAAACTATTGGAGGAACAGGAGCAGGAAGGTGGCTCCCATGGGTTTTTTGAGCTCAACAACCGCAAAATGGAGGCCCTGCTGCGGGAAAGCCAGGATGCCCAGCAAAAAGTAGAAAAGGCTTGCCTGCGGTATATGGATGATGTCTACCGCAGGACCATCCTAAAGGCTTCCACTGCCCTTGCCTCCGGGACTATGACCGTCCGACAGGCCACGGATTGGGCTGTTAAGGATTTTTTGGAGCAAGGGATTACCAGCATCCAATACAAAAACGGGCGGCGGGTCAATATCGCTACCTGGGCAGAGATGGCCCTGCGCACCAATTCCACCCGCGCAAAGCTGTTGGGAGAGGCTCAAAAACGTCAGGAGATGGGGATAGATACCGTATTGGTAAGCCAGTACGGGGCGTGCTCCGAAACCTGTCTGCCCTGGCAGGGACGGGTATATATTGACGATGTGTTTGGCGTTTTCGGCGGGGAAACCCGGGGGGATTTGGGCCACAGCCGCAATGGCAAATGGTACCCCCTGCTCAGCGTGGCGGTGGCGGCGGGCTTATTCCATCCCAACTGCCGGCATACGCTCACCACCTGGATTGAGGGCGTCAGCAAGATGCCTAAACCCCTGGATACCCAAAAGGTACAGCAGGCCGCCAAGCTGGAGGAGCAGCAGCGGGCCCTGGAGCGCAAGGTGCGAAAAGCCAAACGGCTTCAGGCGGGGCTGCAAAATCCAGAGGATGCCAAAAAAGCCCGGGCACAAGTGCGGGAGGCCCAGAAGGAGCTGCGGGAGTTTGTGCGGGCCCATCCGGACGTGCTGCGGCGGGATCCTTGGAGGGAAAGAAATTACCCAGATACTCTTGCAATATCTCAAAAGCAAAGTATACTCAAAGATGTAAATACCTCCCCTTTGAGAATATCTGACACTGTTATCGAACAGATGGATGGGATTGAATCTGGAGTGCTCACAGAGTCTGCAAATAAAAAGTTTAAGGCAACTCAAAAATCTTTGCTGACTTATTTGAAAGATGATATGCCAGAACGAGAAGCAGTGATCACGCTAGATATGCAAGGAAATGAACTTATGAGATATAAAGATAGCCGGAGTATGATGGCTTCAGCTTCTGAAGTTTTTCAAGAACATATCTCTATTCACAATCATCCTAGCGGGCAGATTTTTTCATTGGATGATATTTCTGTTTTTTCTATGGACGAATACATGAAAATTCTATGCGTAGTAGGTAACGATGGTTCGACCTATATTGCAGAAAAAACCGAGGATTTTTCTTTCTCTGACTTGTATTCTCAACTGCAACGTGCCGTACAGGATGAGCCAGACTATGTCATGGAACCCGAAAAGTATGTGAGTTTTATGGAAACCTTTTTGAAGGAGGCCGAAAAAAGTGGCATCAGATACAGAAAAAGAAATTCTCCCCTTTAGGAGGGATGAACTTATCTTTGATGGAAAGATGGACAGGAAACGCCTATTAGCTACTTTCAAGCAGAAGTATGATGAGGAGATGGCAAAAAAGGCTGAATCGGAAAAAAAGCCTGACACCCCAGTAAAATAATCTAACCCCATAGAATCAAGCGCCTGCCGTTATGGCAGAGCGCTTTTTTCATACTCATTTTATATAGGAAAGGAGCCAGAACATGAGAAAAGCAGCACCCAAGGATGAAGAAAAGAAAGAAACCCCTGTTGAGGAAGAAAAGAAGGATTCCCCGGCCCAGGATACTGAGCCCCCTGCCGATAAGCCCAAAGAGGAACCGGCGTCTGGGGAAGAAAAGCCCAAGGAGGAAAAGGAATCCAAGGAGGAGCCTGCTGGCGAAAAGGAGGAAGCCCCGGACAAGCCCGAGGAGGAAAAAGCCTCTGATGATGCCCAGGCTGATGAAAACGGCGAGGGAGCCCAGGAGGCCCCCGAAAAGGCTGACTCTGGGGAAGCAGATCCTCCCAAGGAGGAGCCTGCCGCCGCAGCGGGAGAAACCGAGCAGCTGAAAAAGGAGCTTGCCGACGCCCGCGCGCAGCTGTGTGCACTCCGCCTGGGGGTACTCCCGGAGATGGCCCAGGATGCCGTATCCCTGGCGATTGTCCAGGCCGGCGAAAATTACCAGGAGGAGGGCCTGGAAAAGGCCATGAACGAGGTGCTCAAGCGCCATCCCGATTGGAAATCGGACAAGAAAAACCAGGCTGGCGGCTTTAAATTGGGCGCAGACCCGGAAAAAGCCGCATCAAAAGCATCCGCCAAAAAGTCCGGCAGCACTGAGAGCAAAACAAAGCGCTGGAACCGGTTTAAAAAGTAAGACAGTTTGAAAGGAGAACAAACAAATGCCTAACACAGTCAACTATGCCGAGGTATGGCAGCCCGAACTCTTGGAGATTATGCAGCAGAACACCCTGTGCACTCCCTTTATCACTCCCAATGTCCGGTGGCTGGACGCCAAAACCTTCCATTTTACCCAGATGTCTACCTCTGGATATAAGAACCACAGCCGCAACGGCGGGTGGAACCGGGGAGAGTTTAAACAGACGGATGTCCCCTACACCGTCACCCATGACCGGGATGTGGAGTTTTTGGTGGACAAGGCCGATGTGGATGAGTCCAACGCAACAGCCTCCATCCAAAATATCTCCAAGGTGTTTGAACAGACCCAGGCCGCTCCGGAGATGGACGCGCTGTTTTTTTCCAAGGTGGCGGGCAAGGCTGCCACTTTGGACGGCTATCACTCCAGTACGGATGCCTCTACCTATACCAAAGAAAATGTCTTTGGGAAGCTCAAGGGCTTTTTAGCCAGCGGCAAACTGCGCCGGTATAAGGCCAAGGGCGCTCTGATTATGTATGTCACCAGCGCCATCATGGACTTGCTGGAGCAGGCCCCGGAGTTTACCCGCACCATCGAGATGACTCAGGTGGCGGACGGCGGGGAGGGCTTGGAAACCCGCGTGACGGACATTGACGGCGTGCCGGTGATGGAGGTTATCGATGATGAGGTGTTTTACGACAGCTTTAACTTTGCGCCGGAAAACGGCGGATTTGAGCCCACTGCCAGCACTGCGCACAAAATTAACGTGCTGATTGCGTCCCCGCAGACCACTAAGCTGGTGCCCAAAATTAGCTCCATTTACTATTTTAACCCCGGCGCCCATACGCAGGGGGATGGCTATTTGTATCAAAACAGAGCTCTCTCCGATGTCTTTACGTTTCCCAATGGCAAGGACGGCAAGATTGACAGCATCTATGTGGATGTGGATACCGCCGCTGTGGGGGCCTAACGATGGACGGATATATCACTCCCCAAGAGTACCGGGAGGCCTATCCTGATTGTACGCTCACTGATGAGCAGCTCATGCCCCTAATCAAGCAGGCCAGCTCCGATATTGACGGCATGACCTTTTGTCGGATCCGGCGTATTGGGTTTAACAATCTGTCTGCGTACCAGCAGATTAAGATTGAGGAGGCAACGACCCTCCATGCGGCCTTTTTGGCTGCCTATTCCGATATGCTGTCCAGTCCGCTCTCCAGTTATGGGATCAATGGCGTCAGTATGTCTTTTGACACCAAGCGGACAATCACGCAGGGGGGCGTGACAACCTCCTCTCAGGTATATAGCCAGCTGCTGCAGAGCGGGCTGGCCCATTTGGGGGTGTGGTGATAATGGTTAAGTGGCCCCGGCTGGTGCCTCAGTCTGTTTGTACAACCCAGATCCGCGTGGAGCTAGAGGCTGGGATTGATGATGATGGGGCCCCCTGTGAGGGGGCGACTTTTGAGGGGATGTGCAATTACTCGGAAAAATCCCGGCAGGTACTCACCGCAGACAAAACCCTGATACAGTTGGAGGGCACCGCCCTGCTGGATGGGGACCCGGCCCCCGGTGTCCCCCTGCATGGGGTGGCGTATGTGGGCAAAGAACAGACGATGCGCCGGATTTACCGGTTTTCCCGGGCCCGCAACCCGGATGGGACGGTCAATTTTACTGCATTGGAGCTGATGTGATGGGGTAAAAATTGAGCTTGACGCCAAGGCCATCGGAGAACTGGAAAAAGCGGTTTTTGCCGCGGCGCAGCAAACCATGGAGGTGCTGCTGGGTGATGTGGTATCGGCAGAGGTGATGCCCTTTGATGGTGGCGATATGCAAAACAACCAGACATACACCAACACAACACAAGGGAATGGACAGGTCCATGGGCGGCTGATAACGGACGCGCCCCAGGCGCGGCGCTTATACTATCACCCGGAATATGCCTTTCGAACGGACCGCAACCATAATGCGGGAGCCTATTGGCTGGAACCATGGATAAGCGGCGGCAAAAAGGATTTTGTGCGGGATACCTATGCGGAGCTATATAGAAAGGAGGCGGGGCTGTAATGCTGCAGCTGCGGGAAGTCCGGGACTGGATTTTGGAGCGCTGCCCGGAATTGACCGGGATTATCAGTATCGGCGCTATCGACGCCAACCAGCCCCGATATGTGGGGGTGTATGATACACCCAGCGCCACAGCCTCCCGGCTATGCATCGGCGGCCTGGCAAATACCAAGTGGCACACCCGCCGGGTGGTGATATTGGTACATTGGACAACCGGCCCGGTAGAGGCAGAGCGCGAGGCATACCGAATTTACCGTCTTTTTTATGGGTTGGCCCATGAGACATTTGGCAGCACACAGGTTGTTATGGCAGATCCCGGGGGAGCTCCGGTATCGGTTGGCAAGGACACAAGGGGGATCTGTGAGTATTCAATCCCCATTGATTTAACGTACATGGAAAGTGAGGAATAAGGATGGCAGGAAAGACAGGGGTTTACCCTGTACACGAAAACAAATTTAAGATAGGCACCAAGGGGCGCACCAGCACGGACGAACAAATGCTCCCTATCGTGGAAATGGAGACTTTTTCCGTTTCCATTGACGGCACTACGGAGGAGTGGACGCCCATGGAGACAGAAGGATGGATCAAGCGTCTTGTGACTGGTAAGGGGCTGACCGTCTCCCTCTCCGGCAAGCGGTGCATTGGAGATGCGGGCAACGACTATGTGGCGGGCGTGGCCTGGGGGACAGGTGATAATTGTAATAGCAAGTTTGAGTGGGAGTTCCCGGATGGAGGAAAATTGGCCTTTGACTGTGTTATCAGTGTCACAAATCCGGGAGGCGGAGACTCCACCAATGTGGCGCCGCTGGAATTTGACGTCATGTCCCACGGCAAGCCCACATTTACGCCGGCGTCTCCGGCAGCGTAAGGACAAAAAATAATAATCTGGGGAGAGGTTCGCGCCTCTCCCCTCTATTTTTGCTTAGAAAGGAATTTGGATAATGAGAATATATACCTTGGATAATAAATTATTAACTGATCGCCCGGAAATCCGTGTTGGCGATACGATATATGCGGTAGATGACCGGGAACCGACCGTGCGCAAAATCCTTGCGATCCAAAAGGACGAAGCCGCAGCTGAAAACTTTGACTGGGCAGATAAGGTCTTTGAGCTGGCACTGGGCAAAAAGGGCTTTGACAGCGTCAAAGCAATGAAACTCCCCTTCCCCGCCTATCATAAACTGCTGGAGCTGGTGATGGAGGCTATCACCGGGCAGGAGGCCCGATTTCCGGGCGAGCCAGAGCAGCAGTGAGGATCATTGGTATGACCTGGAGTACGACCGCGTTTTAATCGAGCAGAGTATTGCCAAGCAGTATGGGATTTTGCCCAGCGAGCAGGAGCATTTGCATTACTGTGACTGGGCTAAAATGGTGAGCGGGCTCATGGAGGATACTCCACTGGGCCGGGTGGTCTCAATCCGATGTGAAAAAGACAAGGAGATCATCAAAAATATGTCCCCGTCACAGCTTGCGCTGCGGCGGGAATGGGAGGAGTTCCGCACCCGGAAGATGGTACAATCCCCTGCGCAGATGCAGGCGTACAAACAGCAGCTTCGGGCGCTGGAACAGGCTTTCGCCGTCATGTTTCAATCCAACAACAACAAATAGGCGGGAGTGAAAGCCCATGAGCGATACCTCCGTTGGTAGGATATCACTGGATTTGATTATCCAAAATACCATCGGAAAACAACTAAATACCATTGCATCCCAAGCTCAGCGGGATGTGCAAAAGCAGTTTGTTGATGTGGGCGAATCCATTTCTTCCGCCATTGAAAAGCCCCTGGAGACGATGGACGATGACCTGGACGCCATCATCAAAAGAGCAGTTGACCGCATGAAACAGCCGGCGGCGCAGGCGTCCCGGGAGGTCGGGGATACCCTGTCCCAGGCCCTGGAAAAGCCCAAAAAGGCCATGCAGTACGACTCTGCGGAAATCCTCGATTATATTGAGGATTATACCGATAAGATCGGTAAAACAAAAGCGGAGATCCCTCCGGTTGATATGTCAAAAATGTTCCAGGCATCCGAGGATCCGCTGGAACTGCTCAATCAAAAACTGGACAATATCAGCAGCAGGATAGGCCAGGAAACTCAAAAAATGGCGGATTTGCAGGGGCAGTACAATGCCGTGAGCGCGGAACAGGGCGCAGATAGCGGCGTGGCACAAAAACTGGATGCTGCTATTACTGAAGCCCAGGGGCGGCTTATCTCCCTACAGCAGACATACAACAAAACGGCGGCTGAAATTGAAAAGCAAATGCCCCAGGCGGTGGCTTCCGCGACCCCGGAGCTGGACAGGCTCAAGGCAAAGTGTCAGGCGGTTTTTGCCGATATTAAAGCCGGTTATACCAGCGCGTTTGAGTCCACCAAGGTTGCCTCGGCGTTGGATAGTGTCAAAAAAAAGGCTGCGCAGACAGGCCAGGCGGTATCCAATGCGTTTAAAAGCACCAAAGTCGGCAAGGCTGTCTCCGATATGTCCGGCAAGGTGGGCAATTTTGTCACCCGCACTAAGGCGCTGTTTGGTGAGCTCAAGTCCAAGACAGCGTCCGATATGGATGGAGTGGCAAAATCCACTCAAAAGGCCATGGAAAAGGGCCAGCAATCCGCCAAAAGCGCGTCCAGCGGCATTGGTAAAGCCATGGGCGGGCTGGGCAAGAGTGTCAAGAGTGCATTAAAAAGCACTTTTTTGATGGCTGGCCTATATGCGGCCTTTCGCGGCATCCAATCGGCAATCTCCACCGCCGCCATGCAAAACGATGAGTTTGCCGCATCTCTTGATGCACTCAAGGGCAATCTAGCCGCGGCGTTTGCACCTATCATGCAGAGCGTCATGCCGCTGCTCAATACCCTGATTTCCGGGCTTGCCACTGCCGCAAAGGCGGTGGCCTCCTTTATCTCCTCGCTATTTGGCAAGACCTATAAGCAGTCTGTGACTGCCGCCAAGCAGATGCAGACTGTCACCAAAAAGGCGGAGGGCACAAAAAAGGCAGCCAAGGAGGCCCAGTCTACCCTGGCGGGATTTGACCAAATCAGCGTATTGGATCAGCCCCAGGACTCCGACAGCGGCGGCGCAGGCGGTGGCGGCGCGGATGCCGGCGTGGACTTTGACGCCCTGGGCAACGAGGGAAACGCGGCAGCCGAGGGACTGGCAGCCAAGTTTAAACAGGTTTGGGGCGGAATTGCGCAGACCTTTAAGGACTACGTTTTTAATCCCATCAAGGACAACCTGTATAAATTTGATGCCCCTATCGCGCGGTTTAAGGCCCTGTTCGCCACCATCGGCACAGATTGCGTGGGGTGGGTTCAGCCCCTGGCGGACTGGTTCAATACCGGATTCAAGGATGCTGTTTCCTCTGGGATTTCGCTGGCGACCACAGTCTTTTCCGGTTATGCAGACATGATGGTTACCAGAGCGCAAACTATATGGGATGCTTTAAAGCCCTTAGTTGACTGGTTTGTACGAGATGGACTGCCCATGATGTCCGATGCGTTTATCGAGGGCTGCGGAATTTTTGAGGTCTGGTTTAACGCCCTGAAAACCGGTTTTGACACCCTGTGGAACGGCGTCGTGCGTCCGATTATGATGCTGATTTCCGGCATCATTTTAGACGTATTCCGGATTATCCAAGATTTGTGGGAGCGATACGGAAAAACCACGGCGGACAACATCAAAAAGACTATAGAGACGATTAAAAATCTCTTTTTGACCGTCTGGAACAGCTTTTTAAAGCCAACGTTTGACAAAATTTTTGATGTCATCAAAAAATTGTGGGATAACCACCTCAAGCCGTTGGTGTCCAAAATCGGCGAGTTTGTCGCCAAGCTGGCAAACGGCGCCATGGAGATCTACAACCAGTTTATCGCTCCCATCGTCAAGTGGTTTGTCGAGACCCTGGGCCCGCCGGTATCGTATGTCATCGGCTATATCGGAGATGTCATTGGCACGCTGTTTGGGACAATCTCAGATGTCGCCGGGGGCATTTTTGATATTTTAGGCGGGATCATTGATTTTATCACTGGCATTTTTACCGGAAACTGGGAAAAGGCCTGGAACGGAATCAAAGATATCTTTGGTGGAGTTTGGGATTCGTTGGTCTCTATCGTCAAATTCCCGGTCAACATGATTATCAAGGCCCTTAACGCTTTGATTGGCGGGCTCAACAAGATCCATTTTGATATCCCGGATTGGGTGCCGCTCATCGGCGGAAAAGGTTTTGGCTTTAATATCCCCAAAATCCCGGAGCTGGCAAAGGGCGGTATTGTGGATCAGCCTACCCTCAGTATGGTGGGCGAGCGGGGCCGCGAGGCCGTCATGCCGTTAGAAAACAATACCGGATGGATCTCCCAGCTGGCGCAGGAATTGACCGACCGTTCCGGCGGTTTTGGAGACAAATCCCCCGAGATCCTGGCTGTGCTCATGGATATCCTGCGGGTTTTGCAGGCCATGAGCCTATCTGTCAATCTTGACGGCAGGACGATTGTGCGGCTGCTGGAGCCATATGCAGAAAGAGAAAGAAACCGGATGGGCACCAATTTGGTACACGGATAAGGAGGCGGTGCGATTTGATTGTTATTGATTCCCAGGAATTTGACGTGGACGTTATCAGCCTCAAGCGCAAGGCGGAGGTGCTGGACAAATATGCAAACCGCAATCCCTCCGGGGTATTGCTGCGCAAGGTAATTGGTGTGTTTTACAACTACGAGCTGCAGTTTGGCCCGGGCATCGACCCGGGCGAATACCAGCGGCTATGGGACAAACTCACAGAGCCCACGGAGTTTCACATGGTCACGGTACCGGACATCCGAGGCGCCTATACCTTTCGCGCGTATTTTTCCAATATAGGGGACGAGTTGGTGAGGCTAGACGGGAATACCAGCTTGTTTAAGGGGCTCACCGTCAACTTTATCGCCCAATCCCCTGCCAGGAGGTAGCAATGGACACAATTTTGACGCTAGAAATTTTTGATACCCTGGCCCGCCAAAAGAGTGTATACAGCTCCTCCGACGCGCAAAGCATCAGCAACCTGGAGCAGCTGCGGGAGGACGGTTGGGATTTTGTAAAGTATGCCACTTTGGAGGAGGACTTTTTCCTTCTGGATGGCAGTTGTCAGCCGTTCCCCGATGATTTTTCAAAATTTGAGGACGGGATCGGTTGGTGGAGTCAAAGCCTGTCCGATGCCAATGGGGATTTTGCATCCCCTCCCCAGCTGCTTATCCGGGTTATGGGGACAGAGATCCATACCGGGCCCGGGCTCACCCTAACCTTTGCGGAGGATTATCCACTGCAAATCAAATTAGAGTGGAAAACCAGAGAGGGCGCCACAATCTACACTGATACCTATCAGCCGGACAGCCTGGAATATTTTTGCCGGGCAAACGTTGAAAACTATGGGCAAGTTGTGTTGACGGTACTCAAGGCCAAGCCGCACCGATATGTCAAACTCAACCGCGTAGATTTTGGGCAGCGCCGTGCTTGGGACTCTGGGCAATCGCTTGTGGAGGCAAAAATCGTGGAGGAGGTGGATCCCATCTCCTCGCAGCTCTCCATCAATACTCTGGATTTTACGCTTTACGGCGCGGGAGAGTACAACGTGATGAGCCCTACTGGGGTTATGCAGTATCTCCAGGAGTCCCAGCGGGTTACGGTGGTACAGGTATTGGATACAGGAGAGCGCATCCCCATGGGCTCCTTTTATCTGTCCACCTGGGAGAGCAGCGACAATGATATTGGACGATTTACTGCGCAAAGCCCTATCGGGCTATTGGACTCCAGGGGTTTTTTGGGGGATATCTACGCCCAGTATCCGGCGGGCCAGCTGATTGCGGATATTATGGACGCTGCCGGAGTCGAGGATTACCAGGTGGAGGAGCCGCTGCGGTTGGTGCCGGTATCCGGTTGGGTGCCCATCTGCACCTGCCGGGAGGCGCTGCAGCAAGTTGCCTTTGCGCTTGGGGCCATCGTGGAGGACAACCGCTCCAATACTATCCGTATCCACAGCCTGCCCCGCAAGTATGGACGCATGATCCGCATAGACCAACAGTTTGAGGGATCTACTATCCAACTGCTGGAGGCGGTGTCTGGTGTGGAGGTTACAGCGCACAGCTACGCCAAATCCCAGGCAGCCGAGGAAATTTGGAAAGGCGCTCTTACCGGCGGCATCCATACGGTGGAATTTGATGCTCCGGCGGCGGAAGTATCCGCCGCACCTGTGGGGCCTTCCTGCGCCAACGCCTTGACGCTGCGAGTCACCGGGGATACCCAGGAGGTCGTACTGACGGGCAAAAAGTATACGGACAGTGTACTGACCGTGACACAATCAGCCGCCCGGGTCTCGGGCAGCCGGAGTAATGTCAAAAAGGTGGACAAGGCCACGCTGGTGACGCTGGATAACGCCCAGGACGCCTGCCAGAGGCTTTTGGAGCACTATGCCAAGCGATACCAGCTACAGGTGCAATATCTCCCCTACGATGAGTCTGCCGGGGAGATGGTGGCGGTGCAGTCTATCACCGGAGACTATCAAATGTACACCATATTATCTATGGAGTTGGATCTGACCGGCGGCATGGTTGCCAATGCCACTCTGGTGAGTGATGGCAAATCTCTGCTGATTACAGACTACACCGGCGAGTTTTACGCTGGCGAGAGGATCGGGGTGATTTGATGGAGTTTTTGGCGATCTACGACCGTACCCAGGACGATATCCTCAACCGCACGCCCAAGGCTTTTTTGACCGCCGCAGATTGTAACCGGATCGAGGACAACTGCCGGATCCTGGCGCAGGAGCTTGGCGTGGCAATCCAGTCCAAGGATTGGAGTATCGGAGATCGGGTGCTCCAATCAGATTTGCAGCGGATGGTTGATAATTTGGAGGAGTTGGCAGCCGCCTATTATATCCGCCAGGATGCCCCCGCGCTGCCCGGACACCCAATCAACACCTTTGCAAAAATCAATGACCTAGAGCGCTTTGCATGGGAGCTGTACGACCTATATGCGAAAAATCAACAGGCCTATGCGTATGCCGGAGAGTTTTATGCCGGTGAAATAGGAGGGATATAATGCCGTTTGCAAAAAAAACATGGAAAAACCGGGTGAGCGAATACCCCACACGCCGTAAATTGATTACAGTGCAGGAGCCGGATGTCTTTGACGTCCAGCGGGACGAAGGCAACATTTTGGAGGAGGGAGATGCCTTTTCCGCCGCCACGATGAATGATTTGGAGGAGAGGATCGCCCAGGAGGCACAAACCTTGGAGGGATATTTTTCCGGCGACAAGGCAAAAACCTCCCTGAATAGCGAGAAATTGGGAGGAATTGCTGCGTCGGGATATCTGCAAACTGCCGGAGGGACCATGACCGGCGATTTGAAAATAAAAAAGGGGGTGCGCACCGATACCCCTATCAAGCTATACGAGGGAGATGCAAACGGGAATGGATTGGTAGTCCAAGCCGGGGGCCGCACCATCATCGGCGGCGGCGAGGCCGCGGAAAATCTCAGAGATGCCCTGATAGGGGAAGGGGAAGCGGATACCACAGAAAAGCTCTATTTGGCATCAGACACGGACATTATCCTTACAACTAATTGCCAGACCATCGGCAGCCGGAAAACTGTATCAATCGGTGCAACGGGTAAAGTGACCGCACCCGGGGGATTTTCGGGGCCGCTAACCTACAGCGATTTGATTAGCGTGCCGGGGAGCGCCAACTTACTCGCCAACCCTGATTTTACTGTAAAATCAGGCAGCAGTACCTCAACCACGGAAACCGGTACGTATTTGGTAGACAGATGGATTTTTTATAGTTCCGGAGGTAGTAAAGCTGCCATAAGCCCGGGCGGTCATATGACGCTGACGGGCGGCACAACTGGCACTTGTACTTTACAGCAAGCGGTTAATCCCTCTAAGTTTTGGCGTAGTAATGGCGGGATTGGAATACGGGTTACGATGTCTTGTCTGGCAAAAGGTGATTTTACGATGCGTATTGCTCCCGGCAAATATGGAGAAGCGTCTGAAAGCAAAGTTTGCAACAGTGCTAACTGGCAGGTACACACGGCTACGTTCGTTATCCCAGAAAATACTGGGCAAGTGACATTTTCCTTTTATGTCGCTAAAGGCCAAGAGGTTATGATCCAATGGGCTAAGGTGAACTATGGCAGTCAATATGCCACCTATTCCCCACCTGGTACAGAAAACAGTATTGTAGTACCCACACTCTTAAATGGGTGGGAAAAAATGGAAGAAGGCAATCTCTCCGTTGCAAAATCCGGCAATATTGTGACGCTCAACTGCTCACTGAGCAATACATCCGCATCCTCTAGTACGCCATTTATTATTCCGGAGGGATATCGCCCCGAGGGGACAATCGGATTTTTTAACTCTGATAGGGATTTGGGGTGGATCCGTTGGTGGAGCGGTGAGGTAATGCTATATGACAAATTTACAGAGGTTTTGCTTAATACCAGTTATGTGGCAACACATTAGAGAGGTGATGGACTGTGGAAATGGAAAAACTTGCGCAAGCAAACATCCCCGAGGCGCTCTGGGATGCTTGTTATCTCAGTGAGGACGGAACAATTTTTACACCGCTCACCGGTGAGGATGGAGCCATCCAGAAAACAGGAGAGGAAATGTATCAAGAATGGCTGGAAAACCGAGGGAAGGAGCCTGAGGCTGGCCCCAGCGAATTGGAGCTGCTGCGGCAGCAGGTGGCTGCCCTGCAGGCCCAGATTGATAGTTTGACGTCCGAGAGGATGGATCACAAGTAAGGGGATGACTGACCGTTGGAACAAATGCTATTGCAAACTTACACCATTGCGTTGCCCATCTTGCTTGGGTACATTGTATGGCTACTCAAGCGGCAAAAACAGGATCGGGATGCTAACAGTCGGGGGACTATGCTCCTATTGCGGGTACAACTGATAGAGTATCATAACCGGTATATGAGATTAGGCGAAATCCCCTCCTATGCCTACGAAAACTTTTGCGAGATGTACCAGGCATACCATGATCTTGGCGGGAATGGTATGGTGGAGAAAATGAACGAGGAAATCGGAAATTTGCATCTTAAAAAGAAAGGGGAAGAAAAAGCATGGAGAGTTTAGAATTTTTACAAGAATATTTCATCCCGGTGATCGCCGGGATTTGTCTTTGTGTGGGCTTTGTGGTTAAAAAGTGGGTTGATGATGTGGATAACAAATGGATCCCCACTATCAACGCCGTGCTGGGCGTAGGCCTGGCGCTGATTATGTATTGGGGCCATATTGATGCGGCCGTAATCTTGGCAGGATTGTTTTCCGGCCTTGCATCTACGGGATTATTTGAGGCTTTTAGACAGCTCATCAAGGATTCAAAAAATGAAACGGAGGAAAAGTAAAATGGCACAGAAATTGATTTTACCGGTAAATAACTGCAAGGTAACGGTATCCTATAAGTGGGGCAATGCTTATGCCCTCAATTATGATGGTCGTACTCATTATGGCATGGATATGTATGGTAACAGCACCGTATATGCCATTGGTACGGGCACTGTAGTGGCCTGCGGATGGGATAACGTCTGCGGTAATGTAGTTGTTATCAGATACAACGATGTAGCAGATCATGTCTATGGCGGCAGCTATGATGTGATTGTAAGGTACTACCACCTGGCATCTATCCGCGTAAAAAAGGGACAGGCTGTTACCAAGGACACCGTGGTGGGTATCATCGGCAGCACCGGTACACACGTTGACGGGATCCATCTGCATCTGGAGATTGACAAGGATACCCAGTATCCTTGCTATACGCCCACCCTATCCGGAAACAGCAATTTACTTAAGAGAGGTCGGCGAGGGGCAAAGGATACCACTATTGACCCGCGTAGAGTGCTACACTGTAAAGTGAGCGCGCCGGATCGGCAGTCCATCGCAGCAGTCAACGGCACAAATTGGGTGGATCCCAGGGATGCGCAGATCCCCAAAATCCAGTAATTGTATATACTTAACCAAAAGGCGGAGCTATCCATATCGGACGGCTCCGCCTTTTTTGATGTTGGCAGGTATATTATAGACGCTATACTTCTTCGCCGGTATCGTTAAGCCTAAAAGAGATGGTAAGAGTGCAATCCAAAGCACGGGTGATTTCTTTTAAGTCTTTTTCGCTAAAATTATCCCGCTTCATTTTGTTGTTGAGATTTTGGGGACTGATTCCTAGACGGCGGGCAAGTTCCGCTTCTGATATGTTCCCCCTTTTAATAAGCAAAAT
The DNA here is from genome assembly GCA_021771035.1 of Marvinbryantia formatexigens. Lineage (GTDB taxonomy): Bacteria > Bacillota > Clostridia > Oscillospirales > Ruminococcaceae > CALXEM01. The sequence continues at coordinate 15,944 of JAETPU010000021.1, read as the reverse complement.
TCTAATCCTATCGCTTAATGCCATAAAAACACCCCCTGTTTCTTCATGTCTTATTATATACTATATAATTTATAATATCAAGTTGTAAAACATAAAACAAAAAAATATTTTATAAAATCATAAAATAAGTGTTGACAACATAAAATTTTTAGTGTATAATAAAGACAGTCAAAGGGAGAGAGGTCACAGGAAAGGAGGTGGCCGGAATGAAGTTTAGGGAATGGCAAACATTGAGCCAGGAACAAAAACAAAAGCACTTTGAAGAGTGCAAAAAGAAAGCGGCTACCTGCCCTAACAAGTAACCGCTGAACAAAAGTAAAGGTCTATTGCCAAACCTCTCCCTTTGGCTTATATTATATCATAAGAATGGGAACGAAACAAGGAGGAAAATACAATGACAGAGAAAATGTGGTATGCAGTACAGGTTGGCGGATATGAGGCTTGGGACAACGGCAGCTATGATCTGGACGAAGCCAAAAGAATGGCATTGAATGAAATGGAAGATGGAGACGAAGTAGTGATTGCAGTCATTGATGAACACACAGACAATCCGGTATGCGTCCAAGAAATCCGCTATATTGACGGCGCATGGGATGAATAGAGATTAGTATTCCAATAAAGATTGCGGCGGGGCTGTCCGGTAAGGATAGTCCTGTTTTGTAATGAGGACAGAAAAACAGGCCATACAAAAAGTATGGCCTGTTTTTGCTGGTTGCCTTAACGGCGCGCTTTACAGCTCTTTAATCCACGTCCAAGGGTTACGGCCCTTGACTAAGGGAGAGCCAATCCTCTCCACGACTGTCCAGAGGTGTGAATCTCTCGACAACTCAATAATATTGCATATTGCATTGTTTGTCAAGCGTTTTTAAAAATAAAGTAGTAAAAATAGCAAATTAAGAAGAATAACGGCCAAACAAAGACCAAAGGCCCCAAAATCCACAAAAACAAAAAGGCCGGGAAGCCGCATTCCAATGCGATTTCCTAGCCTTTTCCATGTTGGTGCGGATAACAGGACTTGAACCTGCATGAGCGTGAACTCACTAGAACCTGAATCTAGCGCGTCTGCCAATTCCGCCATATCCGCATATCACGCATTAAATTATATCGCGCAAACGCCCGCTTGTCAACACCTTTTTATAAAATTCATCCCGATTTTCCATTTTTACCGTTCCCTTGCCCTGCCAAATCCCAAACGGATGTATTTTCCCTCTATACTCCCCAAAGAAGCCGTATGCTCCGCATTCACAGCCGTTGGGTATACCGCTTCGCCTGGAACGGGCAATCTCCTCAGGCGATTTATTCCCGCAGCATGATTTCGTAACAATTACGACAAGAATCCCCGCTTTTTATAGCGTACACTATAGATAAAGAGCAAGCCTTCTTGTCTGGGCAATCGCGCTTTCACACACCGGGAATCTGGGAGCGTTCCCTCCCGGCCGTCTCCGGCAGCGCTGCGGACACATCCGTGCAGAGTCATCCCATCCACTACCAGCGCCAAGCTCCTCTCAGGCCTCCTGCGGGCGGGCCTGTCCCCGAAAAGAGAAAACCAGTATTGTAAACCGTACTGCACCCAACAGATATTTCTGTACTATTTTATGTTGCATGAGTATCAACCCTAACGCAGCGCGTCAGGGTCTGGAAGAAGTCCTCAGACGCACAGCGTCTGCCTTTCCTGTAGTAAAGGGCCGGGCTTCTTCAAAATTGATGAAAGCGGTTTTCCTCTGAGGCAATAAATAGTATTCGTCCCTTTGCTCCGAAGCGATTTTCTTTTATTAAAAAAATAACTTTCCTAAGCCCTTGACATTCCTCAATTAGGATGATAAGATAGACACATAATCAGTAATGATTCCTATTATCAGTTTTATCACGAGGAAACGGCCATGAAGTATTCCAAACAACGGGAGTATATTCTCCAAAGCGTTCTCCATGCGCCGGGGCATCCTACCGCAGATGAAATCTTTGGAGAAATTCGGGAACAGCTGCCCAGGATCAGCCTTGGCACTGTGTACCGCAATCTCAACCAACTGGCTCAGGCGGGCCTCATCCGGCGTATCAGCGTACCCGGCGCCAGTGACCGGTTTGACCGGCCCTGTTCCCCGCATTGCCACCTGGTATGCCAGGTGTGCGGACAGGTTCAGGATCTTCCCCTGCAGTATGTGCAGGGCACGTCCTCGCTGATTCAGCGGGAAACCGGATTCAGTATCAGCGGCGAGGAACTTACAATCGCAGGAATCTGCAAAACTTGCAGAAAACATAATTTAACGGGGTTTCCCCGCAACGACAATGGAGGTAATGAAGATGAAAGAACTCAAGGGCAGTAAAACTGAAGCCAACCTGCTGACCGCTTTTGCCGGCGAATCCCAGGCGAGAAACAAATATACCTACTTTGCATCCAAGGCAAAAAAGGAAGGCTATGAGCAGATCGCCAATCTGTTTACCGAGACTGCCAACAACGAAAAAGAGCACGCGAAAATCTGGTTCAAGCTCCTGGACGGCATCGGCACCACCGCTGAAAACCTGAAGGCCGCCGCTGAGGGCGAAAACTATGAGTGGACCGATATGTATGCCACCTTTGCCAAACAGGCTAAAGAAGAGGGCTTCGATCACATTGCCTACCTGTTTGAGGCTGTGGGCAAAATTGAAAAGCACCATGAGGAGCGCTACCGCAAGCTGCTGGAAAATGTAGAGGGCGGCCTTGTCTTCTCCAAGGACGGCGATACCATCTGGCAGTGCGCCAACTGCGGCCATATCCACATCGGCAAGGCCGCTCCCGAGGTCTGCCCGGTATGTTCCCATCCCAAGGCATACTTCCAGGTCCTGGCTCAGAATTACTAAAATTGGGCGTCCTGACGGCGTGTTCCATTCCTTGCCCAAACGGATAGGATAGGATAAGACAGTAACCACCGGACACCTAAAACAACTGAAGAACCGTCCATAGACAAAAAATCGAGGGTGCCGCACCAGCGCATCCCCGATTTTTTATTGAAATATTCTCACAACCTCTGGGCAAAATGCCCAGAGATGAACGGCATGGAAGCGCCGCAATACCACCGGGAGGCGGTACTTTAAAAAACGGAGAGTGCAGTTGCACCCTCCGTTTTTTCGCGGGCTTTTGAAAACAATTCCCAGACCCAGCCTACGGGATACTTTCCTCCAAACGGCTAAGTATCAAAGCGGGTCCTGTCTGCGCCTGCCGTCTTTCCATCACTGCCGCATTATACCTAAAAGATGTATCATTTTGTATGCTTCTTGTTAGCAATCAAAAATACAACAAATGCGCACAGGGCAATCACCAAAAGGATAATTGCCAGCCAATCAGGAATGGGTACGATAAAGCGGTCCACCAAAGTTGTTCCGGATAACAGCAACAGTGCGAAAGACGATAGCCACAAATAGTCCTTTTTCACTTTTCAAATCATCCTTTCCCCTACTATGAATTCTCACTCTGCCCCGCCCGCAATTGTTTGTTTTTCCCGGGCTTTTGCAGCGTCTTGTTCATAATCTTCATTTCCCCGTCGATTCAGCCCCTTACATGTGCTGCATTTGCTTTGCAGCCAAACCCAGTATACGCCTGTCCTTTTCCCACAACTATATGCCCACGCCCTCTTTCATGACCTCTGGGCAAAATCCCCATAGGTCCATTCCCTTTTTATTGTACCATAAAGGCAAGCCGCCCATCGGCTTGCTACCAGAACGGTAAAAGAAACGCATCTGCAAAAACGGCCAATGCCGTTTTATCCTTTGTTGCGTTTATTATACCATAATTTTAGAACCAACCGGGACGTTTTGCGGTTCAGTGTAAGCTGAATACCGGTCGCTGTTTGACCGGTAAGCAAAACTCCAAGATGTTCACACTCTGTGTGAACATTGTACCATAAAGGCAAGCCGCCCATCGGCTTGCTACCAGTACGGAAAAAGAAACGCATCTGCAAAAACGGCCAATGCCGTTTTTATCCCTATTTGCGTTTATTATACCACAAGAAATGCTAATCGAAACCCCGATTTTGATCCATACGGTACCGGGCCAAAGCCTTCCCATTTTCCGGGTAGCATACGCTATCCTCCCTCGGCTTTCTGGCCTCTGGGTAAGAGGAGAGCCTCCAGGTTCCTCTTGTTTCCCCCCTCAAGTCCCCCGCCGGCTTTTTCCAGAAAAGAGGAAGATCCTCTGGAAAATTGGGGGCAAATATTGTATGATAGAAAACAGAACCCGTGTTTTCTCCGGCTTCGTGCGTTTGAGCCGGATTTTCCCCTATCCCCTGTATTCCGGCGGCGTTCAGGGGTGTGGGGCCAGTTTCATTCCGCCGGAGAAATGGAGTAATTATGAATACCCCCTTGTATGTGGAGCAGCTGATCCGCTATGGGCTCAAAGAGATGCTGATTGACGAAAATGACGTCCACTTTGTCCGCAACACCCTCTTAGCCATGTTCGGCCTGGACGACCCCTATTACGGCGAGGTGCCCGAGGAGCTGCCCGCGCTGCCCCAGATTCTGAATAACCTGTGCGACGACGCCTTTGCCAAAGGCCTGTTCGAGCATGACAACGTGGTGTACCGGGATCTGTTCGATACCAAGATCATGGGCGCCCTGGTTGCGCGGCCCTCCGATGTGGTGCGCACCTTCTATGCCCTGCTCAAGGAGGATTCCAAAAAGGCCACCGACTATTTTTATCACCTGGCCTGCGCCTCCAATTACATCCGTACGGATCGCATTGCCAAGAACCTGAGCTGGGATTCCCAGACGCCCTATGGTCCCCTGACCATCACGGTCAACCTGGCGAAACCCGAAATCAGCCCCAACGCGGTAATTCCCAAGGCAGTGAAAAAGGAACGCCCCTATCCCCGCTGCATGCTGTGCGTGGAGAACCCCGGCTATGTGGGCCGTACGGATTTCCCCGCCCGCCAGACCCTGCGTACTATCCCGCTGACACTCTCCGGCGAGAGCTGGAATATGCAGTATTCCCCCTATGTGTACTACAACGAGCACTGCATTGTGTTCAGCTCCGAGCACCGGCCTATGCTGGTGAACCGGGATACCTTTGTGCGCCTGGCCGAGTTTGTGGATCTGTTCCCCCATTACTTCCTGGGCTCCAATGCGGGGCTTCCCGTAGTGGGCGGTTCCATTCTCAGCCACGACCACTATCAGGGCGGCAACGAGGTGCTTCCCCTGGAGCATGCGAAAAATGACTGGGAACTCACCATCAAGCAGTTCCCCGGCATTAAAGCTGAAACCATCAAGTGGCCTGTTGCCACCATCCGCGCCCACACCAAGGATCGCGGGGAGCTGGTGGAGTTCTGCAACCATGTGCTCACCACCTGGCAGAACTACTTCAATGAAGGCGTCCAGATTAAGGCCTATTCCGAGGAAAACGGGGTGAAAACCCTGCACAACGCCATTACGCCCACCCTGCGCAAAACTGAGGACGGCACCTACACCGTCAACCTCATCCTGCGCAACAATGTGACAACGCCTGAGTATCCCGCCGGGCTGTACCATGCCCATCCGGAGCACCATCACATCAAAAAGGAAAACATCGGCGTCATCGAGGTAATGGGCCTGGCAATTCTGCCCGGGCGGCTTTTGCAAAACCTGGATGAAATCAGCGATATTCTGTGCGGCAAAACGCCCTATGAGCCCGCTGAGCTTCAGAAGGCGGAGCATCCGCTGAACCCCCATGCCGCCTGGATTGCCTTCCTGATGGAGAAATATGGCTCCCAGGGCTGCAGCAAAGCGGAGGCCAAAGCCGCCGTGGAGCAGGAAGTGGGCGTGAAATTCTCCCAAATCCTGGGCGATGTCAGCGTGTTTAAGGAGACCGACTCCGGAAAGGCCGCCTTTAAAGACTATCTTGCCGCTGCCGGTTTTGAGCTGGTTTAATATAGCAATTCTGAACAATTTGATTGGAATGCCCGCAACCGTTTGACGGGCGTTCCGCTGCGGGAGGCCCTCACTCCCCTTCGGGCAGCGGGCAGTTTACCACCAGTTTGAGCCGTGCCCGGTTTTCCCGTCTATTTCAGTCACAATTCCGAGAGTTGGCGTTCCCGCCGGCAGTTCCGGCGCCCTGCGGGTGCGGAGCTGCCTCTCCATTTGGTTCCCCAGCCAAGTGGGGCAGACCTTTTTAGGGAATTTTTCCCCGATGGCTGTGGTTATCCCGGATGCCGATTCTCCCTTACAGGTATCATAAAACCCCTGATGCAGCGCTTCTGCATCAGGGGTTTTTGTATCGTTTCAGTTCACGGTTTTTCAATTGCAAAGGGATTCCTATTTGAGCTTATCCATCACTTCCAGAGGATTTGCGTATTCTCCCGCCTGTTTCATGGCAAAATGAAGATGGGGCTCGCTGGACTGCTCGGCCAAATTGGTCTGACCCACCTTGCCAATGACATCGCTGCCCTTGACCGTGTCGCCCTCTTTGACCGAAACTTCCTTTTCCAGGCCCATATAGTAGCTCAGGACATCGCCCTCATGCTGGATGCACACACAGGTTCCCCACATGGGATCCTCATAAACTTCCTTAACGGTCCCGTTGGCGCAGGCCATCACACCGTCGCCCACAGCGGCCTTGATATCGATACCGTCATGGGTGCGCCACTCGCCCAGGGTTTCGTTTTTCACCAGCTCACCGTCGGAATATTTGTTGAAGATTTCTCCCTGCACAGGCAGCACGTACAACAGTTTCTGCTCCCCTTGCTGCTGCACCTGCCCGGCGGATGCCCCGACAGACTTTCCAGACTGCTGCTGCGAGGAGGACGATGTCGACGACGATGAGGAGTGCGTGGATGAGCCGGACGAGATCGGCACCTGAGACTCGTTGTTTACGACCGAATCGGAATCGGGATAGTTCCACTGCATATCTCCTCCTTGCTGTGTTGTACTGGAACTGCTGATACTGCTGTTCTGCCCAAGATCCACTGCGCCCATGGTTTTGTCCACAGCCACCCAGGCGGCGGAGCCGGCGCCTACCAGGCACACGGCCAATGCGATATAAAAGCCCTTGCCGGAGAGAAACCGGCTGAATTTACTCTGCGAAAATTTTAAATCATTCTTCATGGATTCTCTGCACCTCCGAATATTCTCGATTTAAACTGCCGGATGATTTTGCAATCTGCCTTTAGTTTGAACCAAAATGGGCGGGCTATGCACACAAACCAGATAAAAACAAATTTCGCCCTGGCGCTGGCAGCTGCTCCTGCTGGGCTTGTCCTCAATTCGAGAATCCATCTATTACTGCGCCAGAAAAGCGCCTAAACTGAAAAACTGTACTTTCGGCAGATGGTTGGGTACTTTTTGCTACACGGGTATCAACCCGAACGGCGCTGCGTCAGCGCCGGGAAGAACTCCTCAGATGCATAGCGTCTGCCTTTTCTGTAGAAAAGGGCCGGGCTTCTTCAAAATTGATGAAAGCGAGTTTCCTTTCAATAAATAAAAAATCACATACGCCAGAGGAATCCCTGCCGCCGGAAAAAGCGGGAGACGGTACCTTTTGGTACCGTCTCCCGTTATGAAACAGCGTCCCAAGCCTATTTCATACATACATAGCGCGGCAGTCCCCTGCTGTGCGTTCCATATTCAATGGCCTCCTTGGGACAGCGGGAGATACAGGCCATACAGTGCGTACAGTTGTCTCCCCATACAGGCCTTGCGTTTTTCAGCCTGATATTCTCAAGCGGGCACACGCGGACACATTTCCCGCAGGAAATGCAGGCGTCGGTGGCATAGAATTTCTTCGCATGAACAAAGACTGGATAGAACAGACGGTTCACAAGCCCGCTGTTCAGTTTATCCCCAACGGAACAACTGGGTTCTGGAAAGCTCTCGCCGCTTTGTATCAAAAGAGCCGCACGGTCAATTGCGCTTTGAGCCTTTCCGATTATTTTAAGGGCCTCTTGGCGTTCCGGCGTCGTAAAGAGCGCAATATAGTTTTCCGGCATGACAATCTGAGCGCATCCCCGGTATATCAGGTTTTTTTGGGCACAGAGTTTTTTCAGGTAGCTCCCCGCGTTTCCGATAGATCCCCCGCAGGTCATCACAAAATAAATCTCCTTGCTCCCGGCAAACGGCGTACGCTCCAGCCATTCCTCCACCAGACGCGGGATTCTCCAGGCATAGGTGGGGACAACGATCACCCATGCGCGTTCCGAGTGGATTTTGGAAAAATCACGGGATTTGATTTTTTCAAAGAGGCTCCCCACCTCATCCGTTATCAGTTGTCCGATCCTTTTTGCTGCGTATTCACTGTTCCCGGTCCCTGAAAAATAGTAAATCATCTTTCGTCCCCTTTCCGATTGCAAACGGCATCCAGTTTCACTCAGCTGCGTTGTTCCAGCACCTGGAATTCGGCGGCCTCATTCTCCTGACCACGCCATCGTACCCCAGGTTTTCCTACTTATCCTCTCTATGCTATACTATCCTTATAAAATATACAATGCGGCTGCCGGGCGTTCTCTGCGCCGGCGCGGCATCGCGGCGCTGTTCGGCTTCAATTTCCCGCCCCGGGCACGCCCAAACTGTACGGCACACAAACAATCAGACAAATCCGGCCTCCCCAGCGCGGGCCGGCTGTGCTCATCCCGATCCCCCGCCTCAGGCTGGAAATCCAGGATGAGCACCGACGAAAGGAGCGGCTTTATGGACATCACATTTCTGTATCACAGCGGCTTTTTAGTGGAGACGCGGCGGCATATCCTGCTGTTTGACTACTATCTGGACACGCCCAAGGGGGGCGGGCTTTCTGACGGCGTATTTAGTCCCCGCCAGTGGCGGGAGAAGGATGTCCTGGTCTTTGTCTCCCATGCCCATTCGGATCACTATAACCCGGATATCTGGGCGTTTTCTGACACAATCCCCCGCCTGCGCTATCTTCTCTCCCAGGATGTCCCCGCGCCAAAAACGCAGCCGGGTGTTTACTCACTGGGGGGAGAGGAGGCGCTGGAACTGGAGGATCTCACGGTTCGCGCCCTGACCTCCACAGATGAGGGCGTGGCCTTTGTGGTGTCCGTTGACGGGCAGGCTATCTACCACGCGGGGGATCTCAACTGGTGGCACTGGGACGGGGAACCCGAGGAGGAAAACCAGGAGATGGCAAGGCGCTACCAGGAACAGATCCAGGCCCTGGCGGCCCTGGGCCCCCTGGACGCGGCCTTTGTCCCGGTGGATCCCCGCCTGGAGCGCACCGCTCTGTGGGGCCTGGACGAACTGATGCGCCAAGTGCCGGTGCGGTTGGCGATCCCGATGCATTTCACTGAGGATCCGGCGGTTTTTGAGCGAATCCAATCCGATCCCATCACCCAGCCGTACCGCCAGAGAGTATGCGGGCCCCTCACCCGCGGGCAAACCATCCATATCCAGGATTTGCAGCGCTGATCCCAACGTCGGGCCTCCCTGCCCCGGACTGCTGCGGTGGGTTTCACCGCCAGCCCTTTGTGCAATTCCGATATTTTTTGTATTTCCAGGAAGGCTAATGGAAAACCGCTTTCATCAGCTTTGCAAAATTCGGCCCTTTTCTACAGAAAAGGCAGACGCTGTGCGTCGGAGGACTTCTTCCCAACCCTAACGCAGCGCGTTAGGGTTGATTCCTGTGGAACAAAAAATAGTATGCAAGCGTTGGTTGGGTTATATTGAATCGCAATACTATTTTAATAGCTCACGCATCAAGCTCATAATTTCTTCCCCAGTGGCCAGCGAGGAGGAGAAGGCCGTGGCGCTTCCGGCGGCGGTGCCCATTTTCAAGGCGGTTTCATAATCCCCCGACTGCAGCCATCCAGCCAGAAATCCCGCCACCATGGAATCCCCCGCGCCCACGGAATTGCGTACGGTTCCCCTGGGCGGGCAAATTTCATGGGTTTTTCCCGTTTCATCCAGCAGGAGTGCACCCTCCCCGGCCATGGAGACCAGTACATTGCGCGCGCCCCTCTGCTGCAAAACCCCGGCGCACTTTAAAATTTCCTCTTTTGTTGCAAGGGTTTGGGCGAAGATTTCCCCCAGCTCATGGTGGTTGGGCTTGATGAGAAACGGCCGATACGGCAGCGCCCGGCACAGCAAATCCCCTGTGGCGTCCACAACGGACAGGATTCCCCTCCCCTGCACATACCGCAGCAAATCCTCATAGATGGCGTTGTCCAAGCCCATGGGAATGCTGCCCGCCAGCACCAGAATATCCCCGCCGTCCAGCGTATCCAGCTTTTGAACCAGGGCTTTGAGAGCCTCGGGGCCAATCCGCGGGCCGCGGCCGTTAATCTCCGTAACCTCCTGCGCCCTGATTTTCACATTGATTCGGGTCATTCCCGCGTCCAGGCGGATAAAATCCGTAGCCACGCCGGCCTCGTGCAGCTTATCCTCCAGGATTTGCCCTGTAAACCCGGCGGTAAAGCCCAGTGCAGTTGTGGGGATCCCTAAATTTGTAAGGACAGCGGACACATTGAGCCCCTTTCCTCCAAACTGCAGCTCCTCATATTCGCACCGGTTCACCCGGCCGGCGGCCATCCCCTGCAGGTGCACCACATAGTCAATGGCTGGGTTCAGTGTGAGCGTTACGACCATAGAAACCACCTCTCCTTTCATGATCAGCTTTGTGTTTGTCTCCGCTGAAATGTTCGGGAACCGGGGCATCCGTTCCCAGCCTCCCGGGTTTTCCGCGCCCCGCTGCTCCCGCTTTCTGTTCCCGCCAGATCCGTCTTTCCCCAAAGCGGCGCCTGTTGCCCCGAAAATACGGGCAGTTCCCGCCCACGCAGGCTTCGGCAAGGGAAATCCGCTGCCGCAAACCCAGGTTAAGCGTCTTTGGGGCCTTAGCGGCTGCGGTGAGGCGCAAAGGCCGCACGGTTCCCCGCTCGCAGCAGAAGCGTACCGCGGCTGAACAGGAAGCCCTCCATTTTGCGGGATACTGCCAGTAGTATGCCCCGAGATCCACTGAATCCCAACGCCATGGCGAAAAAACTCCCGCCCCGGATTATCGGGTTCCTGCCAGACTGTTTGCATCCTGGATGTCTTTACGCCAACCGGTATATCCGGGGGATTTTTGGAAAATTGTCATTTTCTTAAATTTTTTTGATGCATTCCAGCGGGTTTTGCGGTATGATGGGAAACAGTGCTGTTGTTTTTTGCAAAGCTTCATTCAGTAAGTTCCAGCCACTCATCTCAAGGAGGGTATTCTATGCCAATGCTTCTTTTAGGCCTGACCGGCGCCTGCTTTCTGGCCTTTTTGGTCTGCCTGATTCTGTTCATCATCTTCTCCGCAAAAAAGAAAAAACGCCTGGGAATCTCAATCGCGTGCCTCTCCTGCCTGCTGGGATCCGCGGTGCTTTTTGCAGTTTCCTTTCCGGAAATCTCCAATCTCTATCATACCATTACGGACAGCTTTTCCCAACCCCCGTCCTCCAGTTCCCCTCAGGCTTCTCAGAGCCAGGACAGTTCCGACGCAGCCTTGGAAGTTCCCACGGATCACGAGCTTGTCATCCTGGACCAGGACGAACTGAAAATCTCTATCCTGGGGATCTCCAGGGAAAACGATCGCTTTGTGGCCCACCTGAATTTCACCAATAATTTAGATAAGGATGTGACCGTTCAGGCGCGCAATACGCAGATCAACGATATTTCCGTGTACGGCGTGCTCTCCCAGCAGGTGCCATCCAAGCAGCAGGTGACCGCCAGCGTTCCCTTCCTGCCTACGGATCCCCAGGCCGCCTCGATTCAAACCGCCGAAACGCTCCAGCTGTCCTTCTTTGTCTTTGAAACCCAGGGCGGTGCCACCGTCACCCAAACCGAGACTGTCAGGATCCAATTTCAATCGGTTTGACGCAGATTCCATTCGGATAAAGCCCGAGGCGGATTTTCATCCAGCCCGGGCTTTATCCGTTCTTTGAAGCATTCCTCTATTTTATCACGGTTTAAAGCCCTGTTTTCCTCACTGGGAATAACTGTCCGAAAAACTGGGCTTGCCCCAAATCCGCATGCAATCCCGGCGCCAAGCCGTCCGCCGAAGCCGAAAGCAACGTGCGTGCAGATTTCCCATGGGCTTTCAGAACGCCTCTCCGCACCGCCAAACCGGATGCAAAATGAATAATATTCTAAATTTATGAAAAAAAATTCAAAAACCCCTTGATTTTTCCCAAAAGAATAGTATAATTAAAAGCACAGTTTGAATAAATATTTGGAGGTTCACCCTATGAAACAGTATAAAAAAGTCGTACTCGCCTATTCGGGCGGTCTGGATACATCCATCATTATCCCGTGGCTCAAGGAGAACTACGGCTGCGAGGTCATCGCAGCGGCGGCAGACGTGGGCCAGGGTACGGAGCTGGACGGCCTTGAGGAAAAGGCAATCAAAACCGGCGCCTCAAAATTATACATTATGGATCTGACCAAGGATTTCGTCGAGGACTTCATCTTCCCCACCGTACAGGCCGGGGCTGTGTATGAAAATAAATACCTGCTGGGCACTTCCTTTGCCCGGCCCATTATCGCCAAAAAGCTGGTGGAAATCGCCAAGGCGGAGGGTGCCGAGGCCATTGTCCATGGCTGCACCGGCAAGGGCAACGATCAGGTCCGGTTTGAGCTGACCATCAAGGCCTTTGCCCCCAACATGGATATCATCGCCCCGTGGAGAATCTGGGATATCAAGTCCCGGGACGAGGAAATCGCCTATGCCGAGGCCCACAATATCCCCTTGAAGATTACCAAGGAGACCAGCTATTCCAAGGACAAAAACCTGTGGCACCTCTCCCACGAGGGATTGGATTTAGAGGATCCCGCCAACGAGCCCAAGTATGACGAGATTCTGGAGATGGGCGTATCCCCGGAACAGGCCCCCGACACCCCCACCTATGTCACTCTTTCCTTTGAAAAGGGCATTCCAGTGGCGGTGAACGGCGAGAAGATGGACGGCGTGTCCTTAATTACCAAACTCAACGAGCTGGGCGGCGCCAACGGTATCGGTATCGCGGATCTGGTGGAAAACCGGCTGGTGGGAATGAAATCCCGGGGCGTGTATGAAACCCCCGGCGGAACCATCCTCTACCATGCCCACGATGTGCTGGAGACCATCTGCCTGGATAAGGAAACCCAGCACTATAAGCAGCAGGTTGCCTTAAAATTCGCGGATATCGTCTATAACGGCCAGTGGTACACTCCCCTTCGGGAGGCGCTCTCCGCCTTTGTCACCTCCACACAGGAGACGGTCACCGGAGAGGTCAAGCTCAAGCTGTACAAGGGCAATATCATCAACGCCGGCGTCACCAGCCCTTATTCCCTGTATTCCGAGGAGGTCGCCACCTTCGGAGAGGACAATGTGTATAACCAGATGGATTCCCAGGGCTTTATCAACCTGTTCGGCCTGCCCATCAAGGTCAAAGCCATGCTGGACGAGCAGAGAGAAGCAAAATAGTACCGGGAGTATCCTCCCTAATCAAAGCAGGGCGCCATCGTCCTGCTTTTGTTTCTGGATCGGCTGCGGCAACACCGTCTGTACCGCCGCAAGCCGGATCCGCTGCGGTAAAACGCCGTACTGGTTCAGCCGGGGCCCTCAACGCCCTGCGCTTGCAAAATCATCGGATAGAAAGGATTGGTTCAGGATATGAAACTTTGGGCGGGACGTTTTGGAAAGGAAGAGGACAGCCGGGTGAACGATTTTAACTCCTCCATCTCCTTTGACGCGCGGATGTACCGGCAGGATATTAAGGGTTCCATCGCCCATGCAACCATGCTGGGGAAAACCGGTATTATCTCCCAGGAGGATGTAAAGGCCATTATCGCGGGGCTCAATGGCATTTTACAGGATCTCGAAACCGGTTCCCTGGAGTTTGATCCACAGGCCGAGGATATCCATATGTTCATCGAGGCCACCCTCACCCAGCGCATCGGCGACGCGGGAAAGCGCCTGCACACCGCCAGAAGCCGCAACGACCAGGTGGCGGTGGATCTGCGGCTGTACCTGCGGGATGAAATCGAGGGCCTGATTCCCACTGTCAAGGAATTGATCGGGGTGCTTTGCAACAAGGCCAAGGAGCACTGCGCCACCATCATGCCCGGGTATACCCATCTTCAGCGGGCCCAGCCCATCACCTTCGGGCACCATCTGATGGCCTATGCCCAGATGTTCCTGCGGGATTTGGACCGGCTGTCCTGTACGAAAAAGCGGATGAACCAGATGCCGCTGGGCAGCGGCGCCCTGGCCGGCACCACCTACCCCATCGACCGGGAATTGACCTGTGAGCTGCTGGGCTTTGAGAAGCCCTGCGCCAACAGCCTGGACGGGGTATCCGATCGGGATTTCTGTATCGATCTGGCCTCGGATCTCTCCATTTTGATGATGCATCTGTCCCGCTTCTCAGAGGAGATTATCGCCTGGTGCTCCTGGGAGTTTAAATTTATCGAATTGGACGACGCCTTCGCCACCGGCTCCAGCATCATGCCTCAGAAAAAGAACCCCGACGTGGCGGAGCTGGTGCGGGGCAAGGCTTCACGGGTCTATGGGGATTTAATGGGGCTTCTCTCCTTTATGAAGGGGCTACCCTTAGCCTACAACAAGGATATGCAGGAGGATAAGGAGGCCATCTTCGACGCTTTGGATACCGCCAAATTATGCCTTGTCACCTTTATCCCTATGCTGGACACCATGCGGGTGCTACAGGAGAATATGCGCGCCGCGGCGGCAAAGGGCTTTATCAACGCCACCGACTGCGCCGATTACCTGACCAAAAAGGGAGTTCCCTTCCGGGACGCCTATAAAATCACCGGCACCCTGGTTGCCCAGTGCATTCAGGAGGGCAAAACCCTGGAGACGCTGGAGCTGGACCAGTATCAGGCCCAGTGCAGCGTGTTTGGGGAGGATGTGTTTGAGGCCATCTCCCTGGAGACCTGCGTAAACGGCAGAACCTCCCTGGGCGGCCCCGCGCCCGCCAGCGTGCTGCGGCAGGTGGAGGAAGTCCTGTCAGAATTAAACTCACTGTAATAATTTATAGCATTATGAAAGCCAGGAGTAAAATCTCCTGGCTTTTTTTGCTTCGAGACATCCCCAGAGAAAATTTTTAGGTGAAATGATGTCACTCACCTGTACTGGTAATTACTCTCCTTTAAAAGTCTCTGGCAGCTGAATAGGGCCATGCTGATTTTCGTAGTCAGCTATATAAGCAAGCATGGCTGTTTCAATTTCCATAGCAATAGAACGACGTTCGGCATAAGCAAGAAATCGCATCTTCTCGTAGGTGTCCTCCTGGATGCGTAAAGTAAACTGCCGTTTATCAGTTGCCATAATGGAGCCCCCACTTTCTTAATGATTTCACTAATCATAAAGTGAAACCAAAAAAAATTCAAGACTCATATTGACATCAGTGAATTCACCAGGTATAATATAGAGGTGAATTCATTATGAATCAAAGGAGGACAAAGTGAAATGAATAATATCCTGGAGGAACTGTATCTAGGCAATCTAAGGCCCTTGGATACCATAACACCCCAATGCGAGGATTATGAGAATGCGCGTATGGAGCGAATTAATAGGATTCATAGTCTATTGAAAAAGCTAGACAGTCAAGATCAAGAATCGAAAAAAGAATTTGATGAAATCCTAGATATGGAAGGAAAAATAGAATCCTACGAAATATCTCAAACATTTGTTGTAGGGTTTCAGCTTGGAGCGAAGATTATGTTTGCAATTTATCATGATGATTAAGGAAATTCCGTCTATCAAGTAACTACCGTAACGGCGGGGTAAAATCAAAACTAGGGGCACCGGGACGCTCGTAGTTTAGTTTATATCTGGGTCCCTCAGCGTCCCTATGAAGTTTCGGGGCAAGCCCAAAACTTCCATAGTCAATTCAAGTTCTGTCTATGAAAGTTCTGCCGTAACCCGGGGGTTCATCAAAGGAGGGGGCTGGCCCCATCCTTTGTCGTTTTTAAAAGTGAGTGGGGTTTCAAAGGGGAGAGAGGAAAATCGAAATCCTCTCTCCCCTTTGTAG
>JAETPU010000044.1 GCA_021771035.1 Marvinbryantia formatexigens | reverse complement strand
AACGGGTCCCGCCCGCACACCGGGCAGAGCCAGATGTCATAGTTGTTGGGCGATGTGAAGATCTCCCGTGTGTTGACGGTCTGGGAGCTGCCGGAATACATGTACCCGATCACGTAAGTATATGGCGTGCCGTTTCGGTCCGCGCCCAGCGCGCCGCCCGCGGCGAACGCCGTGGACGCAAACAGCGTCACACACAGCAGCAGCGCAAGCAGGCATGTCACCGGTCTGCTCACTTTCTTTATTCTGTTCATGCGCATCCTCCTGTCTCCAATTCTTTTAAAATATTGGGTATTTCCATCTTTGGCACAGGCTGCTTTACGGCCTGTCCCTTTTCCTGCCGGCTGGATCTCCGTTCCGGTTTTTTCACCCGTATTTCTGTTTTCTGCTCCGGCTCCGGAATGATGAACGGTGTTTCCGGCATGGGCGAATCACACTGCACCGTGCTCCGGTTCGGCGCCATCTGCTCCACCTTCACGACGATCTCTTTTTTCTGCCGTGCGGTCATCCGCCGCACCAGCCTGCCCAGACGGGCGAGCTGACCGCCCGCCCAGCACAGGACCATCACCGCGTTCAGCGCCAGTGACAGGCTCAGAAGCAGATAGGCCCGTGCCAGCGGCGCGGGCAGGGCTTCGCCCGCCGTTACCGCCTGCAGCGCTTCCCGTGCGGTATCCGCCAGCGGATGGCCCGAGCATCCACTCAACAGCAGACCCGCACACACAACAGCGCCTGACGCCCGTTTAACATTCCGCGGCATCCTGCGCTTCTGCATATGCTTCCTCCAACAGCTCCCGCATCACCCGTTTTGCCCCCTCCGCGCTCAGACGCGGCACAGACGCACGGATGAAGTCGAGCAGCTCCTCCTCGGTCATCTGCGCGGCCTCCCGAGGTGTCACATGCGTAAGCTGGACAACGCTGCCGTACAGCCGGGCGCGGACAAAACTGTTCTTCCCCATCCCTGTGCGGCAGCGCAGCGCACTCGGTATCGTCATACGGCCGCGTCCGTCTACGTACAGATACAGATTCATTTCCCCGGTCTTTTCCATTTTCCATTCTCCTTTGTTATGATGCGAATGACAGCTGTTCCGGCAGAACCCGGATGCGTTCGGACTGGTCATAGTTCGAAACAAACAATTCCGGGAACTGCGCGCCACCGTCATACCGCTGTTTCATATTGTTGAGCCGCGTCACGCGCTCGATATATATTCCCGGCCGGTCATACATTTCCCATACCAGGGGATGGTCGTTGTACGACAGCAGGAACTTGCCCTGCACCGACAGCAGCGTGTCCCGCAGGCGTTCGTGGCCTCCGCGGCCAAAGGTGATATTGCTGTAGTAATCCTCGGTGTCTACATACGGCGGGTCGCAATAGAAAAAGCTCACCGATCTGTCATACTGCCGGATGAGCTTCTCAAAATCCTTATTCTCCACAACCACCTTCTGCAGCCGTGCGCAGGCTTTATCGATGAGTGGGAAGTTCCCCCACATGCTGTGCGGCTGCGCCGCAAAGCTGCCGCAGCCTGCCGCGTAGCTGTATCGGATGACCTGGTAAAACGCCGCGGCGCGCGCCACTTCCTCCATCCCCTCCGGATGCTCCAGCACCTGCTTGAGGCGCATGAAATCCTCCCGTGAATTGAGGACATACCGAAGCCGTTCCTGCAGCTCCCGCGGATGGTCACGCACCGCACGGTACAGTGCGGCAAGATTTCCGTTCAGATCATTGTACACCTCAAAATCCGTGCCCGTCTATACCATATGCGCCTCCCCTTTCTGCCAGCGGAGCGCATATCCCCGCACACGGGGTATTCCGCGCCCCGCGTGTTCCTGTTCTACTTCACGGATTTCCCTTTATCCCGTTTTTTCGGCCGCCTCCCTGTGGATATATATACTCTGTGTAAAACACATACACCGTCTCTGCTCTTACTTGACGGAGTGGAAAAACACATTCCGCTCCTGTTCAATATTCCATTCCGTTCAGTTCCGGTTCATCCCATTCATCTATGGATACAATATTCACATATTCCCCAATGACACCCAGAGCCGCATCATAGCTGCCGCACTGGATGATGCGCCTGCACATCTCTTTTGCTTCATCATTCTGGTCATTCTCTGCAAGCGTGCGTGCCGCGATGCCCATGAGGTTGAATATATTTCCATTCGCGCCAATGAGCGGACAATCCGGCTTCCCGTTCTGGACGTTTTCTTCAACACCGAGCCGGTTCGGAAGATAGTCGCTGAGCCATGTACCGCCAAATTGTGCATGCGTCCGAAGACGCCACAGCGCCAACCGCCCTGTATCCAATTCGATTCCGTCCATCATGAACAGCAGATTGGTACACCCCTCATGCTCAAATGCGTATATTTCTTTAAAGTGCGCCCCATTTTGCAATATTTTTTCTTCTGCCAGCATTTGATGGATGCCATCTTCCCATTCCTGAAGATCCCCGCCGCATCCCTGAAGCACCAGACCTTCACGGTCCTGCATTTTCTTAAGGTCCTCTGCCGAAATTTTCGGTATCATCTGTTTTCCCTCCCCTGTTTTTTTATGACGGCGGCAGTGTGTCCGGTTCCACCAAATGCAAGTCGGCTGCATAGGCGGGCTGGGTCAGGCGGACATAGATATCAAGCTGCTCTCCGCTCAGGCGGTACAGTGTCCGGCACGCATCGCACAGGTCCGGCCAGAACGCGGACACTCTGTCCGGTTCCCACTGCAACGCCTGCAGCAGATCCTGAATATCCCGAACGTCCAAACTGGCTGTGCTGTATGCCTGCGGCGTCAGCATCCCCAGCAGCGCCAGCATCTGCCGGATATATGCGCCAAGCGCCGCCCGCAGCTCCGGTTTTGTGCGCAGCGCGGAATCCACGCTCTCGAAATGGCCTGTATCGCATGCGGATTCCACCCGGCGGATGCATTCTTCCAGCACACGGCTTTTTTCGTGGATCGTGTACAGCACATCCACATTACGGATACTCTTCACTCATTGCTCTCCCTTCTTCTTTGGCATACTTGTTCTCAGGCATGTCCCATCGCTGAACCGGCACAGAAAACCATGCCGGGCCAGCCTGCAGCTTTCACACTGAGCATCACTTTCCACACGCGGGATATCCGGCCCAATGACACGGCCCAGCGGCAGAATACAGCAGCTTGTCGGCCGTGTCCTCGACCGCCCTTTCCCATATGGATATTTCAGAATCTTCATCACCTCCCATATACCACAAAGTAAAAGCGGGGAGCGTCTGGCTCTGCTGCCATTTGCTCCCCGCTTTTGCTTTGCGTATTTTGTAATTGTGTGTGCCCTCCTTTCCCCTAATCTATTTATGCAGACAGCCCCGCGAAAATATTTTCGCGGAGCTGTTACATCAGCATTTGTCCAAACGGCATATCAAATAACTCTTCCGGTGACCATACGAAAGTGAAGTTTACGCTTTCCAATTTACTGCAGCAGCGATTCAAAAAACCGGAGTCGTCTTTTATGCGCTGCATCAAATCATCGATTTCTTCGGGTGTGGCTCTCATGGATTCGCCTTCGCCATAAAGATAGGCTTCAGCACGAACCGACACTTCGGTTTCCTCACTGATAAAGTACATAGAATCGTCGAATTCACTCCAGCCTTCCAGGTCGTCGTATTCTCTCGGGATTCCACCGACGAGAAGTTCGATTTCATCTTCGCCTGCGGTGACCGTCACCGCAGAGAACAGTAAAGCCATTTTTATGTCCCTCCCAGTCCTTCATTCAAATAGGATTCGGCAGACCTCACAGCCGAGGTCCGTTTTGCTCTGACATCGTCGTCCCCGGCGAAATACGCCGCCATATCCTGTTCATCCTATATCCCTGCCATCCAGTTCTGTAATCACCTCAGATAGATCACCGTAGTCATCCCGCTCATAAAGGTCTTTGGATCATTGCCCATTCTGATGAGCTGGATGTGGGAACCTGACGGGAACTGCTCCCGCAGAAAACTCAGCCATTCTCCGGGTATTGTCTGCATTTTGTACTCCTCTTCTTTTTTATGTTTTCGAACTGCTTCTTTAAACTTCAGTTTGCTATCGACGCTCCTTTTTGTTATAGATTCATTTATATATGCAAACAACCCCGCGGAAATATTTCCGCGGGGTTGTTACATTAGCATTTGTTATATCCAGTTATCTGCATTTCATCTTCCGACACAATTTGTCTTGTTACTTTTATTTGACTGTGATATATTTAAACTACCAGCTATCTTTAATCTATATTTGTTTGGAGTGTTATTTAATGTCTGAAGAAAAACGTGTCCGGAGAACCCCGGAACAAATCGCTGCTGATTTGGATGTCCAAATTGAAAAACTGAAAAATTCCATTTTAGAATTGGAAAACAAAAAAGCGGCGTCTGTCACCGAATTTGATAACAAGATCACCGCTATTAAAGAAAAAATCGCTAAACTGGAAGCCAAAAAGAAAGACGTACTTACGTCGAAAAAACGCAAACCACGTAAAAGCAAAGCCGACCAGATCAAGCTCCTTGTCAGGCAGGCACAAAAATCCGGTATGAAGCTGGACGAGATCGCTGATAAGCTTGGCATGACGCTGCCTGAATAACCTGATATCCCTCTATTCCACTGTCCCGTTGCCGAAAGGCTGCGGGATTTTTCTTTTCTGCATTCATTTCCTGCACTTCTGAAATATCCCCCAGATACGCGGGAGCGACGACAACTTCTTTTTAATTTCTGTTGTCGAAGGAGAGAATATGTTCTTTCTTTATTGTAACGAAAGCGCCAACAGTATGCTTACTGCAGTGAACAGCTTCCTACGCTATATGGAGCACCCGGACTGCTTTGTCTGGCAGCTGAAGGTGCCACGCACAGCCTACTGCTCACAGGACAAAAAGCTGAAGCTTGAGGAATACAAACGGTTGGTTGCCGCCGCAGGAAAAAACGGATTCAGCAGCTCTTTCTACTGCTCCAAACAATCTGTGATACGGGTGTTCAGGTGTCCCAGGCAGAGCAGACGACGCTATGAATGCCCTCGTGGCGGGCACGCTACGCCGTCTACTTTTTACCGTTGGAACAAACCTTGAGGAACGTGCTCCTAAGCATGCAACAAGTGGCAGCGTCGGTTTCAGGCTTTGGTGAGTTTACCTTGCCGGAAGAATATTCCAGAACTCATTCACTACCCTCGTAAGACGAACTTCTTTTACACGGGAGATTCTTCACGCAGACGAAACGCCGATGCAGGTGCCGAAGGGAATCCGCAAGACCGTCGTCAG
>JAETPU010000020.1 GCA_021771035.1 Marvinbryantia formatexigens | reverse complement strand
CTGAGATGCGCGTTTATTGCTATAAGGATACCGATGCCTGGTACATAAATTTCCTTTTCAAGCAGGATGGTACTCCCCGCTCTCCGAGTGGATATGAGTATGCAGTGCGTCATGAGTGCAGAACGGAATTGACAGCCAAAGGGTTTTATGAACTGTCTGAGCAGCAGATGATCAGCGATATTCTGGGATTTAACGTAAGGATAAATGAGGTCATTGAGATCGACGATGGCTTGAAGCCCTATTATTTTTTCATCCATGAATATGGCATTGAGGTATTGACCTATTTTGACCGGGATAGAGCGCGCAAAAATAAGTTGGATCGCCCGGACTTAGAAGAGCCTGATACGGATTTGGGCATTTGATAAATGAGATATATTGGGAGCGCTAGCTTACGGTGCTCCCAATATAATCTTTCGTATGTGAAAGGATACAAATAAAATGATTTATATGGATCATGCGGCCACCACCCAAATGACTCCGGCAGTCATCCAGGCCATGCTTTTGTGTATGGAGGACGTTTGGTATAATCCCTCCAGTTTATACATGCCTGCCCAAAGAGCTGCAGAGATGCTGCGGAATGCCCGGTCGCACATTGCGGCTTGTATCAATGCCTCTCCTGAAGAAATTATTTTTACATCAGGGGGTAGCGAGGCGGATAACCAGGCGATTCTTTCCGCTGCCCAGGCAGGCTCAAAGGCAGGAAAGAGGCATATCGTCTCCACTGCCATTGAGCATCATGCCGTCCTGCATACCCTGGAAAAGCTGGAACAGGAAGGGTATGCGGTCGAGTTGCTGGATGTTCACTCCAATGGCATTGTTTCTGCCGCACAGGTGGAGCGGGCCATCCGAAAGGACACCTGCCTTGTTACCGTTATGTACGCTAACAATGAGATAGGCTCCATTCAGCCCATTTCTGAGATCGGTGCGGTATGCCGGGAAAAGGGAGTAATATTTCACACAGATGCGGTACAGGCGGCAGGTCACCTCCCTATTGACGTAAAGGCCCAGAATATCGATTTTCTGTCTCTATCTGCTCACAAATTTCACGGGCCAAAGGGAATTGGGGTACTGTATGCCCGGAGCGGCATCCCCGTAACCAGCGTAATAAAGGGGGGAGATCAGGAGCGGGGCCAGCGTGCCGGAACGGAAAATGTACCCGCTGTCGTGGGCATGGCAGCGGCTCTGGAGGAGTCCTGCTCTCATATGGCAGAGGACACAAGGAAACTGACCATCCTCCGGGATCAGCTGATTGCAGGGCTGTCTCAAATCCCTCACTCTGTTCTGAATGGTGATCTGAAAAACAGGCTGCCGGGAAATGTGAACTTTTCTTTCGAGGGAGTTGAGGGAGAAAGTTTGGTACTGCTGTTAGACCAACGGGGTATTTGTGCATCCACTGGCTCCGCATGTACCTCCCAATCTCTGTCGCCCAGTCATGTGCTATTGGCAATCGGCCGCTCTGATGAGATGGCTGCCAGTGCGCTTCGGCTGTCTCTCGACATGGATAATACACAGGCAGATGTGGACGAAGTGCTGCGTACTGTTCCGGAACTCGTAAAGGAACTGCGCGGGAAAAGGACGGTGAAGGTATGGGGAAACAAGTAAATCCCGATGCGGCAGGTTATCTCCTGGAAGCTGCCGCCTGTAAAAAGATTCTGAAAGAGCTGGAACGATTGGCAGAGAAGTACAAGCGCAAGGTTGATCGGGAACAAGCTGCCCGTAAGGCGGAATTTGAAGCTGTCATGCAGTATAGCAGTGAGAAGGATATTTTGGACGCCTATGGCTGGGAGTTTATTACGGAAAAGCAGTATGACCGTTATCTGGAACTGTTTCGAGAGGGCCAGAACGCTCTGGAACACCATGCGCCCACCAGTTCAGAGATTGCCTACGGCATTCTCTGCCGTATGGCCGCTTCTGTTCAAAGAGATATTCAAGAATGGGAGTTCTGTGCATTAACGCCTGAGCAGCAACGTACCGCGCGGGAACGGGCAGAGAAAAATCAGATAGAGTGGAAGCGAAAAATAGCGGAAATCAAAAAAAGGCGCGGTATTATAGAGGATGACGGTCACCCGACTATCGCAGACATAAATTAGGCTTGCACAGCACTTATACTTCGGCTATAATAGGACTATAATAAGAATGTAGCCGAGATCAGGAGGAAAGCACAATGTATATTAAGCGTCACATGGAGCAGCTGCTGGAGCAGATTACCGCGCAGTACCCTGTTCTCCTGGTGACCGGCCCCCGGCAGGTGGGCAAGACCACCATGCTGGAGCACCTGGCCCAAAAGGAGGGCCGGGGCCGGGAGACGGTTACGATGGATGATCTGACGGTTCGGGAGCTGGCAAAGACCGACCCGAAGATGTTCTTCCAGCTTCACAAGCCCCCGCTGCTGATTGACGAGGTGCAGTACACCCCGGAACTGTTTCCGTACATTAAAATGATGGTGGACGGCCGCCGCCAGCCGGGGGACTTCTGGCTCACCGGCTCCCAGCTCTTTTCCATGATGGAGGGTGTCCAGGAATCCCTGGCCGGCCGGGTGGCGCTGCTTCAGCTTTCCCCGCTGTCCTATGGGGAGATTACGGAGGATGACAACACACCACCTTTCCGGGTGGAGCTGTCTGCCCTGACAGAGCGGCAAAACCGCCGGACAGTGCTGGACACCCCCGCCATTTTCCAGCGGATCTTCACCGGCGGGATGCCGGCGCTGGTCAGCGGGCAGTACGCCAACCCTAACATCTTCTATTCCAGCTATATCAGCACCTATCTGGACCGGGATGTGCGGCGGCTCTCCGCCGGGATTGACGATTTGAAGTTTCTGGGCTTTCTCCGGGCCGCCGCCGCCCGGGCCGGTCAGCAGGTCAACTACAAGGGTATGGCGGACGATGCGGAGATCGACCAGGCCACGGCCAAGAACTGGCTCCACATCCTGGAGGCCCTTGGCATCGTGTTTCTGCTCCGGTCCTACTCCAACAATGTGTTGAAGCGGACGGTATCCACGCCCAAGCTGTATTTCTATGACACGGGCCTCGTCTGCTATCTCACCCGCTGGAGTAGTCCGGAGGCGGCCATGAACGGAGCCATGAACGGGGCGCTGTTGGAGAATTACACGGTGGCGGAGATCGTCAAGACCTACCAGAACGCCGGGCAGGAGCCGTTCCTGTACTACTACCGGGACAAGGACGCCCGGGAGATTGACCTGCTGCTGGAGCAGGACGGGAAGCTGTTCCCCATTGAAATCAAGAAGATGGCGTCGCCGCCGAAAAAGCTGACGAAGGTGTTTGAGTTGATCAGCAAATCTCCCTTGGAACGAGGAACCGGCGCGGTGCTGTGCATGGCCGACAGGCTAGGAGCCTTTGACCAGGAGAATCTGATCGTTCCGATTTCCCTGATTTAAGGACAGCATATCATTATGAAAAGGGGCTGGCAGACTGTGTAAGTCTGTCAGCTCTGCTTTTATATTATCAAAAGGAGCATTTTTATGAAAATCAATACATATAGAACCATTTTGGAGCAGATGTGGCAGAAAGATAAAAAATGCTTTGCTTCCGATGCAGAATTTCCCCCGCACTGCCTGCGCTGCGGCAAGCCGCTGAACAAGAGACTGGTGGTGAATGCCCTCAGCCGCTATGCGGATGTGCATATCTGCGAGGACTGCGGAATGGATGAGGCCCTGAGAGACGCCTGTGGTCAGGTGCTCCCTATGTGGGAATGGTATGCGCTCTCATATAAACGAGACATGCCCTTCCATTGTGATGGGCCTGCTCTGACGACGGACTGCAGCTTCAACCACATTTATACGGGTTCAAAGAAGTTGTTCCCTTTTAATCACTTGGAGCATCCGGTCAGTGAGATGGTCTATTCCCGGTCTGACTATGACGGCCATAAATGGTGGACAACCTGGCACCATAGCGATGGAGAACGGCCTACAACGGAGTTGGCCACAGAGATTGACCAATTCACAGAGGCCCTGTTCCAGTTGCCGGAGTTCAAGACATTGGACACAATGAGATGTTTTTGCCGAGCCAGCGCACAACCCACCAGCGAAAGTACAGAGTTCAATTTGTATGCTGCGACGGAGCATTTTTATATTTGGCTCCGAATGATTACGCGGCCCAGGGACTATAACCTTTACTGCCACTTTTACTTGAAAGAAACGGCAGATGGCAGCAAGTGAACATTTGCTGAATGTCTATAGCTTATTCACGCAAATTTTACAAAAAATAGATTAGCCTGATGTTACGCTGATTTTATCCTGATATTCGTCATGTAAACTGCGATTGTGGCAGTAAATCCCTAAATTCTTCCGGGCTTGACGGGTAGAAAGGTGGTGAATTCAGTGATCGGGATCAATCGAATAGTGCTTCATACGAAAAGCGGCCTTTATCCAGACAATGGGTAAAGGCCGCTTCTGCTATTCGACAATTTTCGGTGTCTTTCGAGCCTGACTGAGCATAATTTCATATTTCATTTGGCAAGGGCGGCAGCGTTAGCTGCCACAGGATAAAACAATTTAGGAATATGTTGGCCGCCTGTGTGATGTCCGCATAACAGCGGACAGGGAGCAATGTTATGGATTATAAAATCTATAACATTGAGCTGGTCAATCGCCTTTTGGCGTGGCAACACACGGCCTTTAAGACAAAGACTTCTATTCCGATTGCCCAATCAGGCAGAGGGCGTGAATCTGCAACGAAAGCAGACGAGCCTCCGCCTGATCAACAGGAGATTGTTGATCCACTCAATGTTATCATGTGGGATGCAGCGGATTTTGTGCTTCGTCACAAAGTCCGCTGTTCTTTTCATTGTCTCCCAACCCGATGCCGCAGCCCGCCTCCCCGTCTGAATTCCCCTAAATTCAGACGAAACGGAGGTACCGCTATGCGGTATAGAAACAACGGGCAGGGGGAGGACAATATCCTGCAAAATCAGTTTACCACCTATTTAATGACGGCCATCCGCTGGCAGAAAATCGCCTATCTGAAAAGGCGTACGCGGTTGGGGACGCATGAACTCCCCACTGACTTTGACAGTGCTTTTGCGCAAATGATGGAAGTGCAAGGGAAAAGTACTGTTTCTGTGGAGCAGCCGGTACTGGACAGTCTGATGCTGGCGCAGGTCCTCAGCCAGATCAGTGATCGGGAACGGTACATCTTTTTTGCGCGTGCCCTGGAAAAACGCAGCTTTGACGATCTTGCCGCAGAACTCGGTATAGGGTATAAGGGAGTCGCTGCAGTCTATTACCGGGCAATTCAGAAATTGAAAAAGGAACTGTGAGGGAAGGACATGAACTTCAAGGAATTGCTGTCCCGTGCCAAGAATGATGACCTTCAGGCGAAAGAGACCATTCTGGAACGCTACAAATCCCTGTTGTTGAAGGAAGCTATTATTGATGGCGTACTTGACGAAGATCTGTATCAGGAACTGTGTGTGACACTGCTGGACTGCATCCATAAATTCCATATTTAAGTAAAAGGGATGGAAACCCGGCCATACCAGGTTTCCATCCCTTCGATCTGGCAGCCTAAAACTATACATATGGCAAATAGACAAGTTTTACGATGTCGTGTTATCTGTTTGCTGTGGGGTGTCTAAAAGCCTCACCGAGATTATCGATGCCGCGTTTTTCTCCACTGAGTTGAGAATGAAGCCGGCCAGGTCACAGGCGTAGAAATCCCCCACGATCTCCAAGCTCTGTTCCTGAATATAGCTTTTAAGAGCGGTATACCCCTCGGAAATATCCCAGCTACCCCGGCAGCAGAGATATAAATAGTGCCCGGCGGGCTTCTCCATGTAGTAGGGGAAGTCCGCTTTTTCTTTGATTCGGGTGTAGAGGTGGCTGATGGCTCCCGCCCCGCCCCGCTCCCCTAGCTGGTGGATGGCCCCCAGTTGAAAGTCTGTCTGTATCCTGTACTGCCCGCACAGCGCCTGACACCGTTCCAGTACGGCAATCAGCATTTCGTCCTCGCTGGCCGTTGGGGGCATCAAACCCTCCAACTCCTCCACCGGAAGGGCCAGCAGGTGTTCTGCGTCAAACCATCCTATCTGGGGCACCATGTCAGGAACCGGCCCGAACTCCAGATTGCGTAAGGCGCTGGACAGCACGAAGTCCATGTGTTCAAGCTTCCGCCGTTCCGCCTCCAGACGGTCCCGCTGCTCCCGCAGCAGATCCAGCGTCTGGGCAGCATTCTGCCCCCGGAGGCAACGTCGGATCTCCTCCAGGGATGTCCCCGTCTGGCGAAAGATGGAGATAGCATAAAAATCGTAAAACTGCGCCACATCGTAGTAAAAATAGCCGTTGTCTCCCTGGTGGGCCGGGGAGAGGAGGCCAATGTCCTTGTAGTGCCGCAGCGTCTCTTTCGTTGTACCACACAAAGCAGCGAAGGTCCCGGAGGTCAGCCAGCCCTTTTGACGTTCCATAAAAATTTCCTCCCAAAATGAAAAATACCTCTTGACTGCGTGGCGGCCACACGGTTTATGATACCTCCTGTCGGGAGAGATGTCAAACAACAAAACCAGGGAACTGCCGTTCCAGGCAGTTCCCCGATAAACTGGAATCTATAGATCAATCCAGGCTGTTTTCAAATCCTTATAAACTCTGCATCTTAGTGCTGAGAATTTTAAGATACAATAATCAGGATCGGTTTTGCCCTCTTTATAGAACATTGTATCACCTGCGTGCCAAATTTCATCCTTGATGCTTTGTTCCGTCAGTACCTGCATTGTACCGACGAACATAACGCCCACATAGCTGAACAACCCACGCTTATAAAAATAAATACATGCTTTTTCATCTGCGTTGTACTGTGCAACCCTCATAGAAGAAGTGTTTGTTGAAAAATAGAAGTCATTACCATCAATTTTTCGTGGCGATAGCATAGCCTTTGTATTAGGAAAGCCCTCACTATCAACCGATGAAATTATAGCCGTTTTCTGCTTTTTGACAAATTCAAAAACTTGTTCCTTCGTCATAGGATACCTCCATATATTCCCGATTTATCGCTCCAATCATAACACCAGCGCTAAAAAAATACAAGTCGGTTTTCTAAAACCAGTAACCTTTTCCGCCAGAAACACGAAAGGAGAACCTCATGGAAACCAAACTGGACTCTTACCACCTGCCCGTCACGGGCCGGAACATCCTGCGCTTCGCCTTCCCCACCATTGTGATGACGGTGTTCAACACCTTCTACACCATGGTGGACGGGCTGTTTGTCTCCAACCTGATCGGCATGGAGGCCCTGTCCGCCATCAACCTCACCGCCCCGGCCATCGCCCTGATTACGGCGGTGTCCGGGATGCTGGCTACCGGCGGCAGCGCCGTGGTGATGAAGAAAATGGGGGAGCACAAAGAGACAGAGGCCCGGCAGGATTTTACTTTGCTGATCCTGACGAACGCATTGGTTGGCGCAGTGATGATGCTGCTGGGCTACACTTTGATGGACACTTTGCTGGGAACTATGGGCCTCTCCCCAGCAGTGTTCAACTACTGTCACATCTACTTGAGCAACTATCTGCTGTTCACCATTCCCATCCTGCTGATGTATAACTTCTCCCTCTACCTGATCGCCGCCGATAAATCTACCCTGTCCCTGATCTGCACCGTGGCGGGGGGCGTGACCAATATTATTCTGGACTATGCGCTGATCTCCCTGTTCGACCTGGGTATCCAGGGAGCGGCCATTGCCACCGGCCTGGGGTACTCCATTACCGCCGTGGTGGGCTTTCTGGTGTTCCGAAAGAAAGACAATCTGCTCCACTTTGAAAAGCCGGTGCTCCGCGGAGACGTGCTGTTCCACGCCTCCACCAACGGTATGTCAGAGCTGGCGACCTCCCTGGTGTCCGGCATCACCACCCTGCTGTTTAATTTGGCTATGCTGAAATACATAGGGGAGGACGGCGTGGCGGCCATTACCATCATCATGTATGTACTTATGTTTGTCAGTGCCCTGTTCATCGGCTACTCCTACGGCGTGGCCCCCATGATCTCCTACTACCATGGGGAACAGAACCACGAGAAGCTGAAAAAGCTGGTAGGCTTCAGCATCCGGTTTATTGTTGGAACCTCTATCCTCTGTACGCTGATCTCCATTCTGGCGACGGTCCCCCTGGTGGGTATCTTCACCCGGCCAGACAGCCCGGTTTATGATCTGGCTGTCACAGGAAACCGACTTTGCTCCCTGGCCCTGCTGTTCGTGGGGCTGAATGTGTTCGCCAGTGGGATGTTTACCGCCCTGTCCAACGGTGTGGTGTCCGCCGTGCTGGCCTTTTCCCGGTCGTTCTTGTTCACGGTCGCCAGCATTCAAATTATGCCTGTTCTGCTGGGCGGCGTCACCGGCGTGTGGCTGGCAACACCGGCGGCGGAACTGTTGGGAACAGCAATGGCGGCGGCGCTGCTGCTGAGATACCGAAAGCGGTATGGGTATTAAGATAAGAAATTATTTTCCCTCTTGACAACCGTTGCAGTCTGTTTTATACTGTACTTGTTGATACGATACAGTAAAAGACGGATAGGCGGTGGTAATTTGGAGATTGTTGTCAGCAATAAAACGAGCCGGCCCCTGTATGAACAGATCTCCACTCAGGTCAAGGCGCAAATTATGAGCGGGGAGTTGAAGGCGGGAGAACCGCTCCCCTCCATTCGCTCCCTTGCAAAATCCTTGCAGATCAGTGTTTTGACTGTGCAAAAGGCATACGACCTTTTGCAAGCGGACGGGTTTATTGAGACAACGGCGGGAAAGGGCTGCTTTGTTTCCGCGCAGAATCAGGACTTTTATCTGGAGGAGCAGCAAAAGAAAATCGAGGAGCATTTCAGCGAGGCGATTGAGATTGCCCGCACAAGCGGGATACCTCTTGACAAAATGCTGAACCTGCTGACGCTTCTGTATGAGGAGGATTGACCATGACAAATGCTTTAACTGTTTCAGGACTGACCAAAACGTATCAGGATTTTGTTTTGGATCAGGTTTCTTTTTCTGTCCCCAGCGGCTCCATTGTAGGGCTGATTGGGGAAAACGGCGCCGGAAAAAGTACGACGATCAACGCGGCGCTGGGCCTGATCCAAAAGGAGGCCGGCCAAGTCTCTGTTTTGGGCAAAGACGGGCTGGACGGCGATACCAAGGAAGAGATCGGCGTAGTCTTTGACGGCAGCAACTACCCTGAGATCCTTTCCCCGAAGAAGCTCAACGCTGTTATGAAGAACATCTACCGCTCCTGGGATGAAACAACCTACTTCCGCCTTTTGAAGCAGTTTTCTCTGCCTCCGGAGAAGCGGATCAAGCAGTTTTCCAAGGGGATGAAGATGAAGCTGGCGATTTCAGTCGCCCTTTCCCACCACTCCAAGCTGCTGATTCTGGACGAAGCCACCAGCGGGCTGGACCCAGTGATCCGGGACGACATTCTGGATATGCTGCTGGACTTCGTGCAGGAGGAAGACCACTCCATTCTGGTATCCTCCCACATCACCAGCGACTTAGAGAAGATTGCGGACTATATCGTGTTTATCCATGAGGGGAAAGTGGTTTTCTCCAAGCCCAAGGACGAACTGGTGGAGCAGTACGGCGTCATCAAATGCGGAGCGGCACAGTTTGACGCGCTGGATAAAACCGATATGATCGTGTACCGAAAAATGGACTATGAATGGCAGGTTCTGGTGGCCGACCGGGAGAAGATGCAGAAGAAATATCCCAAGGCCATGGTTGTCCCGGCCACCATTGACGAGATCATGCTGCTCTATGTAAAGGGGGAAAAATAATGAAGGGCGTTCTGTTGAAAGACCTCTATATTGCCAGAAGCAATATCCTGGTCACCGTAGTCAGCCTGGTTGTTCTGGGCTTTGGGCTGTCGTTTCTTCTTGAAACAAGCGCCCTGCTGGTTCTGGCGCCGGTCGCCTCCACCACCGCGGTCTTTATCAGCAT
Organism: Marvinbryantia formatexigens; assembly: GCA_021771035.1. Lineage (GTDB taxonomy): Bacteria > Bacillota > Clostridia > Oscillospirales > Ruminococcaceae > CALXEM01. The sequence continues at coordinate 43,068 of JAETPU010000020.1, read as the reverse complement.
CACCAGCGACGCCGCCTCCAAGTGGAACAAAAACGTGATGACCATGCCGGTATCGAGAGGGCAGATCATCGGGGAAAAATTTGTGTTTTACATTCTGCTCGCCGTTCTGGGCCTGATCACCGCACTGCTTCCCTGTCTCGCTCTCGGATTTTTCGGCGCTGATATTACCCTCCATTCCCTGTGCCTGTATGGGGCGATTGGTATAAGCGCCACGCTGCTGGCCGGCGGCATCAGCTTACCTTGCGCCTATCTGTTTGACCCGGAAAAATCCCAGATCGTGTTTATGATGTCCTTCATGGCATCCACGGGAATCATTGTGGGGATCGTTCTTCTTACCAATTTGTTTATTCCGGTAAAAGAAAACATCCTTTTGGCGTTTAACATTGTGCTTGCGATTTCCGCCGTCTGGTTCTTTATCTCCTATCGGATCGCGGTAAAGGTATATCAGAAACGAGATATTACCTGACTGTAACTCCATCTCCCCTCCAGGCCAGCGGGGCGGCTGAGGCTGCTCCGCTGGCCTTTTAAGAGGTGCAAAAACATTTCATTACATACCTGCGACATTCCATTACATCGGGGTTGCATCCCTGTCCTGCTTTTGTTAATCTGATGAATTGATAGGAAAACGTGGTGGTGAACATGATAACATTTGCGATCTGCGACGACGAGCCGCTGATGGCCCGGGAACTTGCCGGTCATCTCGCGGGCTATATGAAAGAAAAATCACTGACTGATTACGACCTCAGCAGCTTTTCCAATGGCTGCGCCCTGTTGGAGAGCGGCGGCAGCTTTGATGTGATCTTCCTGGACATCCAGATGGAACAGCCGGATGGAATGGAGACGGCCAGGCTGCTGCGCCAGCGGGGCGTTCACAGCCTGCTGATTTTTGTAACGGTTCTGAAGGAGTGCGTTTTCGACTCCTTCCAGGTGGAGGCATTTGACTATCTGCTCAAGCCCCTGGACAGCGCCCGCTTTTGCCGGACAATGGATCGGGTCCTCCGCTCTCTGGAACAGAGGACGGCTGAGGACCTCGTGATCCAGCGGGGGACCGGCTGCGAGGTCGTTCTCCTCTCGGACATCGTGTACTGCGAGGTGCTGGGCCGAAAGGTCTATCTACATAAACAAGACGGGACCGTGAGCGACTACTATGACAAGCTGGAGGATCTGGAGCGGCGGGTAGACGGGCGCTTTTTCAAGTGCCATCGGAGCTATCTGGTCAATCTTGACTATGTGCGCGGGTGCCAGGATGGGCAGGTCCTGCTGTCCCAGGGGGAGCGTATCCCCGCCTCCCGGCTGCGGGAGCGGGAGCTGACCCAGGCCCTTTTGCGCTATATGAAAGAGAGGGGGATTTGACTTGGACTGGTTTAGCCTGTTTATGGATGGCCTCTGCCTCGGTGGGCAGGGGGTGATGCACATAATCTTTGCTGGGCGCCTCACCAGGAAGAAACAGAAACTGTGGCACTTCGCCGCTTACATTCTCCTCCTGGCTGCACTTCAGCTTATCCCAGCCAAATTTGACGTCGGCGGGGTAGTCTCCGTTGCTGTGGGTGTACTGGAGTTGTATGCCGTCAGCCGCTTCTGGATGGGAAATCAACGATCCGTATCCTGGCTGGCTTCCGTGCTGGCCTTCTACGTCTCCCAACTCTCTTTCGGGATCATCAACTCCGTGGAGGCGGCGTTCTTTCCTCATTTTATTGGAAGCCCGCTGCTGTATCTGCTGCTTATAGTGGCACAGGTCCTTTTCTTCGGACTTTGCATCTGTTGTTACCATGCTGTATTGAAACTCCTGACGTGGACAGAGGGCAGTCAACCCCCCTATATTGGACTTCTGTTGTTTCCCGGGCTGTTTTTCTTTGCCGCAGAGCTCTATATTCTCCATACCGCCTACAGCTTTTTTGCCCCTATCATTTCTCTGGAGGAGGTCGGCAAGCACAGTACGCTGCTGCTCCTGCAAGTGATGGGGCTGGCGGCGCTACTGTGTACCCTGTATGCTTACCGCCATCTCTGCCAGGGGTTCCAGGCCCAGGCGGAGCTGCAATCGCTGACCCAGGCAGCCCATGCACAAAAGGTCTACATCACAGAGGCTCAGACCCGCTATGAGCAAACGAAATCTTTTCGCCATGACATCAAAAATCATTTATCTGTCCTGGACGGCCTACTCCGCAGCGGAAACCTGGAGGAAGGCCGGGAGTACCTGAAAAAGCTGGAGGCAGTCTCGGAAGCTCTGTCTTTCCCATACCAGACTGGTAACTCGGTGGTTGACATCCTGTTGGGAGAAAAGCTGGGGCTGGCGAAGGAGATCGCGGCGGAGGTGTCCCTGGTCCTGCCCAAGCCCTGCGGGATCGACGACTTTGACCTGTGCGTACTCTTTGCCAATGCCCTGGACAACGCCATCGCCGCCTGCCGTGCCAACGATGGAGCCAAGGCGATCCGCATCAGCGGGAAACAGCAGGGGGACTTCTATATGCTGACCTTTGAGAATACCTGCTCCGATGAACCCATGCCCCCGGCGGGAACCGGTCTTTCCAACATCAAGGCAGTGGCGGAAAAGTACCACGGGGCAATGCTGACGGAGAAAAACGGAAGGCAGTATTATCTGAGCGTGCTGCTGAATATAGCCCCCTGCAATTCTGAACTTGCATCCGAAAGGAAATAGATGATGGAAAGGATTCTTTATGTTGAGGATGATTTGAGCCTGATTGACGGCCTGCAATATACTTTGGAAAACAGCGGCTATTCTGTGGATAACGCCCGGACCGTGCAACAGGCGTTGGCATTATTCAAAAGCAATCTTTATCATCTGCTCCTGTTGGATGTTACCCTGCCGGATGGAAGCGGGTTTGATATTTGCAAAGAAGTGCGGGGCACTTCATCTGTTCCAATTATTTTTTTGACGGCATCCGACCAGGAGATCAGCGTTGTAAAAGGTCTGGATATGGGTGGAGACGACTATATCACAAAACCATTCAAGCTCAACGAACTGCTTTCGAGAATCAACGCGCTCCTCCGCCGCTCGGCTGGATTTTCAAGGTCAATGCTTTTGGATGCAAATGGGATTAAGGTAGATCTTATAGAACGACTTGTTTGGAAAAATGGCAATTTGCTTTCGCTTCCTTTGGTTGAATACAAGCTGCTCTGTCTGCTGATGCGGAATCCAAACCATCTGTTGACAAGGGAAACCATTTTAGACAGCTTGTGGGATGGGGCCGGCAATTATGTGGACGACAACACTCTGTCCGTCTATATCCGCCGTCTGCGAAATAAGATCGAGGAAACGCCAAATACTCCGAAGTATCTGCTGACAGAACGCGGAATTGGATATAAGTGGGTTGTGGAGTGAGGAAATGCCATGTGGAAGTTAGAAAAAGAAGCCAAAACGCTGCTATTCGGAACTGCCATTGTGTGCATCTTGTCTCTTTTGCTCGCTTTTGGGATTTCCTCTGTCCTGGCAAAACATTTCCAAGAGGATCTGACTGCGCACGATTATGGTGTGGCCGGCTATCTTCTGAATCACAGCGATGCGCTTGTCCTCTCCGCTTTTACCGATGAAAAAGGCGAAGAGGACATCTTACGCGGCTTCCGTGCCTTGTCTCCGCTCGGGTATCATGATGCAGCCTCCATAGCATTGCTTCCAACGGTTTTGGCCTATCGAAATCAGCTTCTGTTTTCACTGGCGGCGCTTCTGCTCTTTGTTTTTACCGCAACGTATGCGCTCCTGTTTCTATACTTGCGCAGGCAGCGCAAGGCGATCCAGAGCGCCGACCGCGCAATCCGGGAATTTCTTGACGGGAATGCTGCGTCCCGTATTGAATGTGAGCAGACTGGAGGCTGGTACAGCCTGTTCCATGAGGTGAATGAGCTGTCCGCTATTCTCTCCGCTCATGCGGAAAAGGAGAAACAGACAAAGGAATTTTTGCAGGGGATGATCTCGGATGTTTCGCACCAACTCAAAACGCCGCTCTCCGCCTTGAAAATGTATCAGGAGATCATTGGCAGCCATAGTAGCGAACCAGAAACAGCCGTCAGTTTTTCTGAAAAATCCCTGCGGGAGATCAAGCGAATGGAGGCAGTGGTCTATACACTTCTGAAATTGGCGCGGCTGGACGCGGGAATGATCCAGATGCAGAAGGCGCCGGAGCACATTGAGACGCTCATGCGGGACGTTTTGGAGCGTTTTGAGATCCGCGCTGAACAGGAGGGCAAAGTTATCGCTCTGTCAGGAAGTGAGGACGCCTCTCTCTGCTGCGATGCCCTATGGATTTCAGAAGCGGTCGGGAATATTGTTAAAAATGCGCTGGAGCATACCGAGTCAGGAGGGCATATCAATGTCCGTTGGGAGCAAAACGCTCTTATCACAAAGATTGTGATCGAGGATGATGGGAAGGGAATTTGTCCAGAAGATTTATACCATATTTTTAAGCGTTTCTATCGGAGCCGGTTTTCACAGGACAGTCATGGCATTGGATTGGGCCTGCCTCTTGCAAAAACCATCGTGGAGCTTCATAGAGGAACGATTTCTGTGGCGAGCAGACTTAATACCGGAACCACATTCACACTCAGCTTTTTTAATCTTACAAATGAGTAAGATAGAAGTCATTTATAAGTAAGCTGGAGGGGATATGATGGGATGGTAAGGAGGTACTTGCCATGAATATTCTTGAAGTACAAAATCTGTGCAAAATTTATGGATCGGGTGAAGCGGAGGTTCGCGCCTTAAATCAGGTTTCGTTCTCCGTCCGCAGGGGAGAGTTTATTGCCATCGTTGGTGAATCCGGCTCAGGCAAAAGCACACTGCTGAACATTGTGGGAGCCTTGGACAATCCTACATCGGGTAAGGTCTGGATTGATGGGAAAGATGTCTTTTCCATGTCTGAGAAGAAGCTGACCGTATTTCGGCGGCAGCACATCGGTTTTATCTTCCAATCCTTCAACCTGATCCCTGAGCTGAACGTGGAACAGAATCTCACCTTCCCGCTTCTTCTGGATTACAAAACTCCGGATCAGAAATTTGTGGATGAACTGCTGTATGTGCTCGGACTGACGGAGCGCCGGAATCATTTGCCCAGCCAGCTATCCGGCGGACAGCAGCAGCGTGTGGCGATTGGGCGCGCCCTGGTCACTCGGCCGGCCCTGATTATGGCCGACGAACCGACCGGCAACCTGGACAGCAAAAACAGCCAGGAAGTGATTGCGCTCCTGCAATCTATGTCGGCAAAGTATCAGCAGACGATCCTGATGATCACGCACAACGAAAATCAGGCGGGCGCCGCCGACCGTGTTTTCCGTATGGCGGATGGTGTTTTGCAGGATTTGGGGGGTGTCCGGCAGTGAAAAGCTATCTTGCACTTGTCCCCCAATATGAACGGGTACATCGAAAAAGCAGCAGAATGTCCGTTCTCTGCATCGTATTCTCAGTGCTGCTTGTGACCGCAATTTTCAGTATGGCGGATATGGCGCTCCGTGCGCAAAAAAGCTATTTCATTAAAACAAATGGAGAGTACCACGCCAGTGTGACCGGTATCAGCGAAGAAACCGCCGAAATGATAGGCGCCCGGCTTGATGTGGCGGTCTGTGGCTGGACTTATCAAGGCAGCACAGGGGAAATAGGCTCCAAAACAGTCAGCTTCGCTGGAGCAAATGAGGCCGCTTTCTCGGTTTTGACAGAGATGGAGCTGCAAAACGGGACATATCCTGCACAGTCGAATGAAGCTCTGCTCAATCAAACGGCGCTGGAGCAGTTAGGCATCTCTGTTGGAGATACAGTTACAGTCGCCTTGCAGGATGGAAGGTCAAGAGACTACCGTGTGACCGGGGTACTACGGGATATGGGCAGCCTGCTCAAAGCAGACATATATGGCATGGTTCTCACTGAGGATGGTTTTCGGGAGATTGCAGATGAAAACGCCAAGGATGGGACAACATTTCGCATCCAGTTCAAGCCCGGCGTAAATATCCAGTCTGCTGTCCAGGAAATCAGAGACGTATACGGCCTCTCCGATAAACAAGTAGCGGAAAATACAGCTCTGCTCGGCTTGATGGGACAGAGTGAAAACAGCACCATGCAATCCCTCTACATTGTAGCGACGTTTCTGATTCTGCTTGTATTGATAGCGGGAACTGTGATGATTGCCGCCAGCTTCAATACGAATGTTTTGGAGCGTGTCCAGTTTTATGGCCTGCTTCGATGCCTGGGCGCGGACAGAGGACAGGTAAAGCATTTCGTAATCAGGCAGGGATTGCGGCAGAGCATGAGAGGTGTCCCCATCGGCCTGATTGCCGGTCAGATCGTGACATGGTTTGCCTGTTTCCTGCTGAAGTCTGTCAGCGGAGAACGCTTTTCCGAAATCCCCATGTTCCAGTTCAGTGTCAGCGGACTGTTGGCCGGAGCGGTCATCGGCTTTCTGATTGTAATTCTGGCCGCTTTGTCACCAGCCAAAAAAGCGGCAAAAGTATCGCCTATCACCGCAATCAGCGGCAACGCACAACTCGCAGAGCATAAAAGGGCCGCAAATACGCGCAGCCTTCATGTGGATACAGGCATGGGGATTTTTCATGCGCTGTCCGGCAAAAAGAATCTGTTCCTAATGACATGCTCCTATGCGATCAGCATTACGATGTTCCTGTCCTTCCAAGTGCTGGTCGTTTTCCTGGGGGAAGGTATGCCCGCTCTTACACCGTCCGCCGCCGATTTGACCGTTACAATGGGAAATACAGTCCTGGATAAAACGCTGATCGCCCAAATCAGCGGTATGGATGGCGTTGAACGGGCATTTGGCCGGATGGAGTGGGTAAATGTTCCCGTTTCTTCCGATGAAGGAGATGGGACCGCTACACTGGTTTCCTATGACGTTCTCCAGATGCAATGGGCAAAGGAGGAATTGATCCAGGGCAAGATTCCGCAAGAAGGTGGAGATGGCGTTTTGGTGGCCTATCAAGACGGTATGAACTGGTCGGTAGGCGACAGATTAACTGTCCAAACTGATACAGGAAGCCGGCAGATAACCATAGCTGGCATATTATCTTCCGCTCATGCAGTCAACAGCGCAGGAAGCTGCGGCTACGTGGTCTGTTCGGAGCAGACGTTTACAGAGCTGGCGGGGAATATTGGCTATACAGCGATTGATGTGCAGCTCTCAAATACAAATGACGATGCTGCTGTCGCTGCAATACGGGATTTGTTCCCCGCAGACAGTTCTGTTTCGGATAAGCGTTTGAGCAATCAGGAATCACAGAGCGCATATTACACAGGAGCAATTTTTATTTACGGATTCCTGATTATTATCGCTTTCATTACAGTGTTCAACATCTTTAATAGCATGAATGCCAGCGTTGCATCCCGAACAAAACAGTATGGTATTATGCGTTCTATTGGCATGGGAGTAAATCAGCTTTACAAAATGATTGCGGCGGAAGCATTTACCTACGCAGTCCTTGGCTGTATAACAGGCTGCGTTTTGGGATTGCCGCTGAACAAGCTAATGTTTCAGTATTTGATTGCTGAAAAGTGGGGAACAGGATGGACTGTTCCTGTAGGCCCTCTCCTGATTATTGTTGTAACTTGTCTTGCTTCAGCCGGAATTGCAATCAGGCGTCCAATGAAGCAGATCAGTGGCATGGCTATTGTGGACACCATTAAGTTACAGCAGTAATCTATTACAAATCTCCATAGCTATTTAGGAGAAGTTGGGAGGTTGTTGGAAAGTGCGTATCTTGGTGCTCGAAATAAGTGAATCAGAATCAGAAGGAGCTATCTTGCAGGAGCTTATGGGACTGTTATCTGAAAAAACAGGCGTTCAGGCTATAGACCTGCTTCAGGAATCAGAGGAACGTGGCATCACGGCCCCGCAAGTGCTGACATTCTCGGATTTAGAGATTCGTATAAAAGAGCAGGCCGTCTACAAAGGTGGCATCCATATCCCTATGAGTCACTATGAATTTTTTACGCTCTGCTATTTAGCGAAGCATCCAGGCTGGGTGTTCACCAAGCAGCAAATTTACGAGGACGTTTGGGGCGAGTTAGAAGGTAACGGAATGGCCGCAGTCACCAATATTATCAGCCAGATCCGAAAAAAGCTAAATCCTGATGATCCCACGCATGGCTTTATCCAGACGGTAGTGAATAGCGGCTACAAGTTCGTAGCTTGAAGGATCAGCATAGCAAATCTCATGACATTCAGCCCTTTTAAGTGCCAACTCAAATTGACATGAATAAAGTCAGCGGCATTATCTCAGCAGCAGGGCAGCGTGCGCTGCCCTGCTGCTTCTGTGGTGCTATTCCTTTTTTCAAATTTTTTAGCACTTCGGACATTTCTGTGACATTTGCGTTTTACAATGGCCTCACCAAAGGAATCGAGGTGTGGTTTATGAGAAAGATACTGCTGGTCGATGACAACAACGCCATCGCACAAAACCTGGCAAAGCTATTGCAGCGCAGGGGCTATGAGGTGCAAATTGCAGCCACCTTGGCTGGGGCCAGGGAGGTTATTGAAAAGGAGCGGCCGCTTTTTATCAGCTCCGACCTTGATCTTCCGGATGGCACCAGCCTGGAGCTGCTGGATATGGTTCGAGCCACAGACGCCGATCTTCCATTTTTAATTGTGTCCTGCCACTCTTCCAGCCACTATGAAGCGGAGGCTGTGCGGCGGGGCGCCACGCTTTGCCTGGACAAAACGCGAACCAGTCTTGTGGCCGACAAGCTGATCGAATACGCCTACCGACAATCGTGCGGAGCGCCGCAGCCAGTCTTTCATAAGCTGCTGTATGTTCATGCCGATACCGCTGATACCAGTAATGGACTGCGATCCGGGGTACTGAGTGCAGCTATGCTCCAAAAGGGATTTTATATTGTGACCGCAGAAACGCTGGCCGGCGCAAATGATCTGCTGCTGGAGGATGACAATATCGAGTTGATCCTGTGCGACACCGTTTTGCCCGATGGGTCAGGGCTTGATCTGCTCCACAGCCAGCGGCATTTAGCAGAACAGTATGGGAGCCTTGTAAAACTCCGGCCGCTCTTTATCTTGACGGACAGCAAGGATCTTGCTACGGAATACCAATACCGCCAGGAGGGAGTCAACGACTATTTGACATCTCCGGTCAATATCCCAGAGTTGATACGGCGCATCCGCTATTTTATAGCGCCTCAAGAGCAGATACAGACGGCGACATGAGTCCCATCAATCGAAGATGAATATTTCTTCGATTGGAGCCTCAACCGCCCTGGAAATGTCAATGGCTAGTTTCAAGGAGGGATTGTACTGCGCCTTTTCCAGCCGCATGATGGTTTCCCGGCGCACACCTACCTGTGCGGCCAGCTGCTCTTGGGTCAAGTCCTTCAGCTGCCGGTACTTTTTTAATCTGCACTCAAACTCCGCCATTCCTTACTCCCCCGCCTCCTCCGTCTGATCATCGTGGTCATAGCGGTACAGCAAATACTCCGGGAGAAAAATGCCCAGGGCCAGGGTGAGGGAAAGCACGATGATGACAGCAATCAGGGTATATTCCAAACTGCCGAACAGCTTCCCCTGACAGAGAATCACCAATGCAATCAGCGTAATGCTGAACGTGATTTTGTATGTTTTGAGCTGGGCGCGGGCGGCATTCTCACGGAATCGTTCGTCCATAAAAATCCCGGACATTTTTCCCTCATAGAAAAATCCGAAGAAGCCGAAGAACAGGAAAAACATAAAAGGGAATACGGCGCCCATGGCGGAATAGGTCCAAAAACCGGCCAGCCCCAAGAAACCCAACAGCCCCAGGAACCCCAGCCTGGGATCAACTTTGCGGGTCATGTTTGTCTTTGTGATGATCTTCCTGCTTTTCCCGTTGCTGATAAAAAGCTGGATAAACAGAGCGATTACATATTGGCCTGTCAATAGAAAAATAATAAATATTTGTCTCTTTTTATCTTGGGCGCTTCGGAGCGCCACCGCAAAACATTTCATGACATTCAGAAAGCATTTGGTTACAAGTGGGCTGATGACCGCTTGCCAGTATAGGGCCGCCGTAGTATAATATTTCGTCATAATAAGGGAGGATGATTGTTCCATGCTGCGTATTGCCATCTGCGATGATGACGGCGCCACCGTGCAGGCCAACCGAAGTATCGCGGAGGACTGTCTGAAGCAATGTGGGAGCGCCGGCGAGATCGCCGCCTATACCCACAGCGACAACCTTCTGTACGACATCACCGAGGATGGCTTTTTCTTTGACCTGATCCTGCTGGACATTGAAATGCCCGGCAGCACCGGGATGGAGCTGGCCGGGAAGATCAGGCCCTTTTTGCCCAATGTGAAGATCATCTTCATTACCTCCCATGTGGAGTATGCCATCGACGCCTTTGAACTGTCCATCTTCCGGTACGTCCCCAAGAACGACATCGCCCGGCGGCTCCCTGGGGCGATCTGTGACGCCATCCGGCTGATTGAGTTGGAGGAGGGGCAGTTCTACACCATCCAGACCAACAGCCGCCTGGAAAAAATCCCGTATAAGGAGATCCTTTTCCTTTCCCGGGACGGCAAGAACACCAGCATCGCAACCGCAGACGGGACAGCCAAGGTGCGCAAGAGCTTACAGCAGGTCTATGAGGAGCTGGCCGCAGAGGAATTTATCTTCATCGACCGGGGCTGCATCGTCAACATGATCCACGTCATGCAGGTCAAGGAGGGCGCGGTCATCCTGAAAAACGGCACCGCGCTGCCCATCAGCCGCTCCCATCTGCAAGAGGTAAAGGCGCAGATCAACGCCTATTGGGGGGCACACATATGACGGACGTGTTTCTGCTGTTCTCCGGCCTGTTGGCCGGGGCGGTGCGTGTTCTTGTAGGGTTGTTCCTCGTTCACCGGCTGCTGTCCATAAAAAGGCCAGATCGAAAAAGTATCGCGGCGGGGCTGGCCGGGGCGCTGGTTCTCACGGTTTTGCTGTCCCTGCTCCATGCGCCGGATTTCTACCGAATGGCTCTGGAGGCAGTGCTGATTGCCGCCTGTACCCACCGGCTGCAAGGGGCTGAGTTGAGAATGGGCCTGTTTGTCGGCATCTTTTACGAGATTGGCGTCTCCTTCTGGTCGTTTCTCCTGCCGGCATGGATGGGCGTGCTATTCCGCTCCCAGGACTTCCTCAATACCGGAACATTGGCCGGACAGGCCGCCCTCTGGCTGCTCCACGGGCTGCTGGCCGTTTTAGCGGTCTGGCTCTCCAGAGACCGGGAGATTGACCGCAAATTCTCGTTCCGGGCCGTCTCTGCGCTGACGCTGGCGGGATTCCTCGGGGTCATCACGCTGTCGGAGCAGACCGTTTTGTCGATCCCCGACGACACCCTCTATATGTGGACCATTCTGGCGGTGGTGCTGATGATGTCGGTGCTGGTGTTCAACATCAACCGGCAGTACGAGGTGGAAAAGGAACTGGCAAAGCTGAAATCGGAGCAGGCCGAGCTGCTGGAGCGGGACTATACCGCCGTCAACCGGGCCTATCAGGTCAACGCCAAGCTGTTCCACGACCTCCACAACCACATCGGCGTCTTGCGGCAGTTCCTCACCCATGAGAAGTACGGGGAGGCTGTCCGCTACCTGGATGAATTGCAGGCCCCGGTGCGAAACCTGACCGCCACCGTCTGGACAGGGGACGAGACGGCGGACTACCTGATCAACAGCAAGGCGGCTGCGGCGGAGGCCGATGGCATCCGGTTCCAGGCCCAGGTGGAGTTCCCCCGGCGCACCAACATCCGCAGCGTGGATCTGTGCGCGATTTTGGGGAACCTGCTGGACAACGCCATCGAGGCGGCCCGGCAGGTGTCGGACCCGTCGGGACGGATGGTGGCCCTCACCATCCGCCGCATCCACCAGATGCTGGTCATCAAGGTGGAAAACAGCTTCGCCGCCTCCCCTGTCCAGGAGAACGGCGAACTGAAAACCATCAAGACCGAGGGCGGTCTCCACGGCTGGGGCCTGAAAAGCGCCCAGACCGCCGCGGAAAAGTACGATGGCATGGTGCAGGCCGGTGTCTCCGGGGAAGTTTTCCGGGCGGTGGCTACACTGTCCTATCAAGGAATGGAGGATATTCATGAGTAAATACGACGCTTTGTGGGCCTATGTGCAAAAGGATGGAAGCCAGACCCTCAAATTGACCTTTGAGCAGATCCAGGAGATCGCGGGGATACCCATTGACCACTCTTTCCTGAAATACAAAAAGAAATTGACGGACTACGGGTATCAGGTCGGGAAAATCTCTATGAAGGAGCAGACGGTTATCTTTAAGAGGACATAAGTATGACAGGGCTGAAAAGAGGAACTGTCATGCTGGCGCCGCATCAAGAGGAATGGACGCAAAATGCGAAGAGGACTATTCAAGCATTAAAGCGGCTTTTAGAACCTGTTGCAGTTGACATTCAGCATATCGGAAGCACCGCAATTCCCTCCATTCATGCAAAACCGATTATTGATCTTGTCGTAGGCGTTCGTAACCTGGGCGATATATTGCCTTATGTCGAATTGCTCAAACAACATGACATTGTGTTTCGCGGAGAAGATGTTGCGGGGCAGCTGCTGTTTGTAATGGGCGACTTTGAAAAGGATACCCGTACACACCACATCCATGTGGTCAGATGGAACGGAGCCGAATGGAACAACTATATCAATTTTCGGGATTATTTGAACCGCTTTCCTGATAAAGCAATAGAGTACGATGCCTGTAAGAAAAAGTTGGCGGCGCAATTTGCAGATGACCGAGGGAGCTATACCACAGGCAAGCAGGAACTGATAGGCCGCTTGCTGGAAGAGGCTCATGCGTGGAGGTCTGGGACATAGTGTTGCAGATGATGCTATAAAGCGGAGGAATGATTATGTTCGGAAAGAAAGAAAAAAGATTCAGCGTAAAAGAAGCAGAAAGCTACAGCGGAAGCGGAACCATCCGGATCATCGTTGATACAAAGACAGGCGTTAATTATATTATGACAGAAGGCGTTGGCGGTTCGTCTATCACACCCTTGCTTGACAGCAATGGGAAAGTGGTGATTGATAACTGACTTTTTATCGAAGGGGGAGGCAAAATGAAAATCAGATTTCATGGCGGTTGCACAACCAAGATTGCCTTGCTCTTTTGTTTCTTAATGAAATTTGTTGGCAAGGACAAGCATTTGTTTCCTCCAATAACGCAAGAATATTCATGTAGATGTATTCAAGTGACCGAACAAAGTCGTAAGCAAGTGGAACTTTTATTGCAAGGAAAAATCATTGATACTCCCGGTCACACCGCCGATTCCATATCTCTTTTAACTAATGACGGTTCTCTATTCTGCGGCGACGCTGCTATGAACGGATTGCCAAGTTTACACAGAATAACTATTTGGGCGGAGGATAAAACGGATTTCCGAAAATCTTGGGAAACAATCATCGCACTTAGACCAAATCTAATATATCCGGGACATGGCAAGCCGTTTGGATATGACGACCTTAAAATAAATCTAAAGCGGGCAAAAAATATGGAATTATTACCGATTCACTAACTTCCGATTTATCGAACAGACAAGGAGGGCGAGAGAAATTAAAATAGAGGAGATTGAAGAAAAATGATCGTTCTGATAGCGGGAGCATCACACAGTGGAAAAACAGTTCTTGCTCAGAAGCTGCTCGAAAAATATAAATATCCATACTTATCAATAGACCATCTGAAAATGGGGCTGATTCGGAGCGGAAATACTGAACTTACCCCACTGAGCGCAGAATCTGACCTCATGGCATATTTATGGCCCATTGTTCGTGAAATGATCAAAACCGCCATAGAGAACGGGCAAAACCTTACCGTCGAGGGGTGCTACATCCCTTTTGACTGGAAAAAGGATTTTGAGGGGGAGTATCTCGACCACATCAAATATGTTTGCCTGATTATGAGCGAGAACTACATAAGAAATCATTTTCCCGATATAAAGGGATACGCAAGTGTGATTGAAAATCGTTTGGATGATGATGGCTGCACAATGGAGGGCGTGCTTGCCGATAATGCACGGATGCTGGAATTTGCCCGAAAATATGCGGTGAACTATGTACTGATCGACGATGAATACGATATTTCCCTGGAATTTTAGCTTACCGGGCGCTTACCCTCTGCGGGCAAGCGCCCCTTTTCGCGGTCAAAAACCTGCCGTTTGCGGACATTCCCGCACAGCGCCCGGTTTTCTGCTATGATGCAGATACATCAAAGGAAGCACTGCTTCAAGGAGGAAACTGTTATGCGTCATGTTGTTATTCGTGGTATCCTGGCTCTGATCTGGCTGGCGGCGGCGGTCGTCAGCGGCCTGTCCGGCAATCTGGAGTGGGCCGGGCTCTATGTCCTGATGGGGGCGGCCTTCGGGTATTCCGCCTGGGCCTCCTGGAAAAAGGCAAAGAACGATAAGAGGGGGAGCTGACCATGGGCGGGAACATCCTGGAGCTGCAAAACCTCAGCGCATGGTACAGCGAGGGGAAGAATGTGCTGTCCGGATTCTCCCTCCAGCTGCGGCCCCATGAAGTGGTGGGGCTGATCGGCCTGAACGGGGCCGGCAAGACCACCTTTCTGAAAACTCTGTCCGGTCTCCATGAGGGCTTCCGCTGCGACGGCATCCGCCTGAACGGCCAGACGGTCAGTTTCCGGGACAAAGGCTTCAAGCTGTGCCGGTACACCGTCTTTGCCGAGGACAACTCCTTCCAGTATTTCACCTTCCGGGAGTACCTATCCTATGTGGCGGCGGCGTACAAAATGAAATTGCCCGATGTGGCAGAACTGGTGCGGGGCTTTCACTTTGAGGACTATATTGATACATTGCTGAAGGACTTGTCCACCGGCAACAAGAAAAAAGCGTTTCTGATCACCGCCTTCGCCCTGAAGCGGCCACTCCTCCTGCTGGACGAGCCGGTGAATGGGCTGGACTTCCAGAGCACGGAATACCTGTACCGGCTGATTGCCGGGTACAAAGAGTACGGGACGGTCCTGTTCTCCTCCCATATCCTGGAGAGCATCACCCTGACCTCCGACCGGGTATTGGTGCTGGAGGACGGACAGATCCGCCGGAGCTTTGAGGGCGGCGAGATCAACGCCGCCAACATTCGGGAGGCCCTGCATGATGAAAATGAGCTTTGAAGTCACCGCCAAAAAGCTGTTTGGCGTGAACTATGAGCGGCTTATTCGGACGCTCTTTCTGGAGCTGGTAGTCTTTTGGGGGCTGCATATCTCCGGACTCCAGGTGGAGATTGCCCCCTCCATCCTGTACCTGATGTCTGGCGCCTTCTCCGCCGGGGTCATGTGGCAGGCTCTCTCCGCCGGGGACAACCGGGCCAACACGGAAAATATGTTCATGCTCCCCTTTGAGGGCCGAATCCTGGTGTTTTCCTATGTAGCCGCCCTGGGGGCCTACACCCTGCTGACCAAAACCGCCGGACTGCTGGCGGTTGTCTGGGCAGTCGGCCACTGGAGCTGGGCGGAGATTTTGGGTAGTATCCTCTGCGCCCTGGCCGCTATTGTTGTGGCGTCCTGCCTCTATCCCCTGCGTCTGGGACGCACCGACGCCTATGCCTTTTATGTCCAGCCAGAGCGCCGCCGGCGGACGGTCAAGGTCCACCACCGCTACTCTGTGTGGCGCTACCTGTTCCGTTACCTGATGTCCCACAAGAACTATCTGGTCAATACGGCGGCGATGTGGGGCGTGGCCTGCGTTCTGCCGGTGCTGTTCGGGCAGATGGAGGCCCGGTTTATCCTGCCGGTGGGCTTTGCGATTCTCTCCCTGAATACCCCTATCTGCATCCTGCTGTCCTGTGACCCGGCTCTGGAGCAGGCGGTGCGCTTCCTGCCGGGACAGCAAACGGCGTTCTGCGTCCCCTATTGCCTGTTCATCTTCGGGTGCAATCTGACTGCGGACATCATTTTCCTGTGCAGCTGGCAGTTCCAGATTGGCGGGATTGTCCCGCTCCACGCTTTGACGGCGGCCACCTTCGCCCTGCTGAGCGCGGCCGGTTCCGTCCTGCTGGAGTGGTACTGTCCCATCCGGGGATGGAAAATCGAAAGCGACCTCTGGCACCACCCGCGAAAATATATTGTGCCCGCTGTCATGCTTCTGCTGGCCGGATTGGTGGGGATGTTTTTATGAATAGATAAAGAGAATCAAAAACTGTAGGAATATCGTTTCCGATAGTGGAAAAGGCAAGCCGCAGATACAACAAACATAATCCCCTCTGCGGCTGGAACAGCCAGCCATACTCCCGCTATTCCCCAAATATGGGGCAGTAACAGGATGCCGCCGGCCAGCAGGCCGAACGTCCGCAAAAAGGAAAGAACCGCAGACACTTTTCCGTTTGACAATGCTGTGAACATCGCGGAGGTAAAATTGTTCAAGCCGCAAAATAAAAAGCTGTATGAAAAAATCGTAAAGCCGTTTGCCGCAATTTGGTAGACTTCCGATGTATTATCCGCAAATAGCCGCACAATGTGGGAGCCGCCGAACATGGAAATCGAAAATATCAGCACCGATGCCAACCCAATGAACCGCATACTGATGGAGAAAACCCGTTTTTGTTGGACATCATTTCTGTTTCCGTAGTTAAACCCGATAATGGGCGCTATTCCCATAGAGTAGCCGATATACAGTGTGTTCAGCAGGAATTGAGAGTAGATAATAATGGTAATCGCCGCAACGCCATTTTCTCCCAGCAGGTTCATCATGGTGCGATTGAACAGGAATGTCGTGACGGCTGTTGCCAGTTGGCTCACCATTTCGGAGGAGCCATTAAAACAGCTCTCCCTGATCACAGCCCATTTCAATTTTGGCCTTGTGAAAGACAGCGTTCCTTTACTCCGCGCAAAATAAACCAGTCCGGCAACCGTGGGGATCAGGTAGCCGAAGCCTGTCCCCAAAGCAGCGCCCCGGATGCCCAGGCCGCAGGGGACAATGAAAATGTAATCCAAAATGATATTCGCCACGCCAGCCAGCACAGACAGCCCAAAACCGAGGCCCGGTTTTCCCGCTGTCACAAACAGGTTTGAAAACAGCGTTTGCAGGATATTGGCCGGAATGAACAGAAACAGCACCATGAGATAGTCCTTGCAATAGGGAAACAGCAGATCGCTGGCCCCAAGAGCATAAACAATTTTGTCGATCCAGATTGTCCCACCTAAAAGGATGAAAAATCCGATCACTGCGCCTGTGAGTATGAGCAAGGTGAAATCTTTCTTTGCCTCCTGATTTTCACCCGCCCCCATTTTTCGGGAGACAATCGCGTTTCCGCCTGTTGCAATCATTGTCCCCAGCCCCACCGTGATATTGATAATGGGGCAAACAATATTGATAGAGGAAAGCGCGTCCGTATTCACAAACTGCGCCACAAAGATCGTGTCCACGATGGTGTATAATCCCATAAAAATCATCATAACGATGGTGGGAAATGCGAAGCGCAGGAGTGACCCTGCGCTCCATTTTTGGTCTAAAATGTTATCATCCATTGTCGCCTTTCTCCTGTTTTGGTGGTAGAATGAGCCGCTGGGTGGGGTAGCCAAACTCCGTGAGAAGCTCCGACTCGGCAAAGCCCAGCCGCTTATATTCCTCTCGCTGGCCTGTATCGGCCTTGTCCCCCTCGCGGAAAGTTGTAATGCTGATTTCACGGTCCACAAATAGATTGCACATCATAAAATCAAGAAAAGCCTTTGCCACTCCATAATGCCGGTACTGCGGATGCACCGCCAGAAAGTCGATGCTCCCGGTCTGATAGGAAAACGCGGCGGCCCCAATGATCGTAGAGCCATCCCGCATAATCAAAGCCTGTCGCTGGTGAATATACTGCTTGACCTGTTCCAGATGGGAGCGCTCATCCAGGCAGGGAAACCCGTCAATAACAAGGGCAATAAAATTCATCCAGCCTGGAATATCCGCCAGCGTAGCGTAAGAAATTTCCTGCATCATCGTATCAGGAGCAGTTGGATTTTTGTTCAATGTAAACTCCAGTTGTAGAGGATGAAAGACCTCGTTTTGCCGGTACTCCAGTGGCGTCTGCTTATACATCGTCTTGAAGATAGACGTAAAAGCCTGTTGGCTCTCATAGCCAGCAATCAGCGCAATTTCAATAATCGGCTTTTCTGAAAAGACCAGCAGTTTTGCCGCCTCGGTCAGTTGGCGGCGCTGTATATAGTCGTGGAGCGTGATGCCAACCGTGTCCGTAAACATTCGGTGCAAGTGGTACTTGGAGTAACCAACCGCATTTGCAACAGTGTCTAAATCCAATTTTTCATTGAGATGTGCTTCAATGTAGGAAATCACTGTCGCTATATTCTCAACCTTATGGCCGTTCATGGTTTCCCCCCTTTCGGCTTTCATTATAGCAGAATGGAAAAAACTACTTTTCATTATTCTTGCGGTCTTTTCCTATATCATACGCCCCAGGAGCATCTCCCCTGGGGCGTGTGTCAGTTATTGGTTTGTCTCCCTACGCTCTTCGCCAGAGCAGCACATTGTTTTCAAACAGGGCGTTCACCCTGCCGGCGTCCTTCAGCCACGCCAGATAGGAGCGGACGGTGCTGCCCACCAGGACGTATTGCTCAAAGTTCATGGTCAGCCCGTAATCCGTAAACAGCTTTTGCAAAATGGCCTCAAAGCAAAGCGGCTCCCGGCAGATGCCGGTGATCCTGTCCGCAATCTCCAGCACCTTGTCGATGTTGTACTGAACGAGATCGGCTATATCCTCGGAGGCGGCGGCATGGGATGGGACAAACATCTTCGCTTGCAGGGATTTCACCATTTCCAGCGTGTTCAGATAGGCGGCGACATCATAGATGAAGCCGATCTGATACTTGTCCAGCGTCTCCCGGCTGGACAGGCAGTCCGCCAGATAGACCACATCATCCGGCGTCCGAAAGCCTACCATATCAAAGAAATGTCCCGGCAGGGGGATGATCTCAAAGCCCTCCGGTAAGGATTCTTTGGTCAGCTCCTGGGCATCGCTCTCCTGGGCCATCAGGAATTTGTGCCGTAGTTCCTTACACGGATAGCCCCCGTACAAAAAGGACGGTTCCAGGATGGGGTGGCGGGTAAAGGCGCAGTCGATCCCCGGAGCGTAGATTTTGCACTCGGTCTGGTCCTGCAAATACTTATTGCCGCCGATGTGGTCGGCGTTGGAGTGTGTGTTGTAGATAGCGGTGAGCCGCCAGCCGTTGGCGTCCAGAAGCTGCCGTACCTTGCGCCCTGCGTCTTTATCGTTGCCGCTGTCAATCAGGCAAACATCCTGCTCGTTCAGCTTTACCAGCCCGATTTTGGCCGGACTTTGGATGTAATAGCTCTGCTCGGAAATTTGAATCAGTTCATACATAACAAATAACCTCCTGCCGCTGTACCAGTAGTTGACTTCATTATGATATAATAGACCAACCAATTATGATTGTCCAGTCACGCTCTCAAACCGTCCAGTCACGTCAACCGGCTTTACCCCAGCGTCCATTTGAACGAATAAACACATAGAGGAATATCAACATGATAAAAATAGCGATTTGTGATGATGAAGCCAACATCCGCACCTATCTCTCGTCATTGATCGGGGTGCAATCTTGCCCCTGTGAGATTGTGGAGTACGCTTCTGCCGGTGACTGCCTTGCAGATCATCGGGAAATTGACCTGCTCTTTTTGGACATAGAGCTGGCCCCCTCCGGCTCCGGCCTGGACGGTATGGCCCTGGCCCGGAAGATCAGGGAACAGGCAACCGGAACACAGCCGGTCATTATCTTTGTGACTGGCCATGAGCGGTATGTATTCGATGCCTTTGACGTGGGGGCGTTCCAATACCTGCTGAAGCCGGTGGACGAAGAAAAGTTTGCCCAGGTCTTTTCCCGCGCAGTTGCACAGATCGGAACTGCCAGGGAAAAGCCGGGGCGTGTGCTGACGCTCCAATCCGCCAACACCAGCAAGACCGTACCGCTGGACAGCATCTACTACATCGAAAGCAGCAATCACAAGGTCGAACTACATCTGAAGGATGGCAAATTTGCCTGCTATGCAAAAATCGGGGATTTGGAGTTGGAACTGCAAGACCAGTTTTTCCGCATCCACAAGGGCTATCTGGTCAATCTCTTCTATGTGGCCGGTTATAGCAAAACGGAAGTAACACTGACAAATGGAGAAAGGATTTTGCTCTCAAAGTATAAGTACCAGGACTTTGTAAAAGCGTATCTCCATTTCTTGAAAAAAGGAGCGGGCCTATGAGTGAAACAGGATTCCGCATTTTCAACAGTGTTTTTTCCGCTGGGGCAGAATTGACCTATGCTGTCCTGCTCACCGCCTTTTTCAAGCCCTTTATTCCCTCTCAGGGCCGGAAGTGGCGAAAGCTGCTCATTGTATTTTCTGTCTACATCCTGTTTGAGATCGTCTGCAACCGGGCCGCGCTGCCCCAAGGCTCCTTTGGGCTGATTCTGATGGCGATTCTGCTGGTGGTATCCAAGTGGATCGACCTGGAAAAGCCGTCGGTGTTCCTCCTGACGCTGCTCTACTTCAACGCCAGAATTTCCAGCGGCCTGATGGTGCAAAGTCTGTATTTTATCGTGGAGCGGTCAGTCCCCTACCGCCTGGAACCGCCGGAGGCGGTCTTTCTCCGCGCCGCCCTGCTGGTCATGCTGTTCCTGGTGTCCCATGCCGCTATGCTGGCCGTCATGCTCTATGCTCTCCAGCGTCAGATGCGGAAACAACGTATGACGCTCCACTGTCGGGAGTTGTGCTATCTCGCCCTGGTGCCAACAGCGGGGATTCTGTTCGGACAGGTGATCTCCCGGCTGCTGGTGGAGTTCAAGGACGGCGTTCTGCTCCAGCTCTATGAGCGCCACCCCGCGTTTTTGGCGGTCGTGCCGGTGCTGGCCCTGCTGTTCTACGCTGGGGCCTATCTGACCATCGCCTTTCAGCAGGGTATGGCGGCGCTGCGAGAGGAACAGGCCACACACTACATGGAGTACCAGCAGACGCAGACGATCCGGGCGCGTATCCATGAGGCGGAACAGTTCTACACCCGCATCCGTGGGCTGAAGCACGAAATGCGGAGCCACCTGACCAACATCAGGGGGCTGGCGCAGAGCGGCGAGTATGCCAGCCTGGAGGACTATATCTCCAAAATGGACGAGAACATGAGCGGCTTTGAGCTGACGCTCCAGACGGGCAACCCGGTCACGGATGTGATTGTCAACGGTATTCGGCGGCAGAGCCTTGACTTGGGCATCCGTTTCCAGGTGGAGTTCCATTACCCGGAGCCGGGGGCCTATGACGCTTTTGATGTAGGGATCATCCTGCAAAATCTTCTGCAAAACGCGGTGGAGGCTTGCGGGAAGGTCAGCGAGGGTGAGCGGTTTATCGTACTGACTGGAAAGAGAAAAGGACGTTTCTTTCTGATAGAGG
Source organism: Marvinbryantia formatexigens (assembly GCA_021771035.1). Taxonomy (GTDB): domain Bacteria; phylum Bacillota; class Clostridia; order Oscillospirales; family Ruminococcaceae; genus CALXEM01. The sequence goes on along the minus strand of JAETPU010000020.1, from coordinate 21,686 downwards.
TCAAAAACTCTTTCGTAGGTGAGGTGGTATTCGGGCAGGACGGTTTGCCTGTCACAACGAAACAGGAGGATGCCCCCATGCACGGGATTGGTCTTGCCAACGTGCGCCGGGAAGCGGAGAAGTATATGGGAGAATTGGAACTGAAAGTGGATCAGCAGACATTTTCCGCAACAGTTTTATTGCAGGAAGGGAGTAGTTTATGAGCGGTATGATTGACAGCAGCTATTTAACCAGAATGTATAGCGCTTTACCCGGAAACCTTACTGTTCGGAGTACAGCGGCGCGGACTTCCAGCTTTTTGGATATGGCAGCAAAGGCCAGCAGAGATACCACGGATGTGCTGGAAACCAGCAGCAGGCTGGAAGCCGCCAAAGACACAGAAACGTCAAATGTGGACGCCTATATGGAGCATTTGAAAAAGAAATATGGGCGGGTGACTATTGAAAGTATAGGTAAAGACCAAGCCAGCCTGGAAAAAGCAGGAAAGCGCATGAGTGGGAACGATGTTATAATTGCTCCCAACATTTTGAATGAAATGGCGAGTGACCCGAAGAAGGCCGCTTATTACGAGCAGAAGATTGATTACTTCTTCACAGATGTAATTCCTAATGGCAAGGCTTTTGCGGCATCCATGGGGCTGACCTTTGAGCCATGTGGTGTTGTAGTCCATGAGGATGGAACCGTGACCTATATCTGCGGCGGCGGCGATTCCCCGGAGCGTGTGGCTGAGGTAAACAGGATCAATGCTGAAAAGGCCAAGAAAAAGGCAGAACAGCAGCGGCAGTATCAGGAGCAGGCTGCGGCGGCGGCAGCACAGCGCAGGGCCATGTGGGAGCGCGCCGCAGAAACGGCGGCGCTGGAAAAGACCTTCTCTAATATTGGCGATCTGCTGAAAACGCGGATGGTATCTGCCCCTGCGATCACGCCGGAAGTGTCTTTACCGGCAGGAACAAATATGTTCTTCCTCAATATGTGATGTAAAGGAAAGGGCGATATAATGAGCAATATCATTCAGCCAAGTTTTGGGGCGCGGACATATACCGCTCCCACAAAGTCCCGTGAAACAAAACAGACCGGGACGCAGGGCAGCAGTTTCCTCGATCTGGCGACACGGGCCAGCAGAAGCACAACGGATGTTCTGGAAATTAACAGCACCGAATCCACTCAGCAGAAAACGGTGCTATCCGAAGCAGAGGAAATGCAGCTCTTTAAGAAAGAGTTTTATGAGGACTTATCGAAAATAGTCTGCAATCCAACCGTAAGTAATGCGGCTGTCAATATATCGGACGCGGCATTTCAAGCTATGAAAGATGATCCAGAATATAGGTCACAGGTTCTCTCCGTGCTTCAAAGGGATTTGGGCGCTTCTTTTGCTCCGAGAAACTGTTCTATTCTGATTACCGTTGGAACAGACCTCGATCAATACAGAGCTGATTCATGGCCTGTTGGAAATGATTCTGAATTTCATTTGCGCTCAAAAAACAGTTTTTGGGAGCAGCGCATGGAACGCCACAAAAAATATATGGAACTTGCCGAGGAAGCCGCGGCAAAGCGGCGACTGATGATGAAACTCCGTATGAACGGCGGTTCTGTCAGCGCCGCAGAGCTGTTGATGGGGCTGCTTTAAGGGAGGAAATGTTGTGAGCAACACAATTCAGCCAAGTTATGGGACGCAGGCATATAGTGCCCCCACAAAGGCCCATGAAGCCAAGCAAACCGGGACACGGGCCAACAGTTTTCTTGATATGGCGGCGCAGACCAGCCGGGGCAGAACGGACACGCTGACCACCGGCATGAGCGGCCTTATGGGAATGGCGGGTTTGCCTACCAGCCTTATGATGGATTTGTCGGTGCGGGCTACCGGGCAGGTTCAGACGGGAGGTGTGGATGCAGCAGAAGCAACGGAGGCTCCTTCACTGGAAACCATGCTGAAAGCCAAATACCCCAACATCTATTATCACGTTTTTGACGCCAGCAGCGGCTATTGGAGAACACGGAACGACTATCCCCATTATCTGTTGTACCAGGACGGGGACAAAGCAAAGGAAACGCTGGAAAATTGGCAACCCACCGGGGCCAATCCCTTCTACGGCTCCATTGATGGCAGATTTACCGCTCCAAAGGAGATTCACGCCCTGGGCAGCGTTCCGCCTGGGAGCAAGGCCGTGGTCATTCATCCCAAGGTGCAGGAGCGTATGGAGCAAGACCCAGCCTATGCCCAGGAGATTTTTGCGAAGATTGACACCTGGTTTGCCTTTGATGTGGCTCGGAACGAGGCCATCATGCCCGGCAGTACATGGGATATGTCCCAGGCCGTTGCCATTGGGGAGGACGGGAACATCTGCAACGCCTGTTCCTCCAGCGCGGGTGGTGAGATCACCTACTCCAAGAGCGGTTCTGACGATGAAGAAAGCTGGTGGGATTTGCGTATGGCCCGCCATGCCGAGTTTATGAAGCTGGCGGCGGAAAAGCAGATTGAGCGCCGCATACAAGCATCTCAACTGGCCGCGTCCGCTGCGGCAAAGTCCCAACTTGCCGCCATGCTGACGGGCGGGAACCTGCGGGAGATTTTCGGCAGCGAGATTGCCGGTATTCCCACCGAAACCGTTCTGGCGATCACACAGTCCCAGGTTTGGGGCGGTGGGGCGATTTTGTGATAATCCCTCTCAAAATAAAGTGGAAGGACAAGGCTCGATGGGCCTTGTCCTTCCACTTATATAAACAGCGTTTTCTTGCAAACCAGGTGTCCATATCCTCCAACATGAACAGCATCAATACTGCCGCCCTGATGCGTGATGTTTACTATGAGCCGAGAAACAGAGCCAAGGTTAAGTCCTTGCTCAAAAACATATTGTGACTGCTGCCTATAGTGCTGAAAAAGATAACAGGCCAGGGCGCAGCTTGATGTGCCGGTGGCGGATTCTTCATTGATTCCATATCGCGGGGCGAAGTTTCTGCATATCGCTGTTGTTTCAGTACCGTCAGTCAGAGCAAAAGCGTGGATGCCAACAACGTCCTGGTCACAGCACAAACTCACCATACTTGTAAAATTTGGGTTCAGTTTCTTCAAGTGTTCTTCGGTATCCACGGGAAGCATAATATCCTTCAATCCTGTGGAAACGATCTGGATGGGCAAAGCGGTATCAATAAATCCGGCTTCCAAGCATCCGGCAAAAATATCAGGCGTTAGTGTTTCAAAATAAGTGGGGCGATTCTGTTCCATAAAAATCATCCCATCTTTTTCGATTTGGACATTGAGCATCCCCGCTTTTGTTTCAATCGTATAAGCATCTTTTCCTAACTTACCCAATGAGTTGAGAATAGAAAAAGCTGCTATTGTTGCATGGCCGCACAAGGGAACTTCTTCTGTGGGAGTAAAGTATCTTACTTTGAAATCCGCAACATCGGATTCCATCAAGAACGCAGTTTCAGAATACCCCAGGTCTTTTGCTATTGCCATCATTTTTGCAGGGATCAAATCGTGGCTGTCCAATACTACGCCAGCCCTGTTACCACCCGTACTATCTTTGCTAAAAGCACTTATCACATAGACTTCAACCATTCTAATTTTCCTCTCTGCGGAGTTTTTTCTATTATACTACACAAGGCTCAACAAGTCTCAAAAAATACAAAAAAGATTTTTTGCAAAATACAGGTTGTCGTAACATTTCGCGGACATTTCTCTGTTATACTACCCTCAGTACGCGGAGGAGGACAAGCCATGAAACGGATACTGATCGTCGAGGACGACGCCCTTTTGAATAAGACACTGGCCTACAACCTGATTTCCGACGGCTGGGAGGTCACACCGGCCCTGAACGCCAAGACCGCCGCCGCCCTGCTGGCCGGTAGGTCATACGACCTGGTGCTGCTGGACATCAATCTGCCGGACGGCAATGGCTATGACCTGTGCAGATTGATCAAGCCGGAGCACCCGGACACGGTGGTGATCTTCCTCACCGCCAACGACCAGGAGAGTGACCAGCTCCGGGGCTATGAGGCAGGCGCCGTGGACTACATCACCAAGCCCTTTTCCATTGGGGCCTTGCAGCGGAAGATCCGCGCCATGTTCGCCATGCTGGAGCACCACAAGCCGGCAAGGGACCTCTACGACGATGGCAGACTGTTCCTGGACTTCTCGGAGCAGACCGCCTCCCTAAACGGGAAGCCCATCACCCTCTCCCCCATGGAGTACAAGATGCTGTTCCTATTCTGCAAAAATCCACGTCAGGTCCTGACCCGCCAGCGCCTTCTGGAGCGGCTGTGGGACGTGGACGAGAAATTTGTGGATGAGCACACCCTGACCACCTCCATCAGCCGTATCCGGGGCAAGATCGAGGCGGACGGCGATACCTACATCAAGACCATTTACGGGATCGGCTATCAGTGGACAGGAGGCGAGCGGAAATGAAACGTATGCCCGTCAAAACCATGTTCCTGCTGGTGGAGGCAGGCGCGGCCCTCTCCATGCTGGCTCTCTCCCTCTTTCTCGCCCACCAGACAGGCCAGGGGTGGGTGCTGCTGGCCGGCGCACTGCTGACGGCCTGCGCCTTGGTCTGGCTGTTCCTGCTGACGCTGTTTTTCGCCAGGCGGCTGTCCCAATTTACCAGCGATCTGTGCCAGACCATGGACAGTATGATCAGCGGCGGCGAGGAACCGGCCAAAGCTGAAGACCGTGAGACCATCTTTGCCCGCATCAGCTACCGCCTCTCCCGGCTGTATGGCGTCCTTCAGGAGAACCGGCGCAAGGTGGACGACGAGCGGCGGGAGCTGCAAACGCTGGTATCGGACATCTCCCATCAGGTGAAAACGCCGGTGGCAAATCTGAAAATGGTGACGGATACGCTTTTGGCAAAGCCTGTCACGGAGCAGGAGCGGCGGGACTTTCTACAGGGTATCCGCAGCCAGACGGACAAGCTGGAGTTTCTGGTGCAGTCCATGGGGAAAGCCTCCCGCCTGGAGACCGGGGCGGTCACCCTGGAAAAGAAGGACGCTCCGTTGATCGACACCTTGGCCCAGGCCATGAGCGGCATCGTCTACGGGGCGGAGCAAAAGGGCATCTCTGTGGAAGTGCGGTGCCCGGAGGACCTGCGGGTGTCCCACGACGGCAAGTGGACGGCGGAGGCCCTGTTCAATCTGCTGGACAACGCGGTGAAGTACACCCCGGCGGGCGGGAAGATCAGCGTGTCGGCGGAGCAGTGGGAGATGTATGTCAAGCTGGATGTGGCCGACACCGGCAAGGGCATCCCGGAGAGCCGTCAGGCCGCCATCTTCCGTCGCTTTTACCGGGAGGAGGAGGTCCACGACCAGCCCGGGGTGGGCATCGGCCTGTATCTGGCCCGGGAGATCGTCACCCGGCAGGGCGGCTATATCAAGGTGGCCTCAGAGGTTGGCCGGGGGTCTACCTTCTCCGTGTTCCTGCCCCGACGATAAACTGTTCACAGAAAATTCACAAATAAGCCTCTGATTCGGACATTTCTGTGACATTTGGATTTTACCATAGCTCCAACATCGGAAAGGAGCGGATTAACCGTGAACGTATTACAGACCATTGACCTGAAAAAGCAGTATGGCAGCGAGCCTAACATCACCTGCGCCCTGGATGGCGTCAACCTCTCGGTGGAACAGGGGGAGTTTGTGGCGGTGGTGGGGACCTCCGGCAGCGGGAAGTCCACCCTTCTCAATATGATGGGCGGGCTGGACACTCCCACTTCTGGCAGCGTGATCGTCCGTGGGGACGAACTGGCGAAGAAGAACGACGAGGAGCTGACCATCTTCCGCCGCCGCAACATCGGTTTCATCTTCCAAAACTACAATCTGGTCCCCATCCTGAGCGTCTATGAGAACATCGTCCTGCCTGTGGAGCTGGACGGTGACACGGTGGACCAGAAATTCATGGACGAGATCGTACACATGCTGGCCCTGGAGGACAAGCTGCAAAATATGCCCAACAACCTCTCCGGCGGCCAGCAGCAGCGCGTCGCCATCGCCCGGGCCCTGATCACCAAACCGGCCATTGTTCTGGCCGACGAGCCCACCGGCAACCTGGACAGCAAGACCAGCGCCGATGTGCTGGGCCTGCTCAAGCGTACCAGCACGCAGTTTAACCAGACCATCGTGATGATCACCCACAACAATGAGATCGCTCAGCTGGCCGACCGCATCGTGCGGATCGAGGACGGCAAAATCGTGGGCTGAGGAGGTGGCGGTGATGACCTGGCCCTTTGAAAACGACACCAGCGCGGTGGAGAAGAAACTGGCAAGCCGCAGCATCAAGGCCGACAAGCGCCGGAGCGTGTTTGTCATCCTGACCATTGCCCTGGCCGTCTGCCTCATGGGAACCCTCTGCTTTCTCTACTCCGCCCAGCAGTTGAAAACCCTGGACGGTATCCTGGGGCAGTATCAGGCCGGGTGCGGCGGACTGACCCGGGAGGAGGTCGCCCGGCTGGTGGACGCCGGAAAATTTGAGAAATGGGGCTGCACCGTCGAGGCGGGGACCGCCCGCTATGAGGACGGCGTTTTGCGGATCAGCTTTGTCAGCCCGGAGATGATCGACCTGATGGGCTACGGCGAGATTACCGGGGCCTATCCCCAGGGGGAGAATGAACTGTGCGTGGAACGCTCCTTTTTCCGCTATTTTGGCCTCTCAGGGGAGGCCGGTCAGACGGTGGCCCTGGACCTGGGAGACGGCGAGAAGTCCTATACCGTGACTGGCATTCTGGAAGCGGAGAACGACAGCCGGATTTTTACGGTCTGGATTCCGGAGACTGTTGTGGAAGCGGACGGCCGCAATGCTCCCTATGAGCTGCGGTTCCGCTTTGCCGGGAGCCAGGGCATGGAGCCGGATCAGCTTCGGGCAGACATTGAACAGTTCTTTACGGAAATGGGTATCCCGGAGGATCGTACCTTTTACAGCTCCAGCTACTTCGGCATGGTGGACCTGTACCTGGGGAACGGGATGGAGGTCTACGTCGCGGCGGCCCTGATTGCTGTGGTCTGTGCCATCGTGATCTATAACATTTTCTACATCTCTGTCATGGGCAAGCTGCGGGAATACGGCCGCCTGAAGGTGCTGGGGACAACGCCAAAACAGTTGAAGCGGGTGGTCAAACGGGAGCGGCGCTTCCTGACCGCCATCGCCATCCCCCTTGGGCTGATCTGTGCCGCTGTTATCGCGCTGATTGCCGTCCCCGGCTACTGGTCCTGGGGAGACAATATCCGCTCTGCGGTGGTGGTTTCCCTCCTGACTTATGGAACTGTCCTGATCGCCACCAGAAAACCTATGGCAATGGCGGGCAAGGTCTCCGCCATTGAGGCCATCCGCGCCACCGCCTATTCCCAGCAGCAGGGTCCCAGCGTTTCCAGGCAGCTCCACCGCCGCCTGACTATGCCCCGTCTGGCCCTGATGAATTTCTCCCGGAACCGGAAAAAGGCGTTTGTCACCACCCTCTCCCTGGGCCTGACCGGTATCCTTCTTCTCTGCGTTTCCGCCTACGCAAATTCAGTGGACGTAAAGGAAATGGCCCAGTCCCAGTTTGGAGACCGGAGCCAGTATCTGCTGCAATATGAGGATTACGCGGGCCGGGAATTTGTGGAGATGCAGAAGGAGAATCCTTTGGGCCAAACTCTGCGGGAGGAGCTGGCCTCCCTTCCCGGTGTGGATCATGTCACGGCCTACAGCCTGACCTGCGTGGAGATTCCCGCCATCAGCGCCATTCCAGGCAACAGCGAGCATGAGCCGTTTGTTGTCAGAGGCATTTCCCAGGAGGATATGGCGGAGATGTACGAGGGCGGCGGGGTCCTGGAGGGAACCGCGGACTACCGGCAGCTGTTGGACGGGGACGGCATTCTGGTCTGCCCCGCCGGCAGCGCGCTGAAGGAGATCTATCGGACTGGCTATCAGGTGGGGGACAACATTACCGTTTCCTGCTACAACGGGCAGACGAAAACCTATACGGTGATGGGCATTGTTCAGGATGTTCAGATCGGCAGCTCGTCCCACTTCTTCATTTTGCCCGAGGAGGAGCTGTCCACCCTTTATCCTGTGATTGCGGACTTCACCGGCTATGTCAACCTCCACACAGAGCAAGACAGCGATCAACTGCGGCGGGCGGTGTTCGGCGCCGTGTCCGACCAGCGGGTGGCGGTCTCCGGCCTGGAGGACTTGTCCGCCGAACTGGAGCGCGGCCTGCGGGGAGAACTGGCAAGAGACTACGGCATTCTGGCTTTTATCTTCGTCTTTTCCCTGATCAACCTCGCCAATACGCTCATTACCAATCTTCTCACCCGCCAGCAGGAGTTCGGTATATTCCAGTCCGTGGGCATGAGCAACCGGCAGCTGTCCAAGATGTTGTCTTTCGAGTGCCTGTACTATGTGGGGGTCACGCTGCTGGTCACCCTGACCCTGGGGACGGTATGCAGTCTGGCCGTGTGCCGGGTGTTCGACCGGATCGGTATGTTCGGGACGCTCACCTATCATTTCCCGGTGCTTCAGGTTCTGCTGTTCGGGGCTGCGCTGCTCTTCGTGCAGTCGGTGTTCTCCGTCTGCGCAGTTCGCTATACCAGACGGCTTTCTCTCGTAGAGCGGATCAAGGCGACGGACTGAAGGAGGTATTTTGCAATGACATGGCCCTTTGAAAATGATACCAGCGCGGTAATCCGCAAGCTGTCAAACGCCCGTCTCAGGCATAACCATTTCAGGAACCGTCTGATTGGGGTTATTATCTTTATGGCCGCTGCTATTATGGCCTTTGTTTCTTCTTACGCCTACAATGTTACAAGTGAATATGCGGCGTCCACTGCGTATCAGGGGATTTTTCAAAATCTCTCCCAGGAAAACATCTCCCTGTTGACAGCAGATCCCCGTATTGAGAGCGTAGGCGTTTACCGTTCCGTTGGTATGACAGAGCGGGAAAACGGCGTCACAATGGGCATCGTGTGTTCTGATGAAGCAACCATGCGACTTTCCAATATTACGCTGATGGAAGGGAGTATGCCGCAGGCGGCAAATGAACTGCTTATAGAAAAGGGGTATATAGACGCCCTGAATTTGAAAGCGGATATTGGCGATACCATATCCGTTCATTACCGAAACCAGGCAAGCCGTCAATTAGAAACAGCGGATTTTCAAATCACGGGTTTTATCCAGACGACCGCCGAAAATGACAGAAACAGAGTTGCATATAACGCCATTGTTTCACAGAGTTTTGTGCGGGAAAACTCCGCGCTCTCTGCCGAACCCACAGCCGCCATGATTTCTGTTCGTGATACTGCAAAATATACAAATCAAGAATTGAAAGAACTGATCCGGACGATTGGCCTGGATTGCGGAATCTCCACAGACAATATTCAGATCAACAATCTATATATCGACAGCAATAACATGTCAAAAGAGACCGTGCTGACGGTTCTGCTCGTTGGGCTGGTTCTGATCGGCGTATGTTCCCTGGTCATCTATAATATATTCTTCATTTCAGTCATGAACAATGTCACATCCTTTGGGCAGCTGCGTACACTTGGCGCCACGAAAAAGCAGATCAAGCGAATCATTTCAAAGGAAGGAAACTGTCTTGCGCTCCGTTTCATTCCGCTTGGGTGCATTGCAGGCGGGATGCTGTCCTTTCTGATAGACAGGACTGCGTTTCAGTTGTTTCCTGACGCTGTGATCGTGCTTTTGTCCGGCGCCGCCGTCTTTATTTGTGTAAAGCTGTCCATTTTGAAGCCGGCTAAAATCGCAATGTCGGTTTCACCCATGGAAGCATCCTGTTACAGCAGCTATACCAAGGTAAAAAAGGGCGGGAAACGTCTGAAAAGGAACAGGAAACCCCTCACGCCCTGTTCGCTTGCGGCTATGAATTTGCTTCGAGACAGGAAAAAGAGCATACTGACCTTTACCTCGCTCGTTTTAAGCGGGATGATGCTTGTGGGGATTTCCTCCCTGCTGTCCTCTCTTGATCCTGAGCAGCGGGCAAAGCAGAGCTTTCCCTACGAGGGAGCCTATGTGGTAGAGCTGAACCGGGCGCTGGTCACACCCACGTTTTCACTTACACGGCTACAGGAGAACAATCTGCTGACAGATGAATTGAAGCATGATATTTTGTCGATAGACGGCGTAAGCGGAGTCGTCTGCCAACAGGAACTCTGCGTCACGATTGACGGAATGGAAACGGCGATCCGGAGCATGAATGCAGAAGACTATGAGGCGCTGAAAGATCGGGTGATGGCTGGGGAACTGCCCTATCATGATCATACCGGAGAAAACTCACTTGTGGTCAATATGGGCAGCCCAGAATTAGAGTACCTGCAAAAAAGCTATGAGGTCGGTGATACCGTCACTTTTTCGCAGGCAGGAAACGATTTGCAATGCAATTTTACCTATGTCGTATCCGCTATTGTCTTTGATAAAAACAGTGCGTCCAGCTTTATCTTACCCGCAGAGGAAATGGAGCAGACCGTTCCCTATAATGCAAACAGTTCGTTTGTGATTCGGATGGAGCACGGCGGCTATACAGAAATTGAGGACGAACTGCATTCATTGATTGCGTCAAGCGATCATTTGCGTCTGAAGACGCTAAAAGATATGACAATGCAATACAAAAGCGTTTTCAGCACGATTTCTCTTGCAGCATACGCACTGTTGGCCGTTATTATCATGTTCAGCATCATCAATTTGGTCAATACCAGCATGACCAATATCATTTCCAGAAGGAAAGAGCTGGGGCTGTTTCGCGCCATTGGCCTGGACAGCAGACAGCTTTACCGTATGATAGGCTTTGAAAACGGGTTCCAGACTCTTGGCAGCTTTGCCGCTTCCATCGTTGGCGGTCTAATTATCGGAAAGGCGATCTGCTCTGCGGTAGGAAACGTACCTGGATTCAGCTTTGTAGAGTACACGTTCCCCGCCGTATCTGTGGTCTTTTACTTCTTGCTGGTCTTTGCGCTGCAATTTGTCCTTACAAAATGGGCCGGCCTGTATTGCAGAAGAAACAGCGTAGTCGAGCAGCTTCGTGTGACAGAATAGAGGTGGTAAACTATGACATGGCCTTTTGAGAACGACACCAGCGCGGTTGTGAAGAAGCTGGCGAAAAGAAACCTGACAGCAGATAAGACAAGAAATATCCTGATCGTGATGACGATTGCCTTTGCCGCCTGCCTGGTCATGGCGACGGCATTGTACGCCATTGGCACGCAAAGGGCTTCCCGCAATCATGCGGCCGGAATGTACCAGGCCAATATAAGCGGCCTTGATGATGAAACGGCCCGCGCCATTGAGAATGACGACCGGGTTTTAGCGGGATTCAGCTTTTTTCTGGGTATGCTCGACCATGGAGAATACAAGGTTACTGTGCGTTCTATGGACGAAAATCTGATCCGATTGGCGAAATACCCGGCTTTGAACGGCAGATTGCCGGAAACAGAGAATGAGGTGGCCGTCACACAAGCCCTTTTGGAGCGGGAGGGCTTGACCGTTCGGGTAGGCGACACGATTCCATTGGCGCTGACCGGCGCCCGGCAGCATTATACGGTATGCGGTATCTTACCTGTTACAGATTCCAACTATTCCATCTTTGTAACCCCCGCATTGATTAAGGAACATGCTGAAAACCCTGTATACAGCGCATACATCAACGTGCAGGGGACTGACGGCCTGCCGGAAGAAAGTATCAAAGCCTGTATTCAGAGTTTGGCTGGAGAATGGGGCGTTGACTCGAAAGATGTTGACTTTTCCGGCTATTACTTTTCCCTGATTCGGCAGAGAAGCCTGGAATATATGACTGCGGTTTTATTTGTAATTATCATTGTGATACTGGCCTGTGTACTCGTGATATACAGTCTGTTCTTTGTCTCCATTATCAAGAAAACAAACGAGTATGGCAAGCTGCGGACGATTGGTACAACAGCGCGACAGGTCAAGCGGATTGTGATGAAAGAAGGGCGCAGTTTATCCAAGATAGGGATTCCCATAGGTCTTATCGTTGGAGCAGCCGCAGGATACATCCTTGTCCCAAGCGGCTGGGCCATCCATGTGGTGCTGGTCGTGGGGGCACTGGCGGCGGCGCTCATGTATCTGTGTATCATGCTTGCCGTCCGGCATCCCGCCAAGCTGGCATCAAAGGTTACGCCGATTGAGGCCATTCGATATTCCGCCGGAAAGGACGAGGTGACTGTCAAAAGCACAAAAAGATTGCGCCGCTCCTTGTCCGGCAGCAGATTGGCTCTGATCAATTTCTCCCGCAGCAAAAAGAAAACCATCCTGACAGTCGCCTCTTTGGGGATATGCGGCATCCTTCTCATGGCGAGCTCCGCCTATTTTAACTCCATTGACCCGGTAAATGTGGCCCGCGGTGTGTTCCCATACGGCCAGGTCCGGATCGAACTGGGCGACTATGGCTCACAATCCCACAGCAGCGAGGAATTTGTGGAACTTCAAGGAGAAAATCCGCTTTCGCCTGATCTCATGGCGCGGCTTGCGGAGATGGATGGCGTAAAGGATATGCGGGTATATCGCGGGACTGTCCTGAATGTTACGACTCCGACAGGATATGAGAATCCTTTTCTGGCAGACGCCTTTTCAGCGGACCGGCAGACCCTTTTAGAAGAATACCTGATTGCGGGAACGGCTGATTTGCAGGAGCTTACTGCAAATAACGGCGTTGTCATCAAGCAATTAAGTCAATTAGCAGAGCTGTTTGACTGGGAAGTGTCCATTGGAGATCAACTCACCATTCAAGCCGGGACAGGGGAACGCAAAGAAGTTACCGTGATGGGAATTGTCGATGAAAGCATTCCGTATGGCGGCTATGAGTTGATCTATATGCCCTTGGAAACGCTGTCCGCGCTGATGCCGGCTGAGAATCTAAATTATCAGGTTCTCCTTGACACCGCAGACAGTGATTGGGAGCAGGTGCGCGAGGATGTCAGAAGACTTCTTCCGGAAAATGCGCGGCTGTATGTCACTACGCTGAATGATTGGGCGGAAAACTATAAGGGCTTATTAGCGAATTACCGCACTCCGGTCTATCTATTCGTTCTATTGATCGGTGTGTTCGGCGCACTCAATCTGTTGAACACATTGATCACAAATGTGCTGACCCGCAAACGGGAATTGGGCGTATTGCAGGCCGTGGGTATGGGCCGCCGTCAGGTCTCAAAGATGCTGCTGACGGAGGGCCTGCTCTATACGGCAGGCGCGTTTGTCCTCTCCATCTCTTTCGGAACGCTCTTCGGCGTGCTTTTATGCAGGGTATTCAGCGCAATGAGCGTTTTTGGCGAGGTGCGTTACCACTTCCCGATCTGGGAAATGACGGGCTTTTTCGCCCTGATGCTTGTTGTTCAGATTGGTTTTTCATTTGCAACGATCAAGCAGCTGCGCAGTCAGTCGCTGGTAGAGCAAATCCGGGAATTGTCGTAGATGCAAGGGAGTGAACAGGATGACCTGGCCTTTTGAGAATGACACCGGCGCCATTGTAAAGAAGCTGGCAAAGAAGAGCCTCGCCAGTGAGAAGCGCCGGAACCTGATGGTTGTGATTGCCGTTGCTCTGGCGGCGTTCCTGATCTCTTTTGCGGCGATTCTATCCGTTTCCGTGGCGCAGATCCAGCGCAATCAGGTGGCCGACACCTACGAAGCAGTCTTCACCGGCGTTGACGCATCCGACCTGGCAGCCCTGAAAGACCTGCCGGAGTTTGCCCGGGTGGGCGAATACTATCTGCTTGGGCAGGAGCATTCGGAGCAGGGATACAACGCCTCCTATGTGTACTGCGACAGCGACATGATGTATATTGCCCGCAGCCAAATGGAGCTGGTAAAGGGGGAACTTCCAGTACAGGCGGATGAAGTCGCTGTCAGCGAATACTTCCTCTCCACTTATGGTCTGGGCGCCGAAATCGGTGAAACGGTTCGATTGGACACCGAGAGTTTTTATGGCGACTATGTTGTGACCGGCATTCTGTCTGCCATGGGGGAAAAGGAAGGAAACACCTGCGCTATTGCCGTTTCCAAAGCGGCTTTGACCCAGTGGGCCGGATTTGACCCTGCCGGGTATCGCGCCTATGTGCATTTCCAGAACGACAGGCAGTTGAGCCAGGAGGTCATGACCGCCCACTGCCGGGAGATTGCCGGGCGGTATGGCCTCCCCCCTGCGGGAATGAACAACAGTTACTTTACCTATTATTCCAAGTCCATTGATTTCTCTACGATTGGCGGCATCGCGGCCCTGGTGCTGATTGGCGGCTATGTGGTCATCCAGAGTATTTTCCGAATCTCCGTTCAGGATAAGATTCAAAGCTATGGGCAGCTCCGCACCATCGGGGCGACGCCCAAACAGATCCGGCGCATTGTGAAAAAGGAGAGCCGGCGGCTGGGCGGCATTGGAATTTCCCTTGGCATATTGCTGGGTGTTCTCGGCGGCCTGTTCCTGTTCCCCAAGGGTTTCCACGGGGCCTATTATGGGCTGGCCGTGCTCCTGACCGTCCTGGTTTGCTGGTTCATGGTATCCGTCTCCATCCACAAGCCGGTGAAAATCGCCGCCGGTATCTCGCCGCTGGAGGCGGTGCGCTTTTCCGCCGGGCAGGAGCGGATACGCAGCCGGAAGAAACGCATCAGGCTCAACCCCGTATCTATGGGACTGGCGAACTTCCGGCGTGACCGCAAAAAGGCGGTGAGCATCGCGGCTTCTCTCAGTCTGGGCGGTATCCTGCTTTTGATTGTGTCCTCCGTGGTTTTGACCCGCTCCCCAGAGCAGGCCGCAAGGCTGTTCTTCCCGGATGGGGACTATAAGATCTACCTGTCCTCGGAGCAGCCGGAGGAGGAGATCATGGCCGCGGGCAATCCGCTGAATGACGGGTTGCGGCAGGAAATTTTATCGGTGGACGGTGTGACAGATGTGCTGGTCACCCGCCAGTCTCTGCACGCGAAATTCGGGACCTCCGCAAGTGCCGAGGCCGGTATGTGCGATGTTCTGACAGACACGAACCGCTCGGATGTGGAAGCCGCACTGGAATCTGGCACCATGCCGGCAGACGCCCACAGCGTCCTTCTGAGCGCAAGCTATCAGGCGCACCATGCGGAGATGGATGTCGGGGCCGCCATGGAACTGCATCTGGGCCGGGAGACCATGACCGTCACCATATCCGGCCTGTTTGACCCGTTGAGGATGGCAAACGGACACGGCGCGCTTGCCATGGATTCGGTGGCTTTGTTCGCGCCGGAAGCGCTGTTCCGGGAACTCCATCCTAAAATTGAGCGTTTTGACTACTCCTGGAGCGTCGTCAGCGACCCGGGAAAAGCGGAGCGTGTGGAAAGCGGCCTGGAAGAAATTCTGTCCAGCCGCAGCAATCTCGGACTGGATACCATCGGGGTCCATATCGAATATGAGAAAATGCAAAGCGGCCTGATTTTCGGCGGGCTGCGGGCGCTCTCCTGGCTGATCTTCCTGTTTGGTGTTGTCAATCTGATCAACACGACCCTCTCTAACCAGATGTCCCGGAAGCGGGAGAACAGCGTCCTGCGCTCCGTTGGTCTGACCGGAAAGCAGCTGTGCCGGATGAATATTTGCGAAGGGCTTTGCTATGCGGCCTTTGCCGCTTTAGCTGTTCTTCTGATCGGACTTCCGATTGCGGTGGTGGTATGCCGGGAGGTCAGCCGGCAATCCTTTGCCGGTGAGATTGTCCCATATCAGTTCCCGGCCCTGGAAATGGGCCTGTTTCTCCTGGTGCTGTTCGGTCTGGAATTTCTCCTGTCCGCCTGGACGGCCGGCAGGCAGAGGAAGCAGTCTTTGACGGAGCAGATGCGGGCGGTGGAGTAAGCGCTTGGCGCAAAACATTTCATAACATCCAGAGAGCATTTCATTACAAAAACCTTGAAAGGGTACTTTTCACTCGGTAGACTGACAAGGAGCAAATCATTTTGCCCGAAATTTATCCGAAGGGAGATGCAGGCATGAACATTCAGATGATGGAAGGGCTTCTGGGCGCAAGTTCCAACATCAAGCTGTCGGGTACACCCATGAGCGTATACCGGCAGGCCAGCGCCGAGGGCGATACGGAAAAGATGAAGCGGGCGCTGGGCTACACCGGCGAATGCGCGGAGAAGGCCGTCAAGTACCAGGAAAAGCTGGACAAGGGCATGAAGGCTGAGGCGAAAGCCGAGCGTGAAAAGGCAAAGCTGGAGCAGGAAGCCGCCATCGAAAAGCGCCGGGAGGAGCGCAAGCGGTCGGAGGAAGGCGCAGAGCCGGACCGTCCCCAGGGAACCGATGTGGTGCAGATCAGCGAGGCGGCGAAAGCGGCGCTGAAAAACAACAAGCCCGCCGAGGCGGCGGAACCCATTGACAGTGAGCCGGTCACCTATACGCCGGCCGGCGAGGTTTCCGCCGCTCCGGCGGAGTCTGAACCGACCATTTCATTTACTGCGTAAAATTTCGAGGAGGAATCACTTATGATGCCTATTTCTGGTGTGAACGCCGGCGCAGTCCAGCCCTTGACAACAGCCGAGAAGGTGCTGGGAGCGTCCAAGGTTCAGAAATCCGAAGAAGAGTCTCAGGGCCGTCAGCTGAAGCCTGTGATGGATGAATACGTTCCGGAGGAGCCCCGGGAGCCGTCCGGCCGCTATTGGATGGGCAAGGACGAGGACGGCCAGCCCAAGATCTATTTCGACGATCCTGAGCGGGCAGCGGATGCGCCGAAACAGCCGGAGGGTGTCCCTGATGCCAAGGAGCCCGATGCGGACGCCCCCGAGGATCCTGATCCGGCGGGCCAGGGCGCGAAGGGCCCGGAGGGGAAAAAGGATAAGGACGAGACCTGGGAGTGCAATACCGATAAGGTAGACCGCGAGATTGAAAAACTGAAAAAGAAACAGCAGGAGCTGGAGCAGCGGCTGGGTACTGAGACCGACGAGGCCAAGATCAAGGATCTGGAGCGCCAGCTGTCCCAGGTGGAGCAGGAGCTGAAGCAGAAGGATAACGATACATACCGGAAGCAGAACGCCTCATTCACACAGCTCTCTTAATGTTTGGAAAGCGGCGGTTTCCGCAAACCGCCGCTTTCCCTCGCTTTCACAAGCCAATTTAAGGAGATTTTGAGCATGGACGATTTGAAAATCCTTTTGGCGTATTTCAAAGAACACAAAAAAGGCGTTATTGTCATTCTCATTGCCGCCGTCATAGGAGCCGCATTGGGGGTGACCGCTTTTTATAACGGCTGGCTTGGCTGAACATTGACCGTAGGAAAAATTTAAGAAATTCCATTGGGGAAAAGAGAATCAATCTGGTGGAGGTAGTCTTTTGATGGAATATATTTTGGAGACGGAGGGCCTTTGCAAAAGTTACGGGCATTTTCAGGCATTAAAGGACCTTTCGATGCACGTGCCCAAGGGATCAATCTATGGATTTGTTGGAAAAAATGGTGCAGGCAAGACCACACTGATCCGGCTGATCTGCGGGTTGCAGTTGCCCACAGCGGGCAGCTACCGACTCTATGGAACCGAGAGTACTGCCCGGGAGATTACCAAAACCCGGAAGCGCATGGGGGCAGTAGTGGAGACGCCCGCTATCTATTATGATATGACGGCGGCGGAAAACATCCGCCAACAGTACAGAGTTCTGGGGCGTCCCGGAAAAGCCGGCGTCTTTGAGTTGTTAGAGTTGGTGGGACTTGGTGGAACCGGGAAGAAAAAGGCCAGGAATTTTTCTTTGGGTATGCGTCAAAGGTTGGGCATTGCCGTAGCGCTGGCCGGAGACCCGGATTTTCTGGTGCTGGACGAACCTGTAAACGGCTTGGACCCCCAAGGAATTGTAGAGATACGGGAACTAATTTTGCGGTTGAACCGAGAAAAGAACATCACTGTTCTAATCTCCAGCCATATTTTGGACGAGCTTTCACGCCTTGCCACCCATTACGGTTTTATCGACAGAGGAAGTATGCTGCAAGAGATCAGTGCAAAAGATTTGGAGAATGTCTGCCGAAAGTGCGTTCGGGTGACAGTCAGCGACATAAATGCTCTTGTTCAGGTGTTGGACAGCATGGGGATGGAACATATCATCAGATCAGATACTGCGGCAGATGTATACGGCACTGTGGACATAACGGAGCTGACGTTGGCCCTGGCCGAGAAAAACTGCAAGGTGGCAGCCATTCAGGAACAGGACGAGACACTGGAGAACTACTATATCAACCTGGTGGGAGGTGACAGCCATGCGTGATCTATTGTGGGCAAATTTTTCCCGCCTCTTTCGGAGTTGGGTGTTCTGGGGTGCGGCACTGGTAATGGCAGGCGGTGCGCTGGCTATCTGCATCGGCGCTTATCACGGTATGACGCTTTATGACGAACCGGGGTATACAGTGGCACTGGATCAGACACTGTTTCAGGCAGAGCAGGCTTTAGGTATTACTGCGGCTATTGTGTTAAGCCTGTTTGTTGGGACAGAGTATAGCGGCGGCACCATCCGCAATAAGCTGATGGTTGGGAAAAGCCGCGAAACCGTCTATCTTGCAGGATATTTGACCTGTGCAGGGACGGTCTTGATTCTGTTTATGCTGCCATCCCTTGCGGCGTTGGCACTGGGGAGCGTTCTGTTCTCCGTGCCGCCAGTTACACCGGGCGCAATCCTGACAGCATTTTTCGTGGGCACCATGACATGCCTTTTATATGCAGCGGTTTTCTACTTTATTGTCGTTGTGTGCGGGAGCAGAACATGGGCGGCAATCATCTCCCTGCTGCTGGCGGCTGCTCTGCTGCTGGCGGCGGTTAAACTCTCTCAGGCGTTGGAGCAAGGGCCATACACCATGCAACTGGTTCCGACGGAATCCAGCACCTCCGGGGAAACCTATTCCATAGAGGGGGTGGCAGAGGATATGTTTGATGGATTGGTAATGGAAACCGTACCGAATCCCAACTATTTATCCGGTGGAAAACGAGAGGTTGTTCAATTCTTTTACGACATGAATCCAGCAGGACAGACTGCACAGCTGGCGGGGCTGTCAGAACAGGATATTTTGCATCCGGTGCGGATCATTCTGCTGGATGTGGGGCTCAGCGTAGTAGTTTGCCTGGGCGGGATATGGCTATTTCGACGGAAGGATATTAAATAGCTGAAAGTAGGAAAAATTTAAGAAATTCCACAGAGAAAAAGAGGAAAAAGCAAAAAGAATCTTGATATAATTGTGATGAAATCTTAACCTGGAGGAAAAGGGGAAATGAGCACAAAAAAGTGGATCAATCTGGTGTCAGTTTATTCCATTATCTATACTGTGATAACGCTTCTGAACAGCGTATTGTATCTGTTAAACGGCATTTATGAGGACCCCAGCGGCAACTGGCACGAATTAGACAGGGCCATCATACTTTTGATTGGTATTGTGGCGTTTGAGCTGTGTACCAGTCTGCCTATTAAGCCGTTGATTTTGCGGTATGTGGCTGCGTACATCCCGTCCCAGCTGCTGGCGTTCGCCTATGTCTGGTTTACCAGTTTGCGGGAACCATTGGCAAAAACAGCGTATCAGGATATCTGGATCAATTTTACGGGGCTGTTTCTCGTGCTGAGTGCTGTCAACGCTGGGATTAGTGCGTTCAAGAAAAGAAAGGGTGCGGAGTCAAAGTGACAGACACCATCCATATTTTAGTGGTAGACGACGAAAAAGAGCTGGCCGATGTGCTGGAGCTGTACCTTGTGAGCGACGGCTACACGGTCCACAAATGCTACACCGGCGCGGAGGCCCTGGACTGCATGGAACACACAGACCTGGATCTGGCGATTCTGGATGTGATGCTTCCCGATGCGGACGGCTTTCAGCTCTGCAAGAAGCTCCGGGAGAAGTCATATTGCCCCATTATTATGCTCACGGCCAGGACAGCAGACGGGGACAAGATCATGGGCCTGACCATCGGGGCCGACGACTATATCACCAAGCCGTTCAACCCCCTGGAGGTCGTTGCCAGGGTCAAGACCCAGCTGCGGCGGTACAGGCTCTACAACAGCTCTGCTCCAGAGCCGGAGAAAGCAGTCCATGAATACGACATCCGGGGGCTGGTCATCAATCGAGACAATCACAAGTGTTTCCTGTTCGGGAAGGAAGTGCAGCTGACGCCCCTGGAGTTCTCCGTCCTCTGGTATCTCTGTGAGCGGCAGGGGGTTGTCGTCCCCTCTGAGGAGCTGTTTGAGGCGGTGTGGGGCGAGAAGTATCTGAAGAACAACAACACCGTCATGGCCCACATCGGACGGCTGCGGGAAAAGCTGGACGAGCCTGCCCGAAGCCCCAGGTTCATCAAAACGGTATGGGGGGTTGGGTACACCATTGAAAAGTAAGAATGATTTCGGCCAGTTCCGCAGGAAGATATTCCTTCGCACCATAGCTGTGCTGGCGGCGGCCGCCGCTGTGATCTATCTCACTTACGCCGTCCTGCTGCGGGGCCGCTTTGCCAACGGAATGGTGGCCCTGTTTCAAAACACACTGGGCATGGACTACGACGCCGCCCTCCAGTTCTACGAGCGTACCTTCCGCAGCCACATGGATGCCATCATTCTGCTGTCCCTCCTGCTGGTGGCCGCCGGCCTGTTCTACTGTTATCTCCGCTGGTTGACCCGGTATTTTGAGAGTATCAGCAAGGGGATGGACGCTCTGTTCCAGGACGTGCCAGGAGAAATCTCTCTGCCCCCGGAGTTGCTTCCCATTGAGCGGAAAATGAATCTGGCAAAGCACACCATTGACCGGCAGAAGAGCGATATGCTCCTGGCCGAGCAGAAGAAAAATGACCTGGTGATGTACCTGGCCCACGACCTGAAAACACCCCTGGCCTCCTCCATCAGCTACCTGAACCTGCTGCGGGATGAAAAGCAGCTCTCTGAGGAACTGCGGGAAAAGTATCTCACCATTGCCCTCACCAAGTCGGAGCGGTTGGAGGATCTGATCAACGAGTTTCTGGAGATCGCACGGTACAGCCTGTCCACCATCACCCTGCAATACAGCGAGATCAACCTAACCCGCCTGCTGGAGCAGCTGGTGTATGAGTTTCAGCCGGTTTTGGATCAGAAGGGCCTGACCTGTCGCCTTGCGGCTGGGGAGGACATTCTGCTGAACTGCGACGCCGACAAGATGCAGAGAGTCTTTGACAATCTTTTACGGAATGCGGTGAATTACAGCTACGACGGAACCGAGATCACCATTGAGGCCGAGAGCGGCGAGGACCGCGTAAAGCTGAGGTTTTCCAACCACGGCGGGACTATTCCCCAGGAGAAGCTGGAGCGCATCTTTGAGCAGTTTTACCGGCTGGACACGGGGCGCGGCTCCAGCGGGGCCGGGCTGGGCCTCGCCATCGCCAAGCAGATCGTCACGCTCCACAAGGGTACGATCACGGCGGAGAGCGGGGGTGGCCTGACGGTCTTTACGGTGATGCTGCCTGTCGTATCGTGAACACAAAAATCTTATTCCTTTTACCTTTTGTGTTGATGGCACTGGTCGATTTCACAGATTGCGGTTTGAACCAAAAGATTGGTCGTGCTATGATCATCCTGATAAATCGAAATTTGGAGGTATAAACAATGAGAAAATGTGAAAAGTGTGGAGCAATCATGAAATCAGATTTAAAACTTAAAGTTAATGGTGGTGGCTATGGGATTGTTGTTCATATAGATGAAAAGCAAAAGGCGACAACTATAGATGATGTTAGAGTTGCAGTCTGCCCAGAATGTGGTTAT
>JAETPU010000019.1 GCA_021771035.1 Marvinbryantia formatexigens | reverse complement strand
TGCCGGGCGGCGGTACTTTCTGGTTACAGAAAGTACCCAAAGATAAAAAAGGAGGGAAGGGGTTTCGATTCCCCTTCCCTCCTTTTGACCACCCAACCCGCAAACGACAAAGGATGCCACAGGCCTTGTAAAAAACCATGGGAGTTTTGGCTTGTCCAAAACTTCTAAGGGACGATGAGGGACTAAGATATAAATTAACTACGAGCGTCCCGGTGCCCCTTTCTTTGATGAACCCCCGGATTACGGGAGTAATTTGATAGACGGGAATAAAAACTATACTCGCATCAGTGGCATCGGCCCAAGTATGGGCCTGAAAGTTGAGAGAGTTTGCGATTCTCGACTTTTTTCCAGCCTCGGCTGATTGAGTTCAAATAACTGCCCCAGGGGGGTGTTCCCAAAGAGGGGTACTCCCCTCTTGGGCGGCTCTTTCCCCCTTTTCTGGCCGTGCAGACCATAATTTGGAATTTGCTGCGGAAGTTTTGGGCTTGTCTCAAAACTTCAAAGGGACGCCGGGATGCGCTAAGCACCTTCTTATCTGAGTCATACAGCATCCCTAATGAGAATTGAAACAGGTTTCAATTCTCCGTGGTTGGAACAATGGACTGGGCTAAGACTAGAATCAAACTACGAGCGTCCCGGTACCCCTAGCTTTGATTTTACCCCGCTGTAACAACAGAACTTTGATAGACAGGACTAAAATTGGCTACGGAAGTTTTGGCTTGTCCAAAACTTCTAAGGGACGCTGAGGGACTAAGTTATAAACTAAACTGTGGGCCTCCCGGCTTCCCCAGCGGGATCTCCCGCGCCTTCAAGGCCTGGAAGGCCTTTATCTGGAGTCCAACGGCTTTGAGGAGGCCAACGCTTTTTCTTTCGGCTTTCGCCTGGGCGCCGCACTCATGGCAGAGGCGTTCTTTGGCCTTCCCTGCCCGGAGTTTTAAGAGGCCCCGCTTACGGAATACTGAAATACAAAAACCGGGAGTGAAGCTTCACTCCCGGTTTTATTACGCTAAAGTCGGTCTTACTTGGAGAGATTCTCCTCCAGGGTCTCCAGCTCCTTGGACAATTCGCACGGCAGTCTGTCGCCGAATTTGCCATAGAACTCGTGGATGCCCTTGGCTTCCTCTTTCCAGAGATCCTTATCCACATTCAGAAGGCCGCGGACAGTCTCAACATCCAGATCCAAGCCCTCGATATTGATATCCTCTGCCTTGGGCTCATAGCCGATAGCAGTCTCAACCGCGTCAGCCTTGCCCTCGCAGCGGGCCAGGATCCACATGAGCACTCTCATATTGTCGCCGAAGCCCGGCCAGATGAAGTGGCCCTCGTCATCGGTTCTGAACCAGTTGACGTTGAAGATTTTCGGAGCCTTGTCGCCCAGCTTCTCGCCCATCTCAATCCAGTGCTTGAAATAGTCGCCCATATGGTAGCCGCAGAAGGGCAGCATTGCCATCGGGTCACGGCGGACGACACCTACAGCGCCGGTAGCGGCGGCAGTGGTCTCAGAGGCCATGATGGAGCCTACAAACACACCGTGGTTCCAGTCGCGGGACTGATAGACCAGCGGAGCGGTTTTAGCACGGCGGCCGCCGAATACGATTGCGGAAATCGGCACACCCTGCGGATTATTGAACTCAGAACTGATGCACGGGCAGTTGACAGCAGGAGCGGTAAAGCGGCTGTTGGGATGCGCGCCCTTCTCGCCCTTGGTGTAATCCCAGTCCTCGCCCTTCCAGTTTTTCGCGTTCTTCGGCGGGTTCTTGTCCAGGCCCTCCCACCAAACGGTGTTGTTGTCCAGGTTGTGAACCACGTTGGTGAAGATGGTGCCCTTCTTGGTGGTTGCCAGCGCGTTGGGATTGGATTTCTCGTTGGTTCCCGGCGCTACGCCGAAGAAGCCGGCCTCGGGGTTGATAGCCCACAGGCGTCCGTCCGGTCCCTGGCGCAGCCAAGCGATATCATCGCCTACGCACCAAACCTTGTAGCCCTCTTTTGCATAGATCTCCGGCGGAATCAGCATCGCCAGGTTGGTCTTGCCGCAGGCAGACGGGAATGCCGCGCAGATATATTTCACTTCGCCCTGAGGATTCTCGATACCCAGGATCAGCATATGCTCAGCCATCCAGCCCTCGTTTTTGCCCTGATAGGAGGCAATCCGAAGCGCAAAGCACTTTTTGCCCAGCAGAACATTTCCGCCGTATCCGGAGTTGACACTCCAGATGGTGTTGTCCTCGGGGAAGTGGCAGATGTAGCGGTTTTCTTCATCCAGCTGTGCTTTGGAGTGCAGGCCGCGGACGAAATCGTTGGACTCATCGCCCAGCTGATCCAGAGCAGCCTGGCCCATACGGGTCATGATATCCATATTCAAAACAACATAGGTGGAGTCGGTCAGCTCAACGCCGACCTTAGAGAACGGAGAACCAATGGGGCCCATGCAGTAGGGAATTACATACATGGTTCTGCCCTTCATGCAGCCGTCAAAGAGCTTGCCCAGCTTCTCATAAGCTTCCTGGGGATCCATCCAGTTATTGGTGGGGCCGGCATCCTCTTCTTTTCTGGAGCAGATGAAGGTTCTGCCCTCCACACGGGCAACGTCGTTGATAGCAGTTCTGTGCAGGTAACAGCCAGGCAGCTCCTCCTGGTTGAGTTGAATCATCTCACCATTGGAGACGCTGACATTGCGGATTTCCTCAATTTGCTCGTCGCTGCCGTCAATCCAGACAACCTTGTCCGGCTTTGTCAGAGCGACCATCTCCTCAATCCACTTGAGGACATTTTTGTTATTGGTCATGATTCGATCTCCTCTCGACAACTGTTGTTGTAGATAAACCAAATTTTCCACATCTATCATTATACCCTTGGCATTTTTGTTTTTCAATGTCCAATCTGTTAAAAAATCATCAATATTATTCTTTTTACGAAATTGACAATTTTACAACAAAAGACCTGTACACTTTACCCGCAGTATCCCAAAACAGCTGTGGGGTTCCTCCCTTTCTATTCCATTTGGTAAAATATCCTGGGCTTCTGCTGCCCGATACAGGAACGCCTGTACGGCACAGTTGGACCAAGACGCCGTCAATGGGCGCACTTTTTGCAGGGATCACGGAGCTGTTTGGCCCTGTCCAGAGTAACGGGAGCGGCGTTTTTTCCGGCACAGGCCTTATTAAAATGGCAGTTCTTCCTTTCGGCATAGCATCAATACGGCGGGGGTTTTGCGGGAATTTCAGGGGCAGGAACCCTGCATTTACCCTGCATATCCCGCTTCGATATTCAGGCTGGCGCAGGCGTTGAGATCCGCGCCGGCACGCACTCCCGCAAGATATTCATAATAGCCCTGGCTGGCTATCATGGCGGCATTATCCCCGCACAGGGAGAGCTTTGGCAGATACAGCTGGTACCCCCGCTCCCCGCAGGCCTTTTGCATCCGCTCCCGCAGCCCGGAATTGGCGGACACGCCCCCGGCTAGCACAATTTTTTGGTACCCAGTATCCCGGGCCGCCAGCATCATATGCTCGGTGAGAATCTCGCTCACCGTATCCTGGAAGGAGGCCGCCAGATCCTCCACCTTCACAGTCTCCCCTTTCTGCTGGGCGTTGTGCAAAAGGTTAATCACCGCGGTTTTCAGCCCGGAAAAGCTGAAATCATAGGGGGAACCCTCCACCTTGGGCCTGGGCAACCGGTAGGCCTTAGGATTGCCCGTGGGCGCAATTTTATCAATGTGCACGCCTCCCGGGTAGGGGAAGCCCATGGCCCGGGCGGCCTTATCATAGGCTTCCCCCGCGGCGTCGTCCCTGGTGCGCCCCAGCACCCGGAACTGGGTATAGCCGCTGACCTCTACAATATGACTGTGTCCGCCGGACACCACCAAACACAAAAAGGGCGGTTCCAACTGGGGGGAACTCAGATAGTTGGAGGCAATATGCCCCCGCAGATGATGGACCGGAACCAACGGCTTTCCCGAGGCCAAGGCCATGCCCTTGGCAAAGTTGACTCCCACTAACAGCGCGCCGATGAGCCCCGGCGCATAGGTGACCGCTACAGCCTCGATATCCCCAAGCGTACATCCGGCTTCCTTTAGAGCCTGCTGGGTGACCTCCACAATATTTTCCGCGTGGCGGCGAGAGGCTATCTCCGGCACAACGCCTCCATACAGCCGGTGCTCCGCCACCTGGGAGGCAATCACGCTGGAGAGGATTTCACGCCCGTCCTCCACCACAGAAGCTGCCGTCTCGTCACAGGAGCTCTCGATCCCCAGTATCTTCATCGCAATCCGTCCCTTCCCCACTTACAAAAAATTTCGTCATTAAAAGCGCATCCTCGCTTGGATTCTGGTAAAACCTGCGGCGAATCCCCTGCCGGGTAAACCCGCATTTTTCATACAGCCGAATGGCCCCGTCATTGGACTGGCGCACCTCCAAAGTGAGAAACGCCATAGCATGCCCGGCGGCATACTCAAACAGCTCCTGTAAAAGAGCATATGCGATTCCCCGGCGGCGGAACTCCTCGAGCACCGCCACGTTGGTGATATAGCCCTCGCCCAGCACATTGTGCATCCCGGCAAAGCCCACGGTGCGCCCGTCGTGCACAGCGCAGAAATACACCGCATGGGGGTTATCCAGTTCATAGGCCAGCTGTGCGGCAGTCCAGGCCTCGGAAAAGCAGGCGGCTTCCAAATCCGCCATATCCATCACGTGTTCGCTGCCCATGGGCACAATCCGGATAGAATGTTCCATCAGCGCTTCCCCCTTTCTTCTCATTCTCATAAACCAGGCGCCCGTTCAGCCCGGCGCGGGCTTTTTACGCCTTGGCCGCCAGCCAGTTTTCCCCGACGCTCACGTCCGCGTCCAGGGAAACGGACAGCTGCGCCGCATTCTCCATCTCCTGGATCAGCAGCGTTTTGACCTTCTCTACCTCCTGGGGCGGCGCCTCTACGATCAGTTCATCGTGAACCTGCAAAATCAGCTTGGCCTGCAGCCCCTCGGCCGCCAGGCGCTCATACACCCGGATCATGGCAATCTTGATAATATCCGCCGCCGTCCCCTGGATGGGCGTATTCATTGCCACACGCTTGCCGAAGGCCTGGGTCACCTTGTTGGAGGCTGTCACCTCCGGGATATACCGGCGGCGTCCCATCAGGGTCTGCACATAGCCGTGTTCCTGGGCGAAGGCCACCGTATCGTCCATATAGCGCTTGACCCCGGAGAACGTGCGCAGATAATTGCGGATATACTCGTCGGCCTCGGCTACCGAAACCCCGATGTCCTGGGACAGGGAGTAGGCGCCGATTCCGTACACAATACCGAAATTGACCGCCTTGGCCCGGCTGCGCATCAGGGGCGTGACATACAAAGGCGGCAGCCCGAACACCTGGGCCGCAGTGTTGGTGTGGATGTCCTCCCCGTTCTGGAAGGCATCGATCATATTTTTATCCTGGGCGATATGCGCCAGAACCCGCAATTCAATCTGGGAATAGTCTGCGTCCACCAGCACCCAATTTTCCCGGGCCAAAAAGAAGGCCCGCAGGCGGCTGCCCAGCTCGGTGCGGATGGGGATATTCTGCAAATTGGGCTCCAGGGAGCTGATGCGCCCGGTGCGGGTTTCAATCTGGTTAAAGCGGGTGTGAATCCGCCCGTCCGGCCCCACCACCTTTAAAAGCCCCTCCACATAGGTGGATTTGAGCTTGGTCAGCTTGCGGTATTCCAAAATCATCGGGATAATGGGATGCTTGTCCTTTAAGCTGTCCAGCACATCCGCGTTGGTGGAATAGCCGGTCTTGGTCTTTTTACGGGCGGGCAGCCCCAGGCGTACAAAGAGGATCTCTCCCAGCTGCTTGGGGGAATTGATATTGAACTGCTCCCCTGCCAGGGTGTAAATACTCTCCTGGCTCTGGGCAATTTCACCGTCCAGCATCTCGCCGAACTCCCTGAGCCCCGCAGTGTCGATGCGAAAGCCGATTTCCTCCATACTTGCCAGAACCTTTGCCAGGGGGATTTCAATCTGCCCGAGCAGATGCCCCTGCTCATTGGAAGAAATCTGCTCCTGCATCCTCTCAAAAAGGGCCGGAAGGAACTCCATTCCCGCGGGCAGCCCCTCAGGCTGGGTGAAGCCCTTGGGCGCCACGTTGTGCTCCTGCGCCAGGCGCCCCAATTCATAGGAGGACTGGGTGGGGTTGAGGATATAACCGGCCAACGAGGCGTCAAATACGATGTTCCCTGCGGGAAGCCCCTGACGAAAGGCAAACCGGCAGATGGATTTGCTGTCGTCGGTTCTCAGCTTAGCCGGGGCGCGCAGCAGCTGTGCCAGGGCGCCGGGGGCATCCTGGGCCAGGCAGCACTCCGGGGAATCCCCTGTATAAAAGGCCAGGGTTTTGGGGGTGTCCCCCTGAAATTCACAGAGGAAATCCACCTGACTCGCCCCGGTGAGCCGCTTGGAAATCCCCTCAGCGTCCAGCACGCAAACAGGCACCGGCGCCTCTGCCGGGCCCGAATCCACGGGCTGCTCCGGCTTTTCCTGAGCGGCACTTGCGGGGGAATCCAGTCCCAGGCGCTGTATCATCTTGAACATCTCCAGCTTCGCCAGCAGCGCCCGGGCGGCCGGAACATCCGCCGGCTGCGGAAGATACGCGGAAAGCTGGGTTTCCACAGGGGCTTCCCTGCAGATACGCGCCAGCTCCAGCGAGAGGTAGGCGTTCTCTTTGTCCGCCGCCAGCTTGGCCCGGACGCCGGGTTTGATAAAGGGATCCTCCAGGTTTTCGTACACCTTGTCTACAGTCTCAAACCGTGCAATCAGGGACAGGGCTGTCTTTTCCCCGATTCCCGCAACACCGGGGATATTGTCCGAGGTATCCCCCATCAGGGCCTTTACCTGAATGAGCTGGATTGGGGTTACGCCGTATTTCTCCCGGATGGCGTCCAGGTCGTACAAATCCGTCTGGGGGCGCCCCATCTTTGTGGAGGCCAGGCGCACGTGAACACGCCCGCTCACCAGCTGAAGGCTGTCTCTGTCCCCGGTGGCAATCACGCATTCATCCCCGCTGCGCTCGCAGGCATCTGCCAGAGTACCCAGAATGTCGTCCGCCTCAAAGCCTTCGCACTCCACGATGCGGTAGCCCAAATCCCGCAGCAGTTCTTTTAAATAGGGCAGCTGGGCTGCCAATTCCTCGGGCATCCCCTTGCGCTGGGCCTTGTACCCGGCATACTGCTTGTGGCGGAAGGTGGGTGCCTTGAGATCAAAGGCAAAGGCCACCGCATCCGGGGAAACCTCCTCCAGCATCTTCAGAAAAATATTTAAAAATCCGTACACCCCGTTGGTATAGAGCCCCTCCTTGGTGGTGAGGATTTTGATTCCATAGAATGCGCGGTTGAGCACACTGTTGGAATCCACCGCTAAAAGTCTCATTGTTTCCTTTTCCTGCCTTTCTGGACGTATTGCCGGTTTTGCGGCACTAAAGGCGGCTTGTCCGCTCTTAAACTGCCGCTGTCCTATCATGAACGGTACCGGGCCCTGCCGGGATTTTTGGCTTGGCGCCCGCAAATGCCCGCCTATCCCCCGAACCGGGTTGCTGACTGAGGATTCTGACACAAGCTTTCATTGAAACAGGATGTTTCGCTCCATCATCTTTGATGATTGCAGGTTCACACTCTGCGTGAACATTGTACCATAAAGACAAGCCACTTATCGGCTTGCTGCCAGTACGGTAAAAAAATGCATCCGCAAAAACGGCTAATGCCGTTTTTACCGCTATTTGCGTTTATTATACCATAAATTCTAAGAGGACCAGGAAGTTTCGCGCTTTGGCATAAGCCAAACACCGGCCATCCCTTTGAGCCGGTGAAAAAGGCACCAAACCGTCTAACATCGTTGCAGGTGCATCCTCTATGTGAACATTGTATCACATTTCATTGTATTATTTTCACCGATTTGATAAAATAAAGGCACTGACCCGGCATTTACAGCGGGTTCCCCGTGTTTGGAACGGGGATATTCAGGCACAACACAGGAAAAGGGGTCTTTCTTTGAGGATTGGCACAGTTGAAATAAAAAGGACGGCGGCCCTGGCCCCTATGGCGGGCGTTGCGGACCGGGCCATGCGGGAGATCTGCAAGGAGTTCGGCGCCGCCTATGTGGTGGGGGAGCTCACCAGTTCCAAGGGGATGATGTATTCCGATAAAAAAACCGCCGCCCTTTTACAGGTGGCAGATACGGAGCGCCCCATGGCTGTACAGCTGTTCGGCAGCGAGCCCGAGGTGATGGCCCTGGCGGCTCAAAAGGCCATGGCCTACCACCCGGACATCATCGATATCAACATGGGCTGTCCCGCGCCAAAGGTGGCGGGAAATGGGGGCGGCGCCGCCCTGATGAAAAACCCCAAGCTGGCGGGAGAAATTGTGAAAGCCGTCTGCCGGGCCGTCCCGGTGCCGGTCACCTGCAAATTCCGAAAGGGCTGGGATGAGGACAGCGTCAATGCCGTGGAATTCGCGCAGATCTGCGAGGAAAACGGCGCCAGCGCCCTGACCATCCATGGGCGCACCCGGCGCCAGATGTACGCACCCAGTGCGGACTGGGATATCATCCGCCGGGTGAAAGAGGCGGTGAGCGTTCCCGTGATCGGCAACGGGGACGTGACAGACGCCGAAAGCGCCCTTGCCATGTACCGTCAAACCGGATGCGACTTGGTGATGGTGGGCCGTGCCGCCTATGGGAACCCCTGGATCTTCCGGCAGATTGAGGCCTATCTCACCCAGGGGATCCTTTTACCGGGGCCCCAGCTGGAAGAGCGCCTTTGTGTCATGCGGCGGCATATCACGCTGCTGTGCCGGTACAAAGGGGAATACACCGGGATGCGGGAGGCCCGCAAGCATATCAGCTGGTATGTCAAGGGCCTGCGGGGGGCCGCGAGTCTGCGGGTGATGGCAGGCAAGGTATCCAGCCTCTCCGATCTGTCCCTGTTGGAGCAGGAAATCCGGCGTCTGCAAAAGGACGCCCAGGAAACGTAAACTTTTTGTGAAAAGCAGGGTGTCATCTCCATAAAATGGTATACTAGTCTGGAGGGCCAAGGATCCGCCGCACCGAAGAGGAAAGGCCGACTGAGGCTGTCCATCCCGGTGCAGCCGAAGATGTACGGCCCTTACAGCGGACATTGCGGCCGGGGAGAGACCCCCTGTGTTTTAAGCCCGGCTAATCTTCTGGGATTCTCCCCCGCCGGGGAAACCCGCAAAGCCAACTCCACCCCCAATGGGGCGGTTTGGGCTTAGCGCAATGCCATATTACATAAAGGGTTCCCGTATTCCGGCCTAGGAGAGTCCGGCGCAGGGCCCACACCATATGAAACGCCGCACAGCGGCGTCTGGACAAGGAGGGACGCCGGTTTTCGGGAGAGTTTGCGAAAAAACAGGCGGGTAGGATTGAGTATTTCCCAGGCAGTGCAGGAAATACCGCCGTCTGTTCCAACTGCGCGGACTGTTTTGGGAAAACCGGCAGCTGTGATGTCAGATTTTTTAAAACGAAGCTGGGCCACTGTGGACTTGGACTGCATCGGCCATAATATCGAAAAAGTCAAGGAGCTGGTCTCCCCCGGCTGCAAGGTGCTGGGTGTGGTGAAGGCGGACGCCTATGGGCACGGCGCCAAATTTGTGGCGCGGGAACTGAACCGCCACGGGGTGGACTGGTTCGGGGTGTCCAACGTGGAGGAGGCGGTCTCTCTGCGCCGGGACGGCATCTTTAAGCCCATTCTCATTTTTGGAACCACGCCTGCACAGTACGCGGGCACGCTGTGCGAATACAGCATTACCCAGGCTGTGTTTTCCACCCAGTATGCCCGTCAGCTCTCCCAGGCTGCCCAGGAACTGGGCGTTACGGTGGACGCCCATGTGAAGGTGGACACCGGCATGGGGCGTCTGGGCTTTTTGACCGATGAGGGAAACCTTCTGGATTCCGCCCAAAAAATCCAGGACATCTGCGGGCTGCCCGGGCTCAAATTCACCGGTATCTTTACCCATTTTTCCTGCGCGGATGAGACCAATGCAGACGCTGTAGCCTACACCAAGGGGCAGTTCAGCCGCTTTATGGAAATTCTGAAGCTTCTGGAAAAGAAGGGAATTATCTTCCCTATCCGGCACTGCTGCAACAGCGCCGCCACCCTGTTGTACCCGCAGATGCATCTGGATATGGTACGTCCGGGCATTGTTTTGTATGGGCTCTCCCCCAGCGGAGACTGCGGGGGGATTTTGGATCTGCATCCCGCCCTGTCCCTGACCTGCTGTATCTCCCAGGTGAAAACCGTGGAGCCCGGCACTTATATCAGCTATGGGCGCACCTGGTGTGCCAAAGAACCGCGGGTTATCGCCTCCGTCACCATCGGCTATGCGGACGGCTATCACCGGATTCTCTCCAACCGGGCCCGGATGCTGGTGAGAGGGCGCCTGGCGCCTGTGGTGGGCCGGGTGTGCATGGACCAGCTGATGCTGGATGTCACAGGGATCGACGGCGTGTGCCCCGGGGATACCGCCGTCATGATTGGAACCGACGGGGAGAATACCCTCACTGCCGACGAGATGGCAACTCTCACCGATTCCATCAACTATGAGGTAGTTTGCCTGGTGGGCAAGCGGGTTCCCCGGATCTATATGCAAAACGGCAGGCAGGTTGGGGTAACCAACTATGTAGGGCAGACGATTGAGGAATAGCTCTTTCCTGGCCCTAGCGGCGGGGGCGCCGCAATAATCCCGAATACACAGAACATGAAAAACGAAGCGACTCCCAGTGGGAGCCGCTTCGTTTCTTTTCAAAATCTGTAACAGCCGGGTATGGCCTGCCGGTCAGTACCGGCGCATGGCGTTGGCGATGGCGATGATCAGCGTCCAGATAAGCTGGTAGGCCATCACTGGGATGCAGCCCAGGCGTACAATGGAGCCTGTGAGGGCGAAAAACGCCACAATACCAAAGCCCAGTATCATGGAGATCAGCTGCAGGATGTTGCCCACAGAGATGGCGCCCCGCACCCGCTCCGTGCACAGGATAGCGTTCGCCAGGGAAACCGGGGAGGTAGTGGAACACAGATAGGCCTTTGTCCGGGCCTTCTCCTTGGCGCATTCCCGGTATTCCTGGGCAGCTGGGCCCTCTAAAAGCCCGATACCGTTTTCATCCAGATCAAAGATCTCCGAAATCCGTTTGACAGTGATAAAGGGATCCATGGAGTGGACCATAATCTGAATCCCCTGCTCCTGCAGATCATACAGCGTTTCCGCAATCTCATCGTCGGCGTTGTAGCTGATGACAAAGACTGCGCTCAGCCGTCCGGCGCGGGCCACATAGAGGATTTCAAAGTTATCCCGGCGCAGCTTGGCCTCCTGCTCCAAAGAGGGCAGAATAATGCCGTAGCGATCCATCAATTCCCGGCTACCCACCAGTACCCGCTGGGTATCCACAATGGCGGACACGCCCAGACCGTCCTCCCCGGAGATACCGGATACCCGTTTGAGCTGGGGATTTTGCTGTTTGCGCAGCACCGGGAGGAAAATATTCTTCATGGGGCTGCCGATAGCGGTGGTAATGCTGGCGGCGTCTACAATGGCGTCCTCGATTTTCTCCCGGTTGAAGGCCTTCATCCCGTGCATCTGTACGGTTCCCTGGGGGAAAATATCCTGGGAATCGAACATCACAGTGTCAATATTATTAAATTCCTCAATGGCGGAATAGCCGGAGATACAGGTCCCACGCCGGTACAGGGAGCGCGTGGCGCGAGACATAGGCAGGTTTCCAATCATTGCGGAGGTAAAGGGCGCGCAGATACAGGCAACGGCCGCAAAGGCGGACAGCGCCCCAAAAATATCCTTGGTGAGCAGAAAAGTCCCCGCACCCATGAGAAGGGAAACCCCAACCACAATGGGAGTGAGAATCCGGCTGACTTTTTCCACATGATCCTCGCTGTAGGCCATTTGCAGATAATCGGTCAAAAATTCAGCCTTGGCAAAGTAGGCCACATCCTGCTCATCCGGCGTCAGAGATGCGGAGAACAGCGGCAGATCCTGGGACGGGACCTTGACCGCGGCGTATTTCTGATAATTGGCGGACACAATTTTAAAGTTGGCAATGATGCGGTCCACAAACATGATTTTTCCAATGGTGTTAAACAGGATCCCCAAAACTGCCAACGGGAAATACAGGTTCACCATCCGGGTATTCAGGCTCCCCGGCGAAGCCAGCATTGCCGTTCCATGGGCAATCGCCGCCAGGCTGGCAAAGGCCACCAGGCTGTCGTTGTTGGACTTCATCTTGAAGAGCGCCAGAAGGCCGCCTCCGATTGCAGCATTGTTGATTAAAATCGTCGCAGCCGTCAGCACCAAATTGGCCCCGATAAACATGATGGGGGATTTTCCATAGGAGATGGCCCCCGGGATGGGCAGCGGCATGACGGTTGACGCCGCCAGATAGGCCAGCGCCACAAAGATGATGATGGTCAGCACCAGGCGCAGCGTGAGGGAACCCTTGAGTTCATGCAGATCGTCCAGAATGCTGGGGGCCTCGTCCGGATGGTTGTATTCCAGAATTTCCTCCTCAGCCGGCTCCTTCTTCTGCTTTTTCTTCGTTTTCTCCCCGTCTGTCTGATCCTGCGAGCCGTCTTCTTCCTCATCCAGGAGAATTTCCTCCCCCTCCTCAAGCAGCTCCTGCCCCTCAGGCTGCGTCATACGAGAAAATTGTGCAGGCGAGAAGGTCATGGTCCGATCCTTATCGTCCAGAGAGCTCTGGGCCTGCCTGAGAGCGGCATCCACATCGAAATTCAGCTGGAACCCCTCCTGCCGGGGCTCCTTTTCTGCATCCTGCGGTTCCTGAGTTTCGGAAGCCTCCGGCTCCTGCGGCGATACAGGGGCTTCCGTCTCCTGCTCCGGCGGGGTAAACGCAAAGCCCTGCGGCTGCTCAGCGGGCTGCACTTGCGGATCCTTTTGTGCCTCTTCGGCTGCGGGCTCCTCCTGTGAGGCCTCCTGCGGGTGCAGGTTCTCCTCATTTTTACGGCGAATCTCCTCCAAAATACTATCTAAATCATATTTCTCATTTTTATCGTTCACCTGCGGCACTCCTTTCTCCCAGGTTATTTTTCCCAGTGTTGCATCCCTTATGTAAACCGGCCGCCCTTTTCCCTGATATCCGGGCATTTACCAGTAAGGTTCCCAATGAAGACAGCTGTTCCCAGCCTGCGCACAGGCCGTTTATTTTGCCCTGAGCCCCAAACGCTGGCGGGCAATTTCATACAGCACTACGGAAGCCGCCACCGACGCATTCAGGGAAGTAATTTTCCCCTGCATGGGCAGGGACACCGTAAAATCGCATTTATCCCTCAGCAGACGGCTGACGCCCTGGCCCTCAGAGCCCACAATAAGCCCCACGGGCCCGGAATAATCCTGCTGGCACCAGGGAGTACCCTGCATATCCGCCGCATAAATCCAGACCCCGCGGCGTTTGAGTTCCTCGACTGCCGCAGCCAGGTTGGCGACCCGCACCACCGGCACATATTCCGCCGCACCTGCGGAGGTTTTAAATACGGCAGAGGTGAGCCCTACGCTGCGCCGCTTCGGGATAAGCACCCCATGGGCGCCGCAGCACTCCGCAGTACGCAGAATCGCCCCCAAATTATGGGGATCCTCCAATTCATCCGCAATTAAAATCAGGACAGGTTCGCCCCGGCTCTCCGCCAGCTGAAATACATCCTCCAGCTGTGCATACGCCGCAGCGGCCGTATAGGCAATCACTCCCTGGTGGGAGGCGCCGCCGCACAGGGCATCCATCTTCTGCCCGTTGGTGTCCTTGACCAAAATCCCCTGCTGGCGCGCCAGGGAAATAATCTTCCCGATACTTCCCCGCACCTCGCCCTGTGCCACCAACAGCTTATCCACGGGACGCCCGGACTTTAGAAGTTCCATGACCGGGTTGCGTCCGATTACCATATCTCTATTCGGCCCGCCAGCCGTTCTTTCCTGCTGCTCTTGCATCATTATGACCTTTCCTTTCGGGAATGATACCGGCTGTGGCATCGATCCTCCAGGCTTTTTGGCCCCGAGAGGAACAAAACCGGGTTCACGGTGCCGGCGCACCCATGAAACGGCGCTCTTTCACGCCGGACGAATCTAGTATACCATAAAGCCTGAACTTACCGGTACGTTTTACGGTTTGGCATAAGCCAAACACCGGCCATGCCTTTGGGCCGGTGGGCGAAACTCCCCCAAGCATCTTTGATGATTGCTAGCATCTTTGATGATTGCTAGCATCTTTGATGATTGCTGGCATCTTTGATGATTGCTGGTTCACACCCTGTGTGAACATTGTACCTTAAAAGGAAAGCGGAGCTTTCATACCCGTGGTTCAATGTTCTTATTCTGAACTACGCCTACGCAGTCTACAGCTTTGCTTCAGTTCACGCGTGAGGTTATTATACCATAAAAAAGAAAGCGAAGCTTTCATACCCGTGGTTCAATGTTCTCTCAGCCATCCAAAGCAAAGCTTTGGAGCATGGCGTGAGGTTATTATACCATGATTTTCTCACTGCATAAAGTTGATAATTTTGAATATTTCAGTTTTTTTCTCGAAAATAGCCATATTTTGTAAAATATACGGATAGTAGAGTGCCAGTTTACATAAATTACGTGGAAAACTCGGTTGAAAGTGTGGATAACTACGTTGATAAGTCGGTGGAAAGAGTGAAAAACCCTGTCTTTGTCCCATTTTTTAACCGTAAAGTTTCCGCAAACAGCTTGTTAAAAAGTTTACAGCCCTATACCGGCCATCCCGAAGTTATACGCAGAATAATTAAATGCCCGCAGAAGCTCCTTTATAGAAAAACCGCCCGGTCCCTCCCCGGCGCATCAAAAATTACGGCTGGGGGTACCATCTCAGGAGTTTTCGCCCTTGGCTGCCGGAACGCTGACTGCATTTCAGCCAACACATCAAAGCCGCCGTGCCCCTGCGGGGGACGCGCTTGGACTGTGTCAGAGTGGTTATTTCCCCGCCTCCGGGGTGCGGGAGGTGAGATACCAGACAGCCCGCTCAATGGAGTCCCGAGAATTGCCCCAGTCCGCATTGGCGCCGGCGTTGCGGTAATCGAACATTTTGCAGAAATGGCTTACATCCACCTGAACCTCATCCAGATAACGCTTGCTCAGGCTGCCGGTTACCTCCAAAAATTCAGGTGCCAGCTTTTTGCCCAGCTTTGCCGGCGCCTGGGAGGCCAGAAGGGCATAGTGCTCCAGGCAGATTACCGGCTGCTGGGCATACAATTCCCGGAAGGCGGACTCCTTGCTCCAAAGCTTAAAGAGGGTCTCCAGCATATGGTTGAGCCCCCACTCAATTTTAGAGCACACATAACAGCTGCCGCTGAGCTTCTGTACGGCGCTGGATTTCGCATCCTTTGCGGAAAACAGCCCCTGCTTTTTCTCGAAGATCTCCTTTTGGATATGGTTCAGATGGCTCTCCAGAATCAAAGCCACGGACAGGCGGTTGCGCTGCGCCAGCATCTGGTTAAAATGCCGGGAGCAGAACCCCTGCTCATTGGTTTCAATGCGCACGTCCGGTTCCATCATAGCGGCACCCATGATATATTCTACCGCCCGGGACTCCAGCATATCCCGCAGCCTGCAGATAGGGCAGCCATCCTTGGGTTCAAACACCTCATTGACCGGTATTGTGTAGATGGATTCCTTCATTGCAATACTCCTTCCCTTTTGGAGCCGCGCCGGCCCGGCACTGCCGAACCGTCAGGTTTTTTCATCCAAAACCTGGAGCCCCTATTGGTTTTAACTTTCGTATTTTCAAATTCCTGTCTTTTCTGTATAATAAAAAGGAATTGGTTTTTGAAAGAGGCATCCAAAACCTGTTTATGGACAGTCCATCTTGGATATTCTTTCAGCTTAAACAATCCGCTGCCTTTTACGGGCAACTCACCGCTGCGGGCGAACGGCTCTGCCAGCACCATCGGCACGGCAGCAGACAAGCCCCTCCCGATTTTCCCGCTGCTTGCAGCATTGCCGGGCCGCGTGCTGGACGTGACTGCCTGATGCCCCGTTTTGTCCCACCGAATCAGGCATATCGGATGCCAAGCCTGGACAAACCGGGATGTCGCTTGTTTCACTCTAGCTGAAATTCAGCCGTTGTTTGGCCGGCAAGCCAAACTCCCGAATAATTACGCTTTGCGTGAACATTGTACCATATAGTTTGAATGAACTGGGATGTTTTGCGGTTCAGCGTGAGCTGAATGCCGGCTGTTGTTTGGCTGGCAAGCGAAACTCCCGAATATTCGCGTTCCACGCGAATATTATATCACAGATTATTTTTCCTGAGTAGGCTCCCCTGACACATAGGCGGGATTTGCCTGCATCGGGCCCCGGTTGGGGGAGGAGGACTGATGGCAATCGAACTAACACAGCTGTCCCAGGGGATCCGCCTGGATGGCGTGACGGATTTTTCTCTGGCAGACACCCTTTCCTGCGGACAGTGTTTCCGCTTTTTCCCCAATGAGGACGGATCCTTCTCCGGAGTGGCCGGCCAGCATGAGGCCAGAATTCTCCAGCAGGGAGATTCCCTTGTCTTTTATGGCGCCACATACCAGGAAGTACAGGATTTTTGGAGTATCTATCTGGATCTGCATACGGATTACGGCGCCATCCGGGAACTGCTGTGCCAGGACCCCACCCTGCGCCGGGCCGCCCAATACGCCCCGGGGATCCGCATCCTTCGCCAGGACGCCTGGGAAGCCCTGTGTTCCTTTATCCTGAGCCAGAACAATAATATCAAACGTATCCAGGGCATTATCCGCACCCTGTGCGCACAGTTCGGCGAAAAGCTCCCCTCAGGCGGGTTCTGTTTCCCCAGCGCCAAGCGCCTGGCGGAATGTACCTTGGAGGATCTGGCTTCGCTGCGCTGCGGATTCCGCGCCAAATACGTGCTGGACGCCGCGCGCCGGGTATCCTCTCTGGATCTTGATTTGGAGGCCCTGCGCACCGCTCCCCTGGATACGGCCCGTCCGGAGCTCATGCGCATCCATGGGGTAGGGCCTAAGGTGGCGGAATGCGCCCTGCTATACGGGCTGCACCGGATGGAGTGCTTTCCTGTGGATGTGTGGATCTCCCGGGCCATGAAGGCGCTGTTTCCAAAGGGGCTTCCCCAATTTGCCCTGCCCTATGCAGGAATTGCCCAGCAGTACCTGTTCCATTATGTGCGCACCTCCTGTGCTCTGGAGGACAACCGCCCCGCTGCGGCTCCAAGCTGCTGAAGCCCTGCCAAGGCGGGAATTCCGCCCCTTTCCCCGGCCGGATTTACCCTTTTTTCGCTGGATTTCTCCTTCACTTGGAAGATCTGTACAAAACCCCGTCAGAACATTTTTGGATTCTGACGGGGCTTTTTTTCAAAAGAGGCTTGCATAATCCCGGGGATGATTATATAATTACACTATAATTTGCGATTATTGAAGGATAACTTATATTCAATTCTCACAATCATCGCAGCACGGGCCTGGATACAGGCTCAAACACAGAAAGGGGCTGATTCAGATGAGACAATATCTGGAGGAAAATATCCGTAATGTTGCACTGGCGGGCCACGGCTCAAGCGGCAAAACTTCCCTGGCAGAGGCTATGCTGTACATATCCGGTTCCAGCGATCGCTGGGGCAAAATTGAGGATGGAACCACAGTGTGCGACTATGATCCGGAGGAAATCCGCCGCAAAGCGTCTATTTCATCCGCTGTCGCTCCTCTTCCCTGGGGCAGCACGAAAATAAACCTGCTGGACACCCCTGGGCTGTTTGACTTTGCAAGCGGCGTATCGGAAGGCATCTCCGCGGCAGAGAGCGTACTCATTACGGTTTCCGGCAAGTCCGGGCTCACCGTGGGTGTGGAGAAGGCCTATAAGGCCGCTGTGGATATGGGACGCGCCCGGATGTTCTTTATCAGCAAGCTGGACCGCGACAGCGCGGATTTTTATAAGGTGTTGGAGGAACTCAAGGCAAGGTTCGGCCCTGCGGTGTGCCCCATTGTGGTACCCTATGTATGGAACCGGCAGGTGCAGTGCTACATCAATTTGATCGACATGAAGGCCTATACCTATGACGAGCACGCCAACGCCAAGGAGTGCCCCATGCCCGACACCGGACACCGCCTGGACGGGCTCATCGCCGCCATCAGCGAAGCTGTTGCGGAGACCGACGAAGCCCTGTTTGAAAAATACTTCTCCGGCGAGGCCTTTACCCGGGAGGAAATTCTCTCCGGTATCCGTGCCGGCGTGAAAAACGCCACCATCGCCCCGGTGCTGTGCGGATCCGCACTTACCTTAGAGGGTGTGGATATGCTTTTGGACATGATTGTCAATCTGCTGCCCTCCGCCAAGGAGGCCGCCGGCGTTCTGGCCGCCGATGCCCAGGGCGAGCCTGTGGAGATTCCCTGCGACCAGAATGGTCCGCTTGCCGCCTATGTCTTCAAGACCATCGCCGACCCGTTTGTGGGAAAGATGTCCTTTATTAAGGTGATTTCCGGCAGGCTTTCTGCGGAGATGTCCCCCATCAACGCCACCACCGGCGAGGCGGAGCGCATGGGCAAGCTGGTGTATGTCCGGGGCAAAAAGCAGGAGGATACCACCGCCATCAGCGCGGGCGATATCGGCGTAGCCACCAAGCTGTCCGCTGTCAAAACCGGCGACACCCTGTGTGATCCCAAACGGGTGGTTAAGATTGTGCCTCCGGATTTCCCGAAGGCCTGCCTTTCTATGGCAATTCAACCCAAGAGCAAGGGCGAT
The DNA here is from genome assembly GCA_021771035.1 of Marvinbryantia formatexigens. Lineage (GTDB taxonomy): Bacteria > Bacillota > Clostridia > Oscillospirales > Ruminococcaceae > CALXEM01. Next base: position 34,416 of record JAETPU010000019.1, on the reverse strand, counting down.
GAGGGCAAGATTGCCCAAGCTATCACCCGCCTGATGGAGGAGGATCCCTCCATCACCTACGAAAACAACACAGAAACCCATCAGCAGGTGATCAGCGGCCTGGGCGAGCAGCATCTGGACGTGATGGTATCCAAGCTCAAGAATAAATTCGGCGTTGAAGTCACCCTGCAGACCCCCATTGTCCCCTACCGGGAGACCATCCGCAAGAAGGTGAAGGCGGAGGGCAAGCACAAAAAACAGACCGGCGGGCACGGGCAGTTCGGGCACGTATGGATCGAATTTGAGCCCTGTGACAGCGAAGAGATGGTGTTTGCGGAAAATGTCTTTGGCGGCGCGGTTCCCAAGGGCTTCTTCCCGGCAGTGGAAAAGGGGCTTCGCGACTGCGTGAAGCACGGCACACTGGCTGGATACCCCGTGGTGGGGCTCAAAGCCACCTTGTACGATGGCTCCTACCACCCGGTGGATTCCTCCGAGATGGCCTTTAAGCTGGCGGCAGCCCTTGCCTACAAGGCGGCCCTTCCCGAGGCCTCCCCGGTTCTTCTGGAACCCATTATCAGCATGAACATCCAGGTTCCGGACAATAATACGGGCGATATCATCAGCGAGATGAATAAGCACCGGGGCCGTATTCTTGGTATGAACCCCATCGGCGACGGGATGCAGGAGGTTCTGGGCGAGGCGCCTATGAGCGAGATGCATGATTTTGCCACCACCCTGCGCTCCATCACCCAGGGACGCGGCAGCTTTACCTCTCAGTTTGAGCGTTACGAACAGGTTCCCTCCAACCTGGAGGCCCAGATCATTGAGGACGCCAAGCAGCTGCACAACGAGGAATAACTCCCTAAAAAGGATAACCAGGATACGGCCTTTGGCTGTATCCTGGTTTTGTTTTGCCTCACCCGCCATTTTATTATCACAGACGTCAGTGGGGTTGCACCCATGCAGCAATGATTCATTTTTCCCACGTCCTGCCGCCGGGATGCCTCCAGTTGGTTTTGGGCCTGGTGACACGGCATAATTGAAACAAGTTTTAATCCAGAATATATCGAGATGACTGGAGGACTTGATTTTAGCAGAGCTCATCGTTTTGAAAAACCTATCTTTGGTATTGCCGCTGAACCCTATCCCGATGGCGGTTCAGGACAGTTTTCTGGGATAGGATACGCTTTTGATATATCCAACACTTTATGCCACAAGATGATCGAACAGGAGTTACAGACTATCGTTGTTATGGATTAACAGAAAAATACAAATTCCAGTTCCCCCGGCAATGGTAATATGCAGAAAAAATCCCCCTTATTATGAAAGAGCCCGGCGAAAGTTTCAGCAACTTTAGCCGGGCATTCATATGTTAAAAACAACGTCACAGCTTCAGCACGCCGCTGTCCAGCATGGACTGGGCCGCCAGCATTACGCCGGTTTTTCCGCTGGAATAGGTGAGCCCGCCCTGCATCCAGGCGGCATAGGGCTCGCGCATGGGACCGTCCGCGGAGAGTTCGATGGATGCCCCTCCGGTAAAGGCGCCCGCCGCCATAATCACCGGGCTGTCATAGCCGGGCATATCCCAGGGCTCGGGGGTGACATAGGAATCCACCGGGGCGCCCTTTTGGATCCCCCGGCAGAAGGCACACAGCCCCTCCGGAGAACCCAGGCGCACAGCCTGAATAATGTCGGTGCGGTGCTCATCGAACCGGGGATATACCGCATAGCCGAAGCTCTCAAACATCGCTGAGGCAAACACCGCGGTTTTTACAGCGCTTGCCACCACGCTGGGGGCAAAAAACAGCCCCATAAACATCCGCTGGGATTCCCCCAGCGTACATCCCACTTCCTTGCCCATCCCGGGAGAGGTCAGGCGGTAGGAGCACAGCTCAATGAGATCCTTTCTCCCCGCGATATAGCCGCCGGTGCGGGCAATTCCGCCGCCCGGATTCTTAATGAGGGAGCCAATGATCAAATCCGCGCCTACCTGGGTGGGCTCACGGGTTTCCACAAACTCCCCATAGCAGTTGTCCACCATCACGATGGCGTGGTGATTCACCCGGCGCACCTGCTGGATGATGGCGGCAATGGTATCCACCGAAAGGGAATCCCGCAGGGAATACCCTCTGGAACGCTGGATGTAGACCACCTTGGCGGTGGACGCATTTTTACTGATGGCCAGGTAATCCGGCTGGCTGTCCTCACGCAGATCCACCTGCCGGTACTGGACGCCGAAATCCTTTAGCGAACCGTTTCCCTCACCCCGCAGGCCGATGACCTCCTCTAAAGTATCATAGGGCGCGCCCGTCACCGCCAGCAGGACATCTCCCGGGCGCAATACGCCGAAGAGCGCCGTTGCCAGCGCATGGGTGCCGGAGACAAAATTATGGCGTACCAGGGCGTCCTGAGCCCCAAACACCTGGGCATAGACGGCATCCAGGGTTTCCCGGCCCATATCGCCGTAGCCATATCCGGTGGAGCCATAGAAATGGGTTTCACTCACCCGGTTGTCCGCAAAGGCGCGCAGCACCTTCTGCTGGTTATATTCCTCCACCTGCTGGATGCCCTCAAACACCGCCCGGCACCGGGCCTCAGCGTCCCCGGCTGCCTGGAGCACCTGGGGGGAAAACTGGTAAAAGGGAGTCTCTGCTATCATAACATTATCCATTCCTTTCCGACATTGCGCCCATTTGCGCTGCTGTAAGCTATATTTTTGAAGAGTACGAGCGGCAAAAATTCCGGCCTGAATATCCGCATTCAAGCCGCCTGCCGTAAACGAAGCCGGGGGTTCGGGACAGATTTCCATGGAGAATCCAGCGAATCCCCAGGCGAACCCGCAGACTCTCCTGTCAAACCCGCTTTGAAGACACGGCTCCCTCATGGTTCGCTGTTTTGGCGCCACCTCATTGAAAAGCATCTCCGGCGCTTGCCGTCCCGGGGCCGGCGGGGAAACCGGGGCACTCAAAGCCCGCTCGGGCACGCAGGCATCTATTCCTGATCATACGCAACTTTTGAAATTTTTGCAAGAGGCAGGATAAATTCCCCGCAAAACAGAGAACGCCCCGCCTGGGGTAACGCTTACCACCAGGCGGAACGTTCGCGATTACTGGTTAAGGGCACGGCACCGGCTCTCAAATTCCCGCTGGGAATCCACAGTCTCCAGCGAAACGGGCCTTTCCAAATGGGAATAGCAGACGGGTTTCCATTCCCCTCTGTCAAGTAAAAGGCAGTCCCGCATACGGCCGCCGTAGTACCCCACAAAGCCGCCCACTATCCTTGCCGTATCCTGGGTTTTCACCTGGGTATCCGTCCCGCAGTGCTCAATGGAACCCAGAACCATAGATCCCACAGCACCGCCTCCATTGGCGGGCATTTCCCTGGCATTGCCCTGGTACAGAGACGCCGTACCGTGGGAAAGGCATCCCTGGACCTTTGACATATGCAGGCTTCCCACAAGCCCGCCCACGTTATTACAGCCCAGAATATCCGCCTGGGAGACACAGTTTTTGATGATCCCGCCGTCAAACCAGTCGCTTGCCAGTTCGCCCACCAAGCCTCCCACATTCTCCATTCCCTCCACCGTACCGGTAAAGGTGCAGTTTTCAATCCTGCCCTGGCTGATGCCTGCCAGGCCGCCCGCGCTGAACGTGACCGAGCTGGGGGTATCGCTCTCACCCCAGCAGCGCACACTCCCCTGGACCTTCAGGTTGCGAATCTCACCACCCTGCTGAAGGCAGGCGATAAGCCCCGCGTCCCCATGGACATCCACCTTTAAATTACGGATGGTGTGGCCCTGCCCGTCCAGAACCGCGGCAAAGCCTCTGAACTGCGTGGAATCCGGGGCAACTCTCTCCCGCTGCAGATGGTTCTCCCCATCCCTCACCGTAAAGGCGCCGATGGGCACAAAGTCGATACCGCTCATATCGATATCCCGGGTGAGGACAAACCGCGTCCCCAGATAGGAGGTGTCCCCGCTGTTCACCCTCTCTGAAAGCGCCGCCAGCTGCTGTGGGGAATCCAGGTACTCCACCTTTTCCTCCTGGGGAATTCCCACCCCCAAGAGGATACAGTAGCGGCTCTCAGGTGCAAACAGGGCCTCGCCCAGCTCAAAATCCCCGGGCATGGTGCCGATCCGGAAGGTCATCACCAGGGGTTCCAGCTGGGCATCCTGTTCATCCCGGCGCTCCACCGTCATACGGTAGCTGCCGTCCGAAAGCTCCTGTATCCCGCTTACCTCATAGCTGCGGGTGAGCTCGGGCGCTATGCCCTGAGGAGAATAAAAATCATAGGTGCCGTCCGCGGCATTGTAGAACCATGCGTCCTCATACACAAAGTTTTCCCGTCCAAACTGGAGCTGGACGGCCTGCGCCACCACTGGAACCGGAACCGTATAGCCGGAAAAATTGCCCTGGCTATCATATTGGGCATACTGCTTGAGATTCCCCCACAGCAGGTATTGCACCGTGTAGCGGAACAGCAGCTTCTCATCCACCTCACGGGGATCCTGGAACTGGGCGCCCTCGCAGTAGACGTCATAATAGGGCACCACCTGCTCCAGCATCATGCGCGCCGCAGTCTGCGCGGTGGGCTCGGCCTCCACGGCGCTGAGATAGCGCACGCTGCCGTCCGGGTTATAGGTGAGGGCCATCTGCATGGTTTTGACATAGCGCTCAGGGAACTGCACCGTTTTACCCTCGCCGTCCACCGCGGTGGACGCCTGCACACACACGTCATAGGTGAGCCTGACGATGCCGTTTTCCTCCCGAACCCCTGTGATGCGGGGAATCCAGACCTCGCCCAGCCCGCCTCCGAAGAACCAATAGCCCTCCCTCTCGGGCAAATACAAATATCCCGCGTTCTCCCGCAGCTGTTCAGGTGGAGTGCCGAAGGCCTGTTCTACAATCTCTTCGATCTCCTCCTGTGGGAATATGTAGCCCACATCGTCGGCCAGATACTCCTCAGGGGGCTCGATTCGGGCAAATTCATCTCCGAAGTATTCTCCGATATAGTCAAACTGGCTCAGCCCGATATTGTATTTTTTCTGTACGGCATACTGGATTTGAGAATCCAGGCTCAGCTGTCCGGGATTTTCCCAGTCCTCCTTATAGATCAGGTTCCCGTAGGGTACCAGAACCTCCTTGAGGTAGCTGTCCCGGTACTTCCGTTCCGTGGCCTCCTGCTGGGAGAGAGTCATCACCAATTCCTGGTTCTGTTCAGGTTTTGGGGGCTCCCCGGGTGTGCTGCGGGGGTTGGCCAGCATGGTAAACCCCGCCAGAAACGCCACCAGCACGGCGGCGCACAGAGTGAGAGCCGTTGCCCGGCGGTAGCGCAGCACATCCTTGACGCGGCGTTTCACATCGGAATCCCCAAAGGCCAGAAAGGTGGCGGAAACCGGCGTGCGGTTCTGGCGGATGGCCAAATTCAGCAGGGAATAGGCATACTCCTTGCGGGCCCGGCCGCCCAGGCAAACCAGCACCCGCTCATCGCAGGAGCTCTCCATATCCTTGGCGCTCAGCCGGTAAGCCGCCCACACCAGAGGATTGAACCAATGCAGGGCCAACACTGCCAGGGAAACTATTTTTATCAGGTTATCCCGGCGCTTGATGTGCACCAGCTCATGGGTTAGGATATGCTCCGCCATCTCCCCGTCCAGTTCCAAATTCAGCGGTATCACAATTTTAGGAAACAATACGCCGCTGACCACCGGTGTAGCGAACAGATCGCTGCGGCAAAGGACAAACCGGCGGCGAAGCCGGAGCAGCTGCGCCATGTGCCGCAGGGTATCCCCCGGCTCCTGGCGGGGCGCCCTGCGAAGCCGCAGAGCCGTGATTAGGTAAAAGACAGCCGCCGTGAGAAGGATTCCTGCGGCGCCCGCCAGCCAGAGATAGGGCAGCGACGCCAGCAGGATTTCCCCGATGCCCCTATGGGATTCCCCGCGGACCGGCAGCTCCTGCTGCTGCGCCGGCCCCATTGCCGGCGGCTGGGACACCGCCTCTCCCGTCCCCTGGGGTGCGTCCCCGCCGCCCTGAATTTCCTCTTCCGGGGGATAAAGAGAGCCCTCAAACCGGCTTACCAGGGGCTCCACGAACTGAACCTGCGTGATGCCCTGGGCCTGCTGCTGAACCGATACCCGCTCCCCCTGGGGCAAAAGGCTGAAAACGCTCAGGGAAGAGGAAAAGGATACCGGCAGAAGCAGGCGGACGAGCACCACGCTCCACAGGCAGTAACTCACCCAAAGCGGGAGCATCCGGCGGGCGGCGGCACGCACCGGCAGCAAAAACAGAATCACGACGCCCGCGGCGATGCTCATATTGAGAAAATAAGAAAAAAGTTCCGCCACTAAAATCCCTTTCCTTTCTGGCTTGGGGCCCATGAGCCCATACCGGGCTTGAATTCATCCCCAGTGCTCAAAAGACGCAAAGCCCGGGTTGGGCCGCCTCAATTCGGCCGTTTCCAGGCCGAAACGCCGCAGTCCCCTGTTCCAATGGAGCATTCTAAGGCGTTTCCCTATTCTTTGCTAGTTGAGAACTCCTGGTTTTAACTGTTCCCGCTGGGTTTCACGGTCCTAATTTCCGCCTGGGGAGAGTGTTCCGGCAATCTCTGCCGCCCGTGGATCGATTCAGCCCCTCTCGGTTTTAAGCATCCCTGTCCAGCCGGCGCTGCGCCCCCGATGACAGCGTCCTCCTACTTGGATTCGTCGATAATCCGGCGGATCTCGTCAATTTCGTCCTCTGTCAGCTTTTCCCGGCGCAGGAAAGAGGCCAAAAACATCTTTCGGGAACCCTCATACAGGCGGTCAATCAGGGTATTGGTCTCCTCGGAGCACACCAGCTCCCGGTCAATCAGCGGGGTGCAGGCAAAGCCGGGATCCTCCCGGGCAATGACCCCCTTATCAACCATGCGCTTGAGCAGCGTGTAGGTGGTGTTTTTTGTCCAGCCGCAGTCCTCCCGCGCCAGCTCCACCAGCTGGGCGGCCCGCACACCCGGCGTCTGCCAGATATATTCCATCAGTTTTAATTCTGCATCGGAAATTCGAATTTGTTCCATGGTGTCAGGTTCCTTTCTGTCCCGGGAACTGTCCCGGCAATCCCTGCAAGGGAGATTTTCAGCAGAAAGACTACATAAGTAGTCTACCTATGTACAGTATAGGCTTCCCGCCCACGCTTGTCAATAGATTCCGAAGTCCCAGCCGTTCCCTGTGCGCCGCGCCGCTTGAGGGCGCATGATGAGGCCAAAATTTGCAAATTTCGCGGGACAAACGTATAATAAATAAGATATGCTGTCAGAAGAGGCTTCGGCGCCTGAGAACGGGACAGGCATTCCCGCATCTGGGCTTGCACGGCAGCTGTCAGACATCTTCCAAATGGAATGGAATCCTACTGAACAGAAAGGAATGAGCCGTATGTATCATTCTGCCAAAGAATTTTTCGACTTCCTGATCCGCGAACGCAAAAAGGTGGCCTTTTTGGGCACCGGCGTCACCAACCATGACTGTATCCGTATGTTTGCCGAAAAGGGGATTGACGTAACCCTGTGTGACAGGCGCAATGCGCAGCAGCTGGGAGAGGATTATGAGGAGTTTTCCGCCTTGGGCGTACATATGAAGCTGGGGGACGGCTATCTTGCCGATCTGGATGCCGATATTCTCATGCGTTCCCCCGGGATGCGCTTTCACCTGCCCGAACTGGACGAGGCCCGCCGCCGGGGCGCTGCCGTCACCAGCGAGCTGGAACTGTTTTTCGCCCTGTGCCCCTGCAAAATCATTGCAGTGACGGGAAGCGACGGCAAAACCACCACCACCTCCCTGATAGCGGAAATGCTGCGTACCGAGGGGAAAACGGTCCATTTGGGCGGCAATATCGGCCGGGCGCTGCTGCCCTGTGTACAGAGCATTTCCCCCGAGGATTTCGCCGTAGTGGAGCTCTCCAGCTTTCAGCTGATCTCCATGCGCCAATCCCCGGATATCGCGGTTCTCACCAATGTGGCGCCCAATCACCTGGATATGCACAAGGATATGCAGGAATATATCGACGCCAAGCGCAACATCCTGCTGCATCAGGACGCCTTTTCCCGCAGTGTGCTCAACCTGGACAATGAGATTACCCGGGCAATGCAGGCGGACTGCCGGGGCGAGGTCTCCTTCTTCAGCCGCAAATCCCCTGTTAAGGACGGGGTGTACCTCGCCCAGGACGGCACCATCCTGATGGCCTGTAACGGCAGCATAACGCCGGTCATCCATCGGGAGGACATCCGCATTCCCGGCATCCACAACGTGGAAAACTATCTGGCCGCCATCAGCGCTGTGCGGGGGCTGGTCTCCTTTGAAACCATCCGCCGGGTGGCCCGGGAATTCCCCGGCGTGGAGCACCGTATCGAATTGGTGCGGGAATCCGGCGGCGTCAAATGGTACAACGATTCCATCGCCAGCAGCCCCACGCGCACCATTGCGGGGCTCAACTCCTTTCAGCAGAAGGTCATCCTCATTGCCGGAGGCTACGATAAAAAGATTCCCTATGCCCCACTGGCCCCACTGCTGGTCCAAAAGGTAAAGACCCTGATTTTGATGGGCGCCACCGGCCCCAAGATTGAGGCGGCTCTCAGGGAATGCCCCCAATACCAGGACGGCGCACCGGTTATCCTGCACGCTCAAAGTATGGAGCAGGCCGTGAGCCTGGCCCATCAGACGGCACACTCCGGGGACATCGTCACCCTCTCGCCGGCCAGCGCCAGCTTTGATCTGTACCGAAACTTCGAGGAACGCGGGCGGCATTTCAAATCCCTGGTCAACGCCCTGCAGGACTAGGCAGGCCTGTTTTCCGGATATCGGTATCCAAGGAAACTCTACTGCCGCCGGCGGGGTTTGCGGCAACAGGGCGGCCATGCCGTACCGATGGTTCTTTGAATGGTTTTGAATTTCCGATGAGCCTTAAACCGCTGTATACCGGCTTTCGTGTCTCCTGGCCCGGCGTCGCCTGACGCAGGGGAGGAAAGCCAGCGGCCGTACTCTCTGTGCAGCTGCACGGGCATCAGGCCCGCTCCCATGTCCCTATACGGAAAGGAGCCCCACTGTAGGAGAAAGGATAGTGACAGCCATGGACAATCAAAATGAACTTTTCACCCTGGTGCAGGCCCTGTGCAGCGCCAGCGGCGTCTCCGGCGAGGAATCCGGCGCCGGGGCCGCGGTTCTGGGCCTTTTGGGCGCGGGCAGCGGCGCCGGCATAGATTCCCAGGGTTCGGTGTTATATCCCCTATATCAAAATCCTGACAAAACCGCGCCCCACCTGATGCTGGAGGCCCATCTCGATGAAATCGGCATGATGGCGTCCCGGGTGGACGACAACGGATTTGTGCACATTGCCCCCTGCGGCGGGCTGGATCGCCGGCTGCTCATGGGCCTTGAGGTTCTGGTTCACGCTCAAAAAGCCCCCGAGCCCCTGCCGGGTATTCTGAGCGCCTGCCCGGCGGATAGTGATAAAACGCCGAAGACATCGGAGCTCTTTGTGGATGTGGGGCTGTGTGCCCAGCGGGCAAAGGCTCTGATCTGCCCGGGGGATCGCATTACCACAGTCTCCCCTGCCAGGCAGCTTCTGGGTACCCGGGTGAGCTCCAAGGCCCTGGACAACCGGGCGGGCTGCGCCGTACTGCTGCGGGCCGCGCAGCTTTTGCAGGGTGAGACGCTCCCCTGCTCCGTGACGCTGGCCTTCTGCTCCCAGGAGGAAACCGGCGGCACCGGCGCCAAAACCGCCGCCTTCCGGGTGAACCCCACCCATGCCCTGGCGGTGGACGTCTCCTTCGCCTATACCCCGGACGCCCCCAGGGACGAATGCGGGGATCTGGGCGCGGGCGCCATGATTGGCATCGCCCCCATCCTGGACAACGCCAGCGTCCAGCTTCTGCGCCGGCTTGCCTGCCAACATGAAATTCCCCATCAGCTGGAGGTTTTGGGATCCAGCACCGGCACGGACGCGGATTCCATCGCCCCCTGCCGCTGCGGCGTAAAAACCTCGCTGGTATCTGTCCCGCTCAAATATATGCACACCCCCATCGAGGTGGTGGATTTGGAGGATATCGAGTCCTGCGCCCAGCTTCTGGCACAGTTTGCCCGCAATTTGGGAGCGGATCCCACAGACAAGGAGGCCTGCCGCCATGGATAAAGAGCTTTTAAAAACCCTGTGTTCCCTGCCCGGGGTGTCGGGCTGTGAGGATGCCGTGGCCCAGTGGCTTCTGGCGCGCCTTGGGAAAACAGGCCGCTGCTTTCAGGACAGCCTGGGCAACGTAATTGTTCAAAAAGAGGGCCCGGGCAGCGGCAATGTCCTGGTGAGCACCCCCATGGACGAGGCCGGTTTTTTACTTTCCCGCGTCCAGGACAGCGGGCTGTTCTCCTTTACCTGCATCGGGGACATGGATCCCCGGGTTATTTTGGGCAAGGGGGTTCTTGCCGTGAGAGCCCAGCTGCCCGGCGTCATTGGGGCCAAGGCTGTGCACCAGCAGACCAAGGAGGAACGGGATACCCCTGTCCCCGCGGACAAGCTCTATCTGGATTTCGGGGCGGAATCCCGGGAGGAAGCCCTTGGGGTTCTCTGCGCCGGGGACGCCGTCGTCTTCGAGAGCGCCTTTCATCAGCTGGGAGAACACCGGGTATGCGGGCGCGCCATGGAGCAGCGCAGCGCCTGCGCCGTTCTCATCGAGCTTTTGGAGGAAGCCTGCGCCGGGTTTACGGCGGTGTTCACCACCCAGAGCCTGACCACCGGCATCGGGCTGCCGGCGGCCGCCTACGCGCATCAGCCGGACGTGTGCTTGATGCTGGGCCCTGTTCCGGCAGCAGATATGCCCGGGGCTCCCGGGGAGGGGTGTCGCCTTGCCGGCGGCGCTGTCCTTCCCCAGATGGACAAGGGGGTCTTTTATTCCCGTAGGCTGCTGCAAAGCGCAAAGGAGATTTCCCAGAGCTTTTCCATTCCCGTCCAGCCCCAAGAAGAGCCTCTCTCCCAAAAGGAGGCGCAGCGTACGGCGGGCTGCCGAGATGGGGTTGAGCTTTTGCGCATCGGCATCCCCTGCCGGTATTCCGCCTCCCCTGCCGCCCTGGCGGATCTGCGGGATATGGACGCGGCGAAGGCCCTTGCGCTGGAGCTGCTCAGAGGCCATCGCGACAGAAAGGAGTCCATCCATTGATTCAGCTTGTCACCGCCGAGAACGAGGCGCAGTTTCTGGCACTGGCGAACCAGCCCAGTGTCACAGCGTGTAAAATCCATACGCTCTACCAATGCTACCGTGACGATCCCACCATGGCCCAATTCTGGATTTTCTCCCGGGGCGAACGCCCTATGGGTATTCTGAGCCTGTGCTCTAAGGTGCTGACAATCTGGGCGCCGTATCTGCTGGCGCCGGAGTTCGCGGAATTTCTCAATTTTATCGGCTGGGAGCTGGTGGAATGTGACAGCACGGGAATTTTCAGCGTGGCCAACCTTCTGGGCGCCCCTGTGGAGAACTGCAGCGTCCAGCGGTTTGACCGCCTGCCCCAGGAATCCCTTCAGCGCCGGGAAATCCCCGCTATCCAGGACGAGCTGAGCATCCGGGAGCTCTATGAGCTGTTGTGCCAGACAGATGAAAAATTTAAGGATGTGAGCGTTCTGGATGCCTGGATGTGCTCCATCTCCCACCGGGTGCGCCATGGGTTCTCCAAGGTATACGGCATCCTGGAGGGGGAGGCGCTGGTGTCCACCGCCGGTATCTATACGGAGAGCGCCAGCTGCGGGGTCATCGAGTCTGTGGCGACCCACCCCCAATACCGGGGACGGGGCTATGCCAGCGCCTTGGTGCTGCAGTGTGTGCAGACTCTGGCCTCGGCGGGGAAATCCGCACTTTTGGTGACCTCTCAGCTGCGGACCCACGAGATGTACCACCGCCTCGGCTTCCGCGACAGCGGCACCCTGTTTTTCATGCGCCCCTTTGACGAGGCCAAACGCTGAGGCTGTCCCCAAAAGCCTGCCTGCAGTCGGGCCCCCTTTTCCCAGGCGAACCATACTCCCCCGGAAAATTCCGGGGGAGTTTTTAAGTTGGCCTGTCCCTGCACCCCAGCTGGAATGTTCCAATTCTCCCTGCTTTTCCCTCCCGGTGATGATACGGCGTGAAGATTGGCCCAATGCCCGTCAAACGGTTTGTGCAAGCCAAAGGATTGTTCAAAATTCGTTCAGCCTTTTCCTGTATGATTCGATTATAATAATGACAGTTTTTAATCCCGCTCCCAGTACAGGAGGACGCTTTGGACCCCGCTCCCCACACAGGGATGGGATTTTTTCTGAACGGCAGGTTTTTCGGCCCATTTTCCCTCAAAACCTCAGCTGCCGGGTTCCATTCCGGCTGTGCAGAACCGGGTTGGCTGCAAAACCCGGAACATCCCGATAACCCGTATTTCCAAGACCTTATGAGAAACGCCCCAAGGGCGGACTGTCTGAGGGTTCCTTTACTATGAGTCCCAAGAAAGGAATGAATATTAGAAATGAAACGAGCTTTGCGCAAGGATACGCTCCGGGAAATTAAACGGACCTTCAGCCGCTTTGTCTCTATTCTGGCAATCGTAGCCCTGGGGGCCGGTTTTTTCTCCGGCGTCAAGGCCACCGGGCCCAATATGAAGCTCACGGGTGAGCAGTATTTCCGGGACAGCCAGCTGATGGATCTCCGCTTGGTTTCCACTATGGGGTTCAGTGAAGAGGATGTCCAGGCGCTCTCCCGGGTACAGGGGGTTTCCAAAGTTGAACCCGGTTATACACTGGACGCCATCCTCTCCGGGGACGAGGCCAGGCCTGTTGTACGGCTGCACGCCCTGGCTCCTAACTGGCGATGGGATCCGCAGGATTCCCTGAACCGGGTGACGCTCAAGGAAGGGCGTATGCCCCAGCGCGAGGGGGAATGCCTGGCGGAAAGCGGCGGATTTTACGCCAACCTCCAGGTGGGGGATTCCGTGACGCTGGTTTCCGATGACGGGAAATCCCCCCTCTCCGACTCCCTGGAACGCGACACCTACACGGTGGTCGGCCTGGTGGAATCTCCCTTATATATCGGCTACCAGCACGGAAAGAGCACCATTGGCAACGGCAATGTCTCCACCTTCCTGATGATTCCGCCTGAGAATTTTAAGTCCGATGTGTACACCCAGGTCTATCTGACGGCAGAGAACCCGGACGGCGTCTCCTGCTTCTCCCAGGACTATGAGACGCTGGTGGAGCAGCTCAAGGATCAGGTTGAGGCCATCAGTGGCGCCAGAATTGAGGCGCGCTACCAGGAGGTATCCGCCCAGGCGCAGGAAAAACTGGACGACGCAAAGGAACAGCTGCGGGACGGCGAAGCACAGCAAGAGGAGGAGCTCTCCAAGGCGAGAGCACAGCTGGAGGATGCCCGGCGGCAAATTAGGGAGGGAGAACAGGCCATCCAGGAGGGCCAGCATACCCTGGATACCCAAAAGGCCCAGGGACAGCAGCAGCTGGATGCCGCGGCCCAGAAGCTCCAGGACGGCTGGAAGGCCTGGAAGGACAATAACGAAACCTTTACCAGCACGGAGCCCGGCACCAGGAAAACCCTCAACGAAACCATTTCTAATTTGACGCAGGCAGAAAAGACGCTGGGGGAAAACCGGGAAAAGCTCCAGGAAAACCGCCGGCAGCTGCAGCTGCTGCGCCAGTCCCTGGACAAGGGCTGGTCGGATTATAACAACGGCAATGTAGAGATCAACGCGGCCGTAAAGCTGCTGGGCAACGCCCGGCAGGCTCTGCAGAATCCTCAAGGCACAGACGCACAGACCGTGCAGAAGTTGACTGCCGGCCTGAGCGCCCTGCATACGCAAACCGGCAAGGATTTTTCTCAGGCAATGCAGCTGCTTCAGCAGGGCCAAATTCCCCCGCAGGAGCTGACACAGCGTCTCCAGGGAGAATTGGACGCATTGGACGCAAGCCTCAAGGACGCCCAGGAACAGCAAAAGGACGTCTACGCCGAGCTGGAAAAAAACGAAGCGCAGTATAACCTCCAGCTGGATGCCTTAAACGACGCTCAGGCCCAGTTGGACGACAGCGCCCTGCAGGTTTCCGCTGGGCTTACCCAGGCCAAAAACGGCCTTTCCCAGCTGGACAGCGCCAAGCAGGAGCTGGCCGACAGCAAAAAAGAGCTGGAGGACGCCCAGGCTCAGCTTTCACGCCAGCAGACACTTTTGAAGGAAACCACTTCCTCGGCCCAGGCACAGCTGGACGAAAAGCGCGCCGAGCTGGAGGATGCCAAAGCGCAGCTGGAAGATGGGGAACGGGATTACGAAGAGGGAAAAGCGGAATCGGACCGGGAATTGGAGGACGCCAGAGCCCGTATCCGGGAGGCCGAGGAGCAGATCCAAAACCTGGAGGCCCCTACCTGGTATTATTTTACCCGGGACGACAACGCAGGCTATTCCGGCTTTGCGGATGACGCCGACCGTATCAATTCCATCTCCAAGGTGTTCCCCGTGTTTTTCATCCTGGTGGCGGCGCTGGTAAGCCTGACCACCATGACCCGCATGGTGGAGGAACAGCGCACCCAGATAGGCACCCTGAAGGCCCTGGGATACCCCAAGAGCGCCATTGTGCTCAAGTATCTCACCTATTCCTCCCTTGCCAGCGTGATCGGCAGCGTGTTGGGGCTCACCTTGGGAATGTGGCTGTTCCCAACTGTTATCTTCAACGCCTACCGCATTATGTACCGGATGCCCGCTATCCTCACCCCGTTTCACTGGGATTATGCCATCGCCTGCACGGTAGTCGCCGTGGCGGGAACGGGCCTGGCGGCGCTGGCGGCCTGTTATTCCGAGACCATGGCCTCCCCTGCCGTCCTCATGCGCCCGAAATCCCCCAAGGCCGGGAAACGGGTGCTGCTGGAACGCATCACACCGCTGTGGAAACGCCTGAATTTTATTCAGAAGGTGACGGTGCGCAACCTGTTTCGGTATAAGCGTAAAATTCTCATGACCGTCGTCGGCATTGCAGGCTGCACCGCCCTGATGCTGGTGGGCTTCGGCCTGAAGGATTCCCTCACCGACATCACCCGCAAGCAGTTCAGCTCCATCTTTCTGTATAACACCGCCGCGGCCCTGGAGGAAGGGGAAAATACCCAGGAAATTGCAAAAACCGTTCAATCCTTCCAGGAGCTTCCGGAGATCGACGGCGTTTTGCCCATGGTATCCGAAAACTTTACCACTGTGGGGAAATCCCGGCAGGATATCACCGTATATGTGCCCAAGGATCCCCAGCAGCTATCCCAGTTTATCAGCCTGCATGAGCGCAAAAGCAAACGGGAACTTACCCTGCAGGACAGCGGCGGTATCATCACGGAAAAGGCCGCCAAGCTCCTGGATGTGGGGGTGGGGGACACTGTCACCATCCGGGACGCCGACAATCGGGAATATGCCATCCCCATCACCGGTATTACAGAAAACTACGCCTCCCATTTCCTCTACCTGTCCCCCGAAGGCTATTCCTCTATCTTTGGGAAGGAGTGCGCCTACAGTACGCTTCTGTGCAACCTGAACCCGGACGCCACCGAGGACGAGGCCGCCCAGCAAATCCTCAAACAGGAGAATATCCTGGGCGTCTCCTCAACCAGTTCCCTGAACAAGGACTTTAACGATATCATCGGCACGCTCAACTATGTGGTTCTGGTACTGATTATCTCCGCCAGCGCGCTGGCCTTTGTAGTGCTGTATAATCTCTCCAACGTCAATGTCAACGAGCGCATCCGGGAGATCGCCACCATCAAGGTTTTGGGATTCTATGACCGCGAGGTTACCCAGTATATCTTCCGGGAGAATGTGATCCTCACCGTTATGGGCATCGCCGCAGGGCTGGTGCTGGGGATTTTCCTGCATCAGTTCGTCATTGTCACAGCGGAAATCGATACCGCCATGTTCGGACGTCAGATCTACCCGCTGAGCTATATTCTGGCGGCGCTTCTCACCTTCCTGTTCGCGGGAGTGGTCAATTTTGCTTTGCATTTCCGGCTGAAAAAGGTGAGCATGGTGGAATCCCTGAAATCTGTGGAGTAGCCCGTCACAAAGCCCCAGGCCGTTGACTGAAATATAATAGGGGTCGTCCCTCGTATTTTCGCAGGGAGCTTCCCGCGTCCAGTTGTGGGAACCCAAGCCTTGGCGTAGGTCC
This sequence comes from Marvinbryantia formatexigens, assembly GCA_021771035.1. Lineage (GTDB taxonomy): Bacteria > Bacillota > Clostridia > Oscillospirales > Ruminococcaceae > CALXEM01. Next base: position 18,268 of record JAETPU010000019.1, on the reverse strand, counting down.
GGCACTGTTCGGTTTTTTCGCATGGGCTCTGCCTGGCGCCCTGGCCGGCGTGCGTATCGCCGTTTTGGGGTGTCGGCCACCCAGGACGGCTGCGAGAACCTTGTGGATCCCCCCAGTTAAACTGGGGGGATTTTTTCCGCCTACTCGGCGATATCAAAAACCAACCGGGCGGGAATAAATCCCGCCCGGTTGGTTTTCTTCTATTCCTCTTGTTCCTCCGTATAGTACTGGTAGACGTCATAGATACAGCTCTCACACAGCGCGCCCACAGGCGTGAACTGCACGTTCAAGACATCGCCACACAGCTGGCAGCGGGGCGTGGTAATATAGATTTCGATGGAGTTCCCACGCACGTCCAAGTTCAGGAGCATACTCTCTTTGAGCCCCAGTTCCTCCCGTACCGCCGCCGGAATCAGGATTTTCCCTTTTGGATCCATATGCAGTGTGTACATTTTCATTTTCCCCCACTTTCTAAACATTCTTGTTTTTACTACTTTGTTAGTTCAAGTAAAATTAGTTTTGTTCCTGCTCTAAAATACCGTCAACCCAGCGGATCCACTTCTCTCCTTCTTCTCTATGCTTCTCAAGGATTGTTTGAGCCTGAATAAATAGGCGTTCTTGCTCTTTTATATCATGATTTTCCTCGGCTTCACCATATTCTACCAATGTTTGAAAGAAGGCAATAAAATTTTTGTCTATAGGACAATTCATTTCCATTATTTGACCTCCCTAAAAATATTTAATAGTGCATTTCCAATATAACGCATGATTAAATAATGAATTTATGCCAATATGCTATATTAAAACTCTCGTTTTAATCATTTTGCTTGATTATACCTATACCCAAATCTATACTGAAAATATGGAGGTGATAACCAATGAATCCAGAATTTATAAGAAAACGGTTAGAAGAACTTGTAATTAACGCTGATCTTTCACAATCCAAAATCAGCCATGATCTGGGATTTAATCGAAATTATATTCACACTATTATTAGCGGCAAATCTCTCCCTACAATGAGTGCTTTCCTTCAAATTTGTGATTATCTAAAAATATCTCCGGAGGAGTTTTTTCATGTAGAAGATGATAATATTCTTCAACGTAGTATTGAGGAATATAATTCTCTTAGTGAGAAATCAAAGTTAGCGTTAAAGGATGTCGTTCGAAAATTGAAGCAGTTTGACACTAAATAATATTTCATTTTGATTAAAATGAAATATTCAATCATGCATTTAGTATATCGTGCCATATCTATTATTTCTATATCCCTATTCTGCTTGATTTAATATTGCATGGTTGATATACTGAATATGCCAAGAACAAAGGGGTGATATTTTGGAGAAAACATTTATTCAGGAGCGATTGGCTCAACTTGTCACTGCGGCTAAAGTCTCGGAATCTAGAATGAGTAAAGATCTTGGATTTAATCGTTCCTATATTCAAGGGATTACTTCCGGTCATGCCCTCCCAAAAATGGAACCATTTCTAAAAATATGTGATTATCTTAAAATCACTCCCGAGGAATTTTTCCATTACGACGCCAACAAGGATAAAACCTTGGAGAAAATTATTGAGCGCTTTCATTCACTTTCTCCCGATTCTAAATTGGCTTTGAAAGATTTACTGAATAGATTGGACTAAATTTCAATTCTGTCTATCAAATTACTACCGTATCCCGGGGTTCATCGGAGGTGCACCGGGATGCCCTCAGTTTGCTTCTCCGCTTAGCCCTCAGTATTGTTCCGACTACGGAGAATTGAAACCTGTTTCAATTCTCCGTAGGGATGCCGTACTACTAGGCCAAGAATGAACTGCCTGCATCCCAGTGGCAGGGCTTTGGGATGGAATTGGATGACAATTTGATTGGGTGCAAACCACCCAATTTTCATGCAAATAAAGAAAAACTATATTTTTCATTTTCTTCGTCCGGCTCCGCTGTACCGCCCGTCCTCATTGTGTTTCATTCTAGGTGTGTTATAATGGGCCTTAGAATATGCCAAAAGGAAAGGGGAGCGCCTTATGCCGACCCAAAAGCGAAAAAATTTCCTGGTCTTTATGACGGACCATCAGCGCGGAGACACCGTCCTTGAGGGAAGCCCTGTGCTCACACCAAACCTGGACAGGCTTCGCCGCCGGGGCGTCACCTTCCAGAACGCCTATACCCCGGCGCCCCACTGCTGCCCAGCCAGGGCCACCTTCTTCACCGGATTGTACCCCACCCAGCACGGGGTGTGGAACAATGTCAGCGTCAGCAACACGCTTTCCCGGGGACTGTATGACGGAGTACGGTGCTTCAGCGAGGACTTAGCCGCTGCCGGGTACCAGATGTATTTTTCCGGGAAATGGCACGTCTCTCAAACCGAGTCCCCCGCCGACCGGGGCTTTGAGCTTCTGCACCACAATACCAAGCCCTACCGCAGCTTTCCCAACCGGCCCGAATACAGTGAATGGGACACCTATAACCGGGATCCCATCGACACCCGGGATCTTCCCCGCCAGGAGGGGCAGATCCTGCGCGAAGGCTATACCCGTTATCTTCAGTATGGCATCGACGAATCCCCCTACCAGGATGCCCAGGTGGTCGAGGCGGCGGCAGAACAGCTGCGCCGGATGGACTCCTCCAAGCCCTTTTTTCTGTATACCGGCGTGCTGGGCCCCCATGACCCCTACTTTGTCCCCCAGCGTTTTTTAGATCTCTATGATCCGGATTCCATCCAGCTCCCGGAGAGCTTTGGAGATTCCATGGAGGATAAGCCCGCCCTGTACCGCCGTACCCGCTGCCGCTACAGCCAGTTGACCGAGTCCGAACAGCGGGAGAGCATCCGGCGCTTCTATGCCTTTTGCAGCTATGAGGATTACCTGTTTGGGCAGCTGCTGGACGTGATGGATGAACGAAACCTCTGGGAGGACACGGTGGTGGTGTATTGCTCGGATCATGGGGATTATATCGGTTCCCATGGGCTCTGGGCCAAGGGGCTCCCCTGCTTTAAAGAGGCCTACCAGGTGTGCTCCATCATCGGCGGCGCGGGCATCCAAAATCCGGGCCGGGTGTGTGAGGCGCCCATCAACCTGGCGGACTATGCCCCCACCTTTCTGGATTTGGCCTCCGTCAGCGTCAACCGGGAGTTTGCCGGGGACTCCCTGCGACCTTTCCTGGAAAACCGTTCCCCCGATACCTGGCGCACCGAGAGCTATTCCCAGACCAACGGAAACGAAATCTACGGCATCCAGCGGGCGGTGTGGGACAGCCGGTATAAGTATGTCTTTAACTCCTTCGACTTTGACGAGCTCTACGACCTGAGGGCGGATCCCAACGAGCTTCATAACCTGATTTACCGCCCGGATCCCGAAAACTCCCCCTACCGGGACATCGTGTACCAAATGTGCAAAAAGCTGTGGAAATTTGCCCACCACACCCACGACAACTGTGTGAACCCCTATATCATGACCGCGCTGGCCCCCTTCGGCCCCGGCATCATCCGGGACGAGATCGAGCGCTTTTAAGTCACCGGTCTATATCACCCTGGAGTGCCCCGGCTGGGAGTATATCGGAAATTCGATTGTTGTAAAGGGAAGCTTCCCGCCACAAAGGAAAGGGCTGAAACTCTTCTGAGTTACAGCCCTTTTATTGCTATGCAGCCACCGGGACAGCCAGTAGAAGGTTAAAAAACTTCGGCGTTAGGCGAAGAAAGCTGTAAATACAAAGTTCTTGATAATAGAACACCCGTGCCAGAACGAGGATTGCACGGCACGTGCAGACAAATTTCGTGTTTGATACGCCTCCCGGTGACAGGCCCTTAGAAGGCCCCTTTAACCGGATGTACAAGCATTTATGAATCCGCCGGCCATTCTCAGAAGCGATCAGAAAGTAAGGCCACTGCCGTTCCCGATTCCCGCTCACACTTCTCCGGGGCTTTGGAAGCTCAGACAATCCCGCTTATGCCGCAGATAATACCACACTCCCGCCGCGTCCGCCAGGGCCCAGCCAATGGGGACAGACATCCAGATTCCCGTCACGCCCAGGGCCGGTACTGCCGAGAGCAGATAGGCAAGCCCCACCCGGGTTCCCAGGGAAATCACGGTCAGCACTACTGACATCATGGGACGGTTGACCGCCCGGTAAAAGCCGTATAGTAAAAACAGGATCCCAATTCCCAGATAGAACACGCCCTCCACCCGCAGGTAATGTACCCCAATGGAGAGAATCTGTGTCTGGGACGGTTCGATAAAAATCCCCATAAGAGCCGGGGCAAACACAAACACCGCACCGCTGACCACGGCGCAGAACACTGCCGCGCACACGGCGGCGCTGCGGATCCCCCTTCGGATCCGTTCCTCCTGCTGCGCCCCATAGTTCTGCGCAATGAAGGTGGAAAACGCGTTTCCAAAGTCCTGCACCGGCATATAGGCGAAGGAATCAATCTTCACGGCTGCGGCAAAGGCCGCCATGACAGCGGTGCCGAAGCTGTTTACTAGCCCCTGTACCATCAGGATCCCCAAGTTCATGACAGACTGCTGCACGCAGGTGAGCACCGACAAAGAGGCAATCTGCCGCAGGCCCTTGGAATTCCAGTGCATCTGGCGGCGGCAAACCCTCAGCTGAGGGAACTTTGCCAACGTGTACGCCATCATGCCGATACCGCTGACAAACTGGGACAATACCGTTGCGACGGCAGCGCCCCAAACGCCCCAGTTCCAGCCTACAACAAACAGAACATCCAGTAGAATGTTGAGAACCGCGCTTACCCCTAAAAAAGCAAGGGGAACCACAGAGTTTCCCACCGCCCGCAGCAGGTTGGCATAAAAGTTATACAGAAAGGTTGCGCTCAGGCCCCAGAAAATAACCCAGAGGTATTCCCGCATCAGAGGCACCACCTGTGTCGGGACCTGCAGCAGCACCAAAAGCCAGTCCAACCCCAGGAATACCAGCACATTGAGGAGCACGGTAATGGCGCCAATCAGGCAGAAAGAGAGAAAGATGCTGTTTTTAAGCCCCTCAAAATCCCGCTTGCCATACAGCATGGAAAACGCCGCGCCGCTGCCCATACATAATCCCAGCAGGATGGAGGTCAAAAATACCATGAGGGTATAGGCGGAACCCACCGCCGCCAGGGCGTCCGCTCCCAGGAACTGCCCCACAATGCAGGTGTCCGCGATGTTATACAGCTGCTGCAGCAGATTTCCCACCATCAGCGGAAACGCAAAACGCAGCAGGTTTTTGGTAATCGGCCCTTTGGTCAGGTCTGTATGCATTCCCTCTTCACCCACAATTAGAAAGTTATAGATTACAATTTGTAAGTAAATTTTAGCTTATATTAAATAAATTGTCAATTAAAACTTGCTATTTGTATCCATACTGGATGCGATCGGGCTGTATTTTTCTTGGTCCGGCACCAAAACCAGGCGTTTCAAAATGCCTTGGGGATGCCGCAGACTTCAGTGGTATGATGCCATCCCCTCCCCGAATCGGGCAATGGCGCTCCTGGCCTGTATCCGTGCTGGCACAGCCCTGAGGGTGAGCCCTATACCGCTGCCGTCAATCCGGTGCCTGTTCTCCATGCAGAAATCCGGGAATGCGGTTTCTGGCGGCCGAACCATGCATTCTGTATTCCGGCTTCGCATTGAGAGGCCTTCACGCCAAGTGCAGCCGCACAAGCCAGGCGGGCGCTGTGCCTTGGGACGTTTATTTTACCCGTAAACCAGCGTAAAAAATTCTCCATTGCCGCCAGCTTTGTGCTATACTGATACTATCAGCTTGAGGCCTGTCCGGGCCCATTGCGTACTCCGGCACCGCCATGCCTTCGGGCGGAATCGGGTTTTCCAAGCCTGGCGGGAATTCCCGCGGGGTTTCAGTTTGTGATGAAATGCAGCAGCCACCGAGCCAATGAAAGGAGCTAACCGATGGTTTTCGATTCCCTAGATCCTGTGGATCAGCAGCTCATTGAGCTTTTAATCAAAAATGCCCGCAGCTCCTATTCCGAGCTTGCCGCACAGGTGGGGCTTTCCCGGGTGGCGGTAAAGGCGCGCATCGACGCCCTGGAGAAAAGCGGCATTATCGAAGAATATACTACGATTATCAATCCCCAGAAAATCAGCGGCGCCGTATCCTGTTATTTTGAGCTTCAGGTTTCTCCCGAGCACCTGGACACCGTGATCCAGCGCCTGCGCGATAGCGATATTGTCACCCAGCTGTACCGCATGACCGGCAGAGGCTGCCTGCATCTGCACGCGGTGGCCTCGTCGCAGTCCCAGCTGGAGCAGTTTATCCTTACACAGATCGACACGCTGCCCGGTATTCAGAGCATCGACACCCATGTGATCCTCTCCCGGATCAAGGATGTGAAGGGCCTGCGTCTGTAGGAAGCCGGGTGCCAAGACGACCTGGAAAATAATGCCGTTGTGTCACCGCAATGCCCAGAGGACACCGCGGGCCGGCTGCGGCAAAGTGTTTCAGGGTTAAATTCATATAACAATTTGTATATTTTCTAATAGTCTATACAATAAATGGAGCATACCAGAAGGCAAAGTAACCTTACAAATTCCGCGCGGGTTCTCTCTGCCTAATACGGCGGCATCCCGAGAAGGCAAAACCGGTCTGGCCGCAGGGAACCGGCACACAATTCCCCACACAAATGCCCAGTAAAAGGACATTCATCAATAAGCAGACACAAAATAGATGAGAATGGAGGAAGTTTCCCATGAAAAAACAGCCCAACATTGTATTCTTCTTCGTGGACCAGCAGCGGTGGGACACCGCCGGATGCTATGGACAGCCCCTGGACATCACCCCCAACCTGGACAGGATGGCCGAAGAGGGCACACTGTTCCAAAACGCCTATACCTGCCAGCCGGTGTGCGGCCCTGCCAGAGCCTGTCTGCAGACGGGGCGCTATGCCACTGAGGTTGGCTGCTATATCAACGCCATCAGCCTGCCCCTGGATGCCGACACCATCGCCCACCGGTTGAGCGACGCCGGGTATGACACCGCCTATGTGGGCAAATGGCACCTGGCCTCGGATATGGACTGCAACCACTATGAGACCGCCCCCGTCCCCAAAGAGCGCCGGGGAGGCTATGACTACTGGATGGCCGCGGATGTACTGGAGTTTACCTCCCACGGCTACGACGGCTATGTCTACGATACCGACAACAACAAGGTGGAATTCAAGGGCTACCGGGCGGACTGCATCACTGACTTCGCCCTGGACTATATCCGGGATCACAATTCCGAAAAGCCCTTCTTCCTATTCCTCTCCCACATCGAGCCCCATCATCAGAATGACCATCACTGCTTTGAAGGCCCCGATGGCAGCAAGGAAAAATACAAGGACTTTGTCATCCCCGGCGATTTGGAGGGGACCGGCGGCGACTGGCGGGAGAATTACCCGGACTATCTGGGTGCCTGCAACCGCCTGGACTACAACCTGGGCCGGGTGCGCGCGCTGCTTAGGGAAAAGGGCATTGAGGACGACACCATCGTCATCTATACCAGTGATCACGGTTCTCATTTCTGCACCCGCAACAGCGAATATAAGCGCTCCTGCCATGACGGCTGCACCCACATCCCCATGGTGGCCTATGGCGGCGGCTTTACCGGCGGCGGGGCTATCCCGGAAATGGTGAGCCTAATCGATTTGCCCCGCACCTTGTTGGACTGCGCGGGCATCGAGCCCATCCCCGGGATGCACGGAGAATCCCTGCTGCCGCTGGCCCAGGGCACTGCCGAAAACTGGACCGACAACATCTTTATGCAGATCAGCGAAAGCCAGGTTGGCCGGGCTATCCGCACCAAGGAATGGAAATATTCCGTACGGGCCCAGGGGGACGGCATCACCCAATCCGGCAGCGATACCTACTATGAGGACTACCTGTACCACCTGACCAACGATCCCCATGAGCGGGTCAACCTGGTGGATGCCCCCGAGTACGCCCATATCCGGGCGCAGCTGGCGAAGGTTTTAGTTTCCCGGATGCAGGAGGCGGGCGAGGAAATTCCGCAGATTCTTCCCCACAGCCAATCCCCTATCCAGGAGCTGTAAGCAGGGCTAAACCTGCCGCCGATATCAGGATTCACCCGGTGTCTATCGGGATTCCCGCAGACAGCCGGTGAAGGCACCGGGAAAACTGATACAATCCGAATATTTTATAGAATACTCTACAGATAGGATACTATATTCTGCGTTTTGCCTTCTGCCGGGCAGCCCGATGCCGGACAGGCAGAACACAGCCCGCTAAAACCAAGAAACCCGCGGCCGGGGGCGTTCTCCCAGCCGCCAAATCCAGGAGGAACCCATGCCGCCAATCACTGTTATGATTAAACCTGCCTCCGGCAGCTGCAATATGCGCTGCCGCTACTGCTTTTACCACGACGTTGCGGAAAACCGGGAAATCCAGTCCTATGGCATTATGACCCAGGAAAACCTGGAGATTATCATAAAAAAGCTGCTGGACTATGCCCGGGAGAGCTGCACCATTGCCTTTCAGGGAGGCGAGCCCACCCTGGCCGGGCTGCCCTTTTTCCGCCGCCTGATGGAATTGGAGCGGGACTATAACGTGCACCATGTCAAAATCCAGAACTGTATTCAGACAAATGGCTATCTCATCGATGAGGAGTGGGCCCAATTTTTAGGGGAAAACCACTTCCTGGTGGGCCTTTCCCTGGACGGAGACAAGGATCTGCACGATCTCAACCGTCTGGACGCCAAACGCCAAGGGACCTTCAACCGGATAATGAAAGCCGCCCGCTTACTGGAAAAGCATCAGGTGGAATTTAATATCCTGTGTGTGGTCACCTCCGCCACGGCCCGGCATATTGCGCGGATCTACCGTTTCTTCCAGAAGAACAATCTGCGTTACCTGCAGTTCATTCCCTGCCTGGATCCATTGTATGAGGAAAAGGGCCAGCACCCCTATTCCCTGACGCCGAAGCTGTACGGACAGTTTCTAAAAAACCTGTTCGATCTGTGGTACGCAGATGTGAAGGCCGGGAATTTCATCTACATCCGCTACTTCGAAAACCTGGTGGGGATGCTGATGGGGTACCTGCCGGAATCCTGCGGGGTGATAGGCCACTGCAGCTACCAGACTGTCATCGAGGCGGACGGCGGCGTGTATCCCTGCGATTTCTATGTGCTGGACGAATACCGTATGGGAAACCTGGTGACGGATTCCTTCGAGGAAATTGAGGCCCGCCGCCGTGAAATCGCCTTTGCCGAGGCCAGCCTGCACGTGGACGAGGCCTGCAAAAACTGCAAATGGCTGAAAATCTGCCGGGGCGGCTGCCGCAGGGACCGGGAACCGGTGGTGGACGGTGTGCCGAGCCTCAACTACTTCTGTGAAAGCTACCAGGAATTTTTCAGCTATGCCATGGAGCGGCTCATGGAAATTGCCCGGATGGCGGCGGCAAAACAATAGACAATCCCAGCGGATTGCGGTACAATAGAGGGAGAATAAATTCTGTCCGCGGCAATTTATCCCGGATGGACGATAAAAAGGAGATTGGGTGCCATGAGAATTATCCGTGCAAAAGATTACGAGGATATGAGCAAAAAAGCAGCCATTATTCTGGGTGCGCAGGTGGCGATGAAGCCGGACAGCGTATTGGGACTGGCTACAGGTTCCAGCCCTGTTGGGATGTATCAGCAGCTGATTGCCTGGAACCAGGCCGGGGATCTGGATTTCTCCCAGGTGAAATCCGTCAACCTGGACGAGTATTTCGGCCTAACTGCCCAGAACGATCAGTCCTATGCCTATTTTATGTATCACAACCTGTTCAAGGGCATCAACATCGATTTGAAAAACACCCACCTGCCGGACGGCACCAACCCGGATATTGCTGCGGAATGCGCCCGCTATGACGCGGTCATCGACAGTATGGGCGGCGTGGATCTGCAGGTGCTGGGAATCGGCGGCAACGGGCATATTGCCTTTAACGAGCCCGCGGACTGCTTTAAGATGGGAACTCACTGTGTCACCCTGACTCAGAAGACCATCGAGGCCAACGCCCGGTTCTTTGATCGCATCGAAGATGTTCCCACCAAGGCTTATACCATGGGTGTAGGCTCCATTATGAAGGCCAAGAAGATCCTCATGGTTGTCAATGGCGAGGCAAAGGCCCAGGCCATGCTGGATTCCTTCTTCGGCGACATCACTCCCCAGGTTCAGGCCTCCATTCTCCAGATGCACAACGACTGTGTTGTGGTTGCCGACGAGGCCGCTCTCAAGCTGGTGGACGAGAAATTCCCGGGAGCTGTTAAGTAAGCTGTGCTTACTTAATGAAGAAGCCCTCGGGTACGCAGTACCCGGACTTTTTCCAATCCGAATTGTGCATAAAAACGAGGAGAGCGGCTGCTCTCCTCGTTTTTGCGTCCTCCGCCGGTGTGGCGGAATCCCTTAATAATTTTCGGCTTTTATCTGGAAGAAGGACTGGGGATAGGCGCAGACAGGACATTTCGCAGGGGCTGTGGGGCCCTCATACACAAAGCCGCAGTTCAGGCAGATCCATTTCTGCGGACCCACACGCTGGAATACCTCGCCGGTTTCCACATTCTTCACCAGCTGGGTGTAGCGGTTATCGTGATCCCGCTCCACCTTGGCAATCAGTTCCATCTTGGCGGCGATATCCGGGAATCCATCCTGGCGGGCCTGCTGGGCAAACTCCTTGTACATCTGAGTCCACTCATAGTGCTCCCCTGCGGCGGCGTCCTTGAGGTTATCCAGCGTTGAGGGAATGGAATTTCCCATAATGTACTCCAGCCATACTCTCGCGTGAGCCTTTTCATTGTCGGAGGTCTCGTCAAAAATCTGTCCAATCTGCTCATATCCCTCGGTACGGGCCTTCTGGGCAAAAATCTCGTACTTGGTCTTGGCCTGGCTCTCACCAGCAAAGGCAGCCAGCAGGTTCGCATAGGTTTTCGTGTCTTTGAGTTCCATGTAACTTCTCCTTTTTGCGGTTTGACTGTTTTTTCAAACCCATCCTCGTTTTGCTTGCCAAACTCATTCTTCCCAGCTCAAAGCCTGGTATACCCATTCTCCGGAACCGTTTTCCGGCCGGGAATTTCCCGATATCCGCGCTGAAACAGCATGATTGTCGTGAATGAGAATCTCCTTGGGGCGGCTGCCCTGGCAATCTATCCAACTTATGCCGCTCCCGCGGGCCTCAAGCCCGAGACGGGACGCTGTTTGTGTCCTCTGCGGGATGTATGATACGCTCACGTCCCTACATTGAAGGACTTTCCCACAGCCATAGGTTGCCCGTATCCCATAAGCTTTATGCGGGAATCGGGCGCGTTTTTCCAGTATTTTCAGAAGATTTTTATCCGTGCCCGAACTCACTGGGCACGGGTATTCCAACCCTTCCCGAGAACCCTATCCCCGCCGGCCAGCTGTAAAGGCACCCTTCCCCACTTCCGATACAGGCTTCCCCGTGCATTTCGGCTGTGGCTGTGCTCTCAGCGAAACTATCAGACCGATGGGCGCGCGTCAGCTTGTGCTGTCCCCTCCTGAGCGGGGCAGAGAATATGATAGACAGCCACAACCTCCCCGCTGCCCGCATCAGGATAGAACGTACGGCGGTATGGTGCCTGCTCCTGCTCCAGACACAGCTCCAAAAACAGTAAAAAGATACCGATATCGATCCGGTTGTAAACGGGTACCTTCTCAGCGGGCATCATACCGCGCTTTCCCGAGATCCGCCGTACCTGCAGTTCGTTTCCCCGGAACTGAACTTGCCAGGGCTGCGTATTGCAGGCGCTGGGGGGCGTACCGCACCACCGAGGCCACTTTGGGCCAGGGTTGCCCCACCCAGAGCTCCTCCAGCGGCTTTCTTCTGGCCTTTGTCACATCGCGCCGGAAATGCTGGGGCTCCTCCTTTTGGATGCTGAGCATAATGACAAATTCCATCCCTGGAGGGGCCGCATCCATCGTCTTTCCCATCCCATACCAGCACGTTCCGATATCCCTGGACGCCAGCCATAGATCCAGTTGTTCTCCCATATAACCCACATTCTCCAGATAGCCCTGTGCCGGTTCGCTGTAGAGCAGGATGCAGTATTCTCCCCGTTTGCAGGTCGTCTGTGTCCGCGGGACAATCCGCATCTGGGTTTGTATTCCCTCCAAGAGGGGCGTAAAATGCCGCCACCGCCGCTCAATTTCCTGGAGCTCCTCCTGCTCCAGCCGTCCGGTCCCCAAGTATCTGTGAAAGGATTTCCTCTTAAAAATCATACTGTAATCGCTGTCAGACATTCTATTCCCTCCCGCCCGGCCATGGGCTCGATCCAATATCCCGATTCCAACGCAATCCCCCATTTGCAAGCTCGTGCGGAGCCTTACGGTTCCCCCTCAAGAACTACGTTCCGGGCTTTTCCAGCATCCGCCCGCTTCCAACGGTAATCGAGGGGGACGGTATCCCCTCAAGCAAAGAAAGTCCCTCTCTATCCGCTTCGGTTGTCCACTCCAATACATTGATAGAACAAGCATATCCGATTATAAAAATGAATACAATCCCAAATTTAAAAGAGTTTTTTCCCAAACGTGGCCTATGGCTTCGATATGGACTCAAATAACGGGCCACGGCCGCTTTTCTCCAGGCGAATCAGGTAACCGGAGGTACTTCCCTGGCAAACCCTGGGCCACACATGATAGCGATTACAGGGCCGTCGGGTACAGCCCGATTCACCCATCCCCTATCCTCTCCCATAGAACAGCAAACTACAATCCATCCCCAGCCCAAGGGGATCCACGCCCTTCCTCACTTGTGCGAACATCCTGGTTCCGGTCGCCTGCTTGTTTTTCATCGCAGACGCTCCTCCCAACTCCCCGGCACAGGCCGGGGTTTTCCAACACAAAAAGCACCCCACCTCCTGCGTGTCTGACAGGGGATGGGGCGCTCATTCTATTTGGAATCACGGTCAATCCTTACACGGGATGGACTTTGGTTTCCACATTGACGTGATCAGAGTCCACGCCGTATTTCCGATTGCGGCGCTTCTCAAAGAACTTGGGAGCCACCTGCGGGAACTGAGCCATGGTGAGGATATCTTCCTCCTGCTCATAGTACTTCTGCGGGAATTCCGCTTTCATTTTCTCAAGCTCAGGCTCCAGCAGATCGGCGGGACGGCAGTCGATAGGCTCATCGTCGCCGATAATCTTCTTGCGGAAGTCCGGATCAATGGCAACCGGGGTACGGCCATATTCGCCGCGCACCAGGCCCTTGAACTCCTTGGTAACCATCTTATACCGCTCACCCATGATGATGTTGTACACCGCCTGGGTGCCCACAATCTGCGAGGTGGGAGTGACCAACGGAGGCATACCGGCATCGGCGCGCACACGCGGAACCTCAGCCAGAACATCGTTGAGCTGATCCTCTTTACCGGCCTGCTTGAGCTGGGACAGCAGGTTGGAGAGCATACCGCCCGGAACCTGGTAGATGAGTGCGTTGGCATTGGTCGCCAGCATCTTGGGATCCAGCAGCCCGGACTTAATATATTTCGCGCGAAGGGTCATAAAGTAATCCCGGATATTGTTGAGCTGGACCAAATCCAAGCCGGTGTCATACTCCGTACCCTGCAGCGCCGCAACCATGGACTCCGTGGGGGCATGGGAGGTTCCCAATGCCAGAGGAGACATGGCGGTATCGATCATATCGACGCCGTTTTCCACACCTTTGAGCAGGCACATGGAGGCCAGGCCGGAGGTGTAGTGGGTGTGCAGCTGAATCGGGATTTTTACCACGCTCTTAATGGCGCTCACCAATTCCGCAGTATAGTAGGGAGTAAGCAGAGCCGCCATATCCTTGATACAGATGGAGTCGGCGCCGGCCTCCTCAATCTGCTTGGCATAATCCATATAGTATTGTGTTGTAAAGGTTTCACCCGTAGTATAGGAAATTGCCACCTGTGCATGGGCCTTTTCCTTCTTGGCAGCGGCAATCGCCGTCTGCAGGTTGCGGATATCATTGAGCGCGTCAAAAATTCGGATGATATCGATGCCGTTGGCAACGGACTTCTGGACGAAATACTCCAGAACGTCGTCCGCATAGTGGCGGTAGCCCAAGGCATTCTGGCCGCGGAACAGCATCTGCAGTTTGGTGTTGGGCATCAGCTTACGGATAGTCCGCAGGCGATCCCAGGGGTCCTCGTCCAAAAAGCGGATACAGGCGTCAAAGGTGGCGCCGCCCCAAACCTCAGCGGAATAGAAACCAACCTTGTCCATTTCCGGCAGGATAGGAGTCATCTCATCGATGGACATACGGGTTGCAATCAGAGACTGGTGGGCGTCACGCAGCACGGTCTCTGTGACTTTTACTTTATTAGCCATAACCTAGCAGGCACTCCTTTCAAAGTTAAGTTGCCCTCCGGGAACCCGGAGAACTGGGGGCATCTGCGCAAATCAGCACAGCTTACGCAATGGTAACCAAGGTATCGCCGGTATTTACGCTGTCGCCCTTCTTTACCAGAACAGAGGTAACCTTACCATCGGCAGGAGCCATAATCTCGTTCTCCATTTTCATCGCTTCCAGAACTACCAAAACCTGGCCCTTTGTCACAGTCTGGCCGGCAGAAACCTTGGCGTCCACAATGGTGCCAGGCATGGGGGCATCGATCTTGGTGCCCTCGCCAGCCACAGGAGCGGCGGCAGGAGCCACAGGGGCAGCAGCCGGTGCCGGTGCTGCGGCGGGAGCTGGTGCTGCAGCAGGAGCCGGAGCGGCAGCCGGTGCAGAAGCGCCGCCCAATTCCTCTACAGAGACATCATAGGCTTTTCCATTTACAGTAATGCTATATCTTTTCACAACAAGTTCCTCCGTTCTATGGGACAATTTGTCCGTTTCTCAGGATTTCTCCCGTTTTCTATCGTCCATCCTCACGAATTCGGGGAACGCCCCGTCCGATGCGAGGATACGGTTCCAAATTGGAAGCCTCAAGACACAAGCTTACAGTTACAGGGGCAGGTTGCCGTGCTTCTTCGGCAGCTTGGTGACGCGTTTGCCGGCCAGCATATCCAGCGCAGACAGCAGCACCTGGCGGGTATCGGCGGGATCGATGACATCGTCCACAATCCCATCGGCAGCGGCGTTCAGGGCGCCGGCGCGGGTCTCACGGTATTCGGCCTCCACCTGGGCACGGGACTTCTCGGCAGTAATCTCGTCCTCACAGAGAACGGCAACCGCAGTCTCGGGAGCCAGAGCGGAAATCACTGCGCTGGGCCAGGCCACCGCCACGTCGGCATTGGCGTTTTTGCCAGCCAGGGCAATGAAGGCCGGGCCAAAGGCGTCACCCAGAACCACGGAGATCTTAGGTGTGGTGGCCTCTGCATAGACATGGGCGACCTTCGCGCATTCCCGAACCAGGCCGGAGAGCTCCTGTGCGGCGCTGGCGGCAAAGCCCTGGGTGTTGACAAAGGTGATAACCGGAATCTGGAAGGCATCGCAGATGCTCACGCACCGTGCAATCTTTGCACATTCCGCCGCAGAAAGGCGCTCGCCCACTGTGGCAGCCACGCCTACCGTAAAGCCGCCCAGAGTTGCCAGCGCACAGTAGGCGCCCTCTCCAAATTGGGCCTGCAGCTCTATGGCACTGCCGCAGTCCACGATGGAGGCGACAATGTCTTTCATATCGGCGCCGCCCATGTTCTCACAGGCTCCGCGCAGGTATTCCCCGGCACCGGCAGCCTCAGTAAAGTCGCACACCGGAGGGGAGGACAGGTTATTCATGGGCAAGAGGGAAACCAGGGCTCTTGTTCTGGCAATGGCAGCCTCACGGCTCTCCTCCACCAGATGGGCAACTCCAGCCTTTGCCGCATTCTCGGCAGAACCGGCGCCCTCGAGCTTCTCACCCTTGGCCTGGGTGACAGACGGGGCGGTCAAAAACAGCTGTGCGGACTGCTCCATCACAACAAAATCCGCGCTGGCTGCTACCATAGCGGCACTGCCCGCACAGGTGCCCAGCACGAGGGAAATTTGGGGAACAACCCCGGAAATTTGATTGGAGGCCAGCAGCATTTCCCCATAGGCGCTCAGGGCACCGCTGCCCTCGCGCAGGTCCGCGCCGTTGGAATCATAAATTCCCACAACCGGAGCACCGGTTTTCACTGCCAGATCATAGACCTTTTTCACTTTAGCAGCATGAATGCGTCCGACAGCGCCATCATGAACCGTGCTGTCCTGTGCAAACGCATATACCGGGCAGCCCTCGATGGCACCATAGCCAATGACGACTCCTACATCCTCTCCATTGGATTTCGCAAAGGCGTCCAGCTCAACAAAGCTATCCGGATCAAACAGTTTGCCCAGAGCCTCTCTTGCCGGAGTTGCAGCCTTCGCCTGCTCACGAGCATTAGCCAGCGCGCTGATTTTACTCATCCTAGTTCCTCCATTCCAATGTTCATTCCCTTTAGTGGGTCTGTGCCGGTTCGGCGGAGCCGAATAAAAGGGGCTGCTTTTGGAAACCCCGCGGACACAATGCCCGGGCCGAAAGGGTGCTTACTAGCAATAGTCCTTTAAAGCCTTCTGTTTATCAAAAAATTAACAAAAATACTCAATCTACATTATACACGGCTCCTTGCCGCTTGACAAGTATTTTTCCCGCCGTTTCCCACTAGTGTGCCGAACTTTGACATTCTGACAAAAACTTTTGAATGGGAATCTGGCTTTTGGCATAATTTTTGTGCTCCACCAGCCCCTGCACCACGTGCTCATCCACTTGCGGGGAGAACTCAGCGGTCCTTGCCCCCTGGAGCTCAGCGCAGTTCATGGCGGCTCTTGCCAAACCATCGGTGAGCAGCCAGTTAAAATCCCCCGGCACCCACAGCCAGCGGATCAGCATGGTATCGCCCTGCAGATCATACAGGCAGCTGCCCTGCACCTGCCCCGCGTCCCGAAGCTCCACCAGGTAACTGTTGTGAAACTCCAATCCCTTCTCTTCACAGAACCCCATCACTTCACTCAAGTTCCGATTCGGCAGCATGGTCAGCACGATAAACAATCCCCTTTCCGTCCCGTATATCATCCCCGACTCCCTAGGCCCGCGCCACAGTCAGCCGTCCGGGAGCCCAATCCATCTTATGGATAGTATGGTATCACTTTTTCCGACTGTTCAAATTCAGCGTTGCCGCTGCGGATTCCTCCGGGTCCCCTCGCTGGGCCTTCCTCTGCCAGGGCCCTTCGGCGGGGAGGGCTGAGCCGCAATCTGAACCTGAGGGCCCTGGGGCCGCTGGTTGCTGCGGCTTGCACGGGTAACCCCCTTGAGGGTATCCACCTCATTGGGGGTAAGCTCCCGCCATTCTCCAGGCTGGAGCATTCCCAGCTTTACCGGGCCCACACTGATTCTGCGCAGCCGCGCCACATCCAGCTGCAGCGCCTCGCACATCTTGCGGATCTGCCGGTTGCGTCCCTCATAGATGGTGATCTGCACCACGGCCCGGCCTGGCTCCTTCGTCAGCACTGTAACCTGGGCCGGCAGGGTTTTTACCCCATCGATTACAACGCCGGAGGCCAATTCCAGAGCCTGTTCCTCGGTGATATCGGGCCGGATGGTGATCCGGTAGGTCTTGGGCACGTGGAAGCTGGGGTGCATCATGGCGTTGGCAAAGGCCCCGTCATTGGTGAGCAGTAAAAGCCCCTCCGAGTTGCGGTCCAAGCGCCCCACCGGATAGACGCGGGTTCCCACATCCTGTACCAGCTGCGCCACGCATTTCCGATCCAGCTCGTCCTTCATGGTAGTGACATAGCCCCTGGGCTTGTGCAGGGCAATGTACCACTTCTTTTCCCGCGCCAGAACCACTTTTTCCCCATCGATGGTAATGGAATCCTTCTTTGGGCTGATTTTGATGCCCAAAAACGCCGGATGGCCATTGACCTTGATGCGTCCCTGCTGGATATATTCCTCCGCCTTACGCCGGGACATAATGCCCGCATCGGAGAGCGCCTTCTGTAATCGAATCTGATTATTTTCCATGATTTGTTTCGCCTTTCCTGTGTCCGGCACCATACGGCCCGGTATGCCTGTCCTTGACTCTTTTCTTCTTTATTAAACCATGGATCCGCCCTATTTGCAAACCCTGTTTTTATAAAGGGAAGTTTCCCAGAGAGGGGAACCTCTCCTGGGCGGCTCTTTTCCCATTTTCTGGCCGTGCAGGCCACGATTTGGAATTAGCTGCGGGGACGCCGGGATGCGCTAAGCCCTTTCTTATCTGAGTCATACAGCATCCCTTATGAGAATTGAAACAGGTTTCAATTCTCCGTAGTCGGAACAATATTGGGGACTAAGCA
>JAETPU010000043.1 GCA_021771035.1 Marvinbryantia formatexigens | reverse complement strand
TTCTTCGGCCTGCCGGACATCATAAGCCCCTCGGTCTGCGTCAGGATAATGTTGTTTTCCGGTTTCGGGTCCATAAAAGGGGCAATATCTGTTTTGTTGCCCCAGCGGGCGCTCCCGTATTCCACATTTTTGCGGTACTTTTTGGCATCCTTTCCTTTAAGATAGACTGCCAGCCGCACAATCACCGCACCGCATAATCCCACCAGCCAGTCCAGCGCCGCACCGGGCCACATACTCTGAAAAGCCAGTGAGAAACCTTCGGAAAGCCCTAATAATTTCTGTGAGGCATCCGCTCCGGGGGCAAGGCGAACCGCCTCGCCCAGCTTCGCAAAGACCAGAAGGAACAGAAGATAGGGCAGATGGAGGATCACCTGCTTTTTCAGGGCATCGGTATCTATCTTCATCGTTCCGGCCCTCCGTGTTCCTTGTTCTTTACCCGGTCACGGCCAAGCGCCTGCGCCAGCTCCTTAAATTTATGAAGCTGGGAAAGAAGCGACGGCCTGGTGCTGCGGGTAAGATCCTTCCTCGTAAATTCCTTAAAAGCCGCTGTCAGTGCGTCCGCCTGGTTTGCTTTGAAATAGACCGTCCATTTCGGGGGATCGGTCCCCAGCTCTTTTTCAATATGGTAGCGGACCTGGTGTTTCCTGGCGTACCGCTCAAAAGAGCGGATTCTGCCGGACACTTCAATGGTATTGGCTCCAGGGTCTTTATAGGTCAGCCGTTTCATGCTGTTCCTGCCGACTTTCGGGGTAGTGCGTTCCTGCTCCATTTTCCTGAGCACAGCGGCAATCGCAGAACGCAGCACCCGCCCGGACAGCTTTGCCGCCTGGATGGAGACCGAAACGGTCCGCTGTTCCAATTCTTCCTGCATGAATATCCTCCTTCCTGATAAAATCTGTAATTATAAATAGGAAATAACTGTTTAACGGGCGCCCCCGATCACCTGCTGGCGCGGGGCGTGTTCAAAGGCTTTTGCCGCCTGGTCTACCTGAATTTTCGCATGTTTCAGAAGCGTTTTGATGATGGTCGCCGGGTGATCCTGTTCCTCCAGGTGTTCCACCATATCCTTACAGCCCTCCGGGAGATATTCAGCCATATCCTTACAGGCATCGTCCAGGTCGCCCATGAAGCCCCAGCAGCTATCCGTGAGCTCGCCGTTTTTGTAAAGTTCAAATCCATAGCACTCGCCGCGCAGGTAGGAATCATAAGCCGCTACTTCGCTGCGCATCAGATCCTCCGCCCTTTTCCGAATGGCACCGGTCATTTTTTCACCGCCGAACTCTTTCAGGGCATCCTCTTTGGAAACATAAATCCATCCCACCTGCCCGCTGTCCCAGGGATCATTGAAACTTGTGGTCTGCACGGCAAGGCCGCTGTGATCCATCAGATAAAGGGGCAGCGTAATATATTTTTCGGAGATCACCTTCAGCATGGCGTCATCAACCGCCCGTTCCTCCGTCTTTGGTCCGTGCCGGAACCGGCTGCTCACAATGTTCACCATATGTTCATAGCGTTTCAGACCCGCTTCATCATGCCCCACAGTATCTAAATACATCTCCCGCAGGAAATCATCTTTATCCATGTAATTGTGACTGTCACCCAGCGCGTAGCGGGAGTGGAAGCAGACCATCGTTCCAAAATGCTCGTCTACCTCACGGGGAGAGATCAAAATATCGTCTGGCTGCACCATCAGCGCATAGGGGCCGTCTACTGCCATCAGCATAAGCTATCAGCTCCTTTCCGGCTCTCTGGCCTTTTTATCCGGCGCTTTCGGCTCTGCCTGCGCTGCCTGTTTCCTTGCATTGTCAAGCTGCTCCCGCACCGAAACATCCCGTTTCACCTCCGGCGCATCTGCGCCGAAGAAGCCCGGCAGCTCCTTGAAGCCGATACTGTCCACATAATAGGCGGCGTCCGCACCATTCTCATGCAGGACCACCACATCGGAAACGGAAAGGGAGTGACCCCTGAAATCTTCCGGGTGGTCGATATTGAACCGCCTGTAAATATCCTCCAGTGTTTCGCCCGGTTCCCGCTGCCTTGCATAGACCATCTGGTAATGATCCCGATCCACGGAAAACCCTTTGCTTTCCAGCCAGTCCAGAGACATAAAACGGAGGTTATCTGTATTGTCCGATAAGCCAAGCTGATAAATAGAATAAGTGCTGATCCCGTACTCTTTTTCATAGGAAGAAATACGCGCTAAAAGCGGCGCTGTTTCTCCCTCCATGTGTTCCTCGCGCTCAAATGCCGCCAGCCTCATTCGGATTTTTCCGGTATCTCCTGAAAGCAGCTCGTCCGCCATGCGCTCTTTCTCTGCATGGGAATCCGGGTACAGGTCTGCATAGGCCCCGCTGTTCTGCCTGAAAAATTCATCCAGGTCAAAGGCCAAATCCGTGGTATCGTCAAGCCTTATGTCATCCCTGCCCGGTTCCTCCATGACAGAAGCCGGCTGCTGCTTTTCTTCCGGTGGGAGGGGCTGCTTCACCGCAACGATCTCACCCGCCAGCCGGAAGAACTTCTCCGGGTATTTGAATCGCTCCGTGTATTTCTCTATCAGGTCAGCGGGAAGGTCTGTAAAATCTTCTTCGCCCAAACCGACGATCAAAAAATTGCCGGGAACAATATCGTACAAATGGCCCTCATCATCATAAAGTGCCCGGTTTAAGGGCAGACCTATGAGCTTGCCTTCATCATTGCAGATCAGCCCAACCAGATCGTCAAAGGGATAAGTTGCCTGAATATCTCCGCCAACGGCTGCCTGCAAGGATTCCAGCCCGCCCTCAATTTCAGTCTCATAGGGCGATTTGCCCGGCTCTACCATTAACACCTTCATAGCTGCATATCCTCCTTCTTTTTATTTGCCGCACCGGGAGCAGCAGATGTTTTCTCCTGCGTTTTGGCCGCAGACAGCTTTCCCAGCACGGAAGGTTTCTCCGGTTTTTCAGGCATAGAAATACCGCCCTCCGAAACATCGGCGGCGGTACGGTCTGTTTTTACCGGTTCCTGACCCTCCACCGTGTACCCCGGCAGGAGTGCTCCATATACAGTGAAATGGTACTCATACTGTTTTGGTATCTGCGGGGAAATTTCCGTGAATAAATGGGAGTAGGCTTTTTTCCGGCCTTCCAGATACTTTTCAGCGGCGGCCTTGTCCGTGTAGCGTTTCTGATTCTGCCCGGCAATCTTTTCGCCATAGCCCTGCTTTGGGGAGTTCACATAGACATCCCAGGTCACATACCAGGCAACCGGTACGCTCTGTTTGGTTTCCCGGTCATATTTGGTATCTTCCCAAATACCACAACTCATGCGGTAGACGCGGTTGCTGATTTCTTCGTCATTCCGCCAGTTGCCGGTTTTGCGCCATTCATTTGCGGTATGCGTCACCTCCGGGGTTCGCAGGTAAGAAAGCGCCCGGTTGATCATCTGCGTGGCGGCTGCCTGCTTTTCCCATTGCTTTGCCGCCGCGACCACAATCTCATAGGCTTTCTGTTCACCGTCGATACTTCCCTGGCGCATGGCCTCCAGATTTTCGGCGCCCATTGTAATCAGGGAGGAAATATCCACATCTTCACAAGAAACACTGTGCTCGATTTTCAGCTCTGCACCTGGTTCC
>JAETPU010000018.1 GCA_021771035.1 Marvinbryantia formatexigens | reverse complement strand
TGGGGTTTCAAAGGGGAGAGAGGAAAATCGAAATCCTCTCTCCCCTTTGTAGTCTTTGGTAACTTTCTGCTATCAGAAAGTTTCGCCGCCCGGCAGGGCTTGGGGAAGGAATTGGAGGATAATCTGCATGGGTGAAAATCATCCTACTTTTCCATTTAGATTTAGGGAATCCAATATTGCCGTGGCAACAAAAACAGTGGTTTTACCTTCCAAAAAGATTATCGTCCAATTACCTACCCAACCCGCTCATGCCGCGGGGGGCACCTACTTTCTGCCGAACAGAAAGTAGGCAAAGATTCGCCAAAGAGGCGTTCCCCCTCTTTGGGAACACCCCCTTGGGGGTAGTTTTTTGCACTCAATGAGTAGAGGCTGGTAGAAACCAAGAACCCGCAAGCTCTTCTTGGTTTCTAATGCCGCTGATGCAAGTTCAGTTTTTATTTTCGTCTATGAAGTTGTTACCGTAACAGCGGGATAAAAAAGCACCCCGGCACATACCGGGGTGCTTTTACTCTTCCTTGCCATATTTATCATAAATAAATTCGATGTAATCCCGCAGGGCGTTGATCGCCTTGGGATCCGAATCCTTGGGGATGCCGATGAGCGTATCGGAGATTACATAGGGCACCGGGTTTTCAGGGAGCTTCTTCAGATAGAGGGCAAGCTCCACATCATCGGGTTCAAGTTTCAGAAGGCAATCTTTATATTCCTGCGGAAGCTCGTGAATTAACCGCAATAATTTAACATCATCAGGAGACAAGTTCTCCATAATTTTATAATCTTCTGGGGGTAACTTCTTTATTAAAGACATCAGTTTGAAATCTCTATTGTCCAATGGGAAAGGAAAGTCTGAATTCATCAGAAGATAATCGGTTGATACGCCAAAATATTGCGCTATTTTTATGATAGAAGTAGGATCAGGTTCATTTATAGTCAACTCATAATTTCTATATTGAGCAACTGACAGACCTGTTCCTTCTGCCACTTTTTCTTGTGTAAGTTTTTTGGCTATTCGAAGCTCTTTTAAGCGTGGCAATGACATCTTCACTCTAAATTCACCTTCTTTGGTGACTAGTCTAGCAAACTAGAAAGATTTCAGTAATCTGAAATTCTTATATTTTTTTAATTGACATACCAAACTCATTGGTATATGATAAAAAAATAAGCCCACTTACAGGAGAAGAGGGCTTTATTATAGTGCTTTTTTATTCAAATGTTGCTTGAAATTTCAAATCAACGGATTTTATCAATCTGCTATCATGGACACAAAGGAAAAACGTCCTCATTTAGTAGCTGTCTTTTTCTTTTTCAAAAGATGATTTAAGACCGTGAGCACAAATTCCATGTCCTCATCGTCCAACCTCTCCATGAGCTTCACGGCATCGGAAATGGTAAGCGAAAAATTTCGATCAAAAAACTGTGCAGGAGTGATACCAAAATAATGACAAATATCAAACAATCCTCTGAGCGACGGGGCGGTATGTTTGGCAGTTATCCCACGGATATAGTCTTTGTTATGGCCCAGCTCAATCGATAATTTACTTTCTGTCACCCCAGCTTGAACAAGTAACTCACTAATTCGTTTTGCGACCAATCGCCGTTCCGCTTCATATCTTTTATCCTCTTCGGGGTCAGCATTATCCATCATAATATCCTGAACTTTATTATCATTCATTTTCCTACCCCCCTAAAAAATATGATAACGGTTTAGCCTACCTTCTATTCAGTTTTCATTACCCGTTATTTATATTTTTTTTGGGTTTTTTAGGTTTTAAATACCCGAGGTTATCAAATTTTCACTTTTTCTTCAGGATAGAATACCCACAACCGGGTGGCATATGCCGTCGGTTCAGCAAAATACCAAACTTAAGGCACAGCATACCGAAGCCCGCAGGTATCCCCGGAATATAAAATGGAGGCGATTGAACAATGGACAGCCGGAAACAGCGAAAGTATTTTGAGCAGTTCCACGCGGCGCGCTGTAAAAGCCGGTGCGCCCAGATAAAACAGCAAAAGGAGGCGGCAGAACGGTACGAACGGGAGGCCCGGGGTGTGTTCAGCCAGTTTTGCGAGGTCGTTTATCAGGAATGGATGGACAGATCCCAGGCGCGCATTGAACGGCTCCTGGAAAATAACTATACCCGGGACGACTACGCCCGTGCTCTCGCTAACTTTATGAACACTTATTTGCAGGAACATCGGCTGTCCGCTGTGGAGCTATCCGAAATCAGCGGCGTTTCCCTGGCGAGCATCACGCTCATGCGTGTTTCCAACGCCACATTCGTTAAAAAGGATGTAGCCAGGGTATCGGAGGTGCTGGGCGTCCCCCTGGACTTCCGGACTATATTGGAGTACGGTAAGCTGATAGGCCTGTTCGAGCAGCCGAAAAAGAGGAAAGGCCGACCGCCGAAAAAGGAATCCGATCCGGAGTAGAGACCCTGGAATCCCCTAGGAATTTCGAGGCAAGCCAAAACTTCCGTAGCCAATTTTAGTTTTATCTATCAAGTTACTATCGTAACGACGGGGTAGAATCAAAGCTAGGAAATTCTGCCGTAACAGCGGGCAAACATAAAACCAGGCGCCGTAAGGCGCCTGGTTTTATGTTCAGGAGGCATCCCCGCGTTCACTGCTCACCGGGGCTCCTCCCATTTCACCGGCAGCGTAAGGCTGGCGGTGAATTTCCCGTTTTCGCTGCCTGATGAGAAGCTGCCGTCCAGCTGTTTTAAAATCCTCTCGCAGGTTTTGAGCCCCAAGCCGGTGCTCTCCACCGGCTCCCCATCCTGCCGCACCGTGTTGGAAAAGGTAATGGTGATTTCCCGCTCCCCCGGCGTATAGAGGATCTCCACCGGCTGGGTGCGCTCAGCATATTTGAGCAGGTTGGAAAACAGGTTATTGAAAACACGGCGCAGATACTCCACATTGGTGGCTATGGTAAAGGGCGCCTCGATAGGATTTGTGTTCACCGTGAACCGCTGATCCTGCAAGTCAAAGACACTGTCCCCTATTAGCTGCGCCAGCAATTCGTTTCCGGGATACCGCTCCAGGGGAACGGCGTCCTGTTCCCTGCCGTACACCAGAAAATACTCGAACAGCCTGTCCGAAAGGCCTTTCAGCTGGTAGGCCTTCTGACGGCTCTTGTGGATATATTCGAAGAGCTGCTCCGGCGTTTGATACTTATGCTGCTCGATAATCTCCAAATACCCCATCAGCGCAGTCAGCGGGGTGCGCAGATCGTGGGACATGGAGGTAATCAGCTCACTGTTGGCCCGGTGCGCCGCCTCCTCGCTCTGCAGCCGCTCGATGACCGACAGGCGCATGGCGTCAATTCCCCGCCCCAGCTCCGTGAGCTCATCCCGGCCCCGGATAGTGATGGGGTATTCCAGCTCCCCGCTCTCCAGAATCTGAATTTCCTTGGCCAGGCGGTTGATATAGGAGGTCTTTTTGCGCACAAAGGTGAGAAATACCATTAAAAAGATGAAAAACGATAGCGCCAGGGCCAGGTAATTGAGCAGGGAATAGTAAAAGTAGTCATAATAGGAGTTTAAAGAAATCTGGGCGCTGGCGTCGGCAAATTCCACCGTGTAAAGCGGCTGCCAGGAGTATGCCGCCGTATTCTCCGCTATAGCGGTTTCCCCGAATTCCTGTGCCAGATCCGGGTAATCAGAATCATACACCGGCACGCCGTCCACGTAAATCACCATGGAGACATACCGCTGCTTTCTCTTCACCCAGTCGTCCAGCTGCTGCGTGTCCGAAGTGGCAAGCTCCTGATCCGATATATAGTCCTGGAATTGGGACACCAGGTATTGAGTCTGGCTGTCCACTGCGTCCGGATCCTCCAGCACATGGGCTATCATCGAATCCCCCACGCTCTGAATCACAAAAAACGATCCCAATGCCAGCAGCAGGGAAACGACCAGGGCGATTCCAAGCTGTACTCCCAGGGAGACTGTGGTTTCTTGACGCGTATTATTCAATCCGATAACCCTTTCCCCAGATATTTTTAATCAGCCGCGGATTCTGCGGATCCTGTTCCAGCTTCTTGCGCAGGTTGCGGATATGAACCATCACCGTATTGTTGGAGGTATACAGATAGGGCTCGTTCCACACGCTTTCGTACAGCTCCTGCGCGGTAAAAATCCGCTTGCGGTTGCGGGCCATTAAAAGGAGGATGCGGTATTCGATATCCGTCAGGTACACCGGCTTGCCGTCCCGGAGCACCTCGTTGGTGCGCGCCCGGATTTGAACGTTGTCCAGGAACAGATCCTCCTGGTCAGAGTGCTCGGCATCCTTGCCCTGATAGACAAAATACCGGCGCAGGATAGCCTGAACCCTGGCCACCAGCTCCGTAGAGGAAAACGGCTTCACCAGATAGTCGTCCCCGCCGCTGGAGAACCCGTCCGCCTTGTCGCTGTCCTGGGACTTTGCCGTCAAAAAGAGCACCGGGGCATGGGTGAACCGGCGCAGGCTCCGGCAGGTTTCAAATCCGTCCATTCCCGGCATCATCACGTCTAAAATATAGAGAGCCACCAGCGAATTGGGATTCTGCGCCAATTCCAGCGTTTCTTCCCCGCTGGCGGCCTCCAAAACCCGGTACCCCTCGCTTTCCAGCATAATGCGCACCACGTCCCGGATTTCCCGGCTGTCATCCGCAATCAAAATCGTCGTCGCCTTCATCTTTTCAGTCACTCCCCCGTGTCAAACTGCGTCCCCGGGCCCCTCGGCACCTTGGAAACTAGCTTTAAACTAGCTTTATTATACACATCCGGCCCGCGGATTACCATGCGCCGGGGAACATTTTAAGGATTCTTATATTTTAGCCGCAGCAGGCACGGGAGCCGCCCGCCGCCAATCCTCCCGCGGCGGAACAGAATTTTAAAAGTCCCGCCGTTTCAGGGCATATCCCTGTGAGAGAACTCGGAGCGGCAGCCCCGATTTCCGTGAATGCGGTACCGGTTCTCCGTTAAGCCTATCCCGCATTAGGCGCGCTCCTTTTAGAAGAAACAGCTCAGCGGAATAAAAATTCGCTGAGCTGCTTTTCGCAAAGCGGCAAAACCCGGCTCAAATTTCCCGTTAATGCTTCGCCGCTTTGCGGGCATGGGTTTTGTATGCCAGACGGCCCAGATACAGCACAAGCAGAACGCCCCAGCACACCGCCTCCGCGTAGGCGATGGCCATATTTCCAAAGGGGCCCCTAAACAGATAGGAAAACACGATTCGCACCACAAGCGATAGAATTCCCGCAAGCCCGGAGTAGAACATATCCCCCAGCCCCTCCAGGTATCCTCTCACCGCAGTGGCCAGGCCAAACACCAGATAGAAGCTGGCAATCCCCCGGAAAAACTCCTGACCGATGGCGATGGCCGTTTGCCCTACGCCAAATAGGCCGATTACCACCCCGCCGAAGGGAATCACCAGTGCGGTGAGGATCAGGGAAACCGCCGTCATCAGGCCCGCTCCCACATAAAAGGTGTGTTTGGCGCGTCTATTGTCCCCGGCTCCATAATTCTGGGCCACAATGGTGGAAATTCCGGAGCCCAGATTGATAATGGGCAGCATGACGATGGAGTCCACCCGGTAGGCTGTCGTAATCGCCGCCACCGTCTGGGTGCCGAAGCTGTTCATAAAATTCTGCAGAATCAGGCTGCCGAAGGAGCTCACGCTGGACTGAATCATCGGCGGAAGCCCAAAGCGCGCCCCCTGCCGCAGGGCGTTCGCACTTACCGACCGGGGGCTGAAGCGCACCAGCTCATGACGCTTATTGCTGTACCCGATGATAAACACCGTCATCACCACCTGGGAGAGCACCGTAGCCACGGCGGCGCCCGCCACTCCCCAGGAGAATGCGGCTACAAAGAGAATATCCAGGACAATATTCACAAGGGAGGAAATCAGCACCGACCAAAACGGCGCGCGGCTGTCCCCCACGCCCCGCAGGGCCGCGGAGTATACATTATACACCGCCAAAAACGGCACGCCCAAAAACACAACCTGCAAATACTGCCGGGCAAGCTCCATGGTATCCGGCGTTGTGTTGAGCAGGCGCAGCAGCGGGGAGGCCAGCAAGATCCCCACCCCGGCCAGCACCGTGAACAGCCCCGCGAACAGCGCCGTAAAGGTGGAGAGAATCTGCGGGATAGCCCCGGTCTGCCTGCTGCCGAACTTCTGGGCAAACAGCACCGAGAGTCCCAAAGTAAAACCGGTGATGGCTGTCAGGTAAAAATTGACGGCCGTGGAGGTGGAGCCGATAGCCGCCAGGGCGGTTTCTCCCTCCACGTTGCCCACGATAAACGCATCCGCCCAGCTGTACAGCTGCTGTAAAATCCCGCTGAAAATCAGCGGAAGGCTGAATTTCGTCAGGGTCGCGACGATTGTTCTGAATTCAGATTGGTTTCCCATTCCCCTCATTTTCTTTCCTCCATAAAAAAAGCCGTATGCAAGCTTGGGCCTCGCATACGGCAGGTACCTAACCGGTCAATTATTTTCTGGCTGACAGTATACCAGATTTCCCGCAAAACCTCAAGAGGCACGCCCTGTGCTGCGCCGCATTTCCAACCCTCCGCGTGTCCCCGGCAGGATATCCCCTTCCTTGCATCGGGCCTTCGGCCCGCACAGCCGGCGCTCAAAAGAGGCCCCTCTTGCTCTCCAGCGGCAAAAACTCCCGGCCCAGGGCTTGTAGGTTCACCTGCCCAAAGCCCCCGGACCGGCTCCCCCTTCCCTATTTCCAAGCACCCCACATAGTCCCACTGCGGGCCGCAGGAATCCAGATGGTGAATAATTCTGCAATCCCCAGGGAATCTCCCTGGAGTATCCCTCCCATAATTCCAGAAAAAATCCGAAAAACCTCCGGTTCGTTCTTGCATATTAAATCGTAATAGTGTATAATTATGAAATCATATTCAAAACAGGCGCCTGAGGCTGCCCGGGGAATCCTCCCAGGAGCCTCAGAGCCCTACCCTGCAGGAGAAAACAAGCACAATTCTGGAAAGGACTGGTTATCATATGATTCACGTCGGTATCGTTGGTTCCACTGGTTACGCAGGCGGCGAGCTGGTGCGCCTGCTGCTTCAGAGAGAAGATATCCAGCTGGTGGGGCTGGGCTCCAAGAGCTATGTGGGCGCTCCGTACGCCTCGGTGTATCCCAACTTCACGGGGGTTTTGGAGGACTGCTGTATCCAGGACGATATCGGCGCCCTGGCAGAAAAGGCGGACGTCATCTTCACCGCCACCCCCCAGGGGCTCTGTTCCACCCTGGTGAGCGAGTCCCTGCTCAGCAAAACCAAGGTGATCGATTTAAGCGCGGATTTCCGGCTCAAGGATGTATCCATATACGAGCAGTGGTACCGCCTGGAGCACGCGAGCCCCCAGCTTCTGCCCGAAGCGGTTTACGGGCTGCCGGAACTCAACCGGGAACAGATTGCCAGGGCGCGGCTGATTGCCAATCCCGGCTGCTTCCCCACCTGCTCCTTTTTAAGCGTCTATCCCCTGGTGAAGGCCGGCGCCATCGACCCGAACACCCTGATTATCGACGCCAAGTCCGGCACCAGCGGGGCCGGGCGCTCCGCCAAGGTGGACAGCCTGTACTGCGAGGTCAATGAGAACATCAAGGCCTATGGCGTGGGGACTCACCGGCACACCCCGGAAATCGAGGAGCAGCTGTCCTATGCCGCGGGAAAGCCCGTCACCATCAGCTTTACCCCCCATCTTGTCCCCATGAACCGGGGCATTCTGGTGACAGCCTATGCCAGCCTTTGTAAACCGCTGGCTGCCAAAGAGCTGCGGCAGATCTATGAGGAAGCCTATGCCGGGGAGCCCTTTGTGCGGGTGCTTCCCCAGGGGATGGTGCCCCAAACCCGGTTTGTAGAGGGCAGCAACTTTGTGGATGTGGCCTTCCATCTGGACGAGCGCACCGGGCGCGTGGTCATGATGGGCGCTATCGACAATATGGTGAAGGGCGCCGCCGGGCAGGCCATGCAGAATATGAACCTGATGTTCGGGCTTCCCGAGACCTGCGGGCTGCGGCAGCTGCCCATATTCCCCTAAAAACACCCTGAGAGAAGGAGTAGAGCGCAGTTGAACCAGCAAGAAACAATCGAAATCCGGGCGGCCTGCCCCGAGGACTATGACGGCCTGTATGAGCTATGGTGCCGCACCAGCGGCTTTGGCATCCGCAGCGTGGACGATTCCAGGGAAAATATCGGGCGCTTTCTGCTGCGCAACCCCGGCATCAGCGCCGTGGCGGTGTGCGGCGGACACATTATCGGGGATATCCTATGCGGGCACGACGGAAGAACCGGAAGCTTTTACCACGTATGCGTGGATCAGGATTGGCGGCGCCACGGAATCTGCCATCAGCTGGTGGATTTTTGCAGCCGGGCGCTGCAAAAGGAGGGCATCAGCACAGCCACCCTCATCGCCTTTAAGAAAAATGAGGTGGGAAACGCCTTCTGGCAGAATGCGGGCTGGACCCTGCGGGAGGACATCAACCGGTATGAGTACAGCCTCAACCGGGACAACCTGGTGGAATTTGTCCCGGATACGAACGGTTAAGCGGGGTTTGCCGGCATCAATATAAATGGAAAAAACCGTGTACGATATCAGTTTCAGGCCCGCTCCCGAAAACGTGGAGCGGAAAACCCATCACTCTGAGGGAGGAAACCACCCATGAAACAGATTCCCGGCGGCGTCACCGCCGCAAAGGGCTTTCAGGCGGCCAGCACCGCCGCGAAGATTAAATACCAAAACCGGCAGGATATGGCGCTTCTCTACAGCGAGGCTCCCTGCGCGCTGGCGGGGGTCTTCACCACAAACCTGGTGAAGGCGGCCCCGGTCCAGTGGGATAAGGCCGTCCTGGATTCCAAGGCCCCGGTTCACGCCGTTGTGATAAACTCCGGCATCGCCAACGCCTGCACCGGCGAGGAGGGCATCTCCAGCTGCCGCAGCACCGCCCAGGCAGCGGCCCAGGCCCTGCAAATTCCAGCGGAGTCCGTCTTGGTGGCCTCCACCGGGGTGATCGGGATGCAGCTTCCCACCCAGAAGCTCATGGACGGGGTGGCCGCCATGGCCCCAGCCCTGGGCGGGGAGCTCTCCGCCGGGGAGGCTGCTTCGAAGGCCATCATGACGACGGACACCAAAAACAAGGAATTTGCCGTCCAGCTTGTGCTGGATGGCAAGCCCGTCACCATCGGCGGGATGTGCAAGGGCTCGGGGATGATTCACCCCAATATGTGCACCATGCTCAGCTTTATCACCACAGATGCCGCCATCTCCCAGGAGCTGCTCCTGGCGGCGCTGCGGGAGGATGTGCAGGATACCTACAATATGATCTCCGTGGATGGGGACACCTCCACCAACGATACCGTGCTGCTTCTGGCAAACGGGCAGGCCCAAAACACTCCCATCACCTGCAAAAACGAGGCCTATGCCGCCTTCTGCCAGGCGCTCCATGCGGTCAATGAGGAGCTGGCTAAAAAAATCGCCGGGGACGGCGAGGGCTGCACCGCCCTGTTTGAGGTCACCGTGACAGGCGCCAGGGATAAACAGGAGGCAAGAACCGTCAGCAAGGCGGTTATCACCTCCAACCTGACCAAAGCCGCCATCTTTGGACATGACGCCAACTGGGGGCGCATCCTCTGCGCCATGGGCTATTCCGGCGCACAGTTTGATCCCGAAAAGGTGCAGCTGGCCTTCAAAAGCGCCGCCGGCTCCATTACAATTATGAAAAACGGCACAGCGCTGGACTTTTCGGAGGAAACCGCCAAGGAAATCCTCTCTCAGCCCCATGTGACGGTTTTGGCGGATCTGGGGCAGGGAGACGCCCAGGCCACAGCCTGGGGCTGTGATCTCACCTTCGACTATGTAAAAATCAACGCGGACTACCGCTCCTAATTGATCCCCCTCTTTTTGCCCGGCCAGACAGAGGCCCCGCAGGCTGTAACAAGCCCCATCGAAGGCGTATTCCCGTATTAGGCCTGCGGTATCTTCTCCACAAACCGGCGCAAATCCCCGGACAGGGCAGCCTGACTTCAGAGCGGCCGGTCCGTGCCCCCCTCCCGATGCGGCGGAAGGCCTTGTAAGGGGCAGCCCGCCTCCCCCGGCTGCGCGCATAGGCGGATGGGAGTGCCGGAACACGCGCAAACCATCCGGGGGGATATCCGTACATTCGGCCCCTCTCCGGGCAATCCCCCGGCCTTGGCCCGCCGAATTGGCTCCGGCAATTTGCGCTTTGCAGATCATCCGGGCATCCATACTTGGAACCGGACGGAAAATTTCCTATTCCGGGGCGCGGCGGCCTGCACAGCAGGCGCCTGGGGATTCCCCCGCTCCACGCGGCGATTCGATAGATTAAGGAGGAAACAGGCAGCAATGGTGAATTTAGATCCGGAAATTATGAAAAAAGCGGAGGTGCTCATCGAGGCGCTTCCCTATATCCAGCGGTTCAACCGCAAGATCATCGTCGTCAAATACGGCGGCAGCGCCATGGTGGATGAAAAACTGAAAAACCAGGTGATCCAGGATGTGGTGCTGCTCAAGCTGGTGGGCTTTAAGCCCATTATCGTGCATGGCGGCGGCAAGGAAATCAGCCGCTGGGTGGAAAAGGTCGGGATGCAGCCGCAGTTTATCAACGGCCTGCGGGTGACAGACGCCCCCACCATGGAAATTGCGGAGATGGTGCTCAATAAGGTGAACAAAAACCTGGTGCAGCTGGTGAACCGCCTGGGTGTCAAGGCCGTGGGCATCAGCGGTAAGGACGGCATGATGCTGCGGTGCCGCAAAAAGTATGCCGGCGGCGAGGATATCGGTTTTGTGGGGGAAATCCAGTCGGTGAATCCCCAGGTCATCTATGATCTGCTGGAGAAGGATTTTCTGCCCATCATCTGTCCCATTGGCTTTGACGAGGACTTTTTAAGCTACAATATCAACGCGGACGACGCGGCCTGCGCCATCGCCACGGCGGTCCAGGCGGAAAAACTGGCCTTTTTAACTGATGTGGAGGGCGTCTACCAGGATTTCTCGGATAAATCCAGCCTCATCTCCGAATTGATGGTCCAGCACGCCCAGGAGCTCATCGACAGCGGTACCCTGGGCGGCGGGATGCTGCCCAAGCTTCAAAACTGTGTGGACGCCATCCAAAGCGGGGTTTCCCGGGTCCATATCATGGATGGGCGTATTCCCCACTGCCTGCTTTTGGAAATCTTCACCAACCGGGGAATCGGCACCGCTATCCTGAACACCAAGGAGGAACCATACTATCATGCGGGAAAATAAGGAAACACTCATCCAATCAGCCGAATCCGTACTGTATAAAACATACAATAGATTCCCTGTGGTATTTGACCATGGACAGGGCGTGTGGCTGTATGACACCGACGGCGCCGAATACCTGGACTTTGGGGTGGGTATCGCCGTGGCGGGGCTGGGCTATGGTGATCCCCAGTTCACCGGCGCCCTACAGGAGCAGGCGTCCAAGCTGCTGCACACCTCCAATTTATTCTATAACGCCCCCGCCGTCAGGGCTGGGGAAAAGCTGCTGGCGGCCAGCGGCATGGAGAAGGTGTTTTTCACCAACAGCGGCACCGAGGCCATCGAGGGCGCCTTAAAAATCGCCCGGCGCCACGCCTATAACCGGGATCCCGGGGGCGAGCACACCATCATCGCCATGAACGGATCCTTCCATGGGCGCAGCCTGGGAGCCCTCTCCGTCACCGGCAACGAACACTACCGCGCCCCCTTTGCGCCGCTGATCCCCGGCGTGCGCTTTGCCGATTTCAACGACCTGGACAGCGTGCGCCGCCAACTGGATTCCACCACCTGCGCCGTCATCCTGGAACCCATCCAGGGCGAGGGCGGCATCTATCCGGCCCACCCGGACTTTTTGTCCGGTGTGCGCCAGCTGTGCGATGAACATGGGGTTCTCCTGATCTTCGATGAAATCCAGTGCGGGATGGGCCGAACCGGAGCCATGTTTGCCTGGCAGGCCTACGGTGTGCGCCCGGATGTGCTCACAGTGGCCAAGGCGCTGGGCAATGGAGTCCCCATCGGGGCGTTTTTGGCCTGCGGCCAGGCCGCGTCCGCTATGGTGCCGGGCGATCATGGCTCCACCTATGGGGGAAACCCCTTCGCCGCCACGGCCGCGGAAACGGTGCTGGATATATTCCGTGACCGGGATATCCCGGCACACGCCGCCAAGATGGGCGCCTATCTGGGCGCACGGCTCCGGGAGCTGACAGAGCAGTTCCCCTGTGTGGCGGAGCAGCGCGGCATGGGGCTCATGCAGGGGCTCCAGTTCAATATCCCCATTGCCCCTATTGTCCGGAATGCTCTCTTGGAACAAAACCTGATCCTCATCAGCGCCGCCAATAATACCATCCGGTTCGTCCCGCCGCTTGTCATCGAAACCCAGCACATCGACGAGATGATTTCCCGGCTGAAAAAGGCTATTTCGGCGGTAACCGGGACACTCGGAGGTGCGCCCAGTCCATGGAACGCTTAGTTGTACAGCACCTCCGTGAAGTTTTGGACAGGCCAAAACTTCCGTAGTTCATTCAATGTCTGTCTATCAAATTGCTCCCGTAATCCGGGGGTTCATCAAAGGAGGGGGCTGGCCCCCTGCTTTGTGGCCTTTGGGTACTTTTCTGCTGGAATAAACTACGGAGAATTGAACCTTGGTTCAATTCTCATAAGGGATGCTGATTCACTCAGACAAGATAGCACTACCCGCATCCCGGCGGCAGGGCTTTGGGAAGGAATTGGACAATAATTTAAATGGGTGAAAACTTTCCTACTTTTCCATTTGGATTTAGGGAATCCAATATTGCCGTGGCAATAAAAACAGTAGTCTTACCGCCCAAAAAGATTATCATCCAATTACCCACCCAAACCACTATGCCGCGGGGCACCGGGATGCCCTCAGTTTGATTCTTTGCTTAGTCCCTCAGCATCCCTTTGAAGTTTTGGACAAGCCAAAACTTCCGCCGCTAATCCCCAATCATGGCCTGCCGAACAAAAAGGAAGCAAAGATTCGTCCAAGAGGCGTTCCCCCTCTTGGGTATCACCCCCTTGGGGCAGTTTTTGCACTCAATTAGTCAAGGCTAGAAAAAAGTCGAGAAAGCAAACATTCTCAACTTTTTAATGCCACTGATGCAAGTTTAGTATTTATTGCCGTATATAAAGTTTCCTCTGTAACCCGGGGGTTCATCAAAGCTAGGGGCACCGGGACGCTCGTAGTTTAGTTTATATCGTAGTCCCTCAGCGTCCCTTTGGAGTTTTGGAACAAGTCCAAAACTCCCCTGGTTTTTTACAAGGCCTGCGGCATCCTCTGTCGTTTGCGGGTTGGGTGGTCAAAAGGAGGGAAGGGGAATCGAAACCCCTTCCCTCCTTTTTTGTCTTTGGGTACTTTCTGCTGACATTAACCACGGAGAATTGAAACTTGTTTCAATTCTCATAAGGGATGCCGTACTACTAGGCCAAGAATGAACTACCCGCATCCCGGCGGCAGGGGCTTTAGGATGGAATTGAACGACAGTTCACATGGGTGGAAACTCTCCTCCTTCTCCATTTGGATTTAACACTAAGTCCTCCACA
This sequence comes from Marvinbryantia formatexigens, assembly GCA_021771035.1. GTDB lineage: Bacteria > Bacillota > Clostridia > Oscillospirales > Ruminococcaceae > CALXEM01. The sequence continues at coordinate 47,201 of JAETPU010000018.1, read as the reverse complement.
CAAGGACAAACTTTTTCTTTTTGTAAATTTGAGAAAAACAGTTTACATTCCCAGCAAAAACCAATATAATGAGGGTATCAAAAATATATCACCCACCAAAACCGCATCAACAGGGGGATTGCGCTATGCTGACCATTGAAAAAATCAAGGACGCTTCCAAGGTGCTGAGTTCCACCGTAAGAAAAACGGATCTCATCCATTCACCCGCTCTCAGTGACGGCTGTGAGGTGTACATCAAATCGGAAAACCTGCAGGTTACCGGCTCCTTTAAGGTGAGAGGCGCCTCCTATAAAATCGCCAGCCTCTCCGAAGAGGAAAAGAAGAAGGGCGTCATTGCCTGTTCTGCCGGAAACCATGCCCAGGGCGTGGCCTTAGCCGCCAAAAAGTACGGCATCCGCGCCACTATCTGTATTCCGGAGGGCGCCCCCATGTCCAAAGTCGCGGCGACCCGCAGCTACGGGGCCAACGTGGTTCTAGTCAAGGGCGTGTATGACGACGCCTATGCTAAGGCCTGCCAACTCCAAAAGGAGGAGAACCTCACCTTCGTACATCCCTTCGACGACGAGGACGTCATCGCCGGCCAGGGTACCATCGGCCTGGAAATCCTGGAGCAGCTCCCGGATGTGGATGCCGTTATCGTCCCCATCGGCGGCGGCGGGCTGATTTCCGGTGTCTCCTATGCCATCAAGCATCTCAAACCCTCCTGTAAGGTCTACGGCGTTCAGGCCGCGGGAGCCCCCTCCATGTATAACTCTATCCATCACCGGGCCATCGAGGAACTGGAGAGCGTCTCCACCATCGCGGACGGCATTGCGGTGAAAAAACCGGGAGAACTCACCTTCGACTGCTGCACCAAATATGTGGATGAAATCATTACTGTCACGGATGATGAAATCGCCACTGCCATTTTAACCCTGATGGAAAAGCAGAAGATGATCTCCGAGGGCGCCGGGGCCACTACTGTAGCGGCTGTCCTGTTCCATAAACTGAACCTGCGGGGCAAAAAGGTGGTATGCCTGGTATCCGGCGGAAATATTGACGTCAATATCCTCTCCCGTGTGGTGAACAAAGGCCTTGCCAAGTCCGGCCGCCTGCTGGAATTCACCACCGAAGTGCTGGACAAGCCTGGCCAGCTCATGCGCCTGATGAATTTAATCTCCGACGGCGGCGCCAATATCATGTCCATCAATCACGACCGCAACAACCCCGATACCCCTGTAGGAAAATGCATCGTGGATTTCGTTGTGGAAACCCAGAATCAGGAGCACGCGGATCACCTGCTGGAGACCCTTCGCCAAAACGGCTACCCGGTGGAATAGCCTTTCCCGTCGCAATTAATTCAAACGCCTGGTCACTTTACCCAAAGGGACCAGGCGTTTTTGTATGTCCCAATGTGCTCAAATAAATTGAATCCGATTTTAAAATATGGTACTATAATCGCACATAGTGCGATTATAGCGGAGTTTTGCCTGCCAGCCAAGCTCTGGCTGGCATTCAGCCCAAGTGGAACCGCAAAACATCCCCGACCGTCTGAATTTCCAGTTCTGCCATCCCACATAGTGCGATGATAGCGAATCCATCAGGCCATCCCGGCAGATTCCCGTTCCCAGCAACCTCTTCACCCCCCTTCTCTCACTTGAGGGGGATCATTTTTGTGCGGCGCACAGTTCCAGAAAGGAATGAGCATTTTTATGGAGGGAACCCAGCGGCTTTCTGCACGCGGGCAGAATATTCTTCTGGCCTGCCTGCAATGCTTTTATTGGTCATCCAGCGCCCTGTACTTCGGTTATCTGGTGATGTATCTCACCGAAAAGGGCTACTCGGAATTTTACTGCGGCCTGGCTCAAACTGTCATTGCCATCCTCATTATGGTGGCCCAGCCCCTGGTGGGGTACATTACCGACACCTTTATCCCCTACAAAAAATTTATCCTGGGGGGGATGGGTCTGGCCATTCTCACCACCTACCTGCTCCCGGCAACCTGGGCGGTGTTTCCCGTTGCCCTGTTGTGTATGCTTCTGCAGGCCCTCACTGTACAGACAGCCTCCCCGGTCATCGACTCCTGGACCATTGCCCTGCGTCGGAAATGTCCCGGCATCAGCTTCGGACTCACCCGTTCCTGCGGATCCGTAGGGTTCGCTGTCTCCAGCCTGATTATCGGCTCCATCATCGCCAAGCTGGGGGTGGACGTTATCTTCCCCGGGCACATCCTGATGCTGGTGCTCATGCTGGCGGTGGCGGTTTTCCTTCCCAATATCCCCTGCAAAAACCGGAATGCCAGGCCTGAGGAACCGCAGCCGGAGGCCTCGAAGCGGCTGAGCACCCTTCAGGCGGCCAAGGTGCTCTTTACCAACCGCGCCTATGTGATTTTTTTGTGCAGCACCTTGTTTATGAATCTGACCTGCCGTTCCTACGGCACCTTTGCCGCTTTAATCGTAGCGGATTTGGGCGGCGACGCCGCCGTGCTGGGAATCGCCATGTTCTGTGCGGCCTTCTTTGAGTTCCCGGCTATGATTGTCACCACCCGGCTGCTGACTCACCGCGGCTGGCAGGTGGAATATCTGTACCTGCTCAGCGTGTCCCTGATGTTTGTGCGGGGCTTTCTTCAGATCTTTATAACTCAATTCTGGCAGTATATTCTGCTGCAGGCCCTGCAGGGAATCTCCTATGGAATGCTGCTGGCATTGGTGGTGGAATATATCGCCAAGCTGATTCCGGAACAAATCAATTCCACTGCCATGTCGGTCTATATGGCGACCATTGCCGGGCTGGGAAGCATCTTCGGATGTTTTTTAGGCGGATGGATTATGGAGCAGTTCCAGCTGAGCGTATATTATTGGGTGATGGCGCTGTCTGCCCTGCTGGGTGCGGTTATCTTTCTGCCCAATGTGCTGGCAGTACGCCGGGAACGCCTGAGGGATTCCCAAAACTAGCCTCTCCCCTAATCCCTGTCTTTCCCTGTTTGTCTCCTCTGGGCGGCCCGGCCCAGAGGAGTTTTCTATCCCCGGACGATCGCGTTCTTTCACAGTACATTCATCAATTTTGAGGAAAGCTGTGGTACAATGTTCACATAGGATGTGAACATTTGGGAGTTTCGCTCACCGGCCTGAAGGCACGGCCGGTGTTTGGCTAAGCCAAACCGCAAAACATCCCGGCGGTTCTAAAATGATAGTGCAACGTTCCCACAGAGTGTGAACCCTCAATTATCCTCTATAATTGAGGGAGTTTTGCTCACCAGCCGAGCAGCGGCTGGAATTCGGAGCATATCTCCCATTCCCCGGAATCTGAACTTGGGGGCTTCCCCTGTAGATAACCTTCAGCCCCCATATGGCGGCACCGGCGTTCGATAATACGCGTACCGCCGCAGCATCTGCCATTCAAGCTCCGCTTGCACTATTCCTCGCTATGCGTCTGCGGCGGGCCCTTGTCTCTTTGCGGCCGGCAGGCCCTCGGTTTTACCGCGCCGGGAGGGGCATCATTTCACACGCACCGCTGTGCCCGGCAGCACGCGGACGCCTTAGCCCCCAGTAGCACAGTCCCATTTCCATTGGACGTCCAATCAGTCAGAATCATACCCTGAGAGGGGAGGGTTCATCATGCAAATAGAGGCCACGGTCATTGAAGCCTGTCCCCATGCCCCCTGGCTGGTGTTTATCCACGGCTTCGGCGGCAACCGGGCAACCTGGCGCAGGCAGATCAGCCGGTTTCGCAGGCAGTACCGCATTCTTGCCCTAGATTTGCCGGGACATGGGGAATCCCAACATGGAATTTCCCAGGAGAATGCCTCCCTGGAGCAGGTGGCGGCGGCAATTTTAAAGCTGCTGCACAGCCATGGGATCACCCAGGCCGATTTTATCTGCCTATCCCTGGGCACGATGGTCCTCTGCGCTATCTGCCATTTGGAACCGCAGATGGTGCGATGCGCCGTTCTGTGCGGCGCAATCATGAAGGTGGGCTGGTTTTCCCAGCTTCAGCTCTGGGTGGGCGGTATTTTAAAATACCTGCTGCCCTACCGGGCCATGATGCGCCTGTTTGCCACGGCTTTGATGCCCTTGCCTTCCCACCGGGTTCCCAGGGAATACCTGGTGCGGGAGTGCGGCAAGCTGGGGCAGCGGGAATTCCACTGCTGGTACCGGCTGTTCTGCCGTGAAATCCATTATATCAGCCGGAATGCGGGGGATCTGCCTGCCGGGCGCACGTTGGTGATTATGGGCGCGCAGGACTACGCCTTTGGACGGGGTGCCCGGCTTGTGTGCTCCCAGCTTCCGGGAGTCCGGCTTCAGGTGATGGAGCACTGCGGCCATGTTTGCAACCTGCAGAGGCCGGGAGAATTTTCAGAACTGGCCCGCAGTTTTTTTGAACAGGCCGGCGCCTTGCAGGGCGGCGCAAACGCAGAATAGGAGGAATTACAGAAATGCAGCAGGCATATATCCAGTTTGAGGATGTCAAAAAGGTCTATCACATGGGGGAAGTGGAAATCCCCGCCCTGGATGGGGTCAATTTCTCCATTGATAAGGGGGAATTCGTCATCATTGCCGGAGCCAGCGGCGCGGGCAAGAGTACCATTTTAAATATCCTGGGCGGGATGGATTCCCTGTCCTCCGGCAGAATTTTTGTGGATGGACAGGAAATCAGCCGGTATACCTCCAAGGAGCTCATCACCTACCGGCGCTATGACGTGGGCTTTGTCTTTCAATTTTATAACCTGGTTCAAAATCTTACCGCGCTGGAAAACGTGGAACTGGCCACTCAGATCTGCCGGGATCCGCTGGATGTGGAGCAGGTGATCCAGCAGGTGGGCCTGGCCCAGCGCCGGGATAATTTTCCCTCCCAGCTCTCCGGCGGGGAACAGCAGCGGGTAGCCATTGCCCGGGCCCTGGCCAAGAACCCCAAGCTGCTGCTGTGCGACGAGCCCACCGGCGCCCTGGACTACAACACCGGCAAGGCCATTTTAAAGCTGCTGCAGGATACCTGCCGCAAAAACGGTATTACAGTTATCGTCATTACGCACAACCTGGCCCTGGCTCCCATGGGGGACAAGGTGATCCATGTCAAAAGCGGAAAAATCGATTCTATCGAGATTAACGAGCATCCCATGGATGTCTCCCTGATTGAATGGTAAAGCGGCAAATCCCCTGCCTCGCCCGTACCGCACACAGCCTGCGGTACGGGTTTTTTCTATCCTCCCAAGAGACTCCTTGGGAAAACCTGCCCGCCCAATGGGCAGCTGTGGTTCCCCAGTGCCGCCGTGTGTCGCATCGCCTCCAAACCGCCTAAGATCCGCTTATCCATCGGCTCTGTGAAAGTTCCCCATCCGCCTGCGCACCCGTCCGGGATGAAAATACCAGATATTCAGGTTCGGAACACCGGACTCAATTTCAGCCCCGCTCATAGATTCGATTCTGCACAAAAGCGGCGGATTCTCCCGGGGACATTCGGGAAAATCACCGAAATTCGCGCCTGGCCGGTTGAGCTCCCCTGGTTTTGGATTATAATAAAATCCGGACAAACTGTAAGAGGAGCTGACAGACCATGCAAAAAGCCCGCCGGCAGATGTCGGAATCCATGATCCTCGCGGTACTGCTCACCCTGGCAGGCGGATTTCAGGACGCCTATTCCTATAACTGCCGGGGCCATGTATTCGCCAACGCCCAGACAGGAAACATTGTCCTGCTGGGCCAAAACGCCGCCATGGGCAGCTGGGGAAACTGCCTGCGCTACCTGTTTCCCCTGCTGGCCTTTATGGGCGGCGTGTTTTTGGCGGAGCTGGTCCGGTACCGGTATACCCGTCTGCACAGGCTCCATTGGCGGCAGATCGTCCTGGCCCTGGAAATCCTGCTTCTCGCCGCCGCGGGGCTGATGCCCCCGTCCTTGGATACGCTCTCCAATGTGCTGCTGTCCTTTGCCTGCGCCATGCAGGTGAACAGCTTTCCAAAATTCCGGGGATATCCCTGCGCCACCACCATGTGCATCGGCAATATGCGCAGCGGAACCCAGTCGCTGAGCCAATACCTGCTGAACCGGGATCCCCAGCTGCTGCGCCGCTGCCTGCACTACTATGAACTGATTGCCATTTTTGCCGTGGGCGCCGCCATAGGCGCCGTCTGCTCCATCCGGCTTGGCGCTCTCTCCATCTGGATCCCGGCGGGCCTGCTGCTCATCGGGCTTCTCATCATGTTTATCCAGGAGGAGGCCTCTCCCCAGGCATAAGCCGGGCTGTCCGCCACAAAGGCATAGAAGCCCTGCTGCCGCAGGCTTTCGTCAATCCGAATCCCCAAGCCCGGGATTTGCCCGCGTAAAAGGTGAGGGGGTACCCGTATCATCGAATCCCCCTGCGGGGAACACAATCGTTCAGGCAGCGACCCCTCAACGACAAAAAAGGCTTCTTTTCTCCCGGTCGATGCGGTATGCTCCATACAGGAAGCCCGCGGTCACCAGCCGGCGGGTTGCTGGCTTGTGTGAAAAATCAGCCAACGAATCCTATCATTATCTCAAAAAGGTCGGGATCTTTATGAAGAAAAACGCCCTGAAACCCTATGCTGGGTTTATCGCCCTCACCCTTATCAGCGGCTCGGCCGCAGGCCTTTTGGTTCGGAATTCCTTTGAAACCTATACCCAGCTGCAAAAGCCGCCGGCGTCCCCTCCGGGGATTGTATTCCCCATTGTATGGACGCTTTTGTACCTGCTCATGGGGATTGGCGCCGCCATGGTGTGGCGCAGCAGCCCGGGGACTCCTCAGCGCAGCGGCGCCATCCTGGTATTTGCCCTGCAGCTGGCAGTCAACCTGCTCTGGCCCTTTCTCTTCTTCGGGCTGCAAGCGTACTTTTTCTCCTTTCTCTGGCTGCTGCTGTTGCTGGCGCTGGCTATCACCATGACTGTGTTCTTCGCCCAACTCTCTCCCACAGCCGCCTGGCTTCAGGTGCCCTATTTGCTGTGGCTGGCCTTTGCGGCCTACCTGAATGCAGGCGTTTGGCTCTTGAACCGGTAAATCTTGAAATTTTTAAATATTCTTAATCTTTCACCGGATTTCCTGTTCTAACGCGGATAATTTTGTTTCCCTTGATGAAAATAACCTGCTTAGCCTCGGCAAAAGCGACAAAATCGAGCCCGCTTGCCCTCGAAAGCCCCCGCTTCTGGGGGCTTTTTACATTTGACAAGGGCTTTAAAAATGAGTAAACTGCTCTATAGAAATCAATCCTGATTTCTGTCATTATCTTTTGCAAACAAGCAAGATGGAGGGAAACAACCATGAAAAAGGCACTTTCTTTTGTGCTGAGCGCGGCTTTGGTTGCTGTGATGGCCTTCTCTATGGCCGCCTGCAAATCCAAAGATAACGGCACCAGTTCTTCCGGAAACGATTCTTCCAGCAGCTCCTCTCAGAGCAGTTCTACCCAGAGCAGCTCCCAGGAGTCCTCTGCCAGCGAAAGCTCCAGCAGCCAATCCTCTCTGAAGTATAACACGGTCAGCGAGTTTGTTGCTTCCGACGCGATGCAGGCTCAGATGCAGACCATGAAGGATCAGCTGGAAAGCGACGAAATGAGCATGGAGATCACCGGTGACGATGTGCACTTGATCTACACCTACACCTTCAAAACCGACATCGACCTCTCCGGCGCCGCCGATACATTGAAGGCCGGCCTGGACGCTGAGGCCTCCACGTTTGAGAATGTGGCTTCCATGCTGAAAACCGCTGTCAACGTAGACGATCCCATCGTTGTTGTCCGTTACCTGGATAAGGACGGCTCCGAAATCTACAGCCAGGAGTTCACCGCCAAATAAGCTAAGTCCCTATCGCTGTAATTGCACAAAAAACCGGCAGAGTTTAGTCTGCCGGTTTTGTTATTTTATTGCGTCTAAAATGGTGTTTGCCAAAAGTGTATAGCCGTCCTCTGTCAAATGTACGCCATCCGTAAAATGCTCTGGATGGGATATGACAGCGGTGTACAGATCAATCACCGGGATATCCAAGCTTGCTGCAACTTCGAGCGCCGCCTGATTACGCGCTGTAACAAGCTTGGTACGCTCGGCTAAAACGGGGGGATTGACGGCAACATCATATACCGGGGTGGTTAAAAGCACAAATACTTTCTGCTGTGCGAATTGTTTTTTTATCGTTTGCAGCACAGTCGTATAGTGCGCCTGATATTGCCCGGTGGTCAGGTGAAAGCCGTGCAGGCCATTGTTAAACAGCACGATCTGGCATTGCGGCTGCTGGGATGCCATCAGCGAGATTGAGGGCAGAAGCTGTGGGTTGTCGAGCGCCTTGGAGCTGCCGAATCCGTCGACATACATTTTTCCGTCCAAGATGCGGTTTAACACTCCGCGCCAGCCGCAGGAAATTGAGTCGCCGATTGCTAAAATGCGAGGCGTTTCTTTATCAGGTGCGTGTTCCCACCAGATGTTGTCCCACTCGTACGTTTCAAGCGTCGTTCCAGTTACATGATCTTGATAGGTAAACGGCATGGTACTCCCCCCTTTTTTAACTTATGACGGCATAAAAAGGCACGCGGGGCTTTCATTCAAAACTGCTTCCATGTCCTCTCTGTTGTTTAGAACTTGATTCTCAACTACGCAGCCTGATGCTTTGCTTCCGTTCACGGCGTGAGGTTATTATAGCACAGAAACGAAAGCGGAGCTTTCCTTCCCAACCGTTTCAATATAGTATGGCGGAAACGTGTATCCGAAGAATATGTTGCGTTTCCTCAAGCGGCGGCGAAAATGAACGTACATGGCTGAGAAACACAACTTCCGCAATGGGCAGGGAATGCCGCTTTCCTTCACGGCCGCAGAGACGCCTTTTGCAGTGACATCTCCGGTCCATGTACCCTGTCAGTCTTCCCAGGGGTTGTCCTCATCCTGTGCGTCGCAGGAGATATACTTCCTCAGCGGATTTTGCGCAAACAGCAGCCGGATCAGCGCCCCCAGCGCCACAACGGCGGCAGTGCTGGCAGCCAGTAATACTAGTATTTTGGCAAATGTCTTCATGGCAAATCCTCCTTCATTCCGGTTTCTCCCGTGGAAGCCTGCATCAATAGGCCACAAGGGGAAACGTCTGAAACTGTTTTTCGTCCTCTATCTGGTCCACCTGGCTCGGAGTCGGGGCATAGCAGCCGATATGAGCAAAATCCGGGGCGGTGCACGCCTTATAAAAGTTCCCGCGGATTTCCCCGCCGGCCCGCCAGGAAACCTCCGGGAACTGCCCCTGCAGCCAGGAGAGCTCCAGGCTCACCAGCGCGCCCCAGTAGACGCCCTCCAGGTCCTCCCCTTCGAAGGGAACCGCCCGCACCCCATGGGAGGCAAGCTCTCCGGCAGGCTCTCCCTCCCGGGATTGCAATACCCGCAGGGCTCCGTCGGCAAATACCTGTACATCCAGACGCCTGGGGCAGCTCACCGGGGAAAAACTGGCCTGCAGGTAGCTCTCTGGGCGTTTCTTGGTCTCAAAGGCCAGCAGCCGCAGCTGCAGCCCCTCCTCGTTGAGGCAGGCCCTCACGTGGGCAAAGGGCTTGAAAGCCGCTGTCTCAAAGGGATAGTTCGTAATTTTTGCCACGGGAAGCGTATCCCAAACCGGGGCTCCCGTCACTACAGAAATTTTAAACGGCATGGCTTATGACTCCCACCTATTCCATATTTTCGTGTCCCTGTGAGGGCAGCCTTGCGGCTAACGGGGACTGAGTTCTGCCTCGACAGCCGCAAGCCCGGAATTCGCCCGGCGGGGAAACCCACCGGCCCCCTGTATGCCCAGGGCCGTTCCCGATGGCGCGCCGCAGGCTGGGGAAACCCTCCCATCCCCGGAAAGCCGTCCTGCCCCGGGCCAAGACGCCCGCAAAGCCCGTCTCCGGGTCCTGTCCTTATTATACCACAATTTTAGAACCAACCGGGACGTTTCGCGCTTTGGCTTTGCCAAACACCGGCCACACCTTCAGGCCGGTGAGCGAAACTCCCCCAATCATCGAAGATGATTGCATTATCGAAGATGATTGCATGTTCACACTCTGTGTGAACATTGTACCACAATTTTAGAACCAACCGGGACGTTTCGCGGTTTGGCTTTGCCAAACACCGGCCATACCTTCAGGCCGGTGAGCGAAACTCCCCCAATCATTGAAGATGATTGCATTATCGAAGATGATTGCATATTCACATCCTACATGAACATTGTACCACATTTTTTCCCAGTTAACAGCCCGGCGGCAGCTATGGGGAAACTTTCTGTGCCTCAGTACCGGATCAGCTCCTGGAATAGTTCGATGGCATAGCGGTCCGTCATACCGGACAGGTAGTCCAGAATGGCCTGGATGTAGAGCTCCCGGGTCTGAAGCCTTCCGTAAATCTTTTCGTTTTTACTCTTGCGCCCTATCTTCGCAGCCCACTTGAAGGCCGGCCCCTGATAATCGAAGGTACAGTAGGCCGCCAGCCAGGAGGAAAACTCATTCATCAGGCTGGGATACACCTTATTGCGCAGGCGCAGCTCGTGCAGGGTGTTCTCCCCGTCGTAGGCGTCCAGGCACACCTGGAACAGTTCCGATAAAATCAGCTGCACATAGTGCTGAAAGGGCACGAATTTTTTGTTGTGGTAAATGGCCTGGTAGTTAAACTCCTTGATGACGTCCAGCATCTGCCGACATTCCTCGCTCATGGCAATTCCCGCCTGAGGGCTGCTGTTTTTGCAGATATCCAGGATAAACCGGTGCATCAGGGCCGTGGTGTTAATGGTCTTCATCCCATAGCGCTGGGCAAACCCCTTGAGGGTGAGCAGCTGCTCCCAATCCATAAAATGCAGCCGGTAGGCGTCCTCGATATCCCGGCCCAGATAGGCAATTTTATCCGCGATTTTAACCACACAGCCCTCCCAGGTGGCGGGCTGGTATTCCCCGCTGGTGCCAAAGGTATCCAAATCAAACAGCTCAGCCCGGGGGACAATCCCGTTTTCATCCACCTCCCCGCAGTGGGAGATCACCCCGTCCCTCACGGCATAGGTGAGGTTTAAATTTCTGCGGCAGCGGTTATCATCCTCTAAGAGTTCAATTTTATCGATGAAGTACAGGCCGTTTTTCTCATGCCAGAAATTTTTTCCCAAATACTTGCGGGTCAGCTTTTGGATCACCGCCTCCCCCTCATGGCCGAAGGGAGCGTGTCCCAAATCATGGGCCATGGCGATGGCGTGGATGAGATCCACATTCAGCCCCAGATACTTTCCGATGGTGGAGCTCACCGAATCCACGTGCTGCACGTGTTCCATCCTGGTACAGATATGGTCGTTTTCGATGTTGTAGAACACCTGGGTCTTGTGCTTGAGGCGGCGATAGGCCAGGGAGTGCAGAATCCGGGTATAGTCCCGCTCAAACTCGTTGCGCACCTCGTCCTGTCGCACATACAAGGGGCTTTGACGCCGGATCAGTGCCTCCCAGTTGGGATTCTGCTGCGTTGCCGCTAAGGCCGAAAAGGCTCCGGGACGCATAGGCCTCACCTCCGCGTTATGTTTTTCACCTTCATTATAACGGTTCCTTCCCCCTTGTTCAAGGAATACTTCCCCAAGACCGGCGCCCTATTCTACGCATCCCGGTTTTTTTAGCCAAAATCCCGATGACATCAGTGCTATCGTACAAGCGGACAGCGGTTCCCGGGGCCTCCCGCTGAATTCTCCGGATCCCGAATCCCTTCTCCTGGGGAAGCCCAAATCCTGTATGGGAAACCTCCTTCAGGTTCGGCTATCCGCCCCGCGAGGCACCACTCCCGGACGTAATTGGGCTCCCGCGCGCACGGCAGCCGCCATAACGGCCTATATCCGGATCACTACAGAAGGACGCAGCTCTCGCTGTCCCAGTCAAACAACGCCGGTCCCCCTTTGCAGGGTTAACCCCCGTCTGTGCTCGGGCCCCGCCCGTCAAGCGGGGCCGAAAGCAACTCCGGGTTTCCACAGCCGGAACAGCCGCCCAGGCGTTCCCCCTGTCTGAGGGGACAATCACCCCTTATCAAACTTGGCCCTCAGCTTTTGCAGGGCCTTGGATTCCAGCCGGGACACATAGGATCGGGAAATATCCAGCTTTTTTGCCACCTCCCGCTGTGTCAGCGGCAGCGCCCCGCCCAGCCCATAGCGCATCCGGATAATCTGGCGTTCCCGGGCGTCCAGCGAATTCTCCACAAACCGGTACAACTGCTCGGACTTCACCTTCAAATCCAAATCCTCAACGATATGGTCCTCCTCCGCCACAATGTCCATCAGCGTGATGGAATTGCCCTCCTTGTCGGTGTCGATGGGGTCGTTGATGTAGACGTCCTGGGCCGTTTTCTTCTTGTTGCGGAAGTGCATGAGAATTTCGTTTTCAATACACCGGGAGGCATAGGTGGCAAAGCGGGTTCCCTTTTCATAATTGAAGGTGGAGGCGGCCTTGATCAGCCCGATGGTCCCGATGGAGATTAAATCGTCCTGATCCCGCAGGTTCGAATAGTATTTTTTGATGATATGGGCCACCAGGCGAAGGTTGTGCTCCACCAATTTATTTCTGGCTCCCTGATCCCCCTGTTTTATCTTCTCCAGGCATTCCCGCTCCTCGGCGGCAGAGAGCGGACGGGGAAAGGAGCCGCTCCCTGTAATATGCAGGGCAAAAAACAACAGGTTTCCCAGGGCGAACAGTATCAGCGCCGAATACATCACCGATCACATCCATTTCCTAAAAAGATTGGGTCCGGTTTCATTCTATGGGGCTTTTGCCAAAATTATCAGTGTTTGTGCAAATTTGTGTCGGACGAGCCGCGGTTAAAAAAGCAGGACAGAGTGTAAAACCCTGTCCTGTCCTTCAGTTTTCCTGGGGAAATTCCTCGAGAAGCTGCTGAAAGATATCGATATGCGTCTCCTCGTCCAGTATAATCCGATCCAACAATTCCACAATGTACCGATCCTGAATCCACGAGGTCTGCTGCCGGTATTTCTCCACTGCGGCCCGCTCCCCGCTGAGCGCATAGCTCAAAAGAGGCCGGATTCCCCTGGGATACTGGTTGCACCGGGGCGTCCAGTATCCCAGCCGGTTCCCGGAATAGCTCCAAAGGCGGGGATCCGCCCCCAGCAGGCAGGCCAGCTCCCCAAAGAGATCCAAATGGTGCATCTCCACCAGGCTGATGCGGTGAAAGCACTCCGAAACCTGGGAATATTGGCTCCTGGTCACCAGGGAATCATAAAAATACAAGCTCACCGCCGAGATCTCGGAATTACAGCTTCCAATATTGCTGAGGATCGCCCTTGCATATTTGGGATCCTTCCCGTGTACTTTCACCGGAGGATAGGTTCCCTGTCCGGCAAAGGCAATTCGATTCATATCCATGCTCTGTCCTCATTCCTTTCTGGAACTTTTGTCAGCCGGTCCCGGTGTGCATCAGCCCGCAGGGAACCCCCCCGCCGCCGGCCCGGTATCGGTACGGCGCCTCGCCGGGCTCCTCTTGCATGGGTTCCCTGCGGGGGGATGCGCCTGGGGTTCGCCGGCAGCCCTCTTCTATTTATATGGATTCCCTCCCGGGAGTATGCCCCAGTATGCCCGGGTTTGGCGGGATCTGGAACCAAAAGGCCCCCGGGGACTACCCCGGGGGCCTTTTGAAATCTCACCTATTCGATTGCGATATATTGGTTCTGCGGGAGCTTTTGGACTTCCTGTTTGGGAACGGACAGCCTGAGAATGCCATCCTCAAATTTGGCCTTGATATCCTCCTGGCGGATTCCCTCGCCCACATAGAAGCTGCGGGTGCATTCGCCCTGGTAGCGCTCCCGGCGGATATAATTGCCGTCCTTGTCCTTCTCATCCCGATTCAGCCCCTTGGCGGCGCTGATGGTCAGGTAGCCATGTCTCACGCTGGCCTTTATCTCGTCCTTCTGAAAGCCCGGCAGGTCGATATCCAGTTCATAGGTATCCCCGGTCTCCCTCACATCCGTCTTCATCAGGTTCCTTGCATGGTTTCCATACAGAGGATTTTTCCGGCCGAAGGCCTCCCTGTCAAAGGGAAAATCAAACAGCTCATCAAATAAGTTTTCTCCAAAAATGCTAGGCAACATACTTCATTCCTCCTGTTTTCGCTTAATTGCCCATTCATTCGGATTCTTTCAATCCTCTTTCTTGGTACGCTTATAGAATACTCCGTTTTATTAGCACTGTCAACACAAGAGTGCTAATATTTCCAGAATGTTCAAATTTCATGCAAGGTTTTGTTACAATCCCCGGGATACTCAGCCGCAGAGAACGCTGATGGAGAGCGGTTTTATTGTCACTGTGCCTCCTTGCAGGGCAGGCAGGAAAAATTCCACCGAGTTCTCCCCCTCTCCGGCGGCAGAAAGCCGGTGAGGCGCTGTCAGGCCCTGGGCGCTCCAGGTGCCGGCGGGCAGTTTTACCGTCTGTTCCTGCTGGGTGCGGTTGAGCAGGTACAGCCTGCGCTGCCCATTGGGGGCCTGCAGCATCTGGGCCGTCACCAGCTCCTGAGAGCTTTCAAAATTCACACTGCGGCAGCCGTCCAAAAAGCTGCGGGTAAACAGCTCCAGCACCTGCCCGGCACAGGAGAGCCAGGCCGAATCCTTGGAGGCGTTCAGGATATTCTGTCCCCAGGTGTTGCAGCAGTTGTTGAAGTTTGCCGAGGCAAATTCCCCGCCGTAGCTCATAAAATCCATCCAGCGCTGGGCCGCGTTGAGGGCATACATCCAGCGGATCTGGAAAAAGGAAAAGCATTTGCGGTAATCCCCGGTGATGGTGCCGTCCCAGGAGAAATTCTCCGGGATTTCGGGATCCTCAAGGGGGCCGAACATCTGGCAGGAGGGCAGCCACTCCGTATTCACCAGGCGGATATTGCGCCCGGTTTTTTGGTTGTACTCCCGCAGAATCTCCAGCATCTGCGCCACAAACTCAGGTTCCGCGTTGCGCTGGATCAGGTAATTGACGTGTTCCCCGGCAATGTCCAGCATCTGGGGAATCCGGTGCAGGGGGAAATTGTAGCCTATCATCATCAGCTCGATGTCCGGATCCGCCAGGCGCATCTCCCTGGCAAAGCGCACACATTCCCGGGCATACTGCAGCCCGTCCCATTTTCTGGAGGACTCGTTGTCCATCTCAAACAGGCGGACATTCCGGGGCGCGGGATAGCCGTTGAGCATCCTCTGGCGCCCCATCCCCACATCGGCGGGGGCGTTGAGGTACTCCACCATCTGCCGGGCCTTGAAGGGCGTGGAGGACATCATATTAAAGCAGATCTGCGGCTCAAAGCCCACCAGCTGGGCCAAATCGCAGAACTCGTCCAGGCCCACGTCGTTTTCCTCCAGGCCGCCCCAGTAAAAGCTCTCCATGGGCTCCCGCTCCTGGCGCGGGCCGATGGATTTCTCCCAATCATAAAAGCTGACAAAGCATCCCCCGGGAAACCGCATCCGGGGCACGCCCGCCCTTCGCAGGCAGTCCACCACATCCGGGCGCCAGCCCATCAGATTGTCATTGGGCATCATGGAACACCAGGACAGGTACAGCCCTCCGGCATACTGGAAGGCAATCTCCAGAGCTGCCGTACAGTCCTGCAAAACCTGTACCGGCAGCACATATTCCTGCTGGCCCACCGTGACGGTGAGCGTCTGCTGCCAAAGGGTGGCACCGGTATCGTCTGCAAGGCGCACCGATACCGGGCGCTGGGCGCCCTCGGAGCCGCTCATGGCATAGCCGTCCAGCCCGGAGAGGAGCATATCTCCCCGCACTCCCATAAAGATCCGCAGGGTATACCCACGCCGGGCCTTCAGGTGCAGCCCGCCTTGGCGCACGCCGCAGCGGGAACCGGTTCCCTCCAGGTGCAGGGAGGTTTTCCCCTTGAAGGTCTGGGTTCCCAGGGTATAATCCGCTTTCAGTCCCTCCCCGAAATAGTCCCAGTCATTTTCCTCATAGCCGCTGTGCCAGAAGGGCGCATTCTCATTGTACTGCTCAGGCCCAAATCCCAGCCACTCCCAGGTGGGAGCCTTTAGGGGTGCCACCTGGCGGAAGGAGCGGTTAAACAGCATCTCGGACCACATCCGGGGAATCTGCTGGGCAAAGCCGGATTCCATAAAATTCCCGAATATGGCGCGGGGCACGGGATATTGGGAAGGGTTCTCTTTTTGGGTTAAAGTCACCATAGGTGGTTTCCTCCTCTTTCATTCCATCGGTGTTGCTGCCTCAGGTTCTGCGGCGCAGGCCTCAAAACCCCCACAGCCTCCATCCTGATTCTAATTCTGAAACCGGGATCTTTCCCGCTGCGTATCTGTTCGCTTCCAGGCCGCTGCCCGCGTCTGCGGGGAGGGCATCCCGGCACTTCCGGGATGCCCTTTCCCAGGAATACCCCAA
The DNA here is from genome assembly GCA_021771035.1 of Marvinbryantia formatexigens. Classification (GTDB taxonomy): domain Bacteria; phylum Bacillota; class Clostridia; order Oscillospirales; family Ruminococcaceae; genus CALXEM01. Next base: position 30,870 of record JAETPU010000018.1, on the reverse strand, counting down.
ACACTCCTTCAGCGGATACCCGGGCCAACCGCAGGTTTTCGGCGCCGGCGGCGCTCTTCTTTTCAGGCGGGGTTCCCAGGCTCCCGGGGCCAGGGCCTTTGGGGGAGCGGATAAAAACCGGGAAGCCCTCTTCCCGCCGTGAGGGTGCCCGTCCCGGCTGCCTTTCGGCGCGGCAGAGGCCTGCGCGCCGCCGTATCTTCGGATTTACTATATCGTCGCGGCACCGCCGGGGTCAATGACAATTTCTGTTTTCTCCATGACGGATCCTGCTTTCTTCGCCCCGTCCATCCAATGGGCCGGGGCTGTGCGCTCACCCCGACAAGGCCTTCCCAAAATGAATGGAACAAAACAAAAGCCAGGACATTTACTTTATCCGGATTCTCCCGTATAATGGGGCTGAAGTCCTCTGACAGGACAATTCGGAGCCACCCCGGCGCAGCCGCAAATTGGGCGCCCCGGGGCGGTGCAGCGTTCAGAAAGGAAGAATGATTTACTATGATTCACCAAACCTATGCCCTCAAGGAGTTTTTCCCCTCACTGTCGGATTCCAATGCGGTTCTCACCGCCTATGCCATCGCGAATTCCAAGGAGATTCAGCCTGACAGGCGCCGCCCGGGCGTGCTCATCTGCCCCGGAGGCGGATACAGCTTTACCTCTGCCAGGGAAGCGGAACCAGTGGCCCTGCAGTTTGTGGCGGCGGGGATCAGCGCCTTTGTACTGGATTACAGCGTCGCTCCCGCGCGCTACCCCACCCAGCTGCTGGAGGCCTCCGCCGCCATGGCTCTGATGCGCCGCAGAGCCGGGGAGTGGAATTTAAATCCCGATATGCTGGCGGTGTGCGGCTTCTCCGCGGGAGGGCATCTGGCGGCAAGCCTGGGCACGTTGTGGAATGAGCCCTTCCTCCCTGAGGCGCTGGGCACTGCCCCAGGGGAAAACCGCCCCAACGCCATGGTGCTGTGTTATCCGGTGATCACCGCAGGGGAGATGGCCCACCGGGGCTCCTTTGACTGCCTGCTGGGCGAAAACGCCTCCCCCGAGCAGCTGCGCGCACTTTCCTTAGAAACCCGGGTTACGCCCCAAACTCCCCCCGCCTTTTTATGGCACACCTATAACGACCCGGCGGTTCCCGTGGAAAACACGCTCCTGATGGCCCAGGCCCTGCGCCGGGCCGGCGTAGAGTTCGATCTGCACATCTACCGGGACGGCGTGCACGGGCTCTCCCTGTGCAGCGGCGACACTGCCCGCGCCGGGGATCCCCAGCTCATCAACCCCCATGCCCAAACCTGGATGGAGCTGTGCACCCAGTGGATGCGGGATCTGTTCGATTACCGCGCCTGAAACCACAGCCATAGATGAACCAGGAGCATCCCGGTGTCCCCGCAGCAAGTTCCAAATCGTGGTCTGCGCGGCCAGAAAAGGGGGAAAAGAGCCGCCAAAGAGAGGCGAACCCCTCTTTGGGAACTCCCTTAGGGCAGTTCTGTGCACTCAATCAGTTAAGGCTGTAGAAAGTGAGGAGTCGTAAACTCTCCTCACTTTCAGGCCCACACTTGGGCCGATCCACACTTGGGACGACCCATACCTGGGACGACCCATACCTGGGTCGATGCCGCTGATGCAATCGGGGCACTCGCAGTTTCTAGTCTTAGCCCCCAAACCAAAAAATCTGCAAGCCCTTCCATTCTGATAGAAAAAGGAGGCCATTTTCGTGAGTACAATCCTCTTTCCCTGTGACGGCGCGGTTCTCACCCAAATCCCCGGCACCCCCCAACTCCCCAAGCTCCTCACCGTGCAGACAGACGCCCCCCAGGGCTCTTTGGTGAACGGCATTCCCGTGGACTGCTGTGGCACCGCTGTGGTTCCGGTATCTGGAACCGCCCCCAAGCTCTCCCTGGCCACCCCGGAGGGGGAACCCCTGGCTGAGGCCAATTTGCGCTTTGCGGCGCAGCTCTGCCGGAAATATCGGTTCACGGTAGACGACAACATCCAGTTTTTAGAGGATCTCACCCGTAACCAAAACCGCTATTCCAGCATCTTTGAGAACCCCTATCTGGCGGGCTTTTACCGGCTGCACCAGCGCTTCGGGCTCAAGGTGACCTTGAATCTGTTTTTCAGCTATTATGAGGACAGCTTCTCCCTGCGGGATATGACAGCCCGCTTCCGGGAGGAATTCCTGGCCAATTCGGACTGGCTGCGCTTCTCCTTTCATGCCCGGCACAACGATCCGCCGGACCCCTACGCCAACCGTCCGGCGCAGGAGATCCTCAGGGATTTTGACGATGTCATGGAGCAGGTGGTTCGCTTTGCGGGCCGCCGCTGTATCAGCGATTTTATGACGGTGCACTACCTGCTGTGCACCCGGGAGGCCTGCCTGGCGCTGCAGTCCCGGGGCGTGCGCGGGCTGATGGGCTTCCCCAGCGAACGCGACGGCTCCCTGACCTTCACCGGGTATTTGGAGGGAACCCGGGCCAAGCAGATGGGCCAGGTAAGCCTGTGGCAGGATGCGGACACCGGGCTGTACTTTATCCGCAACGATATGGTCATCAACGCCTGCCCCCTGGAGGAGATTCCCGGGCGGCTGAATGCGGTGGAACATTCCAGTGCCGGCACCGGCTATTTCGATGTGATGATCCATGAGCAGTATTTCTACCGGGATTACGAGGCCTTCCAGCCGGATTTCTTTGAGAAACTCCAGACCGTCTTTTCCTGGCTGGAACAGCGGGGCTATTCCTGCGTATTCCTGGACGATATCCTCTGAACCTGACGCCGCACACCGCTGTTGCCCCAACGCAGCGGTGTATCCCGCGTGTACCGCGTGCCAGTTATTTCGGAGGTCTCTTTTTTATCTCTTCCCCCGTTTCCCGAAAAACAGCCTCTGTTAGTCCCGTCCGGCTGTGGGCGGGCTGACGGGCTTTCACGATACCGGCCCGGGTACAAAATGGCCGCTTCGGCCCTCTGGGCGCCCTCGTTTCTCCAGACTGAAAGGAAACTCGCCCCCTCCCGTCCGATACACAGCCGCGCTCGTCGGCTCTCTCTGGACGGTATGCCGCAGCGATACCTCCGAAGGGATTCGGAATCCCTTTGTGTCGGCCCTGCGCACGCTCAAACCCGCGGCCCAGGCGCTGTCCAGCCCGTCCATTTGCAACATCTCCGCAGGGAATTTTCCGAATTTCGTGACTTGCCCCGCCTCTTTCGGTATAATAAAGGCAAAGACAGCCGCCGCGCACCTGCGCGGCATCCAGGCAGTCCGGCGCAGTCCCTGCCGCAGCAGCCGGGAAGGCTGTTGTGCCCGCACGCTTTCAGCCGAATACCAAAAAGCACTATAGACAGGGCCCGGACCCCATCTCGCCGGTCCGGCTCTGGAAAGGAATGAAACTTATGATGGAAACCCCCGTATTCAAGCTGGTATCCTCCCTGGGCAAGGTGTTTGCCGACGCCGAGCCCGATTCCTGCCCTCTCCAGGAGGGATCCGTGTTCCAAAACGAATCCTTTTCCTTCCAGGTGGCTTACACCGGAGGCGCCACCCGGGAAAACCGAGGCCGCAGCGCCGTGGTGAGCCTGGACTGCGCGCCTGAGGACCGCAGCAGAATCACCATTCGCCAGGTAGGCCTGGTACCCTCCCAATTCCCCGCCTATGCGGATCATGACGAAAACTATCTGCGGGATACCCCGGGCCTGTTCCCGGATCCTCTGCTGCCCCTGGAAAACCCCGTGCGGCTCCTGGAAAACCAGTGGCGCGCCCTTTGGGTGGAGTTTACTCCGGATGCCGGCACCCAGCCCGGCGCCCATACCTTCACCATCCGTTTTGCGGACAGCGAGTCCGGGGACGAGGTGGGCAGCGTAACACAGTCCGTCACCGTACTGCCGGGGCTGCTCCCGGAGCAGGCGCTCATCCATACGGAGTGGTTCCATGCGGACTGCCTGTGCGATTTCTATGGAGCCGACGCCTTCAGCGAAGAGCATTGGTCGCTCATCGAGGCCTTTGCCCAGGCCGCTGTGCGCCGGGGCATCAATATGCTCTTGACCCCCATCTTTACTCCGCCGCTGGATACCGCCGTGGGCGGGGAACGCACCACCGTTCAGCTGGTGGGCGTCGCGCGCACCGACGCCGGTTACTCCTTCGATTTCTCCCGCCTGGTTCGCTGGATGCAGCTGTGCCGCCGGGTTGGGGTCCGGTACCTGGAGATTTCCCACCTGTTCACCCAGTGGGGCGCCAACTGCACGCCCAAGGTGATGGCCCAGGTAAATGGTAAGGAACAGCGCATCTTCGGCTGGGATGTCCCGGCCCAATCCCCCCAGTACCGGGAGTTCCTGGATGCCCTGCTCCCTGAGCTCACCCAGCTGCTGCGCGAGGAGTGGGGCGCCGGGAAGGTGTTCTTCCACGTCTCGGACGAGCCGCATCTCACCCACTTGGAAAACTACAAGGCCGCCAAGGCCCTCATTGCCCCTTATTTGGAGGGCTTCACCATCATCGACGCCCTGTCGGACTACGATTTCTACCGCACCGGGGCTCTGGAACACCCCATCCCCGCCAGCAACCATATCGGCCCGTTTTTGGAAAATCAGGTTCCCAATCTGTGGACCTATTACTGCTGCGGACAGGGGAACGATGTCTCCAACCGGTTTATGTCCATGCCCAGCGCCAGAAACCGGATTCTGGGCGTTCAGCTGTATCTGTATGATATCAAGGGCTTTTTGCAGTGGGGCTATAACTTCTGGAATACCCAGTTCTCCAAAAAGCACATCGATCCCTATGCCGTCACCGATGCCGGGCTGGCCTTTCCCTCCGGCGACGCCTTTTTGGTGTATCCCGGTCAGGACGGCGCTCCGGTGGAATCCATCCGGATGCTGGTGTTCCAGGAAGCCCTCCAGGATCTGCGGGCCCTGCGGCTTTTGGAATCTCTCACCTCCCGCCAGGCAGTTGTGGAGCTCATCGGCAGCCTGACGGATACCCCCATCACCTTTACCCAGTATCCCAAGGAGGACGGCTGGCTCTTTGCAATGCGCCGCAAGGTCAACGAGGCCATCCGCGCTGCGCAGGCATAGAATTTCCGTGGACTGTGTCCCATATAAAGGCATAGCGTCGGATGAACCGCATCGGAATTCGCCCCCAATTTCCCCTGCGGCGGCCTATATACGAACTCGGCCGATGTACGAGTGTGCGTTTCTACCAGCCTTTACTCATTGAGTATGCAAAACTGCCCCAAGGGGGAGATACCCAAGAGGGGGAACGCCTCTTGGGCGGCTCTTTCCCCCTTTTCTGGCCGTGCACACCACCATTTGGAATTTGCTGCGGAAGTTTTGGGTTTATCCCGAAATTTCTAAGGGACGCTGAGGAACCAAGATAAGAATAAATCCCTGCGCGTCCCGGTGCCCCGCGGCATGAGCGGGCTGGGTAGGGAATTGGATGATAATCTTTTTGGAAGGTAAAACTACTGTTTCTGTTACCATGACAATGACGAATTCCCTAAATCTAAATGGAAAAGAAGGATATTTATCACCCATGTAAACTGTCATCCAATTTCCTTCCCAACCCCCTGCCGTCGGCGCCAAGCCCATTCTTATCTGAGTCATCCGGCATCCCTTATGAGAATTGAAATAAGTTTCAATTCTCCGTAATTTATTCCAGCAGAAAAGTGCACAAAGACGACAAAGCAAATCTGAGGATTTGTTTGAATCTACGGAAGTTTGGGCCTCCCCAGTCCATAAAAAAAGGGAGGATCCCAAGAAAGGACATAGACATTACCATGCTGTACGAAAACTATATTCTCCAGGAATTCGATAACTGGGAGCTGCCCCGCCTGAAGGCGGGCGCCTCCTGTAAATTCACCTTCTCCACCGATGCCTTTCTGAAACAGGCTCCGGATCATTACGCGTTTAAGGTGCGCCTGACCGGCGATGTGGATACCCAGCCCAACTGGATGTGGGAGGGCGGCTATCCCCGATTATACCGTCTCATCGACGATGCCCTGAGCACCGAGACCAAGGAGAGCCAGTTCTCCTTAAAGCTGAAGCTCAATCACGAGGATTATCCCCGCCGGGCCTGGGTCCATATCCCCTGCCCGCCCCGCCTCACGCCTCAGTTCCCTGTTCTGCCCTGCGATGGCAGGTGGGACTTTTCCGTCCTGGTAAAAGCCCGGGACCTGGAAATCGAACCCGAGGGCCGCGTGTGCTTCGTTCTGGAAAAATATCTGAAAAAGCCCGGTGTGGATCCCCGGGATATCTCCGGCGAGCCGGATGAAGTCACCGTAGTGGAGTTTCCCCAGGGAAGCTATGATTTCACCCGGTTCTCCACCTCCATTACCATCGATGAGGACACCGCCAGCCTATTAGTGTACGCGGTAGCCCAGCACGCGGGCGGCACCATTTGGCTGGAAAATCCCCAGCTTCTCAATGAGCGCGGGGACAATATCCTGCCCCAGTTCACCGTGTCCAACCCCTTCCACGAATACCTCAACTGGATGGGGGAAAACCTCTCCCGCAAGGATTGGACCGATATCGAGGCCACGCTCAATGGGGAAACTTTCTTTGTGGGCGAATTATTCCAGCGCTGCCACCGGTTCTCGGAAAATGAAATCGCCATTCCGGCCAATCTCATGCGCCAGGGGGAAAACACCCTGGAACTGCGCAATGTGGACGACTACTTTTCCCCCATCCCCTACCGGGTGAAAAAGGTGGAGATCCTCTACGGCGCCTGCGAGGAAATCGGAATCGTCTCCTGCCCGTCCCTGGTATACGCAAATGCCCCCTTCGGCGTGTTGGTGCAGGTAAAAACTGCCGGCGCCCCCATCACCGTATCCTCCAGCTCTCCGGAAATTGCCCCTGTGAAGCCTGAACTCTCCTTCCCCGCCGCGGGGCTCAGCGTCATCCCCTTCACCGCAAAGGGCCCCTGTGCGGATGTTACCGTCACCGTCACCTGTCAAGGCGTCACCCAGACCGCGCAGATTCAGCGTGTCATCGAGAAAACTGCGGACAATGTGCTCACCGGAACCGGGGACGCCATCTATGTGCCCCAGGACGTGCAGCAGACCGAGGAGTTTTTAGCCTGGTACCTGCACAATGAGCTGGGCAACTTCATCACCTTCCGCCCCACTTACCGCTGGTGCGGAACCCGGATGCTCAATCCCAAGGTGTGGGAGCGCATCGTGGAACTGTGCACGCAATACGGCATCCACTACTGCCATATGATCGACGGCCGCGAGCTGCCCGGCGCCAACGCCAACCCCTCCAAGGCCATGCTGCAAAGCAAGTGGTTTGTGGGCAACCAGGGCCACGAGCATGACGGCGCCTACTATTACTGGGGCCCAGGCCGCATCCAGGATGAAAACGAGATCTTCTTCTCCACCTTGCAGAGCAAAATTGTCAAACATCCCGATTTCACCTACTATCACGCCCCCATCTTCACAGAGGACGGGCATATCTTCGGGCACTATAACCCCATAGATACCAAGGACATGAAGGAGGCCGCTGGGCACTTTGTTGATAACTGCCGGCGGGATCTGGCAGGCATCCACCGGCACACCGGCCCCTCCACCCTGTTTAAATACTTCTTTGAAGCCGGCCTTCCCGTAGGCGGCGCGGAGCTCATGTACGGACCCCATGAGGTGGTGCTCTCCGCCTTGCGGGGCGCCTCCCTGGCCTATCACCGTCAGGAGTACGCCTCCCATCTGGCGGTGCAGTGGTCCTCCACCCCCCATGACTCCCCCGCCAAATACCGCCGTTACCAGCTGGCCTTGTATGTCTGCTACCTGCAGGGCACCCACCACATCAACACGGAGGAGGGCCTGTGGCGCATCGAGGAATACTTCTCCGATTATGACCGCTTCGGTGATGTCTGCAGGAGCTACCAGAAGGTTCAGGCGGATTTCAACCACTTTGTCAAGGCCCATTCCCGCCGGGGCAAAATGGTCAACCCTGTGGCGCTGCTCCATGGACAGTATGACGGCTGGGTCTGCTTTACCCGCCAAAACGCCTGGGCACATCTGGGCGACGATTGGAAATTCGATACCCCGGAGGAAAGCTGGGATCTCATCAAGGTGTTTTATCCGGATTCCGTGATGGATTCCCTGTACCTGCATCCCTGTGAGAACAAACCCCAGGGCTTTTATTCCAGAACCCCCTACGGCACCGTGGACGTGCTGCCGGTGGAGGCCGAGGGAAAACTGATGGATACCTACAGCGCCGCGGCCTTTTTGGGCTGGAATACTGCCGAGCCCGGACAGCTGGAAAAGCTGGCCGCGTATGTAAACCAGGGCGGCACCCTCCTGCTGGGCTGGCCTCACCTGTTTACCGATACCAATCGCGTCAGCGCCATCCACGGCGAACCCACCCTGGTAGACGCGAGGCTTATCCGGGAACTGGCTGGCGTCACCTTCCAGGGCTTTGTGAAGGCGCAAACTGCCCAGGGTGAAACCGTCACCCTGGGGGATGTGCAGCTGCAGGATTCTGTCGCCGTGCGCTCCACCCTGGATGGTATTCCCCTGGTGCTGGAGCATCCCATTGGGAATGGCAGGGTTCTGTTTGTCAATGCGCGGGAGTATCCGGCTGCGCCCGGCGTGCGGGAGATCTATGAATCCCTGCTGCGGGAAATCGGGGAAACCGGCGTGGCCAGCCAGGCCCAGCGGGGCTGGATGGTAACCCGGGATACGGTGGATACCGGCGTGTTCGACCGTGAGGACGGCCTGCGGGATATCTATGCCATCAATATCAACTGGTGGTCCGACGTCAATGTCCCCGCCAAGGCCCAGCTGCTCTTTGGCGGGCACACAATCCCTGTCAGTATCGATCGGGAGATTCTGCACGTCATTACGCTGGGGGATCGCTTCGGCGTCTGGTGCTCGGACAACGATACCGATATCCTGAGTATCCGGGAAACCCCCGGCGCGGTGGAAATCACCCTCCAGGGCTACGGCTGCACCAACCTGCGGCTCATCAGCCTGGATCCTATCCAGAGCGGCGATGTCCCCATTGTCAGCTGCGGCGAATCTCTTTACCGCACCACGGTGGAACTCTCCGGCGTTCGAACCCTCCGGTTTCAGAAATAACTATTACACACGATAGAAAAACGGATCCCTCCGGCATTGGAGGGATCCGTTTTTTACGGCGGCGCGGCTTCCAGCAGGGATATTATTCTCTGATGTCCTCCCATTCTGGAATATCATGGGGATCATAGATGACCTCCCCATTGACGATAGGCTGAAACACTTCAATCTCAATGATACTTTTTGCAGAGCGGATAGCGGCTGCCATAATGTCTGACAAGCACTTCTTACAAATATAGCCATGACTGGTTTCGACGATCTGATAGCTGCTGTTGCATAACACGCAGGCCTTAAACTTCTCTATCAGCTTTAAGCCTGTTGTCCCGTCCTCCCATTGCCGGACTCGAAACTTATCCCCTCCTGCCGCACGGAGCACGTTACGGAATTCCTCCGGTATTTCGATTCTGCCATAAACGTCTATTCGCTGCTCAATGTCCATATTCCATCTTCTCCAATATTAGAATACTTGTATTCTGCTTGAATTAAACGCCATTTTCAGTGGACATTTCCCGGAAAACCCGATGATTTGTCGTTTATCCCCCTATTCCCCAGAAAACCTGATAGGATATACACAGCACTCGGCCAGGCGTTCCCTACAGGGGACAAACTCCATACGTGCCGCGCGCAGAAAAAGGAGGAAAAAAGAATGAAAGATATCTTGGAAGAGTGCAACCACTGGAGGATAGTATGCCGCAGAGCAGGGAATATCGAGAAGCCAGGGAGAGGGCCCACATCATGGGTCAGGAATTTCTGGAAAAACTGGACCGGCTGGATCCGAGCTTACGGTGTGACTATGTGAAACTCACGGATGCGGAGAACGACGCGGATCATTATGAATTCTATCAAAACTTTGTGATTGGATTTCGCCTGGCAACGCAAATCATGATGACGATTTTCACCGGGAAATAAGGGTATTGTTATCCTAGTACGTTTCTGATTGTTGCCGGATAAGTTTGGTTTGCGTCTATTAATTTATTACCGCAACGGCGGGGTAAACTCAAAGCTAGGGGCACCGGGACACTCGCTGTTTGGTTCTAATCTTAGTTCTTCTGTGTCCCTATGAAGTTTTGGCAGACCAAAACTTCCGTAGACTCCAATAAATCTTTAGTATCGCTTTGTGGCCTTTGGGTACTTTTCAGCTGGAATAAACTACGGAGAATTGAAACCTGTTTCAATTCTCACAAGGGATGCTGATTCACTCAAACAAGATAGGACTCCCCGCATCCCGGCGGCAGGGGCTTTGGGATGGAATTGGATGACAGCTTGCATGGGTGCAATTCACCTTATTTCATGCCAGTTTCGAAAAACCACACTTTTAATTCTTCTGCACTCTGCCCGCTCATGCCGCGGGGGCACCGGGACGCGCTGGGCTTTATTCTTAGCTCGGCCCCTCAGCGTCCCTATGAAGTTTCGGGACAAGCCCAAAACTTCCGCAACTAATTCTAAATTGTGATCTGCACAGTCAGAAATGGGGGAAAGAGCCGCCAAAGAGGCGTTCCCCCTCTTTGGTAACACCCCCCGAGGCAGTTCTGCACACTCAATTAGTTAAGGCTAGAAAAAAGTCGAGAAAGTAAACTTTCTCAACTTTTTAATGCCACTGATGCCAGTTTAGCTTTTGTTTCCGTCTATCAAGTTACTTCTGTAACAGCGGGGTAAACTCAAAGCTAGGGGCAAGGCCCTTTGCTTTGTCGTTTGTGGGATGGGTGGTCAAAAGGAGGGAAGGGGAATCGAAACCCCTTCCCTCCTTTTTTATCTTTGGGTACTTTCTGTAACCAGAAAGTACCGCCGCCCGGCAGGGCTTTGGGATGGAATTGGATGATAGTTTTCATGGGTGCAATTCACCCTATTTCATGCCAATTTGGAAAAACTACTCTTGTCTATTTCAAACAAAAAAGAGTAGTTTTCTCTCCCAAATAGATATCGCCCAATTACCCACCCAAACCGCTGTGCCGCGGGGCACCTACTTTCTGCCGAACAGAAAGTAGGCAAAGATTCGCCAAAGAGGGGAGAACCCCTCTTTGGTATCTCCCCCTTTGGGGCAGTTTCACACACTCAATCAGTCAAGGCTAGAAAAAGTCGAGAAAGTATACTTTCTCAATTTTTTAATGCCACTGATGCAACCGGGACGCGCTCAGATTTATTCTCCGCTTAGTCCCTCAGCGTCCCTTTAAAGTTTTGGACAAGCCAAAACTTCCGTAGCCAATTCTAGTTCTGTCCATCAAATTACTTCCGCAACGGCGGGGTAAAATCAAGCTAGAAGAACAGCCCCCTTCATCATACCCACCCCCCCTCCGGCATAACCGGAGGGGGTTTCGCTGTCGTCAGGCGGCAAAAACGCCGCAGGACAGTCCGTTCTATTCATCATCGTCCGGGTCCTTCAAGCTGGGCAGCTTAATCTTTTTGGGCTCCCGGCGCTGCAGCCAGTCGTACAGGCAGGGCACCACGAACAAGGTCAGCAGGGTGGCATAGGTCAGTCCGCCGATGACTACAATCGCCAGCGGCTGCACCATGTCGGCGCCCATTCCCATCCCCAAGGCCATAGTGGACAGTCCGAAGATGGTGGTGAGCGCTGTCATGAGTATGGGCCGGATTCTCGCCAGCCCGGTTTCAATCAGCGCCTGACGGCGTTCAGTTCCATGCAGGCGCAGCTGGTTGGCATAATCCACAAACACGATACCGTTGTTCACCACGATGCCGGCCAGTACCAAAAAGCCCAGCATGGAGATCACACTCAGTTCAAACCCAGTAATCTGCAGCGCCAGCAGGCCGCCGGTAAAGGCCAGAGGGATGGTAAACATCACGATAAAGGGCGAGAGCAGGGACTGGAACTGAGCCACCATAATCAGATAGATAAAGGCAACGGCAACCACCACCATCATCACCAAATCCGACAGGCTCTGGTTGATGGTCTCGTTTTCCCCGGCCAGTTCCATAGTGACGCCTTCGGGCAGGGGATAGTCCTTCAGCTGATTCTGAACCTCGCGGCTCACCAACCCGATATTGTAGCCGTCCGCCACCTCGGCGTTCACCGAGTAGGTGCGGGCCTGCTCCTCATGGCTGATGGAGCCGGGAGTAGTGCCCTCGGAAATATCCGCCACATCCTCCAGCTTTACGGAGATTTCCTCCTGGTTTTGCGTCCCGGTTAAAAGCATCCCGCCCAAGGTATCCGGAGTGAGGGCCTCCTGGGAGGATGCCACCAAAACCGGGTAATCCTCGCCCTGGATAGTGACCGTGGTGGAATTCACCTGCGTTTTCAGCCGGGCCGCCACCTGCTGGTATACCTGTGCCACGGTGAGGCCCTTTTCCATGGCCTCATTCTTACGGACCGTCACCCGCAGTTCCCGGTCGGCGGTCTCACGCCCGTCGTCCACCTTTTCGGTACCCTCAATTCCCTGGAGCACCTGGGCGATTGAAGCGGCCGTGTTCTGCAAAACGTCCAAATCCTCGCCTTTGAGAATAACCTGGATCCCCTGGCCTCCCATGGCGGACATATCCATGCTGGATTCACTGACCTCCACCGTACAGTCCATCCCCTTGGTGTCCTCCAGGATCCGGTTGGCAATCTGGGCATTGGTGAGGGTTTTATCCTCCCTGAGCACCAGGTAGAGCATATAGGAGGAACTGTCAGCGCTCCCTGAGGAGGCGGACGCACCTATGCTTCCCATCATCACACTGCCGGCGCCGCCCTCCATGGCGCCCACGGTCTGAACATCCTCGATGGCCTGGATTTTCTGTAAAACCGCGTCGGTCATCTCCCGGCGTTCCTGGGTGGTGGTATCCCGGGGCATCTCGATGGTGGCGGTCATCTGGGTGGTCTGGGTACTGGGGATAAAGGCCGTACCCATCCAGAAGATGGAAACCACGCTGAAGCAGAACAGGCCGAGCGCGCACAGGCACACCGCCAGCTTATGGCGCAGGGTAAAGCGCAGGGCGGTTTCATACCCCCGCAGCAGGGCGCGAAACCCCTTTCCGGGGGCGCGGGCGGGTTTGGTGAGCAGCCGCGAGGACATGGCGGGCACCAGTGTAAGCGCCACCACCAGGCTGGCCAGCAGAGAATAGGCAATGGTCAGGCCCATATCCGTGAACAGCTGCCGCGAAATCCCCTGGGTGAATACAATGGGCAGAAACACGCATACCGTGGTGAGTGTGGAGGCAAAGATGGCGCCGGACACCTGCTTGGCGCCATATACCGCCGCCGCAAACCGATCCATCCCCTCCTGGCGCAGCCGGTAGATATTCTCGATGACAACGATACTGTTGTCCACCAGCATTCCCACGCCCAGCGCCAGGCCGGACAGGGAGATGATGTTCAGCGTGACGCCGCTGAAATACATCAGGACGACTGCGATCACCAGGCTCAGAGGGATACTGAAGGCCACGGTTATGGTGGGACGGATGCTGCGCAGGAACAAAAACAGGATAATGACAGCCAGAATACCGCCCAGGAGCAGGTTTTCCAGTACGGACTGGATGATCATATCGATGTACATCCCCTGATCGCTCAGGGCGGTGATATGCAGCTTGAAATTGGACTGGCTCAGGGACTCAATCACGTCCTTGATGTCATGGGAAACCGTGGCGGTGGAGGCCGTACTCTGCTTTTGGAAGGAGAGCAGAACACCGTCGTTGCCGTTTATTTTTGCATAGAGATCCCCGGCGTTGTCCCCCATTTCCACACTGGCCACATCCCGCAGCTTCACTTCCCCGATATCGCCGGTGTCGATGGAAAACAGGGTGAGATTTTCCAGTTCCTCCTGGGCCGTGAAGGCCTCGCCCACCTTGACCGTATAGTCCATCCCATCCTGGGACAGAGCCCCTGCGGGCATGGAGAAATTTTGGGCCGTCAAGATAGAGCTGATATTGGCCTGGGTGAGCATATCCCCGATTCCGGCCTTTTCATAGGCGGCCTCTTTCGCGGAATCCAGCTCCTGCTGGGCGCTGGCCAGCTGCGCCTCACCCTGGGAGAGGCCCACCGCGGTCTGTACGCTTGTGAGCGTGAGGGCCATTTTGCCCTTTTCCAGCTGGGTCTGGGCATCTTTGAGCGCCTGTTGTGCGGTTTCCAATCCGCTTTGCTCCTCATCTATTTTTGCAAGGGCCTCCTGACAGGCGGTGATGGATCCCTCCAGGGTGCTCAAAAGCCCCCGAAGGGCCTGGGTCGTGTCCACGCCCAAAGCCTGGGTGAGCTGCTCCAGCGGGGACATGGCGGCCTTGAGCTGCTGTTCTATCAGTTTCAGCTGGCCCAGCTGTGAGCCAAGAGCCTGAATTTGCTGCTGGGCTGAGGTATACAGGGCATCCTGCCGGGCTTTCTCCCGGCGGAGCTGCTCCTGCTGCTCCTGGAGGGGTTCGAGTCCCGGATCCCCTTCGGGAAGGGCGTCAATCTGCCCCTGCAGGGACTCAATCTCCTGGGTAAGCTGTGCGGATTTTTCCCCAGCCTGCTGTGCCTGGGCGTTTTGCTGCTCAATCTGACGGGTTACCTGCGCCTGGGCATCGGCGTTTTCCTTGAGCTGGCCTTCCAGTTCCTGACGCGCCTCAATCAGCTCCAGCAGGGACTGCTTCTGTTCCAAAAGCCCGTCCAGGGTGCTCTGCAGCTGCTGCCGGGTGGTCTGAACCAGGGTGGCGCCGCTGGTTACCTGGTTTTTCTTTTCATCCAGTTCGCTCTGTCCCTGGGCAATTTCCTGGGAAGCGCTTTCCTGGCCCGCCGTGAGCTGACGGCGCCCGTCTTCCAGCTTTTTACGGTTGGCGTCCAGCTCCTCCTGGGCGTCCGCCAGCTTTTCATCGATACTGCGCAGGATCCGCTGGTTTAAATCGTCAATCTTCCCCTGATCCAGAACCACCCTCAGCTGCCGCTCCACCAGGCCGGTGGCGTTCACCGAGGCCACGCCGCTGATTCGCTCAAAGGCCGGGATAAGGGTCTCGCTGGTGTAGTCCGACACCTCCTTGACGTCCATGCCGTCCACATCCACGCTGGCAACCACCACAGGGAGCATATCCGGATCCAATTTCATCAGCATAGGGGTGCCCACCTCGTCCGAAAGGGAGCCCTTGATGAGATTCACCTTGGAATTCAGCTCAATCATGGCGCTGTCCATGTTGGTTCCCTCGGCAAATTCCAGGAGGATCATACTGGAATTTTCCCGGGAGACGCTGGTGACGCCCTGTACGCCTCCCGTGGCGGAGAGCACCTGTTCCATGGGCTTGGTGACCGTGCCCTCCACCTTTTCCGGACTGGCGCCGGGATAGGTGGTGAACACTGCCACATAGGGCAGTTCCATGCTGGGCAGCAGGTCGGTGGTCATATTTCCAAAGGACATTACGCCCAATATCAGGGCCAGGACCACGGCCACCGCAATGGTGAGGGGCTTTTTCACACTGAGTTTTGATAGCATACTGCAACTTCTCCTGTTCAGGTTTCGGCTTTGTTCTGTAACGGATTGGAAATGATGTATGGCGCTTTGCTCCGCCTTGGGAAACTGCGCCGTTTCCCTGTCATTCGCCTGGATAATTTCAGTACCGCCCCTGCCGTTCCGGATGATTGACAGCCCGTCATTTCCCGGGAAATTCAAGGCTCAAGGGCGGGGATGTTCCTAGTATAACGCCGGATGCCTGCAGGCACAAGGGTTTTTTGTTCACCAATCAAACTATTTTACACCGCACAAGAAAACCTCCCGAAATCGTTGGGAAAGTTGGGATACTTTTGTTGAAATCCCCTGCCGCCGGGATGCGGGCAGTCCTATCTTGTCTGAGTGAACCGGCATCCCTTATGAGAATTGAAACGGGTTTCAATTCTCCGTAGTAAAACAATGCTGGGGGCTAAGCAAAGAACCAAACTGAGCGCGTCCCGGTGCCCCCGCGGCACAGCGGTTTGAGTGGGAAATTGGATGATAATCTTTTTGGGCGGTAAATCTGCTGTTTTGTAACAATGGGTTTCCTTAATCTCCGAAAATAGAATAGAAAGGCATTATCACCCATGTACATTGTCATCCAATTCCTTCCCAACCCCCTGCCGGGGGCCGCACTTTCTGGTAGCAGAAAAGTGCGCAAAGACTACAAAGCAAGGGGCCTTGCCCCTAGCTTTGATTTTACCCCGCCGTTGCGGAAGTAACTTGATGGGCAGAACTAGAATTGGCTACGGAAGTTTTGGGCTTGTCCTAAAACTGCATAGGGACGCTGCGGAGCCAAGCTAAGAATAAAGCCCGGCGCGTCCCGGTGCCCCCGCGGCACAGCGGTTTGGGAGGGAAATTGGGTGATATCTATTTGAGAGGGAAACCTGCCGTTTTTTAGAAAGTTCGATTTCCTGTTTTCCGGAATAAAACACGGATCTCCCCCTCACCCCCTGCCTCTCTTGGGATGGAGCCTGCGCCGGTATTCAGAGGGCGGCAGACCAAACATCCGCTGGAACTGCCTGGTGAAATAAAACGGGCTCTCAAACCCCGCGTCACGGGCAATCCGCCCAATACTCTCCTGGGAATGCTCCAGGCGCAGGGCCGCCGCGGACAGCCGGTAGTGCAGCAGGTACTGCCCGGGAGATTGGGCGGTCTGCCGTTTAAACCGGGTATAAAAAGCTGAGGGCGAAAGATGGGCCGCCCGGGCTAAATCCTCCACCCGCAGGGCAGAAGCATAATTTTCATGGATCACCCGCAGGGCGTCCAGAACCGCCTCGTCCACCGGCTGCGTTTTCCAGCTGCCGAACCGAAACAGAATATCTAATAAACGGTACCCCGCGCTGTACATCAGGCACACCTCCCCCAGCCGCTGGTGCGCCAACATCTCCTCAAGCAGCCGGGAAACCCCATCCAGCGCCTCAGGCGGCACCAAAAGCGGAAACTCAAAGAGCTCCTCCATCGGGTACCGCTCATTGAGCACCACATCCAAAAATGCCCATCTCGCCGTCATCTCCCCGCTTTCGGGCAGCCGGTGTGTGATATCCTGGGTGAGCTTGGACGGCGCGATAAAGCAGCCTCCCGGTCTGGTTTCCCCACAGCCCATACCCTCAATGGCAATTTGATAGCTGCCCGTGACACTCTGCACCACGGAGAGCATGGGTAGTGCCTTCACATGGCGTAAATCCGGCGTATCAAAGGTCTCCTCCTGCACGATGCAGCGCCTCAGCCATATGGAATAGATCTCCATGTTCCTTCCCTCCAGTTCCCTCTTGGTCCCATATGAAATACGCACCGCGTCCTATGCGGCGGGACAGGCCCAGCTTCCTCTATGTAGGATAGTATAGGAAAAAGAACCGGATTGTCAATGGTATTTGCACAATACCGGTGATATAGTACAGGTGAGAACAGATTGTGTCTATGCTTTTGCAAGGAGGAATTCGGTATGGTATTTTATTCTGCCTGTAAAGACGCGCGCCCGGTGCGCCTTGGAGAGGATACCCGGGAGTTTGCCTGGCGTTCCCTGCTTGGGGATTATGGGCGCGAGGCCCTGAAAACGCCGTATGTGGAATTGGATCCAAAGGATCTGGAGGGGCTGAGCAAGCAGCAGCAGTATGATCGGGCAATTTTAAAAATCGCGCGGGAATGCCGGATCCCCCTTCGCCCCGGGGAACTCCTGTGCGGCTCTGCCACACTGGGGGCCGCCATCTCGGAGATTGTGCCGGCCTACTGTGAGGGCAAGTCCCTGTTTGAGGGGGTGTCCCACCTGACGCTGGGCTTTGCCCAGGCCCTGAAAAAGGGCGTGGATGCCTATGAATCCGAGGTAAAGACCCGTCTGGCCCAGGAGGGGCTCACCCGGGAGCAGCAGCAGACGCTGGAGGGAATGCTCACGGTGGTACAGGCCCTGCGCATCTGGCATTCCCGGTATATCAGCGCCCTGGATGAGGCCATCGCCCATACCCGGGGCGAGGATCGCCTGCGCCTGTGCGGTATCCGGGACAATCTGGAGCAAGTGCCCTTCGGGGTACCGCAGAACTTCTACCAGGCGGTGCAGATGGTCTGGTTTTTATTCGCCTTTTCGCGTCTGTGCGGGAACTGGCCGGGAATCGGCAGGCTGGATGAGATGCTGGGCGGCTATCTGCAGCAGGATCTCCACGACGGCGTCCTCACCTGGGGGGAAGCCCGGGAAATTTTAGCCCATTTCTTCATCAAGGGCTGCGAGTGGGTGACTCAGCAGGAATGCCGCAGCGGGGACGCCCAGCATTACCAGAACATTGTCCTGTGCGGCGTGGATGAAAACGGCGGCGAGGTCGCCAACAGCGTCTCCGAATTGGTACTGGAGGTTCTGGAGGAACTGCCCATCAGTGATTTCCCGGTGGCGGTACGCGTCAATGAACATACCCCGCAGCGGATATTGGAGCTCATCGCCCGCAATGTGCGCCATGGCGGCGGCGTGGTGGCGGTGTATAATGAGGAGCTTATTCTCAAAAGCCTGCAGGATTTCGGCTATTCCCTGCGGGATGCCCGCCGGTTTGCCAACGACGGCTGCTGGGAGGTCCAGGTCCCGGGTGAAACCTGCTTCCTCTATGAGCCCTTTGACGGCTACCAGATTTTCCAGGATGAGGTTTTAGGGCTGGACGGCCGTGAATGGAAGGGCTATACTAGTTTTGATGCGCTGTACGAAGCCTACCAGCAGGCGCTGGGGCGCAGAATTCAGCAGTTCCACCAGAAAGCCGATACCATGTTCCTGGACGACACCCCCTGCTCGGCCATCGACCTGTTTATTGAAGGCTGCATTCAAAAGGCCCGCAGCTATCACAACCGGGGCGCCCGCTTCACCGTATATTCCCCGCATATCGGCGGCCTGCCGGATGTGGCGGACGCCATGGTCGCCATCAAAACCATGGTCTATGAGAAAAAGGCCCTCACCCTGTCCCAGTACCGGGACATTCTGCTCAAGAATTGGGAGGGTGCCGAGGCCCTGCGGGAGCAGGTACGCTCCCTGGAGTATTTCGGAAATGACGCCGACGCGCCGGATGCCTTGGCTGCGCGGCTGCTGGGGGACTATATCACCCTCACCCAGCAGGTTCCCAGCCGAGAGGGCGTTTTGCGCCCGGCCGGGGCCAGCACCTTCGGCCGCCAGATTGACTGGCGGGAGAAACGCCACGCCCATGCCCATGGCTACCGCCAGGGGGATATTCTGGCCTCCAACCTGTGCCCCACTCCCGGTACGGATATCCACGGCGTCACAGCGGTGATTAAATCCCATTGTAAAATGCCGCTGAACCGGCTCACCTGCGGCACCGCGCTGGATATTAAGCTGACGCCCGCCATGGTGGAGTCGGACAATGCGGCTTCCCTGATTCCGGCTTTGATCCGCGGCTTTAATTCCCTGGGCGGGTTCTTTATGCAGATGGATGTCATCGACAACGCGGTGCTCCTGGAAGCACAGAAAAACCCGGATCAGTACCGCAGCTTGGCGGTGCGGGTCTCCGGCTGGTCGGCACGGTTCGTCACCCTGAGCCGGGAATGGCAGGATATGATTATACAGCGCACCACACAGCAGGAGCTATAACCGCTCTCTGGACAGTCTCTATGGGCTCCCATGCCCTCCCGGGATTGCCAGGAGCGCCTGTGAAGTCCAATTTTGCTCTAGGAGGAATGCCAGATGGGAATGATAACCAATATTCAGCGGTGCTGTGTCCACGACGGCCCCGGTGTTCGAACCACAGTGTTTTTTAAGGGCTGCCCCATGCGCTGCTTCTGGTGCCACAACCCGGAAACGCAGCTGGGGGTTCCTCAAATTGAATACCAGTCCACACGGTGTGTCAGCTGCGGCGCCTGTGTTTCCCTGTGCGCCTGCCATACCCTGACCCGGGAGGGCGCCCACCGCTACAACGCGCACAGCTGCCGCAACTGCCTGCGCTGCTCCTACAGCTGCCCGACCGGTGCCATCACTGTGGCCGGGCGGGAGATGAGCGTTTCCCAGGTGCTGGATGAGGTTCTCAAGGACAGGGCGTTTTATCAGTCCCAGGGCGGTATGACCCTCTCCGGCGGCGAGCCGCTGCTGCAGCCTCAGTTTGCCCTGGAGCTGCTGGGGGCGGCCAAGCAGGCGGGAATCCATACCTGTGTGGAAACCTGCGGTTCCTTTGATCCGTCTGTGATCCCTCAGCTCGCCCAGGTGTGCGATCTGGTGCTGTTCGATGTCAAGGATACGGATCCCCAGCGCCATCAGCAGAATACCGGCGGAGATCTGCTGGGAATCCTCTCCAATCTGCGCCAGCTGGATCGGGCCGGGGTTGCCTGCGAGGTCCGGGGCATCATCCTCCGGGGCATCAACGACAACGAGGAGCACGTCCGCACTCTGGGCGCCATCGGACGCTCCCTCGCCCACTGCCGCAAGGTGACCATTTTCCCCTACCATCCTCTGGGAAACGCCAAGCTGGAATGGGTGGGGCGCCCCCCGCTCCAGAAGGACTACACCCCCTCCCCCCAGCAGATGCAGCGGCTGGCGGAGCTGCTCAGGCAGGCGGTACAGGGAGACTGAGGGCAGAATCATCACAGGGAGGCAGAGCCTCCCTGTTTTTTTGCCCGTCAAGGCCCGATACCCATGCAGGCCAACCCCCGGCCTTTTGCAAAGTACCGTGGGATGTGGTACAATGTTCACGCGGAGCGTGAACATTGCGAAGTTTCCCTCACCGGCCTGAAGGTACGGCCGGTATTTGGCAAGGCCAAACCGTGAAACTTCCCGGTTCCTTCAGGTTTTGTGGTTCAATATTCGCGTGGAACGCGAATATTTTGAAGTTTCGCTTGCCCATCAAGCAGCGACCGGCATTCAGCTCACGCTGAACCGCAAAACGTCCCGGTTGGTTCTAAAATTTTGGTTCCCGGGTTCCCTTTCTATGAAATCACTGTTCCTGCAGCGCGTTGTGAGGCAATCACCTGCTTCCATTGAGCGTTGCAGCAGCATGATTTTAGATTGTTTTGCACAACGCTTTCTGCAAAACAACCATTCTTCGCGGCTTTGCCATCCGCGTGGATCTGCCTGATATCCCCCCGGCAAGTCAGTCGCAAGTTCCTGACTTTAAAACACACTACGAAAGAAGGAAATATGGTTATGAGAAATCCTAAGGTAAAAGCCATGGTGGTGGCGGCGTTGATAGCCGCTCTGTATACCGCCGTGGGCTTGGCTTTGGCGCCCATTGGCTTCGGTGCCGTCCAGCTGAGGGTGGCGGAGGCCTTCACCCTGCTGGCTGTCTTTTCCCCCGTCGGCGTCTGGGGCATCTCCGTGGGCTGCCTGCTCACCAATTTAATCGGTACGGCAATGGGCGTCACCATTGGCATCGATATCCTTGTGGGAACACTGGCCACCGTTCTGGCTGGAATCTGCTCCTACGCCCTGCGCAATGCGCGTTTCAAGGGCCTTCCCGTCCTATCCGCATTGTGTCCAGTCATTTTTAACGCGCTGATTGTCGGCGCAGAGCTGACCATCATCATCGGCTGGAATATCCGCATTTTCCTGCTCAATATGCTGTCCGTGGGAATCGGCGAGGCCGCGGCCTGCTTCCTGCTGGGCCTGCCCTTGGTATATGCCCTTGAGCGCGCTGGACTGGATCAGCGCCTGTTCGGGCAGTCCTCCAGTTCAAAATCCCCCATACGCGAGTAGCAAAACACAGTAAGTCCAAATCAGGCAGAGGATGAAATGGCTGAGTTTATCATTCAAATACAACAGCGGAAGGGCTTTTCCAAACGAAAGCCCTTCCGCTGTTTTTATGGTACCGGCTAAAAATCCCTGCGTTGCATCGGGTCAACAGCCGGCTACTCCAGGTTCCCCGTGGCATACAGGATGGCGGACAGCGCGCACAGGGGTGCGGTTTCACACCGCAGAATCCGCGGTCCCAAATTGACAATCTGAATGCCCCGCCGCGCGGCCTCCTCCACCTCCTGGGGATCAAACCCACCCTCGCTGCCAATGAGGATAGACACCTCCCGGGGCATCGGCGCCATTAAATCCCTGAGCGTTGTTCCCTGGGACTCATAGAACAAAACCGGGCACTCGCTCTGTGCCAGCTGCTCGAGCGCTTCCCCCCAGCCCAGGAGGGAGCCCACCTGCGGGATGATTCCCCGCCCGGACTGTTTGGCGGCTTCCAGCGCTATCTTCTGCAGACGCTGGCGCTTTTTCTCCATTGCCTTTTTGTCCGGCCGGGAGATACACCGCCTGGTGAGCACGGGAACAATCCGGCACACGCCCAGCTCCACCGCCTTTTGGACAATCAGTTCCAGCTTGTCCCCCTTGGGGCACGCCTGGTACAGCGTGACACATACGGAGGGTTCGCTTTGGCTGGGGCGCTCCCAGAGTACCTGAAGCTCAACCTCCTGGGCCGAAATCATTGTAATGACGCAGCCCAGCTCCAGCCCGGCGCCGTCACACACCACCAATTCCTCCCCGGGCGCCATACGCAGGGAACGGGAAATGTGCGCGGCGTTCTCTCCGCCTAACGTGACGCACTGGGCGCGTGGAGAATAACTGTCCTGTTCGCTCAGGAAAAAACGAGGCATTGCAATGACCATTCCTTTCCGAAATTGTATCGGTTTCGCCCTTGAGAGTCCTCAAACTGCGGCTGCAAACGGTGCCGGACACAGGGGCCCGATGGCTTCTGTTACTTCCCGCTTCCCGCCTCAGCACGGCCCGCGCACAGGGCCACCCAGCCCCCGGAATCCCGGCGGCTGATACAGGAAAAGCCCTGCTCCTGCAGCGCGGCTATCACTTGTGGGGCCCGCTCCTCAATAATGCCGGAGGCCAGAAACACGCCCTTTTCCCGCAGCAGTGCCGGGACACAGGGCAGCAGGCGGAGGATTACATCCGCTACAATATTGGCGCAGATAACATCGAATTTTCCCTGTACCTGCTGGGCCAAATCCCCACAGAAGAATTTCGCCCTGTCCTGTACGCCGTTCACCTGGGCGTTTTCCTTTGCCGTGCGCACCGCCACCTCATCGATGTCACAGCCCAGGCAGCTCCTTGCCCCCAATAGGGCGGCCGCAATGGAGAGAATCCCGCTGCCGGTACCCACATCCAAAAGCTCAGTGGTGTCCTCCACCACCTCCTCCAAAAGCTGCATACACAGCCTGGTGGTGTCATGGGTTCCGGTTCCGAAGGCCATGCCGGGATCCAACTGCAGCACCACCTCGTCCGGCCCGGGCGTATAGTCCTCCCAGGTGGGGCACACAACCAGGCGCTTCCCCACCTTGGTGG
The DNA here is from genome assembly GCA_021771035.1 of Marvinbryantia formatexigens. GTDB lineage: Bacteria > Bacillota > Clostridia > Oscillospirales > Ruminococcaceae > CALXEM01. The sequence goes on along the minus strand of JAETPU010000018.1, from coordinate 7,696 downwards.
GATGGTAATACTGCTTCCAGGCGGTGGCCCAATCCTCCTCCCGGGTCTGGGTAACCTGAATGGAATTGGCAATCTGCTGGGCGCCCAGGCGCTGGGTCAAAAACGAAACCGCCTCGGCAGGATTCACCTGGGGCTCCAGATAAATATGAATCAGCGCCTTTGTCCTGTCCCGGCTTAACAGCTCCTCATCAATTAAATCCACATGGGCAATTTGAGGCGCCTGTGTCTCCAAATCCGAATAATCCTCGATATATACGCCATAGGGCACCGTCATCTGACAGATTGCCGTGGCCTCCTCCACCCGCTGGGCGGGGATACTGACGATAATTTCCTTCCAATCCTGTGACTGCATCTTCTCTTACCTCCCTGCCGGTATGCCGCGAAAGCGCCTCCCAGCTGCCGTCTCTCAATCCCTGTTTGATGATGTTTACCTACCGCTGAAGCCCAGATTCCCGCTCAGCGGCGCCAACTCTAATCTCCTCTGCTCCTGCGCCTGTCCGCCTGGGTCCGGCGGAACCTGGATGATATCTCCCGCTTCTCCGCGTTCCCCTCCAAAATCTCCAGCTCCCTGTACACAGCCCGGTTTCATCCCCCGCACAAGCAGCACAAGGATGCCCGGGCTCCTCTTCGGAAAACCGCCGCCCGGAAAACTGCCGGCGCAGAAAGGCCCTCTAGCAAGCGGATATTTCGGTAATGTTTTTTTGATATCCGGGTATCAACCCTAGCGCCCTGCGTTAGGCTCTGGAAGAAGTCCTCAGGCGCATAACGTCTGCCTTTTCTACAGAAAAAGGCCGGCCTTCTTCAAAGTTGATGGTTCCGTTGATGTTAGTTAAATTCATCGGAAAGCGGCAGCTTTGTCCCCGATATCGAAAGAAACCTGTCTGCGTCCATGGCGTTTCCCGGTTGCCTTTCATTTCCAGAAACACCCCGGGCTGTTTCCGGGACAGGCCCAGCCCTTCCGCCAGGCCAAAACTGCCGTCTCCAGGCGCTTGGGATCAAAACTAACGCTTCAAAAAAAGATACAAAAAACCCGCCCCACAAGGGAGCGGGTCTCCTGTCAACGTAAAACCTTCCGCCGCGTGCGCACATCGGCGGAACCGATGAGGCAAATCCTGCAATTAACCTGCAACTCTGCAAGTCAGCTGAGATTTTTTTCTGGCAGCCGTATTCTTATGCAGAATACCCTTTGCAGCAGCCTGATCCAATTTCTTTATTGCAAGCTTGACAGCCTCGGCTTTGTTCTCGCTGTTTGCCACGATGGCAGCATCCGCCTTCTTGAGAACTGTCTTCAGGTTGGACTTCACAGCCTTGTTGTGCATGGCCTTCGTCTCATTGACAAGAACTCTTTTCTTTGCAGATTTAATGTTCGGCATTCGGACACCCCCTTACAATCTTACACAGTACAAGTTATCATACCATTCTTTCCAAAAAAAATCAAGGAGTTTTTCAAAAAATCCCGCTGTTTTCGCGGGTTTTGCCGCTTCTTGCCTGGTTCCCGCCATAAAATAACCGTCCTGGACGTCAAACAGAACATCCCCTCAGCAAAAGGGGCTCCTTCCCCGCTCCAACCGGGTCCATTCCCTCCCAAAATCCCGGAGTACCCGGTTCAGGCAGGCTGGGAGCCCTCCTTTCTGCGCGGGGCGCACCTATCGTCTGCCAGGGGATCCCGCGCCTGTGCCTTTTAGACGGTATCGGCAAACTTCCCCCAGTCGGGTGCTTCCATCAAGCCCCATCGACTTTTTTCTTCCGGTATCGTACAATAACGATAGTACAGTTGTCCCCGCTGCCGGTGTTCCCGGACTCTGACAATCGCGATATCATCCCGCCTGATATCCGACAACACAGAAAGGAGTTTTCTCCCATGATTGTGCTGATTTCCCCTGCCAAACAGCTGCGCCGCGGCACTGTCCCCACATTGGATATGACACAGCCTGCCTTCTGCCGGGAGGCCCATATCCTGGCTCAGCTACTGGCACAATATGCCCCCTTCCAGCTGGAAAGCCTTTTGCACGTGAACCCTCAGCTGGCAATGGATGCCTTTGCCGCCTATCAGGGCTTTTCACAGGCCTCTCCCCTATATGCTCTCACCAGTTTTTGGGGACTTCAGTTCCAGCATCTGAATTCCCAGGATTTTTCCCGGGAGGATTTTCTCTTCGCCCAGGAACACCTTCGGATTCTCAGCGCCTTTTATGGCGTGCTGCGCCCCCTGGATGCCATACGACCCCACCGGCTGGAATTTGCCTGTTCCTTTTTCCCGCAGGGGAAAACCCTCTATCAGTTCTGGGACAGCCGTCCTGCCCAATTTCTAAAGGGCGAGGATACCCTGTTTGTCTCCCTTGCCTCCCAGGAATATGCCCGGGAGGTTCTCCCCCATCTCCAGCGGATGGGAGGCTGCCGGGTCATCGCCTGCCGGTTTTTGCAGACAAAACGCAGAAAACTCAGAACGCTCGCCACCCAAGCCAAGATGGCCCGGGGAGAAATGGCACGCTGGATAATTAAGAACCGCCTGAGCGCCCCGGAGCAGCTGCTGGATTTTTCCTGGAACGGCTACCAATTCGCGCCTCTTCTCTCCAGTGACGATACTCTTACCTTCATTCAACCCGGGCATGACTGATACCGGGATGCGCTCAGTTTTATTCTCCGCTCCCCCAGCATTAACCACGGAGAGCTGATTCACTCAGACAAGATAGGACTACCCGCATCCCGGCGGCAGGGGCTTAAGGAAGGAATTGGATGATAATTTAAATGGGTGAAATAACCCTATTTTCATGCCAATTCAGAAAAACTACACTTTTTATTTTACTTTCCCTGCCCGCTCATGCCGCGGGGGCACCCCATTTCTGCGCAGTCAGAAATGGGGGAAAGACCTGCCCAAGAGGCGTTCCTCCTCTTGGGTATCTCCCCCTTTAGGGTAGTTTTGCACAATCAATGAGAGAAGGCTGGTAGAAACCAAGAACCCGCAGGCTCTTCTTGGTTTCTAATGCCGCCTTTGTCGTTTTTAAAAGTGAGTGGGGTTCCAAAGGGGAGAGAGGAAAATCGAAATCCTCTCTCCCCTTTGTGGCCTTTGGGTACTTTCCCCCACGGGAAAGTACCGCCCCCGGCAGGGCTTTGGGAGGGAATTGGATGATAATTTAAATGGGTGAAATAACCCTATTTTCATGCCAATTCAGAAAAACCACACTTTTTGTTTTCCCCCTCCTGCCCGCTCAATGCCGGGAGGTGTCCGCGGAGATGCACACAGTCAATTGAAATAATGAGCTATACGCGCATCCTCTGTGAGTTTTGAAACAAGTTCAAAACTCCACAGCTTTCCTGTATGCCGAATGGCACCGGGATGCGCTTGGCTTTGTTCTCTTCTTAGCCCCTCAGCATCCCCGTAGCAATTTCCAAATGGTGGTCTGCACGGCCAGAAAAGGGGAAAAGAGCCGCCCAAGAGGCGTTCCTCCTCTTGGGTATCTCCCCCTGGGGTAGTTTTTGGCACACCCACTCGAAGGTTATGTGTTCATACCAACTTATTTAGTGTTTTTGCTTTGACAGCCAATTCTGCTTTAAAGATTTTTTAGTATCAGCCATCACCATACAAACTGGAAGTTGTTATTCTAAAACAAACGGAAGTATTATCACGATGACTCCCAATATAGCAAACAAAATACCTCCAAATTTTGTGCTTTTCATATATAAATCAGATGGTTCATCTGCGCTATAAGATTTCCATTCCTCTGTTATTTTCCATATCAAATCTGGCTTCAAAAAAAACAAAATACCTAACAAAAGAAATATCATTCCTCCGCAAATGGACCATAACATATTCATCATCCCCTCTGCAACTACTGATTTGTCTCTCATATATATTTTATCTACCAATTAGCCCAATGTAAACCCCGAACAGCAAACCTCCGCAGCCTTTTCTTCCTGCTTTGCTATGTCTAGTAACTCAGTCAAAACCGGTAAAAACCAAGAAGCCGCAAGCCCTCCTTGTTTTCTCATCCCAAAACTTCCATCCTCCCGAATCATTCCCCGCCTGTCCGGAATAAACCAGGCCCGCCTGGGAAAACTACCACCAGTTCTTTCCTATTTTACACCCCGTGTTCCCGCTTCATTCCCATATGCTTCCAGCAGGAACCAACGGTACCGGCACAGCCGGGAATTTTGAGTCAAGGGAGGAGTTCTGCCATGCCAATCCGCACCGATTTGGCCCTGGAGGCCATTCATCTGCATCAGGACCGTTCTATCGACGGCATCGCCCAGGAGGAATATCAGACAGGGCGTCTGAAGGTCACCCGCGTGAAAATCCAATCCCAGGCGGGTGAGAAAAAAGTCGGCAAGCCCATCGGGGACTATATCACTGTGGAATCCCCGCCGTTTTCCCAGGGCGGGGCCGAACATGAGGAAATCGAAACCATTGCCCGCGAAATTTCCTCTCTGCTCCCCCAGCCGCTGGATGGCTGTGTCCTGGTGGCCGGACTGGGGAATTTTCACATCACGCCGGACGCCCTGGGCCCCCGCACAGCGGACTATACTCTGGCAACCCGCCATGCCGCGCTCTCGGGCCAGGAGATATTCTCTGCCTTTTCTCAGGTGGCGGTGCTCTCCCCCGGCGTTCTGGGCCAGACAGGCGTGGAAGCGGGAGATCTCATCCATGGAACCGTCCGGGAAATCGGTGCGGCGGCGCTGGTGGTCATCGACGCCCTGGCAGCCTCCAGCCTCTCCCGGCTGGGCAACACCGTACAAATCACCAATACCGGGATCTCTCCCGGAGCCGGGGTGCAAAACTCCCGTAAGGAAATTTCCCCCGCCACTATGGGTATTCCCGTCGTGGCGGTAGGCATACCCACGGTGGTGGATGCGGGAACCTTGGCCCAGGAGCTGCTGGGTAAAACCGCCGACGCCAAGGATACCGCCCGCATGATTGTCACTCCCCGGGATATCGACGAGATGATCGAGAAAGGGGCGAAACTGCTGGCCGCCTCTATCAACCGGGCTCTTCAGCCAAACCTGAGCCAGGAGGATATCGCCTCCCTCACCATGTGAATCTCCGCAATGGCATAAGTTTTTTCCCCTGTGCATACCATGGACAGTAGAACCCATGGATGCGTAGAAACACTCATCCATGGACAACCGGATCTTTTCCGGAAGGAAGATAAAACAGCGCGCCGGCCTATGGAGGTACCGCTTCCTCAGGCGGCGCATCGTTCATGGGGGGATTGGCTTTGAGAAGACGACAGGTACACAGGCCAAAGGGCAAACGGATTCTGGCAGTATCCTGCGCCGTGCTGGCGGGGATCTGCGGGACACGGCTTCTGGTTGCCGCATTGCCGCAGATGGGGGATTGGATGCTGCAAATGACCCTGGCATCCGCCGCCATGACGGTACCGGACGGCACAGCTGCCCTGGCGCGGGAACGGTTTGCCCAGGAGCTCTTAGATAATGAAATCCCACAGGAATTGGAGGAAATGGAATCCTCATCTTCCCAGGCATCCTCCCAGGAGCCCAGCTCCTCTCAGGAGGAATCCTCCCAGGAGTCCTCCGAGCCGCTGCCCTCCATTGACGATATTCCCGAGGAAAACCGCGGCGCTATCTCGGAGGTTCACTATTCTGCCGGAAGCTCCTCCGCCTATATTCCCACCGGTAGCGGATTTCTTAAAAATTCCACGAATCTCTCCCGGGACAATGTCATCCAGCAGCTGCAAAAGCCGTTGGAGATGGTCATTAAGGATACCGACGAACCCCAGGTATTAATTATGCATACCCACGCCACGGAGAGCTATGCCCCCTATGACGTGGATTTCTATGATAAGAGCAATGCCTCCTGGCGCAATCGGGACAACAGTAAAAACGTGGTGCGCCTGGGGGATATCATTACCCAGGAGCTCAACGACGCCGGAATTGTCACGCTCCACGACGCCACCCAGCACGATTATCCCTCCTATAACGGATCCTATGAGCGCAGCGCCGACACTGTGAAGGGCTATCTGGAAAAGTACCCCTCCATTAAAGTGGTAATCGATGTGCACCGGGACGCCATCCAGCGGGAGGACGGCACTGTGATTAAGGCGGTCTCCGATATCAATGGGGAAAAAACCGCCCAGGTAATGATTATCGCGGGCTGTGACGATGGAACCATGGATATGCCCAACTGGGATCAGAACCTGCGGTTTGCCGCCTCTCTCCAGGATTCGATGGAAAGCGCCTATCCGGGGCTCACCCGTCCCATCTTCTTCTGCTACCGCAAATATAATCAGGATCTGACCCAGGGCTCCCTGCTCCTGGAGTTCGGGTCCCATGGCAATACCCTGGAGGAATGTGAACGGACCGCCCATGATGTGGGGAAATCCCTGGCAGCCACACTGAAAAAACAGATTCAGTAGTGGAACGCCTCACCAAATCCTCCCCATTCTGCGGTTATCGTTCTCCCAGCTATTTTCGGGAAGTCCTCTCCCAAAAGGATGTGAAACATTGAAAAAAGCCCCTTTTTCCTATTCCTATGACAGCTACTATCGGGCCCAGCAGGCGCAAAGGCGCGCAGTCAACCCCACCATGCTCTGGATCACGGCCTTTCTCGTCACCTGGCTGTTGCTCACCGGATTTTTAGCCTTTCTTTTGGTGGATTGGAATACCCGCCAGGCGGCGTTTCCTCAGCAGACGGGATTGTTCCTGCTGCAGCTGCGGGACGGCGCCCTGCACATCTCCATCGCTTCAAAGCAGCTGAGCCTTCCCCAGAGTATTTTTACCCAGGGCATCTCCTGTTTGGATGCCATGCGCGCCTTTCTTCCCCTCCCCCTTCGGATTCCCACGGGTTCCCTGTGCTGGCTGAGCTGTCTGCGTCTCCTGTTTGGCTATTAGCCTCAAAAGCGGCATCCGGTAACACGGTCTCCCGCCTCGTCCGGATGCCCCGGAATTTCTCTGATACTGCCTCCGGATAGGCGGGACTGCGGCGTCTCGATCAGTTTCCCGCAGTCCCGCCGCCTATTTACTGCCGATGGCCCTCCAAAGCAAAGCGGCTGCCCGCATCCCGAATCAAGAGTACCGCATCAAGAGTACCGCACCCCTATGATACGGCACCGCAAAGGAGACTCAACAAAACCCCCCGCCGGATGCGTCAAAGCACATCCGGCGGGGGTCTTTGTTTAAACTCGCTTCGCCGTCTGCAAAGCGGATAGTTGGGACCCGCAGTACTGGCATTTTCCCTTCCCCTGCACGGGAATTTCTGTCACGCCGCCGCAGGCGCTGCAGGTCACCGTTACGGTTTCAACTGGGATCTGTGCGTTCTCCTGCCTCTGAGGGCATTGGAGTCCCGTAAGGACCAGCTGGCGGTTTACCCTGTCCAGTGCCGCGTTCTTAAAAAATTTGTGATACAGAAGCTTATCTAAATCTGTAAAGATTTCCGCCTCAGGCCTGTGGAGAACCTGGGCCAAGGATAGGGTGGAGCCGTCCGGGACCTTTGTATTAAGGTCCCTGGAGAGATTAGCATATGCCGCCCCTTTTTCCTCAATATGGCCGCCGCACCACCTTAATGAAATCTTTAGTTTGACCTAAAGGCAACAAAAAAGGACCTTAGCTTTCGCTAAAGTCCCAAGTTTGTACCGGCATCGACCAATTTTCCCAGGCAGCTTCCCGCCAAGTATCGTCGGCACACGTGAGCTTAACTGCTGTGTTCGGAATGGGAACAGGTGGGTCCTCACGGTAATAAACACCG
>JAETPU010000003.1 GCA_021771035.1 Marvinbryantia formatexigens | reverse complement strand
CCTTTGTCGTTTGCGGGTTGGGTGGTCAAAAGGAGGGAAGGGGAATCGAAACCCCTTCCCTCCTTTTTTATCTTTGGGTACTTTCTGTAACCAGAAAGTACCGCCGCCCGGCAGGGTTTGGGGAAGGAATTGGGTGATAGTTCTCTTGGGTGCAAATTTCCCTCTGTTTTTTCTTACAAACTTACAAGGGATACTGGCATTCAATATTCAAAAATGGAAATTTTGCGCCCCATTTTGAAGTTTTGGAATACGCCCAAAACTTCCGTAGTCAATTCAAGTTCCGTCTATCTAGGTTACTTCCGTAACCCGGGGGTTCATCAAAAAAGGGGGCACCGGGATACGTGCAGCAAAACTCTACATCTCATGATTGGAAGAAATGAACAAAAATCACAGAAAGGGGAGGGGGGATTTCGTCACCAAATCCCCTTGCTCCTTCCGTTGGGCCAGCCGGTTTTTTGTAAAACCCGCTGGTTTTTTTGCGCCCGGGAAAAACTCCCCAAAAATTCATTGCCTTAACAGAAATTTTACATTATAGTATAGATCTGTTTTGAGCGGCCCAGCCGCTTTGGGGAAATTTCATAGCCAGGGGGTACGACCATTGTTAAAAACAGCAGCGCTCAAAGAACAACCCGTGAAAAAAAAGATCTTTGACGAACGGGTCATGTCCATCTTTTTCCTTGTGTGTTGGGTGGCCTATTTTTCGTCCTATCTGGGCAGGCTCAATTTCTCCGCCAGTATTACGGAGATCGTCTCTCAGAATGTACTCAATAAGTCCCAGGCGGGCCTGATTGGCACCGCGTTTTTCTGCTCCTATGGCGCGGGCCAGCTGTTCAGCGGCATTCTGGGGGATAAAGTTTCCTCCAAGCTCATGGTTTTCACCGGCCTGACGGCCTCCGCTGTGGTCAATGTGGTGATGGGCTGCACCTCCTCGGCCACTGTGATGATTGTGTTGTGGCTGTTCAACGGCTTTGCACAGTCCCTAACCTGGAGCCCGATAGTCAAAATCTTCGCGGATCGCCTGCCGCGCAGGCAATGTGTGCGCGCCTGCGTCAATATCAGCACCTCCATGGCGGCTGGAACTCTGGGGGCCTACCTCATGTCAGCCGGATGCATCGCCCTGATGGGTTGGCGCAGCGTATTCTTTGCCGGGGCGCTTTTGATGGTGCTTGTGGCGCTGCTGTGGTTTATTTCCATTACGAAAATTGAACGCCACGCCGACCAAAAGGGATTCCTCGAAGCAGAGGAGGATGAGCCCTCACAGGAAGGGGATCCCGCCCCAAAAAAACCGTCGGTGGCGGCGGGCCAGCCCATTGGGAAAATCCTGATTGCCTCAGGGCTTGTCTTTTTTGCCGCAGCCATCATCATGGAGGGGATCCTCAAGGACGGCGTCACCACCTGGACTCCCACGTATATCTCCGAGGTTTTCCATCTGGGCTCCGTGGTCTCGATTCTGGTGACAACCCTGCTGCCCATTGTGAATCTTGCGGGCGTTTATGTGGCGGATTATTTGAAGGACAAGGTGTTCCACGATGAACTGCTCACCTCCGGGACACTGTTCCTGGCAACTATCGCGTCTCTGATTATCCTGATCCTGTTTGGGAAATACAGTGTGATTTTGGCCACCCTGATGCTGGCAGTCACCACCTCCGCCATGCTGGGTATCAACACCATGATCATCGGCCTGATTCCCCTTTACTTTGCCAGAGCCAACCGGGTGTCCACCGTCACCGGGCTGCTCAATGCTCTGGCCTATCTGGGAAGCGCCATCTCCACCTACGGCTTCGGCGCCCTTTCCGAATACGCCGGATGGAACATGACTATCGTGGTATGGTGCCTGGTGGCGGCCCTGGGAATTGTGGCCTGCCTGATGGGAAGGCGGATCTGGAACCGGTATAAAGTGGATCTTTAATGGGCTGCAATTGAGTATATATAAATAATATTGAATGAATATTCATTTTCTCCTTGAAAAAGCTGAGGTTTGGTGTATAATATAGAAAATAGGATCAAGAAACACTTCGCACAGCAGCAAAACCGCCCGCGCCCGGCAGTTTCATCGTGATTGTCGAGTGCTCAGAGGTTCATACACGCTTGAGGAGGAAACACAACGTGAAACATCTACTGAAATTAGCGGATCTTACAAGTGAGGAACTCATCCATATATTGGATTTGGCCCAGCAGCTGAAATCCCAGCAGAAACAGGGGATTCCCCACAACTATCTGAAGGGTAAAACGCTGGGGATGATTTTTCAGAAGTCCTCCACCCGTACCCGAGTCTCCTTTGAGGTTGGAATGTACCAGTTAGGGGGTTCGGCCCTGTTTTTAAGTTCCCGGGATCTGCAGATTGGCCGGGGCGAGCCGGTTCAGGATACAGCCAGGGTTCTCTCACGGTATCTGGACGGCATCATGATCCGCACCTTTACCCAAAAAGAGGTGGAGGATCTGGCGAAATACGGCTCGATTCCGATTATCAATGGACTCACCGATTACTGCCATCCCTGCCAGGTGCTGGCGGATCTACTGACGGTGCGGGAGTATAAGGGAGAGCTCTCCGGGCTCAAGATGTGCTATATCGGCGACGGCAACAATATGGCCAATTCGCTGATTGTGGGCGGCATCAAGAGCGGTATGGAGGTTGCGGTGGCCTGTCCCAAGGGCTATGAGCCGGACAGCGGCGTGATGGACTATGCCACGGCAAACGGAACCTTTACCCTGACACAGGATGTCAAGCAGGCCGCAGCGGACGCGGATGTTCTGCTCACGGATGTCTGGGCCTCCATGGGCCAGGAAGAGGAGGCTGCCCAGCGCCGCCAGGTGTTCCAGGGGATCTATCAGATCAACAGTGAGGTGATGGAGGTAGCCAAGGCTGACGCCATGGTGCTGCACTGCCTGCCTGCCCACCGGGGCGAGGAGATCACCGCCGACGTGATGGAAGCCCATGCCCAGGAGATTTTTGATGAGGCGGAAAACCGGCTCCATGCCCAAAAAGCCGTCTTGGTCTCGCTGATGGGCAACCAGTAGAGGAATCCTTCCAGCGGAAGGCTGTCCTGCCCGCAGAAGCCCGCTGTTTGAATTTATCGTTCACAAATGGAAAATCCCCGCCCGGGAAAACTCCCGGACGGGGATTCGTCTGTCTGTGAGTGCCGCCGGTTCCCCGGGCCAAAGACGGCCCCTCTATTTTTGTTCGGGGAATGGGAACCGCAGGGGATAAGCGGGGTTCCCATTCCGGGAATCCGGCAGAGGGGACATAAGCGGCCGGACAAGCCGTATGGAGGATGGCATTTCATGCACCCAAGCCCCCATTCCCAGCGTACCCCTCGGGGCTCAAGAAGCTGGAGAGAGTTTGGGGGCTTCTGTGGGGATGCCCAAGAGAACTCCCCGCGATTCGGGGAGGGCAGCCGGTCCCGTTTATGTGGCGGGGGTCAGCGTGATGGTTTTGCCTGCCGGGACAATCAGCGCGCCCGGGGCGTCAAAGGTGCGGGCGATTTTGGGATCAAAGAGGTGTCCGGGCTTCATGTGGATGGGGATGGTGTGCCGCGCTCCGATGGTCTTTGCACAGGCTGCCGCCTGGGCGGCGTTCATATTGTAGATGCCGTCAATGGGCAGCAGCGCGTAGTCCAGATGCAGCCAGGGCAGAACCCTGCTCATGTCCTGGGTGAGAGAGGTGTCCCCGGCGGCGTAGACGCGCACGGAATCCACCTCAATAACATATCCCACACACTCGCTGCGGGAATGCTTGTCGTTATAGGCCTCAACGGAGGACAACAGAATCTCTCCCACCGGAACCCTGCGCAGATAGCCCTTCTCCTGAAGCGCCTCCCGGGGCGTGATGACACGGGTTTCGGGTTTTTGGGCGACCAGGGATACCTGGTCGTGGTCGGAGTGGTGGTGCGTCACCAGGATGAGATCCGCGGGAACATCATAGCCGTCCCCGGCGTAAGGATCCACATAGATGGTGTAGCCGGACTGGGCTGTAATCCGAAAACTGCCGTGTCCCTGATAATAGAGCTTTGCCATAACAATACCGTCCTTTCTGGGGGCTGTGCCGCGGCGGCATACCCCAAACATGGTTTTCCATATAGGATGAAACGGCGTGCAGGGCCGTCCCGGCTCAAAGGATAAGAGGCCAGTCACAGCTGGCGGATAAAATTGGTGGTGCTGCGGGGATAGGGCTGGGGTTCCTCCACAATATCCCGGGAGGCCTCCTTCATTTTGAGCATCCAGGCCATATTGCGGGCCAGATTTTTTACGGTACCAATGCCCTCCTCATCGTGGAGCACCTCCCCCGGAGCGCCTCCATGGGCCACATTCCAGTAATAGGAGGGGGCGATGAGCATCTCCGAAATCAAAAAATAGCGGTTGATCTCATCGAAGGCGGGGATTCCGCCGCTGCGCCGGGGAACCGCCAGGGCTGCCCCCACCTTGTGGCGCATACGGCCGTGGCTCTGGTAAAAGGCCCGGTCCAGAAAGGACTTGAGCGTGCCGTTCATCGAGGAATAATAAACCGGTGTCCCGAACACGACGCCGTCTGCCTGGTACATGGCCTGCGTCCAGTCCCGGAAATTTTCGTCGGCAAAGACACACTCCCCCTGGGAGCATTTCCCGCAGGCAATGCAGCCCCGGATGTCGTGTCCTCCCAGCTGAATCAGCCGCGTCTGGACACCTTGGGCGTCCAGTTCCTCCTGCATAGCCCGCAGAAGATGAAAGGTGTTTCCCCCTGGGCGGGGGCTGCCGTTAAATAATACAACCTGCATAGCGTGAACGCACTTTCTTCCTCACCTGCCGCGAGGAGCGAAGCGCTCCCTCCTTATTTTATATTTGATGCTGCGCACCGGCAGCCGGTTCATTGAGATTTTTATAAAGAAAACCGCGGTTTTTCCCGCTGAAACAGGCCGGCGCTGTGCGCCGGAGAACTTTCCGAATCCAACACGGAGCGTACTTTTGATGCCCATGTTTCCATATCATTCAGAAGCTCTGCGTTTTGAGAGGAACCGATTACGACGGTATCCGGGAACCCGTCCCTTGGGATTTGGCGGAGTGCGGGTTTTGACGGGATGGGAAGTCCATCCGGTATGGCGGAATTCCTGTTGGGCAATCCCGGTTTGGCACACTTCTGCCCCTAGGCGGAATACTCTCCTGTTCCCAAAAGGCGCTGATCCGCCTGGCTGGGTGCGCTGGATTCCCTCGGGCGTACACAGGGATGGGAACCGTCATGCGTGAGAGAGTACCGGCATCTGGACCGGGTGGGTTTCAAAGATGCTGGGAGCCTGCCCATAGACAAACAGGGTGGTGTCCTCCTCGTCAGCCGGCAGGCAGGTGAAGGGGGAGGCGTCACGGGGGGTAAAGCCAAGCTGCGCGCAGGATATGCCGTCGGGGGCGAGCTCGCCCAGCAGGGTTAGAAGGGTGCAGTCCGGCTGGCCAAAGCAGTCATAGCAGTGCAGAGTGTCCCCCTGGCGCTGGGCAATGCATACGGCCCTCCTGCGGGCGGAATAATAGACACAGTCCTTTAAAAATTCGGCGCAATAGAACATGAGCAGCCCCCAGTTATCCAGCATGGGGAGTTCACTGTAGGGATTGGAGTGCTCATAGCATTGCCGTAAAAGCTCACGGGCCCCAGGGGCGTCCATGTCCAGGCGGGTAAAATCTCCCGGAATCGGCGTCACCTGAGTCCGGAAGGTGAATTCCTGGGCTCTGTGAAAGCCGAATTTAGGGTAGAAGTCCAAAACGCTGTCGTTTGCATAGAGGTACACGCAGTCGCTGGAGCCCCAATCCCTGAGGATCTCCTCCAGCAGGTTCCGGGAATAGCCCAATCCCCGGTATTCGGGCCTCGTCATCACGGTGCCTATCTGGATAAACTGCAGGCGCTGTCCCTGCCACTGGGTCATAATCCGGTTGACGGAGGCGTTGGCGAGCACCCAGTTTTTCTCAGGGTCGACTAGGCAGTAGGGAATATAGCGCTGCGTCCAAAAGCCTTGGCGGTACCAGGGTTCAAAGGACAGTTCAAATACTTGCCGGGCCAATTGGAAAAAACTGGACCGCACAGCCGGAAGCTCCCGGATCTCTTTTACCAGTACGGGGGTCATGGCGCCGCTCCTTTCTGTTTGCTGGGAGGGGATTCCTCAAAACGAGCAGTGGACCCGCTAAGGGGGATCCAGTTCTCTTACCGCTATTGTAAGCTGTTTTCACGGGGAAAACAAGAGGCCGTTTTTCCTTGCTCAGAAAAAGGAAGATGTGGTACAATATTCGCGTGGAACGCGAAGATACAATCATCTAAAGATGATATGGAAGTTTCCCTCACCGGCGTGAAGGCACGGCCGGTGTTTGGCAAAGCCAAACCGCGAAACTTCCCGGTTCCTTCAGGTTTTGTGGTACAATGTTCGCAGAGCCTGCGGACATGCAATTCTCTTCGAGAATTCGGGAGTTTTACTTGCCGGTCAAACAACGACCGGCATTCAGCCAAGGCTGAACCGCAAAACATCCCGGTTGGTTCTAAAATTGTGGTACAATATCCGCGTGGAACGCGAATATACAATCATCAAAGATGATTGGGGAAGTTTTGCGCACCGGCCCGAAGGTATGGCGGGAGCCTGTCTGCCGGCAAATGATGAAAGCCCTCACCGGGTTCATATATGGCGGCTCGATAGGTCCTCCTGCGCAATATGGGGCAGGCTTTCACAGAATGTCTGCTCTGACAGAAAGGAGTTCGCGGATGACTTCGGATTTAACGCAGATTCATTTTGGACTGGTATTTTTGGAGGGGATTCTCTCCTTCTTTTCCCCCTGCGTATTGCCGCTTCTTCCGGTATATCTCAGCTTGCTTGCGGGAGAAAATGGGAGGCAGACCCAGGATGGCCGGACGGTATGGCGCCGTGGAACCGTGTTAGGGCATACGGTGTGTTTTATCCTGGGAATTTCCGCAGCGTTTTTCCTGCTGGGCTTCTCTTTTTCAGCAATGGGCCAGTTTTTTGGCGGGCATAAGGCGCTGATTCAGCGCATCGGCGGGCTTTTAATCCTGCTGCTGGGTTTGGCGCAGCTGGGGCTGTTTTCCATTCCGGCCCTGCAGCGGGAACGCCGCCTGCACACGAAGCGTTCCTTCCAATTGATGAATCCGGTGACAGCCTTTGTGCTGGGCTTCACCTTTTCCTTTGCCTGGACCCCCTGCGTAGGGCCAGCGCTCTCCTCCGTACTGCTGATGGCCTCCGGGGAGGGAAACTTCTGGAAGGGAACAGGGCTCATTCTTTTATACACCCTGGGGTTTGTCATCCCGTTTTTGGTGCTGGGGCTCTTTACCTCTCAGGCCCTGTCCTTTGTGCAGAAACGAAAAAATATCCTGCGCTATGCCCAGAAGATCGGCGGCGGGATCCTGGTGGTAATCGGTGTGTTCCTGGTACTGGGACTGGGAGATTTTTCCCAGGCGGGCACCGGCGAAGCTCAGGGAGCGGCGTCCGGCTCCTCAAGCAGTTCTCTGGAAAATTCCTCCCAGGAACCATGGAATATGTATGGCTTTACCCTGAAGGATCAGTCCGGCAACACCCACAGCCTGTCCGACTACCAGGGGAAAATTGTTGTCCTCAATTTCTGGACCACCTGGTGCGGATACTGCAAACAGGAGATGCCGGATTTAGAGGAGCTCTATGAGGAATATGGGAAAAACAGCGGTGACGTGGTCATTCTGGGCGTGGCCTCCCCCACCAGCCAGGAATATCCCAACAATGCGGATATTTCCAAGCAGGGGATTCAGAAATTTTTATCGGAGAAGGGATATACCTTTCCTGTAGTTTTTGATGAGAACGGCCTGGTTTTGGAGAGCTACCTGGTGGAATCCTTCCCGACCACCTATATCATAGGCCGGGATTCCAAGCCCATGACCCATATTCCGGGGATGCTTCCCAAGGAGCAGCTGAAATCCATCATAGAGCAGGCCCGGCAGCAGTAGCCGGGCTGTGGTACAAGGAGGCAGCCATGGAAATTGAACGGAAATTTTTAATACAGGGCTTTTTGGAAGGGACTCCGGTGAAAACCTATGAGATGCTCCAGGGCTATCTCAGCTGGGATCCCGTGGTGCGGATTCGTTCCCGGGCCAGCGGCAGCCAGAGCGACTACAAGCTCTGCGTGAAGGGGAAGGGGACCCTGGTGCGCCGGGAGCTGGAACTGCCCCTGAGCGGGGAACAATTCGGGCAGCTGTGCGAATTACTGCCGGCCCCTCCGGTTCACAAGGTACAGCGGGTCTACCGGATTGCCCAGTCCCTGTTTTTGGAGTGCAACTGTGTGAATCCGGGGACAGCGCTGGAATTTTGGTATGCCGAGGTGGAATTTGACAGTGTGGAACAGGCCAATGGGTTTGTCCCCCCGCCGTATTTGGGGACGGAGCTCACCCACTGCAGCGGATTTACCATGTCGGACTACTGCCGGGATCCGCAGGCTTTTCTTGCGCATCTGCGGGAGTTTTTAGACAAGGGGCGGGCATAGGGCCGTCATATACGGGACAGTGCGCAGGAAAACCACACGCGCTGTCCCGTTTTTTATCCCTTTTCTAAGGTGGGAATTTGGTGGAACAGAACCGAAAATTGTGAATAAAAAACAAATAAAAATATGATATCCATTTAATTTTGGCCGTAATGCCTGGAACAGTGCCCGAGGATATGCTAAAATAAGTACACAAAATGGATGGATTTTGCCGGTTATCCGGCAATAGGCCCCGTGGTGAAACAAGAAGCTTATTCTATGGAGGAGACAACGGCAATGGGAACGTACAGAGAACGACATATCCCAATATCCTTTTTCCTGCTATGGATACTGGTTTTCCTGGTCGCTGGGGTGTTTTTATGGGGAGTGTGGAGTTACCGCCAGGTTGTGGAATTGGATGAGGACATCAGCCTTCAGAAATCTAAAATAGAGCTGCAGTTCCGGCACAGGAATGCTTTGGCGGCGAAGCTGGTAGAAGCTATCCAGGCTCAGGAGGATTCTGCCGGGGTTCTGGTGGTTCAGGAGTTTTCCCAGGCACAGACGCAGCTGTCCCAGGCCCAGGATATCCGGGAGAAGCTTCAGGCGGATTCCAGGATGTCTCAGGCTTTGGAGGATCTGTGTGAAAATACGCGTACGGTTCAATGGGTGCAGACGCAGGACTGCCAGGAAATTTTGAAGAAGCTCAAGGGCTCCGAGGAACAGATCGACACCATCCGCATGGAATACAATACGGCTGCGCAGGATTACAATCAGGAAATCCAGTCCTTTCCGGGCATTGTGGTGGCCAATATGTTCGGGTTTCACGCCGCCGATTTTCTAATGGTTTCCCAGGCTGGGTAGCGCGCACTGGAAAAGTGGCAATAGATAGCAGGATTCAGCTTCTTTCCCGCAGAAGCAGAGGAATTGTTCTTGATAGGCGGGAATAAATAGTCAGGATGACTGTTGGCAAATCGCCGGAGGGTGCATGAAGATTATCGTTTACGCTTTCATGTTTCGCTCTTGGAAGACTTCAAAAGGTTAGTGATACTATTTTGCTCCCCACAGTCTATGAGAAACTGTAAGACGCGGTAAAATAATAGGAGGCGCTATCTATATTTTTTATTTATGGTAATAGCGGCGGTGGACTGATTGGTATTTTTGTTGGGGGTATCTATTATGATAAAAAACGGAGTATATATAGGGAAGGATATTGAAATTGTAATAACAGATCAATATGTAATTTCATACAGAAGAAGCACACAAGCGGATATGCTTGAATCCAGATTATTCGCAAGAAACGGAAATGATTTTTCTTGTATTGGTATTTGCCAATCGAGTCCAACTGAAACCGAAAAGTACAAGTTACCTCAGATATGGAAAACTGCTTTTATTTATAATGGTACTGCTAAGGGAGAAATCAAAACCTATCAAAAAAATCAGATGATCCATTGTGATACTTCACCTAAATATGTCACTGATTGTGACGAGAATATGAAGTCCTATCTGGGAACTACATTTACAATTAACGATTATGAAAATAATATAGAAATTCAATTTGATGACGGTATCATTTATTCGGCTGCTTATGATGAAATTTTTGATGATAAAACACTTTTGCCGGATTTGCCTTCTATTTGTGATAATAACATTGGCGAATGCCTTCGTCTGTGGAATGCGGGACTAAGCGAGGAATTCATATCAATAGATGGCAAATCAACCTTTATTGGCGTCACAATTAATACAAACAAACATATGTATATATTTGAAATGACTTCGAATTCTATTTACTGTCGTGCGGCACGTTTTGTAGCAACCAACAAGGGAATTGTATTTAACCAAAATTTCCGGCAGGGGCTGGAAGCTTATATGATAAAAGATAATTCAGAGGCACAATTACCACTATCTTTTGACGAGGCTCTTTTTTCAAGCAATTCGTGCATTTGGAATGATCGAAGTGTATATTGGTCGTTATCATCTTACAATGAAAATGAAATATTATTATATGGCTGTCAGGGAGACATATATCATTTTCGTAAACCCAAAAGATGATTCTTTAAAACCACTGTAATTTAGTTTGTCAATCCGGATCATGGACAAATAGCAGGAAGGGAGCAGCAAAGCTATCGGCTTTTGTCAACGATAAAATGAACGTTTTTACATATGCCTATGAGATCCGGACTGTCTGCTCTTTCTTATGTGGTTATTAAAGTGTAAAAGTAATAAGTTCTTTCCCTCTTAATATAGAGGAATGTTGTGCAGCAGAAACTGATTCGTTATATGTGAGACTTCTCTATTCCCTGTCTTTCGCCAGAGGGCTAGAGGAAAAAGAAAAACAGGCCCACCAAACCGCAGCCGCCCATCAGGGCAATGGGATTCAGGTGCCATTTTCTCACAATCACTAGGCACACCAGAAAAATCCCCACGGCTGTCCAGTTAAGGGATTGCAGCCGTACAGCCTCCAGGCTGTCGGTTCCAAAAAAGGTCAGGAGCAGGATGGTGGCGGCAGCGGAGGCAATCAGTCCCACAGAGGAGGCCTTCAGGCCGTTGAGGATTTTCAGGACGATGGCGGACTGGCTGTATTTGCGAATCAGGGAATAGAGCAGCATACTGAGAATGACACCGGCGGCTACACAGCCCAGAGTGGCCGCAACCGCACCGGCTGGGCCTCCAATCTGAAGCCCCACAAAGGTGGAGGTGTTTACCGCCAGAGGCCCGGGAGTCATCTGGGATATAGTAATAATATCGGTAAACATACGCTGGCTCAACCACGCATGGGTATGTACCACCTGCTCCTGAATCAGAGGGATAATGGCATAGCCGCCTCCGATACTCAGCAGCCCGATTTGAAAAAAGGTCCAGAACAACAGCGCAATACCGCTCATGCACACCGCCTCCTGCTCCAAAGCACCTGTCCCAGGCAGATGCCGCAGCATACCAGCAGAATCACCGCCACATTGATGTGCAGAAGAAAACTGGCGGCAAAGGCCCCGGGGATCATGAGAGTGAGAATGGGAGAGCGCTCCCTGCGGATGAGCCCAATCATATCCAGGACTAAATCCACAATGAGTGCGGCAACCCCTGCCTGCATGGCCTGCAGGACAGCGGCCACCAGGGCATTGGCGGCAAAGGCCGCGTAGAAGTGAGAGATAACCCCCAGGATGACCAGCGGGGGAAGGACAGCGGCAGCACAGCTGAGCAGGGCTCCGGGTATGCCCGCGGTACGCAGTCCCGCCAGTACAGTGAGGTTGACGGCGATAGCGCCAGGGGTGGACTGGGCCACGGCCGCCATATCCATCAGCTCCTGCTCACAGAACAGCTGCCGTTTCTGGACGAAGTATTTTCGGATCATAGGGACCACCACATAGCCCCCGCCGAAGGTGAAGGTACTGATAAATAAATTGACGCCTGTAAGCCAGGCGTAATCCCGCAGCTTTGAATGGTTCATAATAATCCCCTTTCCATGGATTCCATCTCATTATACCGGTTGCTGTTTCATGTGTAAAATGATAAGATTTACTTGAGAGGATGAAAAAAATTCATGGATTGGAGTACACAATGACACTGCGCCATTTACAGATTTTTTGTGCGATTGCCCGTACCGGAAGCTTTACCGGGGCCGCCCGTCAGCTCTATTTGACCCAGTCCGCGGTTTCGCACGCCATACGCGAATTGGAAGAAGCGGCAGGTACGGCGCTGTTTGAACGCCAGACCCGGGGAGTAAAGCTCACCGGCTGCGGAAGAGGGCTTTTGGAGAGGGCCGGGCCCCTGCTGCAGTCCTTTGGGGAATTGGAATCCTCCCTCTCCCTTTTGGGGGAACAGGCGCCAGTCCGGGTTGCCTCCGGGATTACCATAGCCTCCTTCTGGCTGCCTTTGGTACTCAAAAAGCTGGAACTTGCCTGCCCGGGCCAGCAGGTTTTCGTCCAGGTTCTCAGCGCGGCAAAGGCCATGGAGGCCCTGGACGCCGGGGAGGCCGATGTGGCACTGGTAGAGGGCGCGTGTCCCGCAGGAGCCTACCAGTGTAGGCGCTTTGCCTCCTATTCCCTGGCAGCCGTGTGCGCGCCGGATTTTCCTGCGCCTGGCGGAACCTTGGATTTTCAGCAGCTTTGCGCCCTGCCGCTCCTGCTTCGGGAAGCGGGCAGCGCGGTGCGGGCCGCGGTGGACAGTGCCCTGTATCTGCATGGGCTGCAGGTTCGCCCCAAGTGGGTGAGCGTCAATTCCGGGGCTCTGCTTGAGGCGGCAAAAGCCGGATTGGGCGTTGCGATACTGCCCGAGCAGCTGGTGGTGGAGGAAATCCGGCGCAACGGGGTAAGGCAGATTTCTCTGGGGGAGCCGGGGCTGGAAAACTCCCTCTGGAGCGTTCTGCGGGCCCAAAGTGTTCCCAACGGGGCTGTGCAGAATCTTTTGGAGCAGATCTATCATGGCTCCTGGGGGAGTCAAGCCGTCCAGACGCAGCCGGACGGCAAATGAGGGAATCGGTAACCTCCCATGCGTTCGGGACTGTCATGGAGCGGGCTCCGCTGGGCGGTGATGGGAAGAAGCCGCCAGGGCACCGGATGGTATGGGGTAAACGCTGCCCTCACAGGCCTTTATTGCCGTTTCCTTCCGGACGTGTGCGGTGACGCCCGTCAATAGTCAAAAATTTACTTTGCGGGGATTCCTCATCGGCAGAAACTGCGTGAACGGAAAAGGGGGAAGCATATAGCTTCCCCCTTTTCTATCGCCTTGGCCTGGGTATTTTGTAGTTGGCAATCAGAAGCTCGCTGACAGGGCCTCTGGCCTCCTGTTTACTGTTGATCATCCGGTTGGCCCATACCCGGCGGATACAGAAGCCCTGGTAGAGTTCCTCAAAGAAATTGTCCTGGGCATTGGTGTTTTTCGGATCCGAATTGCTCAGCAGGACCTGTGCCCCCAGCTGATCCAGCTGGGAAAAATACTGAGCCAGCTGGATTTGCGCCTCGTCCCCGAACTCCTGCTCGGAATAGGAGGTGAAGCTGGAGGTTTGGTTCAGGGGACGGTAGGGGGGATCGAAGTAGACAAAGGTGTTCGAATCAATAAACTGCTGGGACGCCCTGTAATCCCCGCACACAATCTGCACCCCCCGCAGGGCTTGAGACAGGCTTCGCAGGTTCTCTTCGTCGCAGATAGCGGGCATCCGGTAGGCTCCCATGGGCACATTGAATCCACCCTGCCGGTTTACCCGGTACAGCCCGTTAAAGCAGGTACGGTTGAGAAAGATAAACAGGGCGCCCAGCTCAATGGAAATCCCCTCCCGGGGCATTGCCTTGAGCTGATTGTACCGGTCGCGCTTTTGCTGGTAATAGCTGGACCGCTGTCCCGGATCCAGGGGATGGTAGTCGGCCTGCATCCTGTGCAATTCCTGGATCAGGGCCTCTGGCTGCTGCTGAACCACCCGGTAGGTGTTGATGAGCTCGGCGTTGACATCGCTGATATAGATTTCCCTGAGGGAATACCGGGACAGAATGTAGAATAAAACAGCGCCTCCGCCCACAAAGGGCTCCGCGTATTTGGTGATGGTGTGTCCCAGCCCCTTTGGTAAGGATTTTCCAATCTGTGAAAGGAGCTGGCCCTTGCCTCCCGCCCACTTCAGAAAGGGCCGCAGCGTGATTTGGGGAGCGGCCTGTGTGCTGGAGTCTCTGGCGTCCTGGGGTTTGCGGGCATTTGAGGGGATAAGCCACTGATTGCCCGGCTTTTTACAGCCGGAAATGCGCTGCAAGCGGCACAGCTCAGCCACGCGCCCCGGGGAAATCCCCCATTTTTTCGCGGCGGCCCTGGTGGAGATATAGTCCATTGGTTTCCTCCAAAGAAAAGTTAAATCGTTGCAGTTGAGAGTATCCTCAATGATAAAAGAACATAGTTTTATTGTATTCGAAAATCCGGACAATAGCAATGATAATTTATTGGCCCGCCCGGCAAAACAAGAAATAGCAGGGCAAAATTCCGCGGGATGCCCCCGCAACAGGAAGGCCCGGTTTGGACTGCGCTTGCCGAAACGGGAACAAGGACAGGCTGCCGAAGGCATGGGGTTGTAACGGCATTCCTGCGGCGAAGGATGAGGGCGCCGGTATGCTGTACCCAGTAAAAAAGCCCCTCAGCGGCCTGAGAGGCTTTTTGTGCGGATCCCCAAGGCAGTCCGCTCACCGGGGCCTACTTCAGAACCTCGATGGCCTTTTGCAGCTGGACATCCTCCTGGAAACTCAGGGAACTCTTCTGTTTGAGCTCCTGGGGCAGTTCGATCTCCACATCAGGGGTGATGCCCTGCCCGTGCACACAGGTGCCGCCGGGCGTATAGTACCGCTTGGTGGTGAGCTTGATGGCGGTCCCGTCGTTGAAAGGGATAATTTCCTGCACAATGCCCTTGCCGAAGGTGGTGGTGCCCACAATGGTGGCCCAATGATAGTCCTTCAGGCAGCCGGTGAGCAGCTCCGAGGCGCTGGCGGAGTTTTCATTCACCAAGACGGCCATGGGCAAATCCACCTGGTGCCCGTCCGGCTTGGGATAGGTTTTATCCGTCACTTTGGGATTGTCGTTTTCATATTGAATCTGCCCGTCCCGGCAGAAATAGCGCTCTCCCTTACCCTGTTTATCCCGGGTGGACACAATCAGCCCATCCAGTTGATCCTCAGGGAGCAGATAGGCCGCGATTTCCACGGCGGAATCCAGTGTTCCGCCGGGATTGCTCCGGAGATCCAACACCAGGCGCTGCATCCCCTGGGCCTGCAGATCCTCCATCGCCGCCTTGAACTGGTCCCCCGTCACAGAGTCGAACTGGCTGATGACAAGATAGCCGGTTTTGTCCTCCAACAGGGTATATTCCACGGTAGGCGCCTCAATCTGCCTGCGGGTCAGCGTGAGTTCTACCTGCTGTGTCCCGCGCAGCACGGTAACCTGCACCTGGGTGTTTTCCTCCCCCTTGATGTGCTGGCTGACGATGAGATCCAAATCCATGGCGGAGACGTCGGTGCCGTCCACCTGATAGAGGATATCTCCCACCTGCATTCCGGCCTCCTGGCCGGGAGAGCCCTCAAATACCTTGATGACGGTACTCTGCAGGGTTTTGGCGTTCTGGCTCACCATCACGCCGATTCCGCAGTAACGCCCGGAGGTATCCTCGCTGAGCTGGGCATATTCCTCCTTGTCATAGTAGACGGAATAGGGGTCGTCCAAACCGGTGAGCAGCCCGTGATACAGACCGGATTCCAGCTTTTCATCGTCGATATCAAATAAAAACCGCTCCCGGATGACCTGTTCTATCGAGGAGAGATTCGCCATAACCGCAGCGTTTCCCGTCTGGGAGTGCTGTGCGCCTCTCCTCAGGCCCCAGACGCCAAAGGCAGCCAGGGCCGCCATCAGGCTGGCAAGAACTCCTGAACCAACTCCCATCCAAAAGGAACGTCTATGTTTCGTCAATGTGGTTTCCTCCCTTACCGGCCGGCGCCGGATCATCTGCAAAACCTCCGGGCGTTTCCCATGGAAGCGGCTCCGGCAGCTCCCGAAGGATTCCCCCAAGGAGCTGGGGTTTGAGGCTTTTGGGTATCATTATACTTCTCCCAGGGCTCGATGTAAAGGGAAACAGGGTGCATCCTCTCCATGGACATACAAAATCTATTCAGAGAAAGCGTGCTTGGCAAAGGACAACGGGATGATGGCCTGAATGTGGGAAAAACGGAGATCGCTCCGCAGAAACAGGAAGCCCTTTTTAATCGGTTACCGAGATGACCGTAAGCCCTTGGGAGCGGGCATAATCGACCGTCTGCTGTGTGCCGCTGTGCCCATGGATGAGAGCACAAATACAATATGCGGAGTTATCAACCATTGCAACATTTCGTTTTTTCATACAGCCGTCGTAGTAATGTTGTGAAATAACCTGAATATAATCGGCTTGTGACAGCAGATAAGCATAATTGAGCTGATCCCGTCTGCGCCAAAACCGATCCTCAGCCTGACAGGGAAGCATAAAAGTCAGGGAGATACCGGCTCCCTGCGCCTTCTTTCTGAGAATGAGAGAGGCGGCCATACTGTCAAAGCCCAATGCCCCGCCGGAAATAAAATTTGTGATTCCCTGTGAAATGAGGGTATCGACGGCACTTTCCAGCCGTTTTGCAATGGGTTCCAGCTGCCTCTGGGGAAGGCTTCTGTGCCCGGTGAAACAGCAAGTGTTTTCTCGCATATTGCAGACTCCTTTTCGTTTCATTGGCATTACCAAATAAATTTATTATATTTGGTAATGCCAAATTTGAATGTTCGGAATTCTGCTATACTGGTTTTGGAGATGATAAAATGGTACTGCGGAAATCCCCATACGGAACGAAAAACAAAATTGGAGTGCGGGTAGCAAGGATTCGTAAAAATCGTGGTATGAAACAGAATCAGTTGTTGGCAAAACTGCAACTAATGGGACTGGATTTTTCAAAACCTATGCTGTCAAATTTGGAAAGACAGCGGCGTCCTGTTACCGATTTTGAATTGGACGCCCTGGCGGATATCCTGGGTGTCTCGGTGGATTGGCTGCTGGGCAGGGAAGAATGACACCCCAATTAAGAAAATGGGCCGGTAAAAGCGCAAAAAAGGAACCGGAACTGCTGATGCAGTTCCGGTTCCTTTATAATATACTCCATGTTTTCTCCCTTAAATTAACTTTTACGGCAAATCTATTAAAATTTCTGTTTCATTTTCTGCTTCACATAAGGGACAAGTTCTTCCCAGCTTCCTTCCTGAAATCCCAGCTTCCATACTGGAAGAATAACATCATTTTTCAGTGTTAATATAAGATACATATCCAGCAGCAACATCTTTTCTATATCACGATAAGAAACAACTTTTGTTATCCCATTAAAACAATAGCTAATATTTTCTCCTATACAAACACGAAGGGGCTCTTCCTTTCCACATTCTTCGATTGTTTGACATATCTGTAGTTTCCATTTTTTCTTGCTTCTGTATGCTGATGTTATAAAATATGTAAGCAATCCAGCAAAACCAACAAATATGTTGACTGCAGCCAGTAATGTATATCCTTTTTTTTCTGATGTCATTCCATAAATCAAGGGAACAAGTGTCACTGTTAGATAAAGCAGTATTGGAATCTTGTTTTTGATTTTTCTTTTTGTCCAAATTCCCAGTGCTATTTCATGCATTGTATACTCATTCATCATAAACTCGTTTACAAACTCATAACTTTTTTTATTTCTGTTTTCCATTGCCTTTTCTCCACGTATTTGTTATCTTTCATTTCAAAGAGCTTGAACAATTCTCATTTATCCATCAATTGAAAAATACTGAATATTTTTGAAGTCATCACCTAAAAATTCAAAGACAAAATGTGTATGTCATCAAATGACTATGCAGAAATAATTCGATTTTTTTCATCACTTTCCCTCCTTTTGATGCTTATTATAGGATAAATACGGCTTAAAAGCAAGGATTGGAGGGCCTGAAATGAGGAACGGTTTACGCGTAAAAAATGGGAGCGTGGGGAATCGGATACAGCGCCGGGATACTGCCGGAATTACACCGGTTCAGAACTTCAGGCAGAGTGATACCGTGATCGGGATTGCAGCAGCAAACTGCTTCAAAGTATCTGCAGTACGGCATCAGGATTCCCTTGAAGCCGGATGCCTGAGGATAATTAATCTCCTCCTGAAGCGTCATCCAGAACAGTAAATACTGTAATTTTTTTAAATCCGGATCCTCAAAGGGCTTGCTGGTTCCAAACTGGTAAGTATGGCTCAGGAGCTTGATTAACCGCGCACAGTGGGAACCGCTTTTGGAACCCAACCCATATAAAAACCTGCAAATATCCGTATGGGCCGGCTGCCAAAGCTGTTTTGTCCGTTTATTGAAGGAAAAAAAGATATAATCTCCGGGTTCCTTGGAACCGGGATACTGAATCACCATATCGGGGTAAACGCAGAGTTTCAGTGTCGTTCCACGGTGGATTCGGTCAAATTCTTTCATGAATTTTACACCGTTTGGATAGTCCAATTTTTTCTCAAGGAGTTCCTTGGAGTAATGGTTCGAATGCTCCATCCTGTTTCCTCCCGGCCCGAAGTGTTCATAGAGGAAAGGGCCTTATCACGGTGGGCGTCCTTCTGGCGGCTGCCCGCTTGGAACTGCCGCCTGTTTGGGTACATCATAGCATAAAATAACGCAGAGGAACAGATGGATGATATGCAGGCATATTACAGGCGGATTTTTATCTTGCCATGCAGCTCCGCGATGTCACCGGCGCTGCTTTATGGACAGCGAGGAAGTTCGGCTTGCGCATGGTGCGGTATCTTCCCTTACCGCCGGTACCGGTTACTCCACAGAACCTGCGGGCATCTCCCGTGAAAACAGTCCCGTCGGGTTCCGAAAGGCTCCCCGGAGCGGGATAGGGTTTGAAGGCTTTGGGGTATCATGATACGTTCCCCGGCGATGGATGTAAATGGAAAAAGGGGAGAGGAACCGGCGCCGAACCCAAGACCCCGCGGGCTCCTCCAGTCACAGTACGGGAATCGGGCTTGTACAGACAGCACATCTGCGATAAAATGAAACAGGTAATGAACGACAGCAAATGGGGGAGAGCCAATTTGAAATTTCTCAAACAATTTGGAATTATCCTTATGATTTCCTTTCTTGGGGAAATCCTGCATGAATGTATCCCGTTGCCAATCCCTGCCAGCATCTATGGAATTGTCATACTGTTTGTGTGCCTGGAATTTAAGATTTTCCCTGTCAGCGCCGTTCGGGAAACCGGGATGTTTCTTATCGAGATTATGCCCCTTCTCTTTATCCCGGCGGCGGTGGGGCTGCTTAGTTCCTGGGAAATTCTCAAACCGGCATGGGTGGAGTATCTGATTATTACAGTGGTGACCACCCTGGTGGTCATGGTGGTATCCGGCTGGGTGACACAGATTGTTATCCGCCGTACAAAAAGGGGAGCGGTTGAGAAAAATGGGTGAATTCTTTGAAAATTCTGTTTTTTTTGGAGTCCTAATCAGCTTTGCCTCCTATGGATTGGGAACTGTGCTCAAACGAAAATTCAAGCTGGCGCTGTTTCATCCGCTGCTCATCGCCATTGTCCTGACGATGGGCGTATTGGTCTTGTTCCGGGTTGATTACGAAAGCTATCATGCCGGCGCCCAATATCTCAGCTATCTGCTTGGGCCCGCAACAGTCTGCCTGGCAATTCCCTTGTATGAACAGTTCCAGCTGCTGCGCCAAAATCTCAAAGCGGTGCTGGCGGGAATTTTCAGCGGCGTGCTGACCAGCCTGTGCAGCGTGCTGTTCCTGGCTTGGCTGCTGGGGATGGATCACAGCGCCTATGTGACGCTGCTGCCCAAATCCATCACCACGGCTATCGGGATGGGGGTTACACAGGAATTGGGAGGCCATGTTTCCTTAACGGTGGCGGTCATTATCATTACCGGGATTTTAGGCAGTATGCTGGCCCAGCCGGTGTGTAAATTGTTTCGGATTACCCATCCGGTTGCAAAGGGCATTGCCATTGGGTCCTCCTCCCACGTGATGGGTACCGCCAAGGCTATGGAGATTGGAGAGGTGGAGGGGGCCATGAGCAGCCTGTCCGTTGTGGTTTCCGGGCTTCTCACTGTGGTTGGCGCAGGAATATTTGCGCGTTTTTTATGATTGGTGTTTGTCTCTCTTCCCAAGATACAGGGGTTCCGCCTTTATCGTTGACGGAACAGCATTGTGCATGAAGCTTTTCCCATCATCTTTTTCGCCGCTGTATATTACGGACACCATAGCCGGCGGCAAATACGCAAATCCATCGGGACAGAGATAAAACCGCATGAGAGGAGTTATGCTATGAAGATGCCCCCAGTAATTGACGCCGCTTTCTTCGCCCCCTGCGGCATGAATTGCATGGTGTGTTATCAGCATTGCTGTAGGAAACTCCCTTGTGCTGGATGCCTGCCGGGTGACGATGGCAAGCCGGAACACTGCCGTAAGTGCAAAATCAAAGATTGCGTACAGGAAAAGGGATTGGCCTATTGTTTTGAATGTGGTGCTTTTCCCTGTAAACTGATTCGGAACTTAGAAAAGAGCTATCACCAGCGTTACAGCGCGAGCTTGGTACAAAACAGTCTTTTTGCCAAGGAGCATGGCCTTGCCGCCTTTATGGAACAGCAGCTTGAAATTTACACCTGCCCGAATTGCGGAGGAGTGATTTCTCTTCACGACAGAGAGTGCAGCCAGTGCCGGGCCCAGATGAAATATAAAAGATAAAAAATAAAAACGGCCGTGCTGAACGACAAATTCAGCACGGCCGTTTTGTTTGTCCCTTGCAATCATTCTCTTGTTTACCGGGAGGATACGATAAGTATCAATCCAGTATCAAATTCTTCTGCTTGTGCCTTCCCTTAAAATGGGCCTCTCATTCCCTTTCTTCCATACTGCTTAGCCGATCCGGATGTACCACAAAGCTGACCTCTGTCATTTGCTCCATCAGCGCTTCTGCATCATGTTTCAACTTATATTCCAGCTCCTCCCGGTACAGGGGGATGACCTGGTAGAAGTTGACCTCCTCGCCCCCGGGAAGCTGGCAGAGATCGCCGCCCTCTGCGACGTTTTGCGGTCCTACCAGGATCGCGGCGCAGAGTTTCGTGTCCTCCGCAAACTGCTTTTGGTTGTCCATGGTATGCCCCCAGCCCAGCCAGGTATCCGATGTAATGGGCAGGCGGGCCAGCACCTTCAGCAGACGGATCGGCCAGTACCAGCGCTCCTCCTTCATAGATTCCTCATCCAGTCTCCAGTCCGGCGGCAGGGCGATGGCCAGCTCCGCCCGCTCCAGCTTGTATTCTGCCAGCTCCTGGGGCACATTCATCCGGTGGGCTCCCATTCCCATGGTTACCAGCGTGTAGTAGTCCCGCTCCTCAGAGGGCGGAATAACGCAGATGTCCACATGGATATCGGGAGAAACCAGCTCATGGAACACATTCTCAAATTCCCCAAAGGTGTTTTTAATGTGCTGCTCTGCCGCGGACATTTCCTCCTCAGTATAGAGTTCCGGTTCACGACCCTCCTCCGAGGACCAGAAAGCGCCCTCCTGTTCCGTCCCGTCCGGGTTCAGGAAGATCTGGAAGTATACATTCTCCTCTGTCAGCTTGTATAGGAGGCCCATGCGGTAGTCCAGCCCCACCAGCACCGTGTCCAAGCGTGCCGCTCTGCCGTCCGGGTGCTTCCGTTCCAGCCACCGCCCATCCTGGAGCCAACCCTTCAGCTGTTCCAGCCAGCCGGTATCCAGCTTTGACATTCCCCCTTCATTCATCTGAAACACCAGATCAACAGTACGGTCCTGGACTGGATAAGGGAACTGCGTGTAGGGCGCGTTTGGTGTGTACTGCTCCGGCCTGGGGCCAAAGATGCTCCAGAAGCGTTCCAGACCTTCTTTATTGACCGTTATACAAGAGATGGAGCGCTGCTTGTCATCAGCATCCTCGTCCAGCCCCTGTTGGAGCGTTTGGTCGGCATCGGGGTTAATCCAGTGGTATTCCATCTGTTCCAGCGGCGCGCCATGCTCGATTTCTTGTTTCAAAGTAAGGAACTCGTAATCGCCGGGTTCCAGCGCAAGTCCGTGGGCGACCGCCTCCAGAGCACCGGTTTTATTTCCAAAGTGGCTGCGCAGCTTACCTACTTGCAGCCAGATCCATGGGTAGTCCGGTTCCTCCTGAATGCCTTTTTCTGCATAGCTCAGTGCTTCTTCCAGCCGTCCGCAGTACATTAAAGCCACCGAATAGCGATAGTACCACATGGCACAGCCTGCAGCATTTTTCTCCGAACCTTTCATCCAGTCTGCCGCCTTGCAGTAGTACCGGTACTCATCCAGATTGTTGCAGGCAAAGGAATACCAGAGAGCGATCTGGAGATCCTGCTGGGCCTGACGCTGGGTGAATTTTCCCTCCTGCACTCCCTGCTCAATAAAGTCTTCCAGCCAGCGGATCATTTTTCCAAAGTAGCCTGAAATACCCTCGTCAAAGGATTCCAGCGTTTCGATGTCCTCTGATGAAAGCAGGGATCCTGTCTCCGGGTCCACTTCCGGCTCTGTTTCCTGTTCCCACAGGCGGACTGCCCCCATATCCCGGCGGAACACGTGGAAGCCCCCCTGGACCGTGTTGGAGTCAGCGAAGAAATCTCTGGCCGCGTCCAGTACAGCGGGTAAATCCCATGCAATGAAGTCCAGATATCCATAGTATAGTCCGGTGGCTCCACCCAGGAAGGTGACTGCGTCCCCGCCGGCGTGTTCCTGAATCGCCTCCTGCAAGGTGTCCCGAAATTGCAGAATCTGTTCCGCTCGGTTCTCACCTTTAAACCCGTTTACCGGATAGCACAGGAAACCAGCTGCAATGCCATCCCTGTGGTATTCATCCACGGTATTGCTCTCAGCGCTCATGTACTCGTTGACGAGTACCGGCAGGCGGGTGGAGCCGGTGTAAACATCCAGCCGCCAGTCGGCGTCCGGATCCTCCACAGGGGTCAGCTCATAGGCGATGTAGCTGTTGTCCAGATAATCCTGAGCATCGTCCCACAGCTTGAAATTCATATCCCGGAGGGCCTGGGGCAGTTGGGACAGGGAAATGGACGTCCCCTCTTTGGGCCGATCCACCACATCCATCCAGCCGATGAGGGCAATGGCACTGACCTCTCCCAGCGTCTGATCGATGAGGGTAGAGAGGAGCCACCAAACTCTATTCTCGTCCGTGCGCAGCACGGGCAGAAGCTTTTCACAGAACAGGGTCAGGCCCGCCCGGCCATCCTCTGTGGGCTCCGCCCATACCTGTACATCCTCCGCCCGTACCGCCACGTCTGCGGCCCGGAGGGAAAAGTCCCCTTCGCTTTGGCGTCCCACCAGAATGTCCCAGTGCTCCAGCACGGACACCGGTGCATGGCGCTGGAAATAGACCAGAGGGAACAGCTCGGCCCGGCTGCCCTCGGCGCTGAGGATCAATTCGTATTTTTTACCATTGAAGCCCAGTTCAAAGGCAGGGGAGGAGAGAGCCAGCTCCAGCGCCTCACCGCATTTTTCCATAATTTCCTCGCCGCGCTCCCGCAGTTTATCCGCATCCATGATGGCCCGCAGTTCCCCCTCGATCTTGGCAAAGGCGGTCCAGGCTTCCTGCGTCCTCTCCCGGAAGTTTTTCTCAAACCGGGGCAGGGACAGCCGACGGCGGCAGTCGTCAATGAGAGTCTGGGTGTCCTCATCTCCGGGGCAGGCCTCCAGCGCCTGCTTAAAATACCGCAGCGCCGGGCCCTCCTGATCTAAGTAGTAATAGGTATACCCCATGCGGTAGTTCCAGCAGTGATCCCCCTGGAAATACTCCTCGTGGGGCTTCAGCAGAGTAAGGGCCTTTTCAAATAATTCCTGGTCACCGGGTTCTGCCAGGTTGTTGTAGGCTCGGGCGAGTTCGCTGTCCAGCTCCGGGGTGCGCTCCTCGGCGGGAATGGCCTCCAGGGCGTCTATGATTTTCTGGTATTCGTCGTTCTCATTCCATTTCTGGCACTGTTCTAATATCTCCATATCAGCGCCTCCTTTCGTTTATTCTGTCGATCATGGGTCCCACAGCCGAGCGGCCAGCTTTGTTGTTTTCTGTTTTCCATCAAGGCAGACGAGTCACTGCCTTTTATCATCATCTGTCTCCTCAAAGGTGTGCCAAACAGGTGGTTCCTTGTTCCGATTCAGCAGGGACCTAATCTTGGCGAGAAGGCCTTCCACCAGATGAAACCACACCCGGCCGAAGATAAAAATTACAACTGGGATTAGGATCCACATCCCAATTTCCCGCCACACTGTGCCTCACCTCAAGTTCTGCTTATTTAGTTGAAAATGCATTCTGGAAAAAGGCCGTGAATGCCTCCAATTCCTCTTTCTGATAGAGATAGATATACAGGCTCTCATCCTCCAGCCATTCATAGGCGTTGATGCCGATATACCCCTTCCGGTCGGGGTAGATGATGAAGGCGTCGGTTGGGTACTTGTTCCGGTACGCCTTGTGAATCTCATCCCGGCGGTAATAGGTGGGATCTCCATAGCCGGAGAGATCCGGGACCGTAGGCACCACCGCAATGGTGCGGGTGGCCTCATTCCATCCCACGATCAAATTGCCGATCTGGGTCTTGCTCCCGTGAACAAAGCCATAATTGAACCGCTTGACATCCTCGGTATAGCCCACGATCAAACGGTATTCCTCGCCGTGTTCCACCGCCTGATTGAACAGGCCGCGCACCTTTTTAGCGTTGGCCGCGCTCTTTTCCATATCCGGCTCCGGCCCCTTAAATAGCTTGCTGAATAGTCCCATTGTCATATCCTCCTAAAAATGGTATTTGAAAAAATTTATTTTTAACTTCTCCTGCCCGGATCACCGGGTGGTAAAAGCCGTAGTCATAGTAGTTCTTGTTATAATCCCACGCGCTGCCAACCGTCCAGCCGCTCCTGCACTGCATCGATCTTCCAGTCGCCGCCCACACGCTTCATCAGAAAGCGGCGGTCAAAGCCGGTGTTTTTCTCTCTGGTGTAGATGTAGAGCTTGTTCCGGGTGATCTGCTCTGCGTCCAGGAACTGTTCACCCTTGTAGGTGCCCTGGGCACTGTAAGAGAGAGCCAGGGGCCG
Organism: Marvinbryantia formatexigens; assembly: GCA_021771035.1. GTDB lineage: Bacteria > Bacillota > Clostridia > Oscillospirales > Ruminococcaceae > CALXEM01. Next base: position 174,921 of record JAETPU010000003.1, on the reverse strand, counting down.
GTAGCCCATACGGGGTTTTTCACTCACATATTTCTCCCAGATCGCCAACAGACGGGGCACAGCCTCGACATCCTCAAATCCGGCCTGCTCCATATACTGCTCCCACTCTGTCATCTCGGCAAAGAAATCGGACAGCACTCTACGGCATTCCTCCGCCGCCTGCCCGTCCAGCTGGACGGGCTTTTTGGCCTTCTCTCGCTGAATCTGGGAGAAGTGTTCCATCTGCTCCTTGGTGAATTGCACATGGACCACCGGCTTGATATAGTTGTTGCCGGCGATGGCCAGCAGGCCCTCATAGGTGACGGCGGTATGGTCGATCTGGATGTGGGAGAGCTTGGGGATGGAGGCCGCTTGGAGCAGACCGGCATCATCCAGCCCGGTGCGGTTGAGGGTCAGAAGATCCAGCTTGCAGCTTTGCAGGGCGGACAGGCCGCTGCCGTGGATAGCGGCCTGTCCGTCCAGCAGCAGATAGCGCAGCTTGGGCATGGCGGAAAAAACGGGAAAACAGGCGTCGGTGAGGGCGCCATTCTCCACACCGAAATTGACCATGCTTTTATGTTCTGTAAAGGGTGTAAGCAGTGCGTCTGATACCGGGTAGGCCTTCACATGGAAGCCCACTAAAGTGTAACCAGCCAGCTGTTCCATAATTTCCGCGGTCAGTTCCGGGACTTCAAATTGCTTTTCTCCGTCTAAAGTCAGGACACCATTTTCCCAGTCCGCTGTCCGCGCCCGTTTCGGCCATTCCATCATCGCTTGTGCCTCCTTTACCAATCCCTTTCCCGGATGGCCTCCTCGGTGTCAATCGGGATGTTGAACCACTCCAGAATGTAGGCTGCGGTTGCCGCAATACACTCTCGTGCCACGGTTTCGATCTCGCTGTCGTTTTCGTCAAATTCCTCCTGGAGATCATTGATGACACGGACCGCCTCGTCCAAGTTTTCCTGCACCACCTCAATGTCGGTTTCTCCGCGCTCCAGCAGGCCAATGATCTTCAGGAACTCGTCCTTTATCTTGTCCACCAGAAAATCGGGATAGTATTCGTCCTGATACATCTCGTCCAGCAGTCTGTAATTGGCATCAAAAGTTTTCATGCTACTCACTCTCTCCAATCACACTTCATAGCTTTCTGCAATATCAATAAAATGGATATATACTCCACAAACCTTTCCCTTTGCGTCATAACCGAAGTAGACGGGATAGTAGCCGTCACCCCAGCCGGAGGAGAAGATGGGCAGATTGCAGTCCGTGCCCGGCACCGTCCAGTTGAGCCAGTCGCCGTAGTCCCCCTGATAGTTTGGGTGGGCTTTGGCGTTTTCCTCCAGGAGATCGCAGAACAGGTCGTTGTAGGGGTCGATGTCCGGGTCCTCCTCCAACCGCTTGGCCCAGTAGGTCTTGAAGGCCGCCTGGGTCTGGATGTCCGCTACACAGCCCATCCCGGCATCTACGCCAAAGCCAAAATAATCGTCCTCGCCCAATTCCTCGTCCAGATCCTCTTTGCCGGTCATGCCCAGCTCATAGCGGACAGGCTTTTCCTGGCTGACCTCCACCTTGACGCAGGCGTAGCGGTCGCCGTATTGATCGCTGGGCACCACGCAGATCTTCACCGGGTAAGTTCCGGCGGGGATCGTTTGAAGGAACGGCAGAGTGTCCTCCAGCTCCACCAACGGATCGCAGGCGAATATCTGCCCGGTGGGGAAATGGACGGTGCCGATGTCCAGCACATCCACCGCCATGTTTCCGACCATTTTATCTGTAAAATGGACCTCCAAGTCGGTTTTGCAGGCCAGTTTGTCCTTGAGCGCTTCGTATTTGTTCAGCCATTCGGTTGTAGGCATATTGGTCTCTCCTTTGTATATCAAGCTGATGGTTTACTTCACTTCCTCACATGGTTTCTTATAAACTCATGATATTTGGCCCCTTCATGTCAAATAACAAAAAAGCTCTACGCCGCACTGACATAAGGACAGACTGACGCAGGGCAAAAAAGCCGCACAGAATCAGCAGCTTTCAGGAAATCAGCCTTTTTCAGTGTCTGTACGGTTGAGTCGCATTGCGTCCCTATGGGGATTCGTTGATCATTTCTGTGCATCTTCTTTCACCCTGTTTACTTTTTCTTTTGCCCGCTGCATTTCATCCAACAGGGCGTTGATTTGAAACGCCACCATATCCTCCGCCATCTCCGGAAACAGGAAGGGCATGGTGTTTGGAATTGCTTTATAGACCATCATCATGGACAGGGCCAGGTTACCAAATAGCCGGGGATCTATACAGTCCACTGGAAGACCGAAGATTACCAGCAGATCATGGAATAATTTCGTCTGATCGTCACGGAAAGTTTGAAAATTTTCCTGAGAGAGGCAGCGGTAAACCTCTTGTTCCTCTTCAATAGACAGTACAGCGATGCCTTTTTTCTCACCGTAAGCGCAGGTCTCCAAAAAAGTTCGGACGCTCTCCCTCCAACTGAGTGCAGGATCTTCCATCAGCTGCCGAGCATATTGCAGCAGCTTGGGCTGCTGATACCGAAGTGCCTCCAATACCAGTTCTTCCTTGGAAGGGAAAAAGGTATAAAAAAAGGTTTTGGAGATTCCCACTTTTTTACACAGAGCATCAATACTGCTGTGGATCAGGCCCCGGTCTACAATGCACTGGATCACAGTGGTCAGCAGAGCGGTCCGAACTTGCTCCCGAGCCTTCTCAGAATAGGCTTTTCTCGCCATATTTTCCAACCTCCTTCCGATAATATAAAGAACATAATCTAAAATTAGTATTTATATAATAATTGAACGGAAGAAAATATACAACTATCTTTTTGAAAAATTTTTATGAACTCAATTCCTGAATTTATGCTTTTGGTGCATCGTGGCAAGTAATGCGAGTGTTCATACAAACTCACATTTCCTGCCGGCTGCTTGTTGAGGGCAGCGCCCCCAAGCCCCTTTTGAAAACAGAATTTCATTCCGTGGCTGTGCGTTCTGCGAACGCTTTTTACTCCCCCGGGGCCCTGTTCGGGGCATAGGGTGACGTAAAACGCGGCCTTCTTATGGAGATAAGTCGGGTCGCTGATGCGATGCATCTTCCGATAAAATTTCTCTAATTACTATTAAACAAAGAAATATAATCGAATACCAAACAAAAAGAGCTATCAGACTTTAAAACCTGATAGCTCTTTATTTATGAATAATCTAAAAGTGTTGCCAACCGTTGCCGCAGAGGATATCAAACCTTAGAAATCCCAGTCATACCGGGCTTTTTCGGGCCTGTGAAATCATTCCCACTCAATCGTTGCAGGGGGCTTGGAGGTAATATCATAGACAATGCGGTTGATATTGCGCACCTCATTGACAATCCGGCTGGAGCATTTTTCCAGAACATCAAAGGGGATTCTGGCCCAATCCGCTGTCATGAAGTCTGTGGTGGTGACGCCGCGCAGAGCCAAGGTATAATCATAAGTGCGTCCGTCGCCCATCACACCCACGCTGCGCATGGAGGTGAGCACGGCGAAATACTGGTGGATCTCCCGATCCAACCCTGCCTTGGCAATTTCCTCCCGGAAGATAGCGTCCGCATCCCGCAGCAGATCCAGCTTTTCCTTAGTTACCTCGCCGATGACGCGGATAGCCAATCCCGGGCCCGGGAAAGGCTGACGCCAAACCAGGTAATCCGGCAGGCCCAGTTCCTTGCCCAGCTGGCGGACCTCATCCTTAAAGAGAAGGCGCAGGGGCTCGATAATTTCCTTAAAATCCACATAATCCGGCAGTCCGCCCACATTATGGTGGCTCTTAATCACTGCCGCATCCCCGGCGCCGGACTCAATCACGTCCGGATAGATGGTACCCTGAACCAGGAAGTCCACGGTTCCAATCTTTTTGGCCTCTTCCTCAAAGACGCGGATAAATTCCTCGCCGATAATTTTCCTCTTACGCTCGGGTTCCTCTACGCCGGCCAGTTTCGCCAAAAACCGTTCCTCGGCGTTGACCCGGATGAAGTTGATCCCCTTATCGCCGAAATAGGCCTCTACCTCATCGCCCTCATTTTTGCGCATCAGGCCGTGATCCACAAAGATACAGGTGAGCTGGCTGCCGATGGCCTTGGACATGAGCGCGGCCACAACGGAGGAATCCACACCGCCGGAAAGAGCCAGCAGCGCCTTTTTATCCCCAACCTTCTCCCGGATATTCTGGATGGAGCTCTGGGCATAGTCCTGCATGGACCAGTCGCCCGCCGCGCCGCACACCCGGTACAGGAAATTGCGGATCATGGCAATGCCGTTCTGGGTATGGTTGACTTCCGGATGGAATTGGATACCGTAGAGCTTGCGCTGGGCATTGGCCATGGCCGCCACCGGACAGGTATCGGTGTGAGCGGTGGAGACAAAGCCTTCCGGCAGCTGGGTGATATGATCCGTATGGCTCATCCAGGATACAGCCTGTCCGGGCAGTTCCTCAAAGAGCGCACAGTCCGTGGCAAAATGAGTCATGGATTTGCCGTATTCGCTGGCCTGGCAGGGGCTGACGGTACCGCCCAACGTATAGGCCATCAGCTGCGTACCATAGCAGATGCCCAGAATGGGAATACCCAGCTGGAAAATTTGAGGATCCACCTTGGGGGATTCCTCCAGATAGACGCTGTTGGGCCCGCCGGTAAAAATAATGCCGATGGGTGAGAGCCGGCGGATTTCCTCCACTGGCGTTTGGTAGGAGCGTACTTCACAGTACACGCCGCATTCCCGCACGCGGCGGGCAATCAGCTGATTGTACTGTCCGCCAAAATCCAAAATTAATACAAACTGATGCACAATGGATTCCTCTCTTTTCCTTAAAGATTGATGAGTCTGCCCCAGGGTATTTGAAAGCGATGGGTTCTCTGCTGTTTGGCCTTGACAGCCGGCAAAACCGCGTTTTACTGCCTGCGGGCCTTTGATGAAACCATTTCTGCAAGGCCACGCCGCCTGTCCCAGCTCCCTTCTGCATGGCCGAAATACTGGGCCCCAAACCAGACGGCCCTGCGGCAATCTAGGGGAAGGAGGGCCTGGCTCAAAGGGAGACGAAAAAAGGGTTTATCTCCTTCTATTTTGCCATGCAACCCATGAAAAAGCAAGAAAAATACCGCTATTTTGTCTAAATTAGAAGTTTCACAGAATTTGTCCGGTACGGCCTGCCGCAATCTGTGAAAATTGGCGCTGCCAGAGGGGCTCCCTGGCCTGGAACCCACGTGGGGATGGGCTGTTGGAGCCATGTTTGGAAGCTCCAAAGTTTATAAAACCATCAAACTTATATCACATTTGGGGGTTAAACTAAAATTCGGCTGGGAAAACGGCGTTCTGTTGGACAGGCTACGTGTGCTTGAGGGCAGCGCACTGCGCATGGTTCCCGGCGGACTGAATCTAAGGAAAGGCAGATGATCGAATGAAAGAAAGTTTGGAGAATGGAGAAAAGCAGCTGAATAGGGCAGTCTCCGGCATCTCCAAAGCTCTCTATACGCTTTTCTATGCCACAGGCATTGGGCTGTCCCGACTTTGGAAACGATTTTACCGGCGTTTGAAACCGCTTTGTGCGAATACAGCAGTATTGTTAGGCAGGGGCCTTCTGGCGGGCGCCCGATGGATGGGCTCCCTGGGCGCGCGGCTGTACGGCGGCGTCCGTATCCGCGGGCAGCGCCTGCAGTCCGGTTTTAACCGGGGGATGGGACACCTTCGGAGACAAGACTGGGCCGCTGTCAGGCACAGTGTGCGCGGTGGGTTCTCCGGCGCAGTCCGGGCGGTGCCCAAGGTGCTCAACTATGTGATGCCGGTTCTGGCGCTGGTTCTGTTTTGGAACGTCTATCAGGCCTTTTCCGGAAAGACATTGGCGCTGAATGTGGAATACGACGGCCAGAATATCGGCTATGTGGCGGACGAAAGTGTTTTTGAACAGGCCCAGCAGGAGGTCCGGGGGAGGATCCTCTATGAAAATTATGAGATGCCCCAGGATTATCTGCCCAAGTACACGCTGAGCTTTGTAGATGAAACCGAACTGGTGGGAACGGATACGCTCACCGATCGGATTATCCTGGCTTCCGACAACGAACTGACAGAATCCAACGGCCTGTATGTGGACGGGGATTTCATCGGAGCCGTGCCGGATGAAAAATCCCTGATCCAGATGCTGGACGGTATCCTGGAGGAACACCGCCAGGATGGCGCCGAGGGCGAGGATGAACAGGCTGTCTTTACCAACCGTATCCAGATTAAAGAGGGGCTGTATCCCGTCACCAGTGTGGTGGACGCCAGTATTGTGCGGGAGAAGGTGACCTCGGACAGCGTACAGACCGAGCAGACCTATACCGTCCAGCCGGATGACACCCCCCTTGAGATTGCAAGCCTCAATCATGTTTCCTATTCCGATCTCAAAGCGCTCAATCCGGATATTGAGGAGACGCTCCTGGTGGGACAGGAGGTTATTATCGCCAAAGCACAGCCGAAGCTGGGCGTTGCGGTGACCAAGACTGTGGAGTATACGGAATCCATCCCCTATGAGAGTGAAGTGGTGGAATCCGATTCCAAGTATAAGTCCTACCGTGAGGTGACCACACAGGGCAGGGAGGGCGAACAGCGAATCACAGCTCAGGTGACCTACACCAACGGCGTGGAGACCTCCCGGGTAGTATTGGATACCAGCGTTATTTCCGAGCCTGTCAACGAGGTGATTACCCAGGGAACCAAGACCTATACCGCGCCCAGCTATAGCTCCGGCTCATCCTCTGCGGGCTCCTCCGGATCCTCATCCTCTTCTTCCGGTTCCGCGGGAAGCGGATTCATCTGGCCGGTGGCCGGCGGATATGTGTCCTGTGGCTTCTTAGGGTATTCCGGACATACGGGAATGGATATTGCGGCCCCCAGCGGGACGCCTATCTATGCCTCTAAGAGCGGGACTGTAACTGTTGCGGTAAACCGCGGCGCCTATGGCAAGCATATCATCATCAGCCATGGGGGCGGCGTTACCACTCTGTATGCTCATTGCAGCGCCTTGGCGGTGTCCTCGGGACAAACGGTGTCCCAGGGCCAGCTCATCGGCTATGTGGGAGAAACCGGTAACGCCTACGGGAACCACTGCCACTTTGAAATCCGGGTGAACGGATCCTATCAGAACCCGGCTTCCTATGTCTCCAACTAAAAACGATGAAATGGAAGGAAAACCTTCAGGGCCTTACAGCCTTGGAGGTTTTCCATTTTTCGCTGCCGCAGCAGGGATTTCCAGCACAGACAGCAGATAGGAGGCGCGTGCCTTCCTTCTTTGACGAATCCCCCGGGTTACGGTAGTAGGTAGACGAACGGCAATTAATACTAAACTTGCATCAGCGGCATTAGAAAACGGAGAGAGCCTGCGATTCTTCGTTTTCTACCAGCCTCTACTGATTGAGTGCAAAGAACTACCCCGAGGGGGAGATACCAAAGAGGGGGAAAGCCTCTTTGGCGGCTCTTTTCCCCTTTTCTGGCCGTGCAGAAATGGGGTGCCTCCGCGGCATGAGCGGGCTGGGGGAGGAAAACAACAAGTGTAGTTTTTCTAAATTCGCATGAAAATAGGATGATTTCACCCAAATAAAATATCGCCCAGTTCTCTCCCCAAATCCTGCCGCCGGGATGCGAGTAGTTCATTCTTGGCCTAGTAATACAGCATCCTAATGAGAATTGAAACAAGTTTCAATTCTCCGTGGTTAATACCAGCAGAAAGTACCCAAAGGCCACAAAGTAGGGGGCTGGCCCCTGCTTTGATGGCCCCCCCGGGTTACGGCAGAACTGCCCCAAGGGAGGAAGCAAAGAGGGGATTCCCGTATAGACCCGTCAGAGATTTCCAATACCATTTACAGAAAATTTGATTTTTGTGAAGATTGTTAAATTTCTCTTGATTTTAACCGCATACCGGAGGAACCGGAAGAAAAACAGTGTAAATCTGGGGGTAACATGGAAAAACCGTAAAAACCCAGTGCTTTTTCGGCGAAAATCGCGAAAAAGATTGACTTTTCGCCAGTATGCGGTATACTGTGACTTGGTGTTTTGCGTCTGAAACGCTCTTGGAACCTGAATTCGGCGCTGAGAGGCCGTATTCGCTGGCTGTTTTTATCCGGACGGGGCGGGTACCTGCCGTATTCCTGTATGGAATGCGGGCTTATGCCCTCAAGGACCGGAAAACCCAGCTGCGGGTATGGCTTGGGGTGCAGAGGAGACGGGTTCTTAATCATATTGGCATCAAATACCGCCTGGAGCCGCTTGCAGGGATGCTGGAAACAGCTGTGCAAACCGCTCTGAGAACGGGCCTGTCCGGCTGCGTTTCAAAATAGCCTTTTGCGGGAAGCGGTATCCAAAGCCAATGTGGGTCAACAAGGTTTTTCCAATTTTCTTGGATGACTGAAATCCGCAAAGGGGGATGCAGAATTGAAAACGATTATCAGCCTTAAAAATCTTGTGGTTGAGTTCGGCGGGGAACGGGTTCTGGATGGGATCAACCTGGATATCAACGACAAGGAGTTTATCACTTTTTTAGGTCCGTCAGGATGCGGAAAAACCACGACCCTTCGGATTATCGGCGGTTTTTTGGAGCCGAAGGAGGGTGATGTTTTTTTTGACGGGAAGAAGATTAACGGCCTGCCGCCCTATAAGCGCCAGCTGAACACGGTGTTCCAGCGGTATGCGCTGTTTCCGCATTTGAACGTGTTCGAGAACGTGGCCTTTGGGCTGCGCATTAAAAAGCTGCCGGAAAAAGAGGTGCGCCGCCGGGTGCAGGAGATGCTGGAACTGGTGAACCTCAAGGGCTTTCATATGCGCAATATTAACCAGCTCTCCGGCGGCCAGCAGCAGCGGGTGGCGATTGCCCGGGCCCTGGTCAACGAGCCGCGGGTTTTATTGTTGGACGAGCCCCTGGGCGCTCTGGATCTCAAGCTGCGCAAGGGGATGCAGGCGGAACTCAAGCGCATCCAGCAGCAGCTGGAGATCACCTTTATCTATGTCACCCACGATCAGGAGGAGGCCCTCACCATGTCCGACCGGGTGGTGGTGATGAAGGACGGCTCCATCCAGCAGATTGGAACTCCGCAGGATATCTATAACGAGCCCACAAACGCCTTTGTGGCGGACTTTATCGGCGAGAGCAATATTATCGACGGAATTATGCATGAGGACTTCCTGGTGGAGTTTGCCGGGCAGAAGATCCGCTGTGTGGACAAGGGCTTTGCGTCCATGCAGCGGGTGGATGTGGTGATCCGCCCGGAGGACATCAAGGTGGTGGCGCCGGAACAGGGGCAGTTTAACGGGATTGTGGAATCCGTCCTGTTTAAGGGCGTCCATTATGAGATGGTGGTGGATGCTCTGGGCTACCGGTGGAAAATTCACTCCACCATCAGTGAAAAGCCCGGGGACCGCATCGGGATGTTTGTAGGCCCCGAGGATATCCACATCATGGAGAAAATGGAGGGAGAGGCATGAAATCCAAGCTGATCTCGCTGCCGTACCTTGTGTGGATGGTAATTTTTACCGTGGTTCCCCTGGGGCTGGTGGCGTATTTTGCCTTCACCACTCCCGAAGGGGAATTCACCTGGGCCAATATCTCCCAGGTGGGGCAATATTCGGGAGTGCTGCTCCATTCCATTCTGCTGTCCCTTGAGGCCACGGCCATCTGTCTGGTGATAGCCTATCCGCTGGCCTTTATCCTTTCCCGCAAGCCGGCCAACGCCCAGCGCACGATGCTGATGCTGGTGATGCTGCCCATGTGGATGAACTTTTTGCTGCGCACCTATGCCTGGATGACTCTTTTGGAGAAAAACGGGCTTATCAATAAGTTCTTCGGCCTGTTCGGCCTGGGCCCCTTTGAGATGATCAACACCCCCGGCGCCGTGGTGCTGGGCATGGTGTATAACTATCTGCCCTTCATGATTCTGCCGCTGCATTCCATCATGGTGAAAATTGACGACCGGGTCATCGAGGCGGCCCAGGATTTGGGCGCAAGCCCGCTGCGGGTGTTTGCCAAAGTGGTGGTGCCGCTTTCTATGCCGGGAATCACCACGGGGATCACCATGGTGTTTGTGCCGGCTGTGAGCACCTTTATCATTTCCCGGATGCTGGGCGGCGGCTCCAACCTGCTCATCGGCGACCTGATTGAACTGCAGTTTTTGGGCAATGCCTATAATCCCAACCTGGGCTCCGCGATTTCACTGGTGCTCATGGTGCTCATCCTGTTGTGCATGAGTATCCTCAACCAGTTCGATACCGACGGCGACAGGGAGGGTATGCTGGTTTGACGGTATGCGTTCAAGCCCGCAGCAGTGCCGCTTCCATCCAAAGAACTGGGATTTCCCGGGCGGCACAATCCCGGAAAGGAATGAATTGGTATGAAAAAGACTGCCTGGTACTCCAAAGCCTACCTGTTTTTGGTGTACGCCTTTTTATACGCGCCCATCCTGGTGCTCATCGTGTTTTCCTTTAACAAGTCCAAGAGCCGCTCTGTGTGGACCGGGTTTACCTTTGACTGGTACACCAAGCTCTTTCACAACGAACTGATTCTCAACGCCCTGCTCAACACCCTGATTATCGCGGCGGTGTCCTCTGTGATTGCCACCGTACTGGGGACAGCGGCTGCCATCGGCATCAATAACCTGAATAAGTGGATGAAGGGCGTTGTCCTGAATGTGACTTATCTGCCCGTCATCAATCCGGAGATTGTCACCGGCGTCTCCTTGATGCTGCTGTTTATCATGCTGCGGGTGGAGTTCGGCTATTCCACGCTGATTCTGGCCCACATCTCCTTCAATGTGCCCTATGTGATTCTCAATGTGCTGCCTAAATTGCGGCAGATGGATAAATTTGTCTATGAAGCGGCGCTGGATTTGGGCTGCGGGCCTCTGCGCGCCTTCACCAAGGCGGTGATTCCGGAGATTATGCCTGGGATTATTTCCGGGTTTCTCATGGCCTTCACCTATTCCCTGGACGACTTTATCATCTCCTATTTCAACAGCGGCCCCCAGGCCCAGACCCTGCCCATCGCCATCTATTCCATGACGCGGCGCAAGGTGAGCCCGGAGGTCAACGCCCTGTCCACCATCATCTTTGTGGTGGTACTCTTTGTGCTGCTCCTGGTGAATCTCAATGATGCCCGCCGGGAGAAAAGCCTGCGCAGGCGGGAAGGGGGCGGCTCCTACCGATGAAAAAGAGGCTGAGTCTGTTTTTGTGCCTGTGTCTCATGTTCCCATTGCTGCTTTGCCGGGCATCTGCTCAGGAGACTGCTGTCCAGGTGGAGAACCCGGGCTATTACCAGAGGTTTCAGGGGCAGAACATCTCCATCAACGTCTATAACTGGGGGGAGTATATCTCCGACGGCTCTGACGACAGCCTGAATGTGAACCAGGCCTTTGAGGAGCTCACCGGCATCAAGGTGGTGTATTCCACCTTTGCCTCCAATGAGGAGCTCTATGCCAAGCTCAAGGGCGGCGGAGTCAAATATGACGTGATTATCCCCTCCGATTATATGATAGCCCGTATGATTGCGGAGGATATGCTGGAGGAGCTCAATCTCAGAAACATCCCCAATTTCTCCAAAATCGGAGAGAAGTTCCAGTATCCCCAGTATGATCCCCAGAATCGGTACTCAGTTCCATATACTTGGGGTACAGTTGGGATTATATATAACAAAGAGTATGTGGATGAGGAGGACGCCAAGAGCTGGGATATCCTGTGGGACGAACGATATCTGGGGAATATCCTCATGTTTTCCAATTCCAGGGATTCCTTCGGGATTGCACTGAAAAAGCTGGGGTATTCCTTTAACACCACCAATAAAGAGGAAATCCGTGAGGCCGCCCAGGCGCTCAAGGAGCAAAAACCGCTGGTTCAGGCCTATGTCATGGACGAAATCTTCGATAAAATGCAGGGTGAGGAGGCCGTTTTGGCCCCCTACTATGCGGGTGACGCCATCACCATGATGGAGAATAACGAGAACCTGGGCTTTGCGGTGCCCAAGGAGGGAACCAACATCTTTACGGACGCGGCCTGCATCCCCAAGGGCGCCAAACAAAAGGAGGCCGCTGAGATGTACCTGAATTTCCTTCTGGAGAGCCAGGTGGCGGCCGCCAACTGCGATTATATCGGGTATTCCACGCCCCAGGACGAGGCGCTGCAGCTGTTGGAGCAGGAAGTGCGGGAGAATCCCGTGGCCTATCCCGCAGATGAGGTGCTGGACAAGGCGGAGGCCTTTCTGTACCTGCCCCAGAGCGTCAACGATCTGTATGATAAGCTGTGGACGGAGACCCTCAGCACGGATCAGCGGTATAACGCCTGGTTTATCCCCATTCTGCTGTTGGTGTGCGTGGCGGCCTCCATTACCATAACCGTGGTGCGTTCTGTGAAAAAGCGCCGGCAAAGCGGATATTAAAGGCCGCGCCGCTGGCTGCCTTCTTGCCCGTCGGTTACCAGGCGGGGAGTTCCCGTTATGTTTGCCATGAATCCAAACAACCGGTATGGAGAACCCATACCGGTTGTTTCGTTTTGCAGGGATGTTCTGCCGCGGCAAATTGATGGCAGCACAGCGGGAATTTCACCATTCGGGCATCTTCCGGGCTGGAGGGCCTGTCCTCTTGGAGCGGGCCACCTGTTTCGTTTGTGGTATCCGAGGCAAAACGGAAGATGGTATCCGCCGGGCTCTGGCATACAAAAATACGAGCCGCTGCCGCGGAAAGGCGCAAAGCGCAGTTCGGCCGCAGGTACGGCTAAAGCCGCCGCTGATCAGTATATTTCCGATAGGTGGAGGAAAACAGCGCACACCGGCGGGGAGCGCTCAAAGCCGCCGCCTGCACCGCTATGGCTCCGGGAATAGATTCCCGCTATCCGGGCCAGCGGTGCCAGCGGCAAAAAAGCTCTGATATTGTTTTTCCGGCAATCCGATGATAGAGGGCTTCTCACCGGCAGCTTTGCGTCTGTGTGCATCCCTGAGCCGGCACAGAGCGCCGAGGCAAGCATCCCCGAGGGTGACAGAAAAAACGGAAACCAGCGCGGGCGGGAGTACAAGCTGTACCATGCCGCCGCTGGTTTCCGTTTGAGAGACACTCTGCAGAGAACCGTCCATGCGCCCGGCCCCGGTTGTACAGGGGAAGGAGCGCCTTAACGGGTTCCGATATATTTGGCCGGGTTCTGATACCGTCCGTTGGTTCTGATTTCAAAATGGCAGTGGTTGCCGGTTGCGTTTCCGGTTCGCCCAACCGCCGCGATGGCCTGTCCCTGGGAGACGTAATCGCCCACCTGGACATACCTGGCGCTGCAGTGCGCGTACAAGGTCTGCACTCCGTTTCCGTGATCAATGATGATGTGCTGGCCATAGGGGCCGCTCTGAATGGAACGGACAACGGTTCCGCTGGCCGCGGCATAAATGGTTGTGCCGCTGTGGGCTGCAATGTCCATACCGGTGTGCCCGGCGTAGCCCATAAACCCGCAGGATACATAACCGCCCGCAACAGGCCAGATAAATCTGCCGCTGTAGCTGCCGTCCCCGGTCGAGGAGGAAATAGAGCCGCTGGATGGAATCGCAGTCCCCTCAACCACCTGCTGGGTGACGGGTTCCTTCACGACTTCGGAATGGAGCACCTCCCGCTGGGTTTCGGCGCCGTCCACATAGACAACGCGCTCCGTAACGGAACGGATGCCGTTCTCGCCGGATACCGTCACCTTTTTGTACCCCTTGTTTTTTGAACTGTCCTTGGTGGTCTCGGTGGAATAGGCGATGGATTCCTCATGGGTCTCCGTTCGGATTACTTTAACCCCAAGCAGGGGAACGGAACGGGAGATCAGGACCTCCTGTCCAATCAAAAGTTCTTTCTCGATATTAGGGTTGAGCTGCTTGAGCTGGGAATAGGGCATACCTACCTTTTCGGCAATCTCGGTGGGGACGTCGCCCTCCTTCACCGTATAGGTCTGCTGCTCCTTCTCCGTGGAATTGAGGGTGGATTCAATCTGATCGGTCAGCTCCACAGCGCTCACCGGGTACATCCCCTGCTTGAGCGCCACCGGCTGGATAAACTGGACGTCCTCGCTTTCGTCGCCGGAGCGGTAATAATCCAGCATACGATCCAGAACCTGAATCACTCCGCTGGGATTTGTGGTAGCCCCCACAAATTTACCGTCAATATACAGCCCGCTGGCCTCCACCAGGTCGCTTCCTGTGGAGAGCATGAGCTTTTCCGTGAGGGCGTCCTCTGTGTACAGCATGGACTCCTGGACGGGGACCACCTGATATTGGGGAACCGACTGGGGAGTCTCCTGGTATTCCTCCATGGAAAGGCGTTCCTTCACCTTGTTTTCCGCGGTGGTAAATACAGACTCATCCGCAATATACCCGATGCTCTCACCGGAATACTGGATGCTCAGGCCGTATTCCTGAGAGGTAAAGTGGTGTACCGTCCCCAATAACAGCACCAGGGCCGCACAGGGCATTGCATAGTTGAGCGCGGTGCGCAGCACGGGCAGGTTCACTTTCAAAAAGCCGCCTGCGGTGCGCAGGAACTGAAGAATTCCCGGACCGATACCACGCCGGAATGCCTCGGCCAGTTTGGGGGACGCCTCCTGAAGATAGGCGGCACTGTGCGCAAACGGCGCCTTGAGCCGGCGTACAAAGCCGTGCCAGGCTGTCTGCAGCTGCCGGGCGCGCCGGCCTTGAAAATGCCACAAACGAACCCGCAGGCGCTGGGCGTGCCCGTTTGCCCTGCGGTGATGAACGCGAAAACGCCTGAACAGCCAGGAACCGACCCAATAGGAGCTCAGATAGAGCCGTCGGCAGACTCGGTGGACCAGATGCTTTGCTTGGCAGGCCAGACGCTCCCAAAAAGCCCGGCCAGACATTTTGTCTTTAGAAGTCACCCTATCACGCCTTCCTAATTGCGTTATAGTCAATGTCAGATTTCATGGTAAAAAAACAGGGAAAAATGCTCCGGTTAAAAGAGCAGAAACACTCCATATACATTATACATAAATTTTTGTCTATTTCAAGTTTATTTCCACAAGGATGGGTGAAATGGAAAAAAGTTCAAATATTTGGGCGAATTTACCGGAACCCAGAGGAGAATTTCACAGATATCACAGATTTTTTCTGCCGAAAACAAAGAAAGCTCTCTGCATCATATTCTAAAGTTTTCTTAAGTTTCGCGGGGAAGATGTTTTGTGCCACGCGGCTCCCAGGCTTTTCCATGGCCCGGAACCCCCCGTCTGCCGTGTTACAGATGGAAAGCAAGCGGTCATATTCCCGCTGCGATTGTTTCCGGTTGGGTAAAAAATGCTGGCCCGGGGATCCCCGAATCGGCAGGATACCCCCCTCCGTCTCAGCGGCTGGGGGATTTGTGAGGTTCCTGCGAACCGTTCAGGGGATTGCGCGCAGGAGGAATCCGGAATCAGAGGGCATCAGGCGGGAAAAACAATTTGTCAGACTGGAAAAAACGCGTTACAATAGAAAGAAAGTTGATAATAAGGAGCGGGTCGGTTTGCAGCATATCGTATTGGATTTTGAAATGAATTTGATCTCCGGCAAGAATAAGGAGGCCCGTGCCCTGCTGCGCAGTGAGATTATTGAGATCGGCGCCGTCAAATTGGATGAGAACTACCAAATCGTCAGCCAGTTTGACTGCTATGTCAAGCCTCAGCTGGATGAAATCCATAAACGGGTGACCCAGCTCACGGGTATCACCCAGCAGACGGTTGCCCAGGCTCCAGCGCTCAAGGAGGCCCTGGACAGCTTTATCGGCTGGATTGGTGCTGAGCCCGCCCGGATTTATGCCTGGAGCGGGAGCGACCGCCGCCAGCTTCAGGAGGAGTGCCGTGTGAAGGGGATTTATCCCGACGGCTTGGAACGTCCCCTGAAGCGCTGGATGGATTTTCAGCGTATCTATACCAGGCTTGTGGGGCTGTCCCGGCGTTCTCCGCTCTCCTTAAAAAATGCCATCGGGACAGCGGAGCAGGATTTTGACGGAAAGCAGCACAGCGCTTTGGACGACGCGCTCAATACGGCGTCTCTTTTGCAGCTGGTGAAGGATCCTGCGGCGTTCCGGGAGCGTACCCAAATTGTCCGGGAGGCCATGAAGCCAAAAAAAGCCGCCACCACCCTGGGGGATCTGCTGGGTGCGGCCCTGGCGCAGTTTAAGCAGGAGGAAGACGGGCGGCCCGCTGAAGAATAAAAGGCCGGAGTTCCGTTGATCTCTCAGGAGACACAGCTGAAACATCCAGGAGGGAGGCATTCTGATGCGCCTGTTATTAGTAGAAGATGATTCCGTCATTGGGATGGGATTGGAATATTCCTTAAGCCAGGAGGGATACCAAGTGGCGCTGTGTCCAACCGCAGCCCAGGCCAGGGAGGAGCTGCGCCGGGAACTGCCCGGCGTGTGCCTGTTGGATTTGAGCCTTCCGGATGGGAATGGATATGATTTGTGCCGGGCTGTCAAGGAACTGGGGGATATCCCCGTAATTTTTCTCACGGCCTGTGACGAGGAGGTCAACGTGGTGATGGGCCTGGATATGGGTGCTGACGACTACATCACCAAGCCCTTCCGGCTTCAGGAGGTTCTCTCGAGGCTTCGCAGCGTATTGCGCCGGTACAGCCGTACCGCCTGTGCGGACAACGCAATTTTCACGGTGGGGGATTTACAGGTGGATCCCCGGCGGATGCGGGTTGTGCGTGCCGGGAGGGAAATTCCCCTGACGGCCCTGGAATACCGGCTGCTATTGAGCTTCTTGCAGAATCCAGGACAGACCCTGAGCCGCACGCAGCTTTTGGAAAGCATCTGGGATGTGGCGGGGGACTTTGTCAATGACAATACGCTTACGGTGTACATCAAGCGCCTGCGGGAGAAATTGGAGGATGATGCCCAGTCGCCCCGGCTGATTCAGACGGTGCGCTCCGTGGGTTACCGGCTGGGGGATGGCTATGCTGCGCAATAGGGAATGGCTTGTATTTACGCTGATGCAGCTGCTGGTGCTGGGATTGGCGGCTGTGGGGTGCCTGTATGCCCCCCAATCTGCCCTGTGGTTTCTTTTGGGCAGCGGCGGAGTGCTCATCGGCTGCAATCTCATATTCACCCTGTGGAGGTATTGCCGTATTCGCCGGTTAACCCAGTGCCTGCGCAGGATCTCCACAGGGAATTATTCCGTGGATCTCACCCGGTTTCGGGAGGGGGAGCTGAGTATCCTGGAGGGGGAACTGTCCCGACTGGTTCGGATGCTGGGGGAGCGGGACGCCTTACTTCGCCGGGAACGCAACAATCTGGCGGATGCGCTGTCGGATATTTCCCACCAGCTCAAGACGCCGCTGACCTCGATGGGGGTTCTGTGTGATCTGCTGCGCCGCAGCGATTTGCCAGAGGAAAAGAGAAAACAGTTTACTTTGACAATGGCCCATCAGCTGAGCCGGATGCAGTGGCTTTTGGATACGCTGCTCAAATTGTCCCGGCTGGACGCGGGTACGATACAGTTTGAACAGGCCCTGGTGAATATTCCGCAGCTGGTGCAAAAGGCCCTGGAGGGGCTGCGCATTCCGTTGGAACTCAAGGGGATTTCCCTGGTGCTCCGGGGCGGTGAGCTTACCTTTTTGGGGGATATGAGCTGGTCGGCGGAGGCCCTGGTGAATATTCTGAAAAACTGTATGGAGCATACGCCGTCTGGTGGCACCATCACCATATCCTGGGAGGAAAATCCGCTGTATCTGCAGCTGAAGATTGAGGATACCGGATGCGGTATCAGCCGGGAGGATCTGCCGCATATCTTTCAGCGGTTTTACCGGGGGAAAAATTCCTCCGGGGACAGCGTGGGGATCGGCCTGGCTATGGCCAGGAGCATTCTGGTGCAGCAGGGCGGGGAGATTACCGCCGCCAGCCGCGAAGGGCAGGGGACTGTCTTTCAAATCCGATTTTATCACCAGGTGGTATAAAGCCATGTGAAAAACCCGCTGTTCTCCTGATACACCAGGAGAACAGCGGGTTTTTTCTGTATTGGCATCTGGCGGGCGTTTTGCAGATCTGGAATAAGCCCAGAACTCCCGTAGATTCAAACAAATCTTCAGACTTGCTTTGTGGCCTTTGGGTACTTTTCCCCCTGAGCGAGCTTGCTCGGTCGAGGGAAACGTACCACCCCCGGCAGGGTTTGGGAAGGGAATTGGCCGATAGCTTTCTTGGGTGCAACTCAACCTATTTCATGCCAATTCGGAAAACTACACTTTTTGTTTTCCTCCCCCAGCCCGCTCATGCCGCGGTGGCACCGGGATGCGCTTGTCTTTGTTCTCGTCTTAGTCCCTCAGCATCCCTTTGAAGTTTTGGATAAGCCAAAACTTCCGCAGCAAATTCACGATCTTGGTCTGCCGAACAGAAAGTAGGCAAAGATTCGCCAAAGAGGGGAGAACTCCTCTTGGGTATCTCCCCCTTGGGGCAGTTTTTCTCACTCAATCCGTAAAGGCTGGCAGAAAACGAAGAATCGCAGCTCTGAGCTGTTGGACCAGGCTCTACCGGGGCCGTTCTGCGGGAGGAAGCTTTTGGGTATACTCCCGGATGACCTCAATGGAGCGGTGGAAGCGTTCCTGCTCCGAATCCTGCAAATGCAGCTGAACCACTTCCTTGATGCCCTGGCGGTTGATGACCGCAGGCACGCTGGCGAACACATCCTGCTCGCCATATTCCCCATTCAAAAGAATAGACACGGGCAGAATCCGGTTTTCATTGTGGAGAATGGCCTGGATGATAGCGGTGGTGGAGGCGGCGATGGCGTAGTTGGTGGTACCCTTGCGATTGGCAATCTCCCAGCCGGCGCACACCGTTTTGTGTACCAAATCCTGAAGCTCCACCTCGCCCAGGCGCTCGGGATTATCCCGAAGAATATCCAAAAAGGGCTTGCCGCCCGCGATGATAGCGCTCCAGGGAACCATCTGAGAATCCCCGTGCTCGCCCATAGTGAAGCCATGGACACTGCGGGGATCCACATGGAGCAGATCCCCAATGAGCCATTTCAGCCGGGCCGAATCCAGGACGGTTCCCGTGCCGATCACCTGGCCTTTGGGCATCCCGGAGAGCTGCCACACATAGTAGGACATAATATCCACCGGGTTGGTGATGACGATAAAGATGCCGTCGAAGCCGCTCTCCATAATGGGCGGGACGATGGACTGCACAATCTTCGCGGAGGAATCCAGCATATTCAGCCGGCTGTTTCCGGCGTCCACGGGCAGGGATGCCGTAATGACCACGATATCCGCATCTCCGCAGTCGGCATATCTCCCCGCGGACACCTGTGTGTTCCGGCCTAGATATTCCACAGACTGGGCCAAATCCAGGGCCTCGCCCACCGCACGCTCATGCTTTTGGTCGATGAGGACGATTTCATCACACAGGGAATGGTTTAATAAGCAGAAGGCTGTGGAGGAGCCCACCGCCCCCGCGCCCACAATGGCGATTTTGCTGTGTTTGACTTTCATTTTAAAGAACCCTTCCTTTCCAGAATCCGCACCGGGGCCGCAGCGGATGCCGTCGGCCCGGTACGAAAGACACAAATCCGGCGTCCCGCAAAACCGTAAGGATCTCGGCTTTTCCAAAATCCACCGGCCGCCGCACCGATGAAACGGCGGGCGGCTGTTTCGCGATTCCTAGTACAAGTTTTGCCGCTTTTTGAGGGAATATTTCACAGGAGGGCAGTTTTTTCAGGAAAGGCTGCGGGAACCTTTAAATTCCATCCTGGCGGAAGACGTAAATGGGCAGCGGGAACCAGCTGGCGGCGAACGCAGGCAGGCGGGTCTGCACAAAGGGCGTCATGGAGGCCGACAGCAGCAGCCTGGTGGCATGCAGCGCATCCAAGCTGAGATCCGCAGGCTTTTGGCTGGCGGACACCGTGGGAACTCCTTGGGATACACAAATTTCCAATGTCTCCCGTCCCTTGATTTCCAGCACGAGGGCACCGTCTGCCAAATGTGCATAGCTTGCCTTCAGGCGCATCAGGGCGCGCACCACCGGCTCAAAGTGGAAAATGGCATAGTTATAGCTGTCGCCCACGCTGCTGCTCTCACAGAACTCAGTGAGGAGTTCCAGCTTATCAGTCTCAAAGGCCGCCGCCTTCACGCTGAGATTCTTGCAGCCAAAATCCCGGAAAAAGGCCTTGAGCGCCAGGAGCATCTGCTGGGGCTCCTGGGTTTCCAGTTCGTTTATGGCGTCATGGCCGGCTGTGGTAATGAGATAGCCTGTCATTTCCTCGCCCTGATAGATTCCCAGCACCTGGGAGTTCCAGGAGATCAGGATATCATAAAATTTTTCCCGGCTGCGTTCCAAAAAGAGCGGCTGGCGTTCATGGAGCACACGGCACTTCTCAAGGGCCTGCGTGTCCTCTCTGGCGATCGGGCGCAGAGTGATGCCGGAGCAGTCCAAATCCCGCAGATGGTGGCGGATATTGCTGGAGTTCAGCCAGAAGGTAGTGGCGGCTCCCGCTGGGGTATAGGAAAAGTATTCATACCGCTGGCGCTGTCCGCCCAGGATACTGAGATCCACATTATTGGCCTGCATCTCCTCCTGTGCCCAATGCATAAGCTTTTTCATGTAGCCGCTGCCTCTGGCATAGGGATGCACGGACACTGTGCCGATTCCCGCAATACTCAGGGATTCTCCCAGCACCTGCATCGTTAAGGGGAAGGAGCCGATCATGGCGCGGATTCGGTCGTTTTCCTTCACCAAATAGTGCTGATCCGGCACCTCATTGCCCTGGCGGTAACACTTGGGCACCATGCGGATAAAATCCGTGGGATTGCCGTCGTGGCTGAAAACGTAATTTCCAAAGTCCAGGATATCCCCATTGTCGGCCGGGGTGCCTTTTACAAAGATTGGTTGGTTCATGGTGGGTGCTTCTCCTTTCAAATTGGTTATCCTGCGCGTTCGGGACGGGGCAGCCGCCCATACTGTTCCTCCAGTTCCTCATCCACCTGGCGGCAGATAAACTCGAACATATCGAAGGCCATCTGATAGGCCCGGCGAATCTGTTCCTCAGAGAACTCAAAGGGCAAATCGGTGGGGTAACGGGTTTCAATGTAGCATTTGTTGAGCACCGCGCTCTCGTCCAGCCATTCCCGGAAGGTGCTGTCATATTTCATAGCCTGCTTGCAGAGCCAGGAGAGATTGTGCCCATCCACCAGAGCTCCGGTGTTGAGCAGAATATAGCCCTTGAGGGCTTTCTCAATGGCCTGCTGGCAGTGAAATGCGCTGGATTTGTAGCACCGGTCATCCTGCATGAGCAGCTTTGCCGCCAGAATGTCCTCACAGGCCTGGTAGACCCAGTCGTAAAAACGGCGGCTGTCGGAATTGCGTGCGCCTCGCCTTCTACTCAATTAAATCACAACCTGTCTGTAACACCTTATGGGCAAAGGTCCCCTCCTCGCTTGACAGCGTGGACCATTCGTCCAGGGTGTACAGGACGATATCAAAGGGGACCGCGGAATCGATTTGGCGGTAGATCTGCAATTCCAGGGCCTGTTTGTCCAAAGCCTGCACCACGGCGCAGAGCTTGAAACTGGAAAGCGAACCCCCCACGCTGTTTTTCTGGTTAAATAGATAGAGCTTTTTAACGTCGGTGATCGCTTGCAGTTCCCGAGCAACCTTTAGAATTTGTTCTTCCATTACTGTCGATACCTCCCCTTTCTGTGCGGCTTTGAGTTTAGGCTTTGCTGATAGGACGGCGCCTGACCTCAGGCCGAATCCGTGAGGCCCGGTGCCTGGCACAATCCCGTTTAATTTCATTATACGTCGCCATACTCCGGAATGCAATTCCCCGCGGTGAAACAATGGCCTGGAGGTGAGGCCTGCCTGCCGGAAGGAGCTCCCGGCGTCCTCCAGGGTACATCAAAGGAGGGAGGCACCGGGACGCTCGTAGTTTGATTTTTTGCTTAATCCCCAGTGTTGTTCCGGCTACGGAGAATTGAAACCTGTTTCAATTCCCATAAGGGATGCCGTACTACTAGGCCAAAAATGAACTCCCGCATCCCGGCGGCAGGGCTTGGGGAAGGAATTGGATGACAGTTTTCATGGGTGCAATTACCCTATTTATACGCAAATAAAGAAGAACTACATTTTTAGTTTTTCTCTCCCTGCCCGCTCATGCCGCGAAGGCACCCCTTTTCTGCACGGCCAGAAAAGGGGGAAAGAGCCGCCCAAGAGGCGTTCCCCCTCTTGGGTATCTCCCCCTTTGGGGTAGTTTTTCTCACTCAATGAGTAGAGGTTGGAAAAAAGTCGAGAATCGCAAGCTTTCTCAACTTTTAGGCCCACACTTGGGCCGACCCATACTTGGGTTGATGCCGCTGATGCAACCGGGATGCTCGTAGTCTGATTCTGAACCTCAGTCCATCAGCATCCCTTTGAAGTTTTGAGCAAGCCAAAACTTCCATGGTTCATTCAAGTTCTGCCTACAAAAGTTCTGCCGTAATAGCGGGGTAAACTCAAAGCTAGGGGCACCGGGACACTCGCAGTTTAATGCTAGTCTTAGTCCTTCAGTGTCCCTTTGAAGTTTTGGATAAGCCAAAACTTCCCTAGCTTTTACAAAACCTGTAGTATCCTTTGTCGTTTTTAAAAGTGAGTGGGGTTTCAAAGGGGAGAATAAAATAGCTGCGGAGTTTTGAACTTGTTTCAAAACTCTCAGGGGCTCTGTAGGATTAGGATAAACAATTTCACTCAGAGAGCCCCGCATCCTCTCTCCCCTTTGTAGTCTTTGGGTACTTTCTGCTGACATTAACCGCGGAGAATTGAAACCTGTTTCAATTCCCATAAGGGATGCTGTACTACTAGGCAAAAAATGAACTACCCGCATCCCGGCGGCAGGGGGGTGGGGAGGGAATTGGAGGACAGTTTACATGGGTGAAAACTATCTTTCTTTTCCATTTAAGTTTAGTGAATCCATGATTGTTATGGTAACAAAAACAGCAGTTTTACTGCCCAAAAAGAGTATCTCCCAATTCCTCCCCAAACCGCTGTGCCGCGGGCGGGGTGAAGGAGAATGAAAACTATGCCATTTGCGGGGGCTTTTGCCAACCAAAAAGGCACAGCGGAAAACCCGCTGTGCCGATATCCTGCAAATAGCGGCCCCAGAGCCTGGGCCAGGCAGTTTTTGTCCAATTGGGATACTGCTACTGGTCCTCCTGCGGGGCATCCTCCAAATGAAGCCCGAACAGCTCCTCAAAGGTCCGGTGGAGAATCTGTTCCTCAGCCTGCTGGGGCAGCCCCAGGGATAAAAAGCGCTGCAGCTCGTCCTCGTGGGTCCACATGGGAAAATCCGTTCCGAACATGAGCTTCTGAGGGGTGTACAGGGAGATGAGCTCCAGAGCCTCCTCCCTGGTGAGCACAAACAGGCTGCTGGAGGTATCGAAATACACATTGGGAGCGCCGGTCAGGGTCTGGCGCGCCTCGTTCCAGCGCTGATAGCCGCCCAGGTGGGAGGCGATGCAGGTGAGCTGGGGAAACCGCTGGGCCACGTTGGCCAAGCGGGAGGGCGCGGAATAATCGAAGCGCAGATCCCCGGTATGGAACAAAACAGGCAGGCCAGTCTCGCTGATTTTTTGATAGATGGGGAACATGGCCTTGTCGTCGATGTAAAACTCCTGGAGATCCGGGTGGAATTTGACTCCCCGCAGGCCCATCTGCACCATACGCTCCAGCTCCCGTTCGTAGTCCCGCATCGCCGGATGCAGGGTGCCGAAGCCCAGAAATTCCGGGTATTTCTCACATTTGTCGTGGATGAAATCATTGATGCTGGACACCTGGTTGATGGTGGTTGCCGGGGAACACACCAAATATTTTCTCACGCCGATTTTTTCGCCGCTTTCCTTGAGCAGGTGGGGATAACCGCAGGTCTCCATCCCCAGATCGTAGAAGGCTCCAATGGAGACACTGGCGCGCTGGGCGATTTTGCCCGGGAAGATGTGGGCGTGTGCGTCAACGATGATGCGCTGTTTCATAGTGGTTATCATTCCTTTCGGGGAGGTGTGCCGGATGCGCTGCGCAACCTGAAAATCCGGTTTGGAGAAGGGACTGGGTGTTCGAGTACCGCTCCTAGGGGAGGGCGCTGCGTCAGGGGGTATCATGGGATCCGGGGCTGAGTTGGGAAAAGATTTGAAAATTCAGTCGAAAAATGCTTCCCCTGTTTGTCATTTCTGGTATAATTATAATTATTATAGAAAAGCAATTCGAGAAAAACAAGGCAAAATCTAGTAAAGCTTTAAAGCGGAAAACGGCGAAGTTTTAGATAAAATTACCGGATAACCGGGTTGCTTTTCCCTTCAGCGTGCGGTATGGACAGCCCTTGATAACGGGAGCGGCGGCAGCCGCTGGAAAATTTTTAATATCAGCGTCTCCCGCTGCGGAACAGGCACAGCGCCTGTGCGGATGCACAATCCCGTCCCCTTTTCGGGGACAGCGGCGTTTTACGCCGCACGTTTTTACTGCGACAAAATCAGCGATTCAAACAGGGGTTGAATCGTTCCCCCGCTGCGGGCCGCCGCCCTTCGGCCGGTACGTGACCGGCTGGCGTTGAAAATACCCAGAGAAATTTGTTGTGCCCTCGGGAGTTCGCAGGGCCAAACCGGTTCAGCTCTGGAAAGGAGAGATCATTCAAATGCCAAAAGAAATGCCGTCGTTTGATGGGATCCTGCGCAAGCATATGGTCCATGTGCCGGAGGTCATCCGGCAGGTGAGCGGGATCCGCATCTTTGGAAAGCGAATCAAATCCATTGTTTTTACCACGGACATCGCCACTATCCGCAACATCAACGCGGACGCGGTGATGGCGGTGTATCCCTTTACCCCCCAGCCGCTGATTACGCAGGCGGTGATGCTGGCTGCGGATATCCCGGTGTTTGCAGGGGTCGGCGGCGGAACCACCACCGGAAAACGTGTTACCAATATTGCCCGGGATGCGGAGTTCCAGGGGGCTATCGGCGTAGTGGTGAACGCTCCCACGCCCAATGAGGTGATCCAGGATGTGCGGGAAAATATCGATATTCCCATTATCATCACCGTGGCCTCCAAGGACGATATCGACATCCGTTCCCGGTTTGAGGCGGGAGCCAATATCCTGAATGTATCGGCGGCTGCCAAAACGCCCCAGTTGGTGTACGAGCTGCGCCGGGAATACCCCAACGCGGCGATTATCGCCACAGGCGGGCCCAACGACGAAACCATTCTGGAGACCATCCAGGCCGGGGCCAATGCCATCACCTGGACGCCGCCCACCCCTGCGGAACTGTTTAAGGATCTGATGAACCGGTACCGCCAGGGGCTTCCCAGGGATTGATAATAGGCGCTAAAAACACCCAGTCTGCTGGGGCGGCTATGCGGGCCTGCTATCAAAGGCCCGTTCTATGACTCCACGGGGCCGCTTGGGAATTCAGTATTCTCAGCCTCAACCCGGCTTGACAGGGAGGCACAGTCTCCTTGCGCACCGTTAAAAAAATACGGGAGCATGGCATGGGGGCTATCCTTTGACAGTATAAATTAGGAAGTGGGAAAATAGCGGGAAGGCCTTGCCGGAGCAATCAGAATACGCTGTTTTTCCAGGGATAGCCTGTGCGATCATAGGGGAAGGCCCCGGTGCCGTTTGTCCCGCGCTTTCATCATCCGGCGGGACGCCATGGACAAAAAGCCGAACTCTCCCCAGTGGGACCGCACAAAGGCCCCGCTGCCATCGCGCTGTAATGAATCACAATGGCAGGGCGGGACAGATGCGGCCCCGGAAGGGCTTCAGGCTCAAAAAACAACCATCCCCTGGGCCTTGCACGGCCCGGCGGTATCAGATTCAAAGAAGAAAGGAACGACTATCATGAATGGATTTCAGGAAATTTCTCCTCTGCAGCTGCAGGAAAACCCCTTTGATTTGATTGGAAGACAGTGGGCCCTTCTGACGGCGGCGGATGAAACCGGCGCCAACACCATGACCATCTCCTGGGGAGGAGTGGGTGTTTTGTGGGGCAAGCAGGTGGTATTTGCCTTTGTACGCCCCCAGCGGCACACGCTGCCCTTTATGGAGCACGCCGGCCGGTTTACCCTGAGCTTTTTTGACGAATCCTACCGTGAGAAGCTCTCCTACTGCGGAACTGTCTCCGGCCGGGATGAGGACAAAATCGCCAAGTGCGGCTTTACCGTACACCAGGAAGACGGCGCGGTCTGCTTCCATGAGGCCCGCCTGGCCCTGGTGTGCCGTAAGCTGTATGTACAGGATTTAAAGGAGGAGTGCTTCACGGATCCGAAGGTGGCGCTCCAGAATTATGCCGAAAAGGACTATCACCGGATGTTTATCGGGGAAATTGAGAAGGTGCTCAAGGCGGTAGACTAACACCGGAATCCATGAATCCAAGAAAGGCCGGGGCTCATCCCCGGCTTTCCCTATGACCTTAGGAAAGGCGGTATTGAGTTATGGAACTGGCCTATGGCCTCTCCACTTCCCTGGGCGGCGCGGACTGCTGGCTGGGGAAGCTGGAAGAAATCAAAAGCGCCGGGATTACTGGCCTGGAGCTGTGCCTGAATGAGGATTATGAGAGCCAGAGGGCACTTTTGCCGGCGGCCCTGGATACAATCCGGGAACATTCCATGGAGATTTTTTCCGTTCACCTGCCCTTTGGGGAAACGGTGGATATTGCCTGCCCAAACGAGGAAATCCGGCAAAAAGCCCAGGAAAAGGTGCTGCGGTTTGTAAAGCTCACCGGCGGGCTCGGCGCGCTGCGGATGGTGATTCACGCCTCCTATGAGCCCATTCCCGCACAGGATCGCCGCCGCTGCCTGCAGGCGTCGGTCCGGTCCCTGCGGGTTATTGCCCAGGCGCTTGGGGAATTGGGAATCACGCTGGCTGTGGAGGAGCTGCCCAGAACCTGCCTTGGCAACTGTGCCCAGGAAATGCGCTGGATACTCTCCCAGGTGCCGGGCGCCGGCGTGTGCTTTGATACCAACCACCTCACCCTGCAGACCCCTGAGGAATTTGCCCGGCAGATGGCGGATGTGATTATCACCACCCATATCTCCGACTATGACGGCGTCAATGAAAAGCATTGGACTCCCGGGGATGGGATCGTCCCGTTCCGGGCAATCCATCAGACGCTGCTGGCCCATGGCTACACCGGGCCCATTTTGTTTGAACCCAATGAATACAGCCGGGGCGGCGTGCCGGTAACGCCCCGGGGACTGGTGCAGGGTTATACCGGCGCCATCCGGTGAGCTTCGGTCCGGCGGGCTCGGGAATACCCTTCCGGGCAGATTTCCAGTACCGGGGCTCAACCGGTTTTGACAGATGAAAGGGGACTATTATGAGTTTTCAGATTGAAACGTGCACCGATCCGCAGATTTTAGAGATTGTCAGCCAGCTAAAGGCCCTCTGCGCCATTGACAGCCCCTCCGGCTATACCCGGGAGGCCACTGAGTATGTGATGGAGCAGCTGCGCAGCTTCGGCTATGACCCGCAATATACAGTGAAGGGCGGCGTTCTGGTGGAACTGGGCGGCCCGGCGGGAGGCGAGGGTCTGCTCCTGTCCTGCCATGTGGATACCCTGGGCGCCATGGTGACCAGGATTGGAGAATCCGGGCGGCTGAGCTTCTGCAGCGTAGGCGGGCTGAGCCCCAATAATATCGAGGCGGAGAACTGCCAAATCCTCACCCGGGACGGCAGGCGCTACAGCGGAACCTTTCAGCTGAAAAATGCCTCTGTCCATGTCAATGAGGAGTTCGCTGCCAAAAAACGCACCTTTGACACGATGGAAGTGGTGGTGGATGAAAAGGCCTACACCGCCCAGGAGATCCGGGATTTGGGCATCCAGGTGGGGGACTACATCTTTGTGGATCCCCGCACCACGGTGACTTCCAGCGGGTATCTCAAGAGCCGTTTTTTGGATGACAAGCTGAGCGTAGCGATTCTGCTGGCCTATGCCAGGCATCTCAAGGAGGACGCAGTATCGCTCAAACGCCGGGTGTACCTGCACGTGACGGTGTTTGAGGAGGTGGGGCACGGCGGAGCGGCTTCGATTCCCGCGGATGTGACGGAATTTCTGTGTGTGGATATGGGCTGCGTGGGAGATGGGCTCACCTGCCGGGAGGATCAGGTTTCCATCTGCGCTCAGGACAGCACCGGTCCCTATAACTATGAGATGGTCAGCGCTCTGATTGCCGCGGCGAAACGGCGAGGCGTGGATTACGCGGTGGACGTGTACCCCTTTTACGGCTCCGACGCCGATATGGCGCTGCGGGCGGGAAATGACGTGCGGCACGCCCTCATCGGCGCGGGCGTATATGCCTCCCACGGCTATGAGCGTTCCCATGTGGACGGGGCGAAAAATACGCTGAGGCTGATTGAGGCGTTTTTGGAGGATTAGGGTTTTCCACTTGTTCACCCGAGGATTGTGGAAAATCTATGAGTCTGTGGGATGCGGTTCGTTTATTCTTGATCCGGTGATACGGCGTCCCTTGAAAGAAGGACGGTTTCTAAATCCACTTTGGCTGACGATAGAAGCTGAGGTGACAGCAAATGGGCCCTGCCGCAGCGTTGCGCTGCGGCAGGGCCCATGATGGTTTAAGAGCCGTCGGTCCTTATCCGAAAAACCGGTTGGCGTCCGTTAATCCCGGGAGGAATCGTCCTGGGCCTCCGGTACAGGTTCGGAGAGCTCGTCCTGCCAAGCAGGTACTGCTGCCCGGCGGCGCCTGCGGGAGCACAGAACGGTATATCCGATGAGAATCAAAATAGCCCCGGCGGACACTGCCGTCCCCAGCTTCAGCCCCGGTGTGGTATAGGTAAAGGTGATGGTGTTGGCCCCCGCGGGTGCGCGCACCGCCATAAAGCCCACATTGGATTTGATAATCTCGGCCGGCTGTCCGTTGACCGTGGCGCTCCAGCCCTCGTCATAGGGGACGGAATAGAACACATAATTTTCCCGGGACAGGGTGATCGTGGAGGAAAAACCCTCCTTGGTTGTCTGGAAAGAATCCGCGCAGGTTTGCCGGCGCTGCTCAACCTCCTGAACATAGTCCCGGTACTCCATGGAGGGGATTGGGTTCGTGGAATGGGAAAGGACATCCGAGCATTTGGAGACGTCCTCATCCTCCAGGACCATGGAGTAAATCATGGCCATAGAGCGCCCGCCCTCCGCCAGGGTCTCCACCTCGCTGCGGGTGAGATAGCTGTCATAGGTAAAGCCCATGGGCAGAAAGTTTTCATTTTCATAAATTTTATAGCCGTTCTGGCGGGAATACAGACGAAATCCGGTGACAGGGGAACCGCCTTCCGCGCTCTCCTTGACGAAGAGCCACCGTACGGACAGCAGGGAGCGCAGCTGATAGTATTCCGCCTCAGGTTTTGAGGAGACATCCCGTTTTACCCCCACAAAGGGATAAAAATCCATGATAGATACCGGTACCACGCTGTGGAAGGCCTGGATATTGGGCAGGTGCCAGAACATCCCCAGGTTGTCCATACACTGATAGAAGTCCGACCGGGCGAAGACGGTGTCGTCCAGCTGCAGCTGGTAGCGTCCTTCCAGGGCGGTGTCGATGAGCATCTCCTGGGTATCCGAGTGCTGTTTGCCCATGGCGATAAAGCTGACGCCGGATACCACGCACACCACGCTCAGGGAGAGGGCGGTAAAGGTGAGAAACTTTGGATGGCGCCGGTAATAGAACACCAGGATAATCAGCAGTACCATGGCAAACAGCGCGATAGCGGAGTTCACCAGGAATTTGTCCGGATATTTCATCAGCCCTAAAGCCAGGGAACCGTCCTTGATCTTGGGCGTGAGCCCGATAATCAAAATGGTGCCCACAATGATGGAGCCGGTGATGACCGTACTGCGCGACCAGTTGAATTCCTCGTTTCTGCCCTCCAGAGCCAGGATGGTTGCCAGGGAGAGCAGCAGGGAAAACATATAGAACCAGCGGGTATAGTAGGAGTCGTTGAGCAGGATAAACAGGCTGTTCAGCCCCGGGATACAGGCCATCACGGTGAACAGCACGATGGCGCGGGTCAGCCAGCTCTTTTTCTTGGCGCGCAGGTAGGCGATGACGCCGGACATACTGAATAAGGGCAGCCAGCAGGCCAGGGAGGACCACTTTGCGCCGTGATCCGGGAAAAAGCTGGGCCGGCTGGGTACTTCCGGCGGGAAAAACAGCGCGTGGAAGATAGCCGGGTACCGCTCGGTGTTGGAGTACAGCCAGAAACTCCAGCCGCTGAGCAGTTTATCCGAGGTGGTCCGGGGATTGCCCATAATGGCCATCACTGAGGGTAAAAACGCAAACATAGCGCCCAGAAGCCCCAGGACAGCCTCCAAAAAACACCAGCCGAATTTTTTTAAGGTCATGCGCCAGTCATGGGAGAAGCAGCGCAGCAGGAAATACAGGATGGTAAAAACCACTTCCCCGATAAAGAACCAATAGTTGACCACGGCGTTTACTAAGACGGCCATGGCAAAGAATCCGCGTTTATCTTCCATCACCAGCTTTTCCAGGCCCCAGAGCATCAGCGGGAAAAAGACGATTGCCTCATGGAAA
The DNA here is from genome assembly GCA_021771035.1 of Marvinbryantia formatexigens. Taxonomy (GTDB): domain Bacteria; phylum Bacillota; class Clostridia; order Oscillospirales; family Ruminococcaceae; genus CALXEM01. The sequence goes on along the minus strand of JAETPU010000003.1, from coordinate 144,402 downwards.
TGGTTAAAGAAGATATTGTAGATGGAAAACCCGGAGAAGGCATACAGAAGCGCGCCGATGACCGCGTAGCTGCGGTTTTTCACGAAACGCTGTAAGTATAGGCAGGAGGTAAAGGCGGCGCAGGCCATTTTCAGCACCAGCAGCGGCGCCATCAGGTAGGGCACAAACGCGGTGGGAAAGGGCAGCGTCAGCCAGAAAAACGGGCTGAACAGCAGATAGAAGCTGTAGGAGCCAATAAAATTGACGCCCAAATCCGTATACCAGTTCCAGCCCAGTTCCCCGGAACGCACAGCCTCATGGGCCAGCTTATAAAAGGGGATCTGCTGGACGTTAAAGTCCCCGAAAAAGGTGAAATACCCCCGCCCCAAAAGCACAAAGGGCAGGAAAATCAGGACGGCGATTCCCAGTGCCAATAGGAAGGCCTGGAGAGGACAGCGGGTTTCCCGGAATTTTTTGGGCTTGCCTGCAATGTTTGCGGTAAAATTCAAGGCTGGTACCTCCTGTGTTTCAGCGGACGGGCCCAGTTATCGATGGGGCCTGTCCGGTAAAATTTTCTGATAGGATCCGGATCGGCGGAATGGGGATACGGAAGCCGCAGGGCTGAAAAGGCTCCCGTCACAATAAAATAAACGGTTCTTATAACCGTCTAAAGCCGTTCTCCGGTAATGGCGTCGGATGATATTGCTCTAAAGCTTGGAGCGACCGGGGTGTTTTGCGCTTTGGCTTTGTCAAACACCGGCCTTGCCTTCGGGCCGGTGAGGGAAACTCCCGAATTCTCGAAGAGAATTGCATATCCGCAGCTTCTGCGAACATGATACCATAATTTTAGAAGCAGCCGGGACGTATTGCGCTTGAGCGACAGCTGAATGCCGGCGGCTGCTTGACCGGCAAGCGAAATTCCCTAATGTTCGCAAGATTGCGAACATTATACCATAAATGCAAGCCGTCTATCGGCTTGCTACCAGTACGGTAAAAGAAACGCATCTGCAAAAACGGCCAATGCCGTTTTTACCGCTATTTGCGTTTATTATACCAAAAAAAAAGAAAGCGGAGCTTTCATACCCGTGGTTCATGTTCTCTCTGTAGTTCGGAATTTTATTCTAAACTACGCCTACGCAGTCTACAGCTACGCTTCAGATCACGGCGTGAGGTTATTATACCACAATTTTAGTACCAACCGGGACGTTTCGCGTTTCAGCGACAGCTGAATGCCGGTCGCTGTTTGACCGGCAAGCGAAACTCCAAGATGTTCACGCCCTGCGTGAACATTGTACCATAAATACAAGCCGCCTATCGGCTTGCTGCCAGAACGGTAAAAGAAACGCATCTGTAAAAACGGCGCTGGCCGTTTTTATCCCTATTTGCGTTTATTATACCATAAAGCCTGAATGAACCGGGACGTTTTGCGGTTCAGCCTTGGCTGAATGCCGGTCGTTGTTTGACCGGCAAGTAAAACTCCAAGATGTTCACGCCCTGCGTGAACATTGTACCACAAAACCTGAAGGAACCGGGAAGTTTTGCGGTTTGGCTTTGCTAAACACCGGCCGTGCCTTCACGCCGGTGCATATCATCTTTAGATGATTGTATATTCGCGTTCCACGCGAATATTGTACCACAAATTTCCCAACAGGGAACACGATTCCTGCTGAATTTGGGTGCTTTTTCAGGATGGCCTGTGGATTTTTTGAAGCGGAAACCGGGGAAAGGGGTCCGCTGTGGGAGGTGCCGCACCGTGTACAGGGCAATGCCGGGGCCCTAAAGAGGGCCGGGGTCTTGACTTGTGCCGGACGCTGGTACAAAATAGAGAAAAAGACAGGCCGTGCGGGCAGCCGCAGAACAGAGAAAGGGGTGCACAAACAGGATGGAATACCGCAAGTTAGGGAGAACCGGAATCCAAGTGAGCGCCGTCGGAATGGGATGTGAGGGCTATGAGGGCAAGTCCCTGGAGGAGAGCCTTCAGATTCTGAATACCGCTATTCGGTCCGGAATCAACTTTTTTGATATGTATACCTCGGATCCCAGGGCGCGCCGCCATTTGGGGGAGGCGCTCAAGGGCATTCCCAGGGAGCGTGCCGTTATCCAGGGGCATCTGTGCAGCGCCTGGAAGGATGGACAGTACTGCCGAACCAGGGAACTGGGGGAAGTCAAGGCGTCCTTCGAAAGCCTGCTTGAGGATCTGGGGACACAGTATGTGGATGTGGGAATGATTCACTACAGCGATGAGCTTGAGGATTTTAGAAATATCCTGGAGGGGGAAATCTTTGAGTATATCCTCATGCTCAGAGAACAGGGGAAAATCCGCAGTACGGGGCTGTCTACCCACAACCCGGACGTGGCGCTCGCCGCGGCCAGGAGCGGAAAAATTGACGTCATATTATTCAGCATCAACCCTGCCTATGATATGCTGCCGCCCAGCGATAACATCGATGTGCTCTTTGAGAGGGAGAGCTACGATCGGGTTTACAGGGGTATTGATCCCAACCGGGAGCGGCTGTACCAGGAGTGCCAGAACGCCGGTGTGGCGCTCACGGTGATGAAGCCCTTTGCGGGCGGGCTCCTGCTGGGGGATCAGTCCCCCTTTGGCAAGGCCATGACGCCGGTGCAGTGCATCAGTTACTGTCTGGATCGTCCGGCGGTGGCCAGTGTGCTGGGCGGGATGGCAAGTCCCCAGGAGGTCCTCGAGGCGGCTGCTGCCTGTACGGCCTCAGCGGCCCAGCGGGATTACAGCGAGGTTTTATCCATGGCGCCCAGGGCTTCCTTTCAGGGACATTGTATGTACTGCGGGCACTGCGCGCCCTGTACGGTGGGGATCCCCATTGCGGCCGTCAACAAGTACCTGGATTTGGCACAGGCCAAGGGCGGCGTACCCGAGACGGTGCAGGATCACTATGACCTGCTGGAGCACCACGCCGGGGAGTGCGTCGCCTGCGGGGCCTGTATGAAAAACTGCCCCTTTGGCACGGACATTATCGCTAAGATGGAGCAGGCCGCGCGGCTGTTCGGAAAATAAAGCCAGCCCCGCAGCGCTTGGTGTCCTGTGGGGGATAGGGCTCCCCCGGTCAATGCCGGCACATTTGCGCGGCAATTTGAAACTCAGTTTTTAAAAAGGATTGGAGAACCCGCGGGCGTCTCCAATCCTTTTAGTTTGACAATGTGGCAGCGTGTTTCGCCGCAGAATCAAAACGGCCTGATGGGCCTTTGGGCAAAAGGCCTTTTGAAGCAAGCGCCCTATTGCCGGATAGTCGGTACTATCCATGCTGTCAGGGTGTTCCAGGTTCGGAAAAACCGGATTATAAATCCTCCAGATCTGCGGCGGTGCTATGGTTTTCCAGGTTATCCCGGGCCAAATCATTGTCAATGACAGAGTACACCTCGGAGATGGGCCGCTCGGCCCTGCGCCTGGTGCTGGGGGTTTGGTGATAGACCTTCTGCCGGGGCGGCTGAGTGCCCGCGATGATGGGGTTGGCGGGTTCCTTCCCGTGTTTTGCCTTGCCTTGGATTTCGGGCACAGGCGCCGTATCGTTACGGGGCTGTGTGTGGGTTCTCTCAGGACGTTTCATACCCTTTTTCGCCATATAAATCCTTCCTTTCTGGGAACTGCACCGGTCGGCACAGCCGGACTGGGCCCAAAGAGCGCCTGGGTTTTCCGGGCCGATGGGGCCGTGCGTTGCAAAGATGCGTTGACGGCGGCTGTCAGAACAGCCGGACCTGAAAGCAGTTTTCCCGGGGAACCCGGTTCTATTCCCGGAGAAGATTGGGAGTTAAAAAAGCAGGCCCAAAACCATTCCCAGGTGTCTGCGTACTTGCTGTATGAACTAAGCCGGGCTCAGCTGAGCCCGGCTTTGGAATGTGCGGATGTTTGAGAGGAACAGGGCCGCAAAAAAGTACCGGCTGCCGTTAAAACAATAAAATTATATGGCAGGCTCTCCCAAAAGTTCCAGCTCTTCGTTTTCCTCACGGAACCTGTCGGGCTCCGGCGCGCTGTCTGCGTCAGCTTCTCCAGCGGGGGAGGCCGCCAGCCGGCACAGCCTCAGAAGCGCCACCAGAATGACCGTGGCGTTGAGCTTAGGCTCAGTCCAGTCCGGACAGCCGCCGGCCTGGGCCGTTTGACAGGCAATGGTGTCCGCCTGCTTTTGAAAGCCGAAGAGCGCGCACAGAACAATCAAAGAGGCCGCGATTTGAATGGATTTGGGATCCGGGCAGGCATCCGGCGGTGATCCCTGGGGTCGTTGGGCGCTGTTAAGGAGCAGGCATTTTTGAACGTCCAGGGCCTTGTATTGCAGGGCGATTCCCAGCAGGATGGTCCGGATCAGCCCCTGGGAATTTTCCAGCAGGTTCAGCTGTTCCTGGAGTTCCTCCGGGATCGGCGCCTGGTCTTGGCATGGCAACTCTTGTCCCCTCCTTCCTGTTAGGGTTTCCTGTTATCCTATGCGGATAACAGGAAAGGGGTGAAGGCGGAGATATAAAAAGACGGCGGGATTTTCCGCCGTCTTTTTATTTGAGGGATGGGCTGGTGTCCGCGCTTTTTTAATCAATCCACGCCACTTTGCAGGCGTTTTTTAAAAACTCATTTGATGCCTCTGTATTTTCAACATAGGTGAAAGGGCTTCTCTCATACTCCTCAGATATATCCTCAAGCTGGGCTTCCAGGGATTGGGCATAGTCATCGGAAACAATCAGCTTATGGTTTTTCCCAAACAAACTTTTAACCCGGATAATTTCCTCACACGCGCCGGGCCACTCCCCGGAGTCCCTGCCGCTCTCCAGGATGGTGCGATTTCGGTTCAGGGAAACAAAGATCCAAGCGGAATAACGGCTGGGGAGCTCATGATTCCCTGCTATTGCACCGCCCGAACGTTCTAAACGCACCGCATAGCCTACCTTTGGATGTTTTTGCTTGAGTTTTCGCGCAATCTCACACACTTCATCAAAGAGCCGTTCTTCATTGCGCCAAATTTCTTGTACGTCGGTTAATTTCGATGTCATTTTTTAGCTTTCCTTTCGCCTTTGGATACACCGTGTTATCTGTCTTTCCGGATAGCCGCCTCATATCCGGCTCCCAGCTTCCGAAGCTGAGGCGTTGTTGTTTTCAGGATGGATGCTTCGTATGGAGGACAGCCACGGAGACTGTCCCCGCATGGGGAGCGACTATTGCCGCCGGAGTGGACTGTTCGTTAGAGCGCAATTTCAATCCACGCTCCCCGTATGGGGAGCGACGTTGGCTGTTCCTCAATCTCGAAATCCTGTTCAAATTTCAATCCACGCTCCCCGCATGGGGAGCGACAGCCGGAAAACTGGGGCGCCAATGCGCCGGACTGATTTCAATCCACACTCCCCGCATGGGGAGCGACACCGTAACTATGCTAAAGTCGGTTATTATACAGATATTTCAATCCACGCTCCCCGCATGGGGAGCGACTCTCTCGCATGGAGGAGAACCAAGACCTTGCTATATTTCAATCCACGCTCCCCATGCGGGGAGCGACTGCACCTTTTGGTGGAGCTGAACACGCAATATCCATTTCAATCCACGCTCCCCATGCGGGGAGCGACCGTTTATCGAGCACGCCACTAAAATCAACTAATTGTATTTCAATCCACGCTCCCCATGCGGGGAGCGACTTTTTTGCGGCGTGTGCGGCAGGCCGATGATCGGGATTTCAATCCACGCTCCCCATGCGGGGAGCGACCGTTTGCACTTGGAGTGACGGACGAAAGCACACCGCATTTCAATCCACGCTCCCCATGCGGGGAGCGACAGCAAAGATGCATAAAATACATCCCTAACACACCAAAATCATACCACAAATACTCTAAAATAACAATCTGCCCACAACCCTATTTCCTGTCCCTTTTGTTTCGACGGAGGGCTTTTGGCACTGACTTTAGTGCGAACCTCCCTGCAAATCTGTGTGTACTTGTACTTCACACCGTTCGATTATCCCGCTCTATGGGGTTGGAACCAGTTCTGCCAGCAGTTCCTCGAGGGCGGCCTCGTCGGCGCCTTCCAGACAGAGTACCGTTTTATCAATCCGTACTGTAATCGTATACCATTGGTCTGCGGATGTGCGGCACATAGCATAATTTTCTCCCTCCTCCTCAGCGCCGAGGGAGGGATCCGGTATCAGCGCCATACGCTGGGATTTTACGCTGGCATAGAGATTTTTGGCGCCGGCCTCCTCTGGATAGAGGTAAAATTCCAGGAAAAAGCCATCCTCCTGTACGGTGATGCAGTCGCTGTATTCCTGGGAGATGCCCGGATCTGCGGGTTCCTGCGGGGTAAAGCCGTGGGAGGCCAGTACATCTGTCAGAGAATCCACATCCGGCGGCGTTTTCGTCTCGCCGGTCTGGGAAGGTTCTGCCGGCGGGGCCACGGATACCTCAGAAGGCTCAGAAGGCTCAGAAGCTGAGGGGGCCTCCGTCGGTTCTGAGGTTTTGCCCAGTCTTAACCAGAGGCCGGAGGACGCAATGAGGGCGATAAGGATAAGGGTGACCAACCGCATCGCATTACGCCTTTTGCGGTGTTCCCGATACAGGCGCATATACTCTTCGTGGACGGCAGCAGAGTCCTGTTCCCAAGCATCTGCCGGGTTTTCTTCCCCAAACTCTTCCTGGGGATTGGAGTCCTCCTGGAATTTGCCGTCCTCCTCCCAGGGATCGTGGTCCTCCTCGTCTGAAGGGCGGCTGTCGGGGATCTGGGCGGAGAACTTGGATTTACCAAGTTTTCCCACTAGAGCAAGGGTGAGATTATATACCAGGAGGAACCCCGCTGTGCAAATTAAGATGAGGTTGCCAAGCCGGGGATTTTTTATGCTGATGGTAATGGCGGCAAATGCCGCGGGAAAACCGAGGGCCGCGGGGGCGATGGCCAGCTGATGCAGCCAAATGAGCTTTTTTGTGCGTTTGGGCTCCGGGGAGCGGGATAAAATCCAGAAAGAGGCATACAGCTGCCGGCGTCTGCCGCCCACATGGTCTTGCTGGTACTGACGGACCTGGCGCTTGGTAATTCCGGCGGACCGGTACACAAGTTCCAGAATCCAGTTGGCCGCAAAGAAATTCATTACGACCATCCCAAAGAAATACAGCATAACGAGAAAAAGAATCATATGGTTCCTCCAGTAGAAGCGTTCCATTTCGAACGGGGTAGGGAATTCCGCATTTTGGGAATCACGACTACGGATAGTATAAAACTGGCTGCCAATGTCCTGCTCTATTCTATCCAATCAGCCACGTCACATCTACCTCTTCCGTAATATTTTGATTCGGCATAGAGAGTTTTTTTGAGAAAATTTGACATATATCATGAAATTCATGTCTAATAGAAATATTATTCGCAGAGGCTGCACGCATCTGATGATGGTTCATATCAATTGTATCGATTCCAACAATTGCTTTGCCTGCTGCTTGAGCTAGCAGCTCGGCGTTTTCTTTAGAATCCTCCAGAGCTCTTCTTCTAAGCTGCTTCCGCAATTCCTCTTCGTTTGACAGGTAGTACTCGGTAGAAAACTCTGCATCTAATAATTCATCCTGAATTATTTTCAAAATAAAATTAACAGTTGTTGCACTGGCCTGACTGTCAAATTGAATCGTACGGGAAGCGTTTACTTCCTCCTCGTCAGAATAGGAGCGCCGATCAATGCTGTCATTATGAAGCCTCAGCATTGCAATATCGACACCTGATTCAGCTAATCTCTTTAAAAATTGTTCACATTGCTTGGTTGTCTCTTGAGAGGCCTTGGCACCGGAAAGCTCCTTGTGATGAAATGTAATTGTGATCGTAACCATATCGCATATAAATTCTTCGGAGGCTTTACCCTTTACGAATACTTTGCCAGAAATATGGCTGCCGTTTAACGAACCCATATTTATCCCTCTTTCAATCAAAATCATTTTAAGCTGGATACCTTTGCAACTAGCTGTAAAAACAAACACTACATGGACATTTGAGTGTCATAAGAGTAATGTCGTGGTAACCATTCAGTGTGAAAACCCAATAAAAATGATCCCATGGAGTTGTTTGTGAACCCCCAAGCTTATAATTGAGACTGCTTATGGGGGCTGGGCTTTCACGGTTTATAGGATACAAAAAGATGGGGGCGAATTTGCCAGACAAGCCCCCTTGCGGTACCCGGCTCTGTCTGCGGCGGCGCTGCCGTCTTGCCAATCACCGACCGCGGCGCCAGCCTCACCTCACTGTATCCACCGCAGGCGGCGCATCGGTGAGCCAGCCCGCGCCTTCGGCGCTCGGGTTCAAAGGTCTGCCGCAGCAGATAAAAAAAGAACTGTGCCAAAGCACAGTCCTTTTTTATGGCGGAGAAAGAGGGATTTGAACCCTCGCGCCGGTTTCCCGACCTACTCCCTTAGCAGGGGAGCCCCTTCACCACTTGGGTATTTCTCCATGGCAAAGAATGAACTTCCTATTATAATACAGCTTGAAGGGGATATGGCGGAGAGGGTGGGATTCGAACCCACGGCTCTGTTACGAGTCACTGGTTTTCAAGACCAGCTCCTTAAACCACTCGGACACCTCTCCAAGTGTAAAAAAGCCACACGGCGATGTGACGAAAATAATAATACCATATCCCGGAATAACTGTCAAGGCTCGTCTGGGATTTTTCCCTGAAACTGCCATAGAATTCTGCCCGGTTTCGGCGGGAACTGTCCGCTGTGGAGTATACTGCGCCTGTCTGCGCCTGCGGGCGTGAAAACAGGCGCCTGTGTCAAATTCCCGAAAAACCCGAAAAACCAGGGCCTGTGGAGTGTCCTATTTCAGCAATTGCCCGAAAAAACGGCACTCACACATTTTTGGCTTCTCCATATAATGAAGCAAGGGGAATCCCCAAGCAACGATTCCTCAGGCCGAGGAAGGGAGCGGTGATTGTTGAAACAGAAGCGCTGCCGCAGAGATTCCATTCTCTGCTGTACCATCGCCATTGCCTTTGGAATGGGTATGTTCATCGCCTTGTTCGGCTCTCTGAAGATCATTGTATTCTTGTGTGCGCTGATGCTCGTCATCCTGGGATGTGTGGTCAGGCGCTGAGACAGGAGGGGCCTGTAACCCGTCTGGAAACTGCCCCGCCGTGGAAAAGAACGGCGTTCTCCTCTGTCAAAAAGAATACCCGCTGTCTGTTCCGGCGAATCGGGCAGTGAAACCAGAAGAATTCGCCGGAGAAAGGCGGCTTTGTGATGAAGATTATTGTACTGAAAAGTCCGAAGATTCTCTCCCCTCTGCTGCGGCTGTTATTTCATATCAAAAAGGAAGCCGTCTGATCGGACGGATTTTTCCCAGAGCAGAACATAGGAAAACCCCGGAGACACTGTGTCTTCGGGGTTCTTTTCTTTTTTTACGCGGGGACATGTCATACATGGCCCGGTGAGGGAATATAGATGAACATAGAAAGTCAAGAAGGAGAGGGAGAAACTATGGAACTGAATACGGTCCAGGAATCCGTCGCCGCCTGTGAAGTGGTGTATGATTCCTTCGTGGAACAGCCGATAGAATGTGACATTCTGCTGCCGGATTACTGCCCGGACATTCTGAAAATCCTGACCTGCAGCGCCACCCCGGTATTTACTCTGGTACAGGCCAATGGGGCGCAGCTGGCGGTAGATGGTCACGCGCTGCTGTCCGTCACCTATCTGTCGGATACGGGAAGTATCCGGTGCAGCGAGCATAAGGTCCCGTTTTCCCGCACCATTGAACTCAAGTGCGCGCCGGAGTCCCCGGTTATCAGCTATCATGCCGCGGTGGATTACATGAACTGCCGTGCGGTGAGCCCGCGCCGGGCGGATGTAAGAGGGGCGCTCACCATCCAGCTCAAGGTGCTTTCCCAAAAGAAGGAGAGCGTTGTCACCGACGCCCAGGGCGAGGGCATCCAGCTGCTGCGCCAGACCGCGCCGGTCACCCAGGTGGTTGGCTGTGCCTCCCGCCAGTATACCCTGCGGGAGGATCTGCAGATTGAGGACAGCGAGCCGGGGGTGCGCCACATTGTGCGCTGCAGCTGCCGGGCCCAGGTGACGGACTACAAGGCCATCGCCAACAAGGTGATTGCCAAGGGAGAGCTGAAGGTCAGCTTTTTGTACAGCGGGTATGAAAATGAACGGGATTTGCATATTGCGCGCTTCACCCTGCCCATCAGCCAGATTGTGGATGTGGACGGCGTGGACGAGAACTGCCGGTGCGATGTGCATATGCACGTGGTGTCCTGCGAGCTGATTCCCCGTTCTGACGAGCTGGGCGAAGGCCGCACCGTAGCTCTGGAGGCCGTATTCTGCGCAGTGGTGAAGGCCTACCGGCAGATGGATACGGCTTGGGTGAGCGACTGCTACTGCACCCAGTATGAATCCAGCTTTACCACCCGCGCGGTGAGCAGCCTATCCCTCTTGGATATTCTCAATACCACCCAGGACACAAGCGAAAGCCTCAAGCTGCCCCAGCAGGTAACCGATGTGACCGATGTCTGGTGCCGCGCCGGCTTTACCGAGGCCAAAACCGAGGAGGAGGGGCTTGTCCTGTATGGAAAGCTCACGGTGTGTATGCTGGCGGTGGATACGGACGCCAGCCCTCTGTACTGCGAGCAGGCGCTGGAAATCCGGCACGTGTGCGCCAGCTATGAGGCCGAGCAGCTGATCACCGATATCCAGATGGAGGCCGGGGACTGCACCTTTGTACGTTCGGGCGAGGACAGTGTGGAAATCAAAACCCAGGTGTACCTGTCGGGCTCCATCTGCGGGGTGCGCCGCCGCCAGGCCGTGGACACCATCGAGCTGGATGACTCCAAGGGGAGAAAGCCCCAGTCCCAGGCGGCCATCACCATCTATTTTGCCGATGAGGGCGAGGCCATGTGGGAGATAGCCAAGCGCTACAACACCTCCATGGCGGCGGTGATGGAGGAAAACGGGCTGGAGGGGGCAAATGTGCCCCAGCGCAGTATGCTGCTCATTCCCATTGTCCCGTAACCAAACAGACAGCTGCTCCGGGCCGGGTTCGGCCATCAAATTCGGGCGTTTGGCCAGAAAGGCGTGGTAACAAGCATGGAGAGTCAGACAATTTACAGGGATATCGCCAAGCGGACCGATGGGGATATCTATATTGGCGTGGTGGGGCCGGTGCGCACCGGAAAATCCACCTTTATCAAGCGGTTCATGGAGACCTTGGTTCTGCCCAATATCGAGAGCGATTTCCGCCGGGAACGGGCCACGGATGAGCTTCCCCAGTCCTCCGCCGGCAAGACCATTATGACAACCGAACCCAAATTCATCCCGGAGGAGGCCGTCAAGGTCAATCTGGAGCACAATTCCAGCTTCAATGTGCGCATGATCGACTGTGTGGGCTATATTGTCCCCAGCGCGCTGGGCTATGTGGAAAACGACAACCCCCGCATGGTGATGACCCCCTGGTTTGATGATGAGATCCCCTTCAATATGGCGGCGGAAATCGGGACGCAGAAGGTCATCACCGAGCACTCCACCATCGGCCTGGTGGTAACCACCGACGGCAGCATCAGCGATATCCCCAGAAGCGAATATGAGGAGGCGGAGATGCGGGTCATCGATGAGCTGCGCCGCATCAACAAGCCCTTTGTGGTACTGCTCAACTGTATGGAGCCCCGCAGCGCCCAAAGCCGGGATTTGGCGGAACAGCTGCAGGAGAGCTATGGGGTTCCCGTGCTGCCCGTGAGCTGTATCGACCTGGACGAGGGGGATATTCGGGAAATTCTCACCCGGATCCTCTTTGAATTCCCGGTCAAGGAAATCGCTGTGGATATGCCCAAGTGGATTGTCTCCCTGGACAGAGGGCATTGGCTCAAGTCGGCGGTGTTCCAGTCCATCATGGAGGCCGCCGGGACCATCGAGCATATCAGCCAGGTGAAGCCCAGGCTCACGCCCCTATGCGAGAGCTGCGAATATATCTCGGATGTGCGCATCAGCGATATCGATCTCAGCTGCGGGCGGGCCCAGGTGCGGGTGGAGGTGGAGTCCTCCTTGTTCTACCGGATTCTGGGCGAGGCCACGGGGCTTGAGATTGACGGCGAATCCGCCTTGATGCCCTGTATGGTGGAGCTTGCCAACATGAAGCGGGAATATGAGAAGGTCAAGGGCGCCTTAGAGCAGGTTTCGGCCACCGGATACGGCATTGTGATGCCCACTCTCGACGAACTGAGCCTGGAGGAGCCGGAGATTGTCAAGCAGGGAGGCCGGTACGGGGTCAAGCTGAAGGCGTCGGCGCCCTCAATCCATATGATGCGGGCCGATATTACCGCGGAGGTTTCTCCTATTGTGGGAAGCGAGAAGCAGTCCGAGGAATTGGTGATGTACCTGCTCAAGGAATTCGAGGAGAATCCCAAGAAAATCTGGCAGTCCAACATCTTTGGAAAGAGCCTGCACGAGCTGGTCAACGAAGGCCTGCACAACAAGCTGTACCGGATGCCTCAGGACGCCAGGCTCAAGCTGCAGGAAACCATCGAGCGCATCATCAACGAGGGCTGCAGCGGGTTAATCTGCATCATCCTCTGAGAAAGCGAAAAACCGGCGGGGAATCCAGCGCCTGCGGCATCGTAAAAAGGGAAACCAGCGGGGAAAGTAAGAGAGCCCCGGGCCGCTGGCCCGGGGCTCTCTTTGGATCCTTTGCAGATAAAACGGCTGGCTCTGTGCTGAGAACCCTTAGGGCCGCAAAGGCAATGTGCCCGCCAGCGTTCGGCTGGCAGCGCCGGTGAGGGGGTCAATACACCTGGATCGTTTTCAGATGGACTTCATCCCGCGCCGCCGTGATATGCACCGTCAATCGGCTGATTTTTTCGGAACCATCCCCGATCAGGGGATTCTGTTTGGCAAAGGGATCCTGCAGGGGGCAGATTTTCTTGTGCCCTACACAGGTGCCCTCATACAGGGGATATTCCCTGCCGCAGGCCTCGGCCGTGATATGAAAGCTCTCGATACGCTGGCCCTGGGTGAGATCCTCCCCCAGCACCACATAACGGATATCCGAGGTTGGCTCCGGCAGGGTGACGGTATATTGAGGCTGGGTTTTGGGGGTATCGAGAACCTTTTGGGTTTCACAGGGGATTGCCTCCCCAAATTCCTTTTGCAGCAGTTCTCCCAGCTGGGCCAGGCGGCACACATCACGCTCGTCAATAAGCCCGTCCCGGTTCGGCGGGATATTCAGGTTCAGGCAGGTGTTGGCGCCCACGGAGGTCAGATAGGTGTGAAACAGGCGCTCCAGGGAATGGGGAGACTCCTGCTCATGCCAGAACCAGCCGGGGCGGATGGACATATCAATCTCAGAGGGGACATAGCACAGCCCCTTGCTGTAAAGAATATTGCTGGTGGTGCCAATCTCCTGGTGCGTATTATACAGATAGGACAGATCCCCCTCCTGTGCCAGGGGCCCCGCGCCGGTCTGAACCGGGGCGTATCGGCACAGCTCGCCGGGCACCACGGCCCATTCGGCATGGCGGGCGGCTCCGGCCTCGTTGCCGCACCAGCGCACATCCGGGCCGAAATCGTTGAAGATGACGGCGTTCGGCTGGTAGCGGTGGATCAGTTCAAAGTAACGGGGAAAATCATACACCTGTTTTTTGCCGTTCGGGCCCTCTCCGCAGGCGTTGTCGAACCAGACATAGAAGATCTCGCCGTAACCGGTGAGCAGCTCTGTGAGCTGGTTGCAGAAATAGTCGTTATAGCTGGGAGTTCCATAGTAGGGGCTGTTGCGATCCCAGGGGGAGAGGTAAAACCCGAATTTTATCCCGCCGCGCCGGCAGGCGTCCGCCGCCTGGCGGACAACATCCCCCTGATAGGGGCTGTTTTTTACGCTGTGTTCCGTGTACTGGGACGGCCACAGGCAAAACCCGTCATGATGCTTTGCTGTGAGCACCATCCCCTTCAGCCCCGCGGACTGAATCGCCCTGACCCATTGGTCGCAGTCCAGCTTGACGGGATTAAAAATCTCCTCGGGTTCCTGGCCGGTGCCCCATTCCCGATCCGTATAGGTGTTCACCCCAAAGTGGATGAAGGCGTAGGATTCCAATTCGAACCAATCCAGCTGCTTTTGCGAAGGGCGTACCTTGGCCGCCTGCTGCAAAAAGGGAATCATGTGCTGTCAACCTCTTTTCTGAGGGCCCGGTTTCCTTGGTACAGGCCCGATGGTTTTTCATAGTTCATTTATGATAGCAGATGAAGCGCCGGCACACAAGAGGAATGGCTGGATTTCTGAAAATTTCAGTTTTCCTGCGTCCTTCCCGTCCCAGAGGCCCGGACGCTTCAAACCGGGCCATGCCGGCGGTCCCCCGGCGTGCTGTGTGAAATTGTACGCACACCCCGCATTGGATGCCCGGTTGTTATAGGCGGTCCCCTTCGGGGGGAACCAAAGGCCGGCCCAGGCATAAAAACGGCCCGCTGCCCGTAAAAAACAGGCGGCAGGCCATAGCCGGATCCGGTACAATACGCTCCTGGAATTGGAAGCTAATGCTTTCCCAAAGCCCTGGGGGCTGCCCGGCGGTAAATCGGGCGTCTATTTGGCAAGGCGGCGAAACAACACATAGGAGTACACATAGATCGATACTGTCATCAGAATGAGAAAGGCCACCGGCAGAATCCTTGCCACAGGGTGGCTGATGACAGCCGCAATCAGGAACAAAATCCCGCCCAGGCAGAATCCGAATCCGCCCAAGCGGTGCGTCTTCTTCCACACCGTTTCATTCTCGATGGTCCAAGGCGTGCGGATTCCAAACGTAAAATTGCTCTGGATCCGGGGCATATAGTTGCCCGTGATGAGAAATACCGCGCCCAGCAAAAAGCAGATAATCCGGTCGATACTCAGGGGAATTCCCATTCCAATGGCCGCGGCGGCCCAGCTGACACCAATGAGAAACAGCGTCATCAGGGCAATGAAACCCGTGTAAACGCCCTGGTGCTTTTGATAGTTTCCCCGCCGGGGGTCAATTTTCGGGATAACCCAAAACAACAGGAGCATCCCCAACGGGATGGCTGCTAAGATCAGATCCATATATTTCGGGCCGAAGCCGTCCGCCTGGCCGGATACTCCCCAATGAATGGGGATGACGTCCGGCAGGCTGGGATAGAGAAACAAATGCCCCAACAGGGACAGCACAGTGACGGCAAACAGCAGAAGGCCAAATTTTTTACTCATGGTCGGATTCCTCCCCAGTAATGGTGAAAAACCATTTCATCATCTCTTGAAAAACAGTTGTGTTTAACCGGTAGCGGATTTTTTGCCCCTCTCTCTCGTCCCGGATAAGCCCGGCGGCCTTGAGCACATTCAAATGATGGCTGATGGATGCCTTAGTGATGGGAAAACAGTCCGCAATTTCACCGGCTGTTTTGTCCGACTGCGCCAGCAGCTCTAAAATCCTGCGCCGGGTAGGGTCGGAAAGCGCTGCGAATACATCTCCCAAAAGCCATCACCCCTTTCTTATTTAGATATTTAGAAAATTATCTAAATATAGAATAGCACTGCGTCAAACCTCTGTCAAGAGAGCGGGAGAGGAAAATTCCGCAGGGAACACAGGACAGGCGCCAGGCACTGGAGGGCCCACGGCTGCCGAAAAAACCGATTGACAACCGTCTCATGGAGTGCTATACTCGCACTGTTATAACAATATGGTTTCAGGGCGAGGTGCAAGTCCTCACCGGCGGCAACAGTCCGCGAACCGCAGAGTTTTCTGCGGCTGATCTGGTGGAATTCCAGAACCGACGGTATAGTCCGGATGAAAGAAACCAAGGCCAGCTGTCTGACAGGACGGCTGTTTTTGGAGTAAAAAAGCCCTGAGCGGAGAAATCCCTCAGGGCTTTTTGTGTTCGCCCGCACTCAAATAAGGAGATGCTGATTATGACGAAAACCAGAACCATCACCTACACCGCACTGTTTGCCGCGATTGCCGCGGTGCTCATGTATTTTGAGTTCCCGCTGCCTTTTATGCCGCCCTTTTTAAAGGTGGATTTAAGCGGCGCCGCCACCATGATAGCCGGCTTTACTATGGGGCCTGTCTCCGCCGTGATTGTAACCCTGATTAAGGATTTGGTTCATGTCCTCTCCTCTCAGACAGGGGGCGTGGGAGAGCTGGCGGACTTTTTGTGTACCAGCGCCTTTGCGGTGACTGCCAGCGTCATCTACCGCCGCTGCCACACCAGAAAAGGGGCGTTGGTTTCCTGCGGGGCTGCTATTGCGGTGATGACTGTATGCGGGATGCTGGCGAATCGTTTTCTGCTGATCCCCTTCTATTCTAAGATTATGCCCATTGATGCCATTCTCTCGGCCTGCGCCCAGATTAACCCCCTGATTGGGAGCCTGGACACCTATATCCTGTTTGGAGCGGGGCCGTTTAACCTGCTCAAGGGCGTCATCCTGTCCCTGATTACCGTTCTTCTGTATAAACGCCTGTCCTCCTGGATGAAAACGGTTCATTTTCCCCAGCGCCATCGGGGATAAGGGGCCCGGAAACTTCAGATTACTGGGCACAGCAGCCCCAAGCCCTGCCGCCGGGATGCGGGTAGTGTATTCTTGGCCTAGTCATACGGCATCGGCCCAAGTGTGGGCCTGAAAGTTGAGAACGTTTACTTTCTCGACTTTTTCCAGCCTCTACTGATTGGGTGCAAAAAACTGCCCAAGGGGGTACGAACTTTGCCTACTTTCTGTTCGGCAGGCCATGATTGAGGATTAGCAGCGAAAGTTTTGGCTTGTCCAAAACTTCAAAGGGATGCTGAGGGACTAAGACGAGAACAAAGCCAAGCGCATCCCGGTGCCCCCGCGGCACAGCGGTTTGGGTGGGGAATTGGTTGGTATTCCGTATGGGTGGCAAAATCTCCATTTTTGAATATTAAAAAAATATCCTTTCTAATTTTGCATCAAGAGAACGGAGGGGATTTTCACCCATGAAAACTGTCTTCCAATTCCTACCCCAAGCCCTGGCCGGGCGGCGGTACTTTCTGCTACCAGAAAGTACCCAAAGACTACAAAGGGGAGAGAGGATTTCGATTTTCCTCTCTCCCCTTTGAATCCCCTCTCACTTTTAAAAACGACAAAGGATGGGGCCAGCCCCCTCCTTTGATGAACCCCCGGGTTACGGCAGAACTTTTATAGACAGAACTTGAATGAACTACGGAAGTTTTGGCTTGTCCATGCTGATGGACTGGGGTTCAGAATCAGACTACGAGCGTCCCGGTTGCATCAGCGGCATTAGAAAGCGAAGAGAGCTTGCGATTTTTCGTTTTCTACCAACCTTCACTGATTGAGTACGCAAAACTGCCCCAAAGGGGGAGATATCCAAGAGGGGGAACGCCTCTTGGACGGCTCTTTTCCCCTTTTCTGGCCGTGCAGACCACAATTTAGAATTAGTTGCGGAAGTTTTGGCTTGTCCAAAACTTCAAAGGGATGCTGATGGACTAAGACGAGAACAAAGCCAAGCGCATCCCGGTGCCTCCGCGGCATGAGCGGGCGGGGAGAGAAAAACTAAAAATGTAGTTCTTCTTTATTTGCATAAAAACAGAGTAATTGCACCCATGAAAACTGTCATCCAATTCCTTCCCAAAGCCCTGCCGCCGGGATGCGGGTAGTTCATTCTTGGCCTAGTAGTACGGCATCCCTTATGAGAATTGAAACAAGTTTCAATTCTCCGTAATTTGTTCCAGCGGAAAAGTGCGCAAAGACTACAAAGCGAGTCTGAAGAGTTGTTTGTATCTGCGGAAGTTTTGGGCTTGTCCCAAAACTTCTAAGGGATGCTGAGGGGCTAAGCAAAGAATCAAGCTGAGCGCATCCCGGTGCCCTCCGAGTGTCCCGGCATCAGCGGTGTGGGAGGACATATCTGTCAGTGGGAAAGGACGCTACTTTTTCAATAAGACAGGCCCATGATCCACCGGCTGGGCTAAAAAGACCGCCTGAACCGAGCCCATTAACGATTTTAAACACCGCTTGGCTTTGGAGCGCTGCCCGAAGATCCCAAACACAGCGGTGCCGCTTCCCGTCATCATGGCCTTGACGGCGCCATGCCGGAGCATATCCTCCTCGATGCTGCTGACAGCGGAAAGCCCGTAGACCTCCTCCATCACATTGTACATCCCCTGGGTGAGGTATTCCAAATCCCCGGCGGCAATCCCGGCAACCACTCTGTCATGATCCGGCCTGCGGCGGGCTCCGTGCTCATCAAACCGGGCAAACCCCACGGCTGTGCTCATATTCTCGACAGGCTTTGCTATGACGATGGAGCATTCAGGCATCCGGGGCAGTTCTGTGAAGATTTCGCCGATCCCCTGGGCCAGGGCCGTGCCCCCCCGGATGCAGAAGGGTACGTCCGCCCCCAGCGTGAGCCCCAGGGCACACAGCTCCTGGGTGGAAAGCCCGGTGCCGAACAGGGCGTTGAGCCCGGTTAAGGTTCCGGCTGCATCTGCGCTGCCGCCGCCCAGGCCCGCCTGCATGGGGATGACCTTCTGGATTTCAATGGCAGCCCCGGCGCGGATTCCCGTATGCTCAAAAAAGAGAACCGCCGCCCGCCGGACCAGGTTGTCCTCCCCGCAGGAGAGCTCCGGTTTATTACAGGTCACATCCACTCTCTGATGCTCCAGCCTTGTCAGCGTGAGCGTATCGTAGAGATCCACGGCCTGCATCACCATCTGCATAAAGTGGTAGCCATCTTCCCGGCGCCCGGTGATATCCAGGGTGAGATTGAGCTTTGCCGGGGCTTTTACAACAATCGTCTTCAAAACAGCTTCGACCTCCTTCATGGAGCACAGGGTATTTTGATCCTCAAAAGGTTAAAGTGTCTGTGTCTGCATTATCTGGTTGGCGCCAAGCGTGGCCTTCAGCGTTTTTGCGGCGTCCGTATAGCTGGAGAGCACCAGGGAGGGATCCTGCTGGCGTACCGCCTGCAAAAAGGCGGACATCGCCCGGGCGTGATCCTGCCCGTCCAGGCGCAGAATTTTGGTGGTATCCCCGCTTATAAGGCGGATTTCCTTACCCCATTCACATTCCACCTGGGCATCCTGGGCATAGATGGAGAAGCCGATATGCCCGGGCGCTTTCCCGGTATCCAGATAGCAGGCGGTGAGGATGTTTCCCACAGCTCCGTTTTCGAACCGGATGGTGGTGCTGGAACAGTCCTCCACCGAGTAGTTTTCCACCCCGGTGAGAAGGCCGGTCAGCCCCTGGCAGGACACCGCCTGCATTTCCCCGACCAGATAGCGCAGGATATCGAAGATGTGGGTACACTGCTCCACGATTTGCCCGCCGGAGGCGTCCTTCACCCTCCACCAGGGCGTACCGGGCATATTGCCAACCCATTCTCCCCGGACCAACCCGATTTTGCGTCCCTGCAGAAACTGTCTGGCCTCCTGCATGGCCGGGCTGTACCGGCCCTGATACCCGGCTGCGGCGATAATCCCCGCTGATTCGATGGCTCTAAGGGTATCCTCAACTTCCTGCATACACAGGCCGATAGGCTTTTCCACATACAGATGGATTCCCCGCTGGGCAGCCAGGACTTCCAGCCCCTCGTGGCGCGCCGGCGTGACGCACAGGACCGCCGCGTCCAGCTGGGCCTCCCGGAGCATCTGGGCTCCGCTGGTAAACGTGGCTGCTCCCGGGACTTTCCGGGCTGTCTGAGCCAGGCGCTCTGGGTTGGAGGCTGCCAGAGCCGCCACTTCTACCCCCTCCATCTTCAGGAGGTTGTCCAAGTGGTAGTTGCCGAACCATCCGCAGCCTACAATGCCGACTTTCAATGTCTTTTTCATATTGTGATCCTCATTTCTTTCTGAGTTTGACCCATTGGGCAGCGTCTCCTTGTTACCAATATAAACCGGCACAAAGATATCCTTTGTGTTTGAATCTGTCCGCAGAGCCGTCATTTCCGTTATGCAGTTGTGCCGGTTTCGCAGGACAAAATCTGGATTCCGGAATTTCGGAAGGCGAATCCCTGCGACTGGACGCCTGCCCCCACCGGCACTTCTCTTCCGAGGTTGCGCCGCATAATCCGGATAATAGGAATCCGAGGAGCGAAGTCCTGCGGTTGGACACCTGCGCCCAGCCGGTACTTCCTTTTCGAGGTTGCGCCGGTTTGGGTGAGAGGCAGCCGGTTTTCTGCGTCTGACAGGCGCAGAACGTGGGTTGGAGGCTCATTCCAACGCTTTTTTCAATGGAGCGATACAAATTTAAGCCGGGGAAAACGGAGCTAAGAATTTTCGGATGCAATACCCGCGGCTCAAAAATCCCGAAACATTGGCGCATCCATATAACGAAGTTAAGCTGCCTGAGCCGCCGTCAGCGGGAGAGGGGAGAGCGGCGGATATGGATGGCGCTCACCGGGCACATCTCATGGCAGCAGAAGCAGTGGATGCAGCTGCGGTAATCGATCCGCGCCTTTTTCTTTTGGATGCGGATGGTCTTAGCCGGACAGCTCTGGGCGCATTTCCCGCAGCCGATACAGTTATTATGACGGATGACCGGACGGGGTGTCAAGAGGCGGTTGGCAAGATATAGGGCGGGTTTTCGCACAAAGCCTGGGATACTCTCCCCAAAGTCCACGTGTTTGGAGCGGGGCATCCGAAAATCGCCGCACCGGGGCGGTGTGGTAAAATCCCCGCACACCGGGATCTGGGCGGCAGAGGATGGGCACAGGGAGCGCTGGATGGCCTCGTGTACCGTCAGGCACTCCGAAACGGGCATCCCGATATACTCCAGCAGGATCCGATCCAGGAAAAATGGGCCTTTGCCGGCAAAGGAGAGCCCGGTATGTTTCTTTATCCCTGCGGAGGGGCCGTCCCCTTCCATGGAATCCACCGCGTCCACAATGGTGAGGCTGGGGGATACGGTGCCCGCCAAATCCACCAGCATGGAGCAAAACCGGGCGTTTTCCGAAAACCGGTAGTGGAACTCAGGCTTTGTCAGCCCGGGGATGACGCCGAACAGGTTTTTCACCCCGCCGGAAAGCCCGGTCATGCAGTGGGTTTTCAGTTTGGGCAGGGAAATGATATAATCCGCCTGCAAAACCGGCGTGATGATGGGAAATTCGGGCACAAGCCGGGAATCCGCGGCCCTGGTGCCGCTGGTGGTGTCCAGGTTGAGCTTCGCGCAGGTTCCCGCCACGGCCCCGGCCATCCCACAGGTGTCATAGATGCCGCTCAAAGCCGCGCGGCTGTAGAGCCCGCCGGGGCTGTCCGCCACGGTAATGTCCGTCACACCCAGCCCCTCCAGGTGCCGGATCACCGCTTTCACAAAGGCCGGATGGGTAGTGGTGGCGCTCTCAGGATCCCGCTTCATCACCAGGTTTGGCTTGAGGAGCACCTTCATATCCCTTCGGATGTCGCGGTCCGCGCCCAGCAGGGAAAAATGGGCGTCCACCACCCGCTGAATCTCCCGGTCGGTGTAATCGGATGCTTTCAGGATGCTAACCTTCATGCCTTGTGTCCCCCTGGGCCGGATTCTCGTTTAATTCCTGCAGGAATATGCCGATTTTGCGCAGCGCCTGGGTGATATGCTCGATGGAATAGGAGTAGGACACCCGGATAAAGCCCTCCCCGCATTCGCCGAAGGCGTCCCCGGGAACCACGGCCACCTTTTGGGAGTAGAGCAGGCGCTCGCAGAACTCCTCAGAGGAAAGCCCGGTGGAGCGGATACAAGGGAATACATAGAAGGCGCCCTGGGGTTCAAAGCAGGTCAGCCCTAATTTATTGAAGCTGTCCACCACCAGGCGGCGGCGCATATCATAGGTGCAGCGCATCCGCTCGATTTCGCCGTCGCAGCCCCGCAGGGCTTCCACAGCGGCATACTGGCTGGTGGTAGGCGCACACATGATGGCGAATTGGTGGATTTTGGTCATCTGTCTGAGGATCGGCGCGGGGCCCAAAGCGTAGCCCAGGCGCCATCCGGTCATGGCATAGGCCTTGGAAAAGCCGTTGACCACCACGGTGCGCTCGGCCATCCCCGGCAGGGAGGCGATGGAGACATGGGTGCTCTCCCCGTAGGTGAGCTCCGCATAAATTTCATCGGACAGGGTGATGATGCTGGTTTCCCGCAGCACCGCGGCAATTTCCTCCAGGTGCTCCCGGCGCATCACGGCGCCGGTGGGGTTATTGGGGAAGGGGAAAATCAGCAGCTTGGTTTTGGGAGTGATGGCATCCCGCAGCTGCTGGGGAGTCAGGCGGAACTCATCCTCGGCCCTTGTGGGGATAGGCACCACCTTGGCGCCGCACAGGGATGCAATGGGGGAATAGGCCACAAAGCAGGGCTCGGGGATGAGCACTTCGTCCCCCGGGTTTATGAGTGCCCGGATACACATATCGATGGCTTCGCTGCCGCCTACGGTGATCAGCGTTTCGTCTAAGGGCGAGTATTCCAGGGAAAACCGGCGCTTGACATACCGGCAGATTTCGTCCTTGAGCTCCTGCAATCCCGCGTTGGCGGTATACCAGGTTTTGGAGGCCTCCAGGGAGCGGATGCCGGCCTGGCGCACGCTCCAGGGGGTTTTAAAATCCGGCTCGCCCACTCCCAGGGAGATGACGCCCTTCATCTGGGCCGCAATATCAAAAAAACGGCGGATGCCGGAGGGCTTTATCTCCTGAACCGCCTGGGATAAGAGGGATTCATAACAAATCGGATGGCTCACAGGGAGGTCAGCCCCCTCTCGTCGCGCTCCTCGTCACATACAATGACGCCGCGATCCTTGTATTTGCGCAGGACAAAGGAAGTGGAGGTGGAGGTGACGGATTCCAATGGGGAGAGCCGCTCGGCGACAAACAGCGCCACATCCTTAAAGGATTTGCCCTGGACCACCACCTGCAAATCATAGCTTCCGCTCATCAGGTAGACCGTCTGCACCTCCTCGAACTGCATAATGCGTTTGGCGATTTCCTCAAAACCTTCGCCCTGCTTCGGGGTGACGTTGAGCTCGATATAAGCGGTGATTTGGCTGCGGTCCACCTGTTCCCAGTCCACCATCGCCTGAAAGCCCCGGATGATCCCCCGGGCCTGGTAATCCTCGATTTGCTGGGCAATCTGTTCCTCGGTGCGTCCCAGCATGACGGCTAATTCGGCGTTGGAAAGCCGGGCGTTTTGTTCCAGAAGTGTCAGAAGTTGATCCATAGTGGTAACCATTCCTTTCCGAAGTTGTGCCGCTTTCATTGCGCAGCATACAAATTCCTCACACACAAAAGGCATAAAAGACCAGCTTTGCAGGCGGCCTTTCAGCCCGTTTCTCCCTCCTGCCGCTTCGCAGGGGAAAACAACAAATTTAAACGATTGCCCGGCCCCTCATACGGAGCTGCGGGCAGGCGGCGCAAACCGTTTGCAGCCCTTTCTTTCCGGAAACCCGAAAAGTGGATGGAGACGCCTTTGGTATTAGGCAGCCTAGATATTCCACAATGCCCCGCGGCTGGGACCGGGTGCTATCCGGGCCGCCCAAGGGGGTACAGCCGGCTGGCGCCGAACCTTTCGTTTGCGGGACACTGGACGCGTTTCTTTTTGCCGGGCCGTTTAAGCCGGGTCCACAGGCAGAAAAAACCGGACCAGTCCCGCCGGTGCACAGGACGCCGGGAAACTGTTCCGGTTGCTTACAGGATGGGGAGGCCCTTATGCCGTCCCTAAACAATCCTCAGATATTCCGGTTTACGCCGGCGGTAAAAGGCGAAATGGGTGAATCCGCACTGGGCGAGCAGTTCCATGGCATCGCTGATATGGCTGCCCACCGCGGGGGCGCTGTGGGCGTCTGAGCCGATGGTGATTGTTTCGCCGCCCATCTGCCGGTACCAGCTGAGATACCGCATGGCAGGCATGGGCCCGCCCAGCCCCTGGCGGTAGCCGGAGGTGTTGAGCTCCAGCGCAATCCCCTTTTCCACCATCCGGCGCAGGACGGGCTCCACCAGCTCGTCCAGGCGCGCCTGGGGGATCTCCACCTTGTCCCGGCCTGTCACATACCGCACCGGGTAGGTGAGATGGGCCAGCGCGTCGAACTTGCCCCAGCTGACAATCTCAAGCAAGGTGGTGTAATACCGCACCAGCTCGTCGTCCAGTTCGGCGCCCGACAGCTCCTTCGCGTTCAGGTGGTGAAAGTTGATATTCTGCACACTGTGCAGCGAGCCCAGAACAAAATCGTAGGGATATTCCGCCAATATCTTCTCCGAAAGGGCATAATCCGCATTGGGCTGGCCCAGCTCCATGCCGAAGGAGACAATCAGGCGCTGGCAGAAGGAAACCCGGGCCTTGAGCGTCTCAAAATAGGACTGCCTCAGGCGGCGGCTCACCTGCTGCTCCTGAAAGCGGTGCATCTCGCAGTGATCCGTGATGGCGATGCCGCTGAGCCCCCTGGCAACGGCGTTCTCACATAAAAATGTGGCCGCATGGACGCCGTCCGGGGAGTTGTCGGAATGAATATGGCTGTCAAATAGGTTGTAGTACATTGGCTTCTTACCTCCTTGCCGATTCCGGGGACATACGCCCGCGGAGTAAACTGATACCTCAAACAGAATGAACCGGAAATTTTTTCGCTCGCCCTTGCTGCGGGGCGCGGGATGTATGGCGCTGTCATGGCTCCCGATGGAGATGCCGGATGTTTGACAGGAAACGCACGGCCTTCCGATTTTATGGGCCCTG
The DNA here is from genome assembly GCA_021771035.1 of Marvinbryantia formatexigens. Taxonomy (GTDB): domain Bacteria; phylum Bacillota; class Clostridia; order Oscillospirales; family Ruminococcaceae; genus CALXEM01. The sequence goes on along the minus strand of JAETPU010000003.1, from coordinate 119,810 downwards.
CTTCCCTGCGGTGTGGAATGAATCCAACCCATACCGCACCCTGTGGGATTTTATACGGATTCCCGGCTGTCACGCCATCCCAAACAGAAGCTGGGCCACGGAAAAATAGATCATTAAGGAAACCGCGTCCACAATGGTGGTGATGAGCGGGGCCGCCATAATGGCGGGATCCAGTTTCAGCGTCTTGGCGATCATGGGCAGCATCCCGCCTAACGTTTTTGCCACCACAACGGTGACGAACAGGGCGACCGCCACGGTGAGCGCCAGCAGGACATTGCCGGGATAGGTGATAATCAGGCGCACAAAGTTGACGGCGCTGAGTGCCGCCCCCACCAGGAAGCTCACCCGGGCCTCCTTCCAGATGACGGCGAAAAAGTCCCTGGGGCGAATTTCCGAGAGCGCCATCCCGCGGATGACCAAGGTGCTGCTCTGGGAGCCGGCATTTCCGCCGGTGTCGGTGAGCATGGGGATGAAGGTGACTAAAATCGGCAGAGAGGCAAAGGCCTCCTCATATTTCCCCAGGATGCCGCCGGTGATCATGCCGGAGATCATCAGGACCAAAAGCCACAGAATCCGGCTTTTTGCCAGGGTGAAGACGCTGGTTTTCAGGTAGGACTTGTGGGAGGGCTGCATGGCGGCCATACGCTCAAAATCCTCGGTGGCCTCCTGCTCCAGGACCTCCACCGCGTCGTCCACCGTGACAATCCCCACCAGGCGGTGCTCCGCGTCCACCACCGGGAGCGCCAGAAAGCCATATTTGGAGAACAGGGAGGCCACCTCCTCCCGGTCGTCCGTTGCGGCGGCACAGATCACATGGTCGTCCATAATCTCCTGCACCAACTGCTCATCCCGGGCTAAAAGAAGCTCCCGGACCGTCACCACGCCGTCCAGCACGCGGCCCTCGTCGATCACATAGCAGGTATAGATGGTTTCGCTGTCCGCACCCATGGTGCGGATCCGGTGAATCGCCTGGGCAACGGTCATACTCCGGCGCAGATCCACAAATTCCGCTGTCATGATGCTTCCCGCGGAGTTTTCCGGATAGTTTAAAAACCGGTTGAGCATCTGGCGGGTGCTGGGCTTCGCGCTTTTCAAAACCCGTTTGACCACGTTGGCGGGCAATTCCTCCAGCATATCCACCGCGTCGTCCACGCTGAGCTCTTCCACAATGCCGGAGAGCTCCTGATCCGTAATACCGCTGACAATAACCGCTTGCATATCGCCCATCAGGAAGGAGAAGACCTGGGCGGCCAGCTCCTTCGGCAGAAGGCGAAAAATTAAAACAACAGTCTGTGGGGAGCTCTGGGAATAGACCTCCTCCAAAAACTGGGCGATGTCCGCTTCATTTTCCTGTGCCAGCATCTGGCGCAGCAGGGGATAGTTTTTTTCCTGGGCGAGGCGCAGCGCCTCCTGAAGACGAAAGATGTGTTCCATGGGAATCCCTCCTGATTCTTGATTTTTCAATCCGGGAGGAAGTTCCAAAAATAAACAGGCCGCACAAATCCAGGACAAAGCAAACCCGCTTCGCCCGGAATTGTCCGGCGATGATCGTTCATTCAAAATTGCAGAAATCCAGAATGCCGCATCAGCGGCACGGAGAACCAAAGTCCACGAACCGTATGCGGAAAAGACCATCGCTGTTCACTTTTGTACTTCGACCGCATATGTCCACGACTGTTCCTCCTTTTGTAGTTGGATTTGCCACTCTGAGATACCGGGACGCTGCCGGGATACCTTAGGTTTCCTCTTATTCTATCACGTTTATCCCATAGGATCAAGGAGGGGCCTTCAAACCGCGCTCCCCCTGCCGAAAGCCGCCTTCCGTTTTTGCCGCCACGGCAGGGGGGATGGCCGCTGTAGCGGTTGCATTCAGGCCTTACACCTCTTATAATGAAAGAAATACAGGAAATCCGGATTTTACCGACTGAACCCGTAATTTTCCCGAAAGGAGTGAGCGCCGTGACCTACCGAGAACTGTTCCGGGATACCCGGCAGCGCCTTCAAGGGGCGGGGGCTGACGCCGCCCAGATGGAAGCCTACCTTTTGTTGGAGGCGGGATGCGGTGTGGACAGAACCCACTACCCCCTGATAGCGGATACCCTGTGCCCGCAGGAATCCCAGGAAAAACTCCGGGAATTGCTGCGCCGCAGGCTGAATGGGGAGCCCATCCAGTATGTGCTGGGCAAATGGGAATTTTATGGCTATGAATTTGAGGTGGGCCCGGGAGTGCTGATTCCCCGGGCGGAAACGGAACTCCTGGTGGAAACGGTTCTGGAATATGCGGAGCATATGAACGCCGTCAGGATTGCGGATCTGTGCAGCGGCAGCGGGTGTATCGCCATCTCCCTGGCGCGGCAGCGGCCGGATGCCAGCGTGTGGGCCCTGGAGGCCTCACCGGAGGCGCTTTCTTATCTCAGGCGCAATGCGGCCCTCAATCAGTGCGGGAATGTGAGGGTTTTGCAGGAGGACGTGCTGGCGCCCCAGGGGGATTACCCCATCCTGGATGCCATTGTCTCCAATCCGCCCTATATTCCCACGGCAGAGCTCCCCTCCCTGCAGCGGGAGGTTCAGTTTGAGCCCGCCATGGCGTTGGACGGCGATGGGGACGGGCTGCGGTTTTACCGCCGGCTGGGGCCCGTCTGGCTTCCCAGGCTGCGCCCGGGGGGACTGGTTGCCTATGAGATTGGGGCGGGCCAGGGCCAGGCAGTCAAGGCGCTGCTGGAAACCCAGGGTGCCGCCCGGGTGCGGGTTCTCAAAGATTTGGCGGGGCTGGATCGGGTGGTGTGCGGCGTAAAGCCGCTTTAAGCCAGCGGATACATAAAATCAGGACGAGCACCGGCGCTTGCCGCCCGCTGTGCGGCTTGCCTCGGGAGCCAGGGTGAAAAAAGAGAGGAGTCCGGAGACATGGAGCAGTTGGAAAGCCCCACCAAGGCGTGGGACTGGAGAAAAAACACCAGTGAGGAATGGAAAAAACCCAGTTTGGAAAGCGCGGGCCTGGCCCAGCGGTGGAGGGCCCAGGGGAGAACCCGGTTTTTGGATCTGGGCTGCGGGCTGGGAAGGCATTCTGTCTATTTTGCCAAGGAGGGCTTTGAGGTGGATGCCATGGATCTCTCCGGCTACAGTATCGCCAGCACCCGGGAGTGGGCCGCCCGGGAGGGCGTGCAGGTGCGGACGCACTGCGGGAATATGCTCACGCTGCCCTTCCCCGACAATACCTTTGACTGCGCTCTGGCATTTCATGTGATCTACCATACGGACACCCAGGGCGTGCGCCGGATTCTCAGTGAGATGCGCCGGGTGCTGCGAAACGGCGCCGAATGGTACCTTACGCTGATTGCCAAGGAGAACCCAGGGTTCCGCGACGCTCCCCAAAGCCGCCGGATGGACGAAAACACCGTGCTGCGGGACGATTCCGACACCGAACGCAATGTGCCGCATTTTTACGCCGGGGCCCAGGAATTGGAGCGGGTGCTGGAGGGCTTTGCCATCCTGGAGGATCCGGTGCGGGAGGCCCAGTACAGCCTGAGGAACGCCGCCTACGGCACCACCCACTGGAAACTGCTGGTACGGTGCGAGAAATAAAAAATAGTATTGTGATCCGATTGAACCCAACAGATGGTTGGATACTATTTTTTGATACACGGGAATGAAAATCTAACGATTTTCTGTTAATGTAATAAAAAATAGTATTGTGATCGGATTATACACAACAGATGTTTCTGGACTATTTTATTTTGCACGGGTATCAACCCTAACGCGCTGCGTTAGGGTATGGAAGAAGTCCTCAGACCCATAGCGTCTGCCTTTTCTGTAGAAAAGGACCGGGCTTCTTCAAAGTTGATGAAAGCGCTTTTTCTTTATTAAAATAAAAAACCAGAGCCCGCCCGGGCTCTGGTTTTTGCTGTTTTTCTAGGATATCTTATTGCCGGCATAGGGGAACCCCCGAGGGGATAAAATGGCCGCTTGGCCGCCGGGAGTGTCTGGGGCGCAGCCGGTGGATGTCCCGCCGATAGCGGATGGGGGACTGTCTCTTCGGTTACTTCCGGCCTGTTGGAGGCGCTGCCGCAATTTCCTTCATTTTTTGTTTTTGGCCCAGCTCCCGCCAGACCGTTGCCATCATGGCGGCGAAGCACAGCGTGCCGCCCACCGCGTTGGAGATGGGCTCCGCCAGAAACACGCCGTTCACTCCCAGAGAGCCCACATAGGGCAGAAGCAGCGTCAGCGGCACTACGATAACCGCCTTGCGCAAAAGGGAAAAGAAAATGGCCATTTTGGAGCGTCCCAGCGCCACAAACGTGCACTGTCCGGCAAACTGGAACGTCATGGTGAAAAAGCCGAAGAAGTAAATCTGGATGGCATGGGCTCCGCTGGCCAGCATATCCGGGTTGTCGTTAAACAGGCGGATAAACAGTTGGGGAAATACCATCACAGCAATCCAGGCCACCACGGTATAGACAGCTCCGATCACTGTGGTAAAGACAATTCCCGTTCGGACTCTTCCATATTCCCCGGCGCCGTAATTGAACCCCAGAACCGGCTGGGAACCGTTGGTGATGCCGGAAACCGGCAGGCTCACCACCTCCCGCACGGAGTTGAGGATGGTCATAATCCCGATATACAGATCCCCGCCGAAGGTGCGCAGCATGGTGTTGCAGACAATCTGCACCAGGCAGTTGGTGGCGGACATGATAAACCCGGACATTCCCAAAGCGGTGATGCGGCGAACCAGGGCTCCGTCAAGCTTCAGGGAGTCCCGCCTGAGCCTGATTATGGCCTTTTTCCCTGTGAGAAAGCGCAGCACCCAAACGGCGGAGGCCCCCTGCGCCAGGACCGTGGCAATGGCGGCGCCGCGGATCCCCATGTCAAAAACAAAGATAAACAGGGGATCCAGCACAATATTGAGCACCGCGCCCAGAACCACCGTGTACATTCCAATTCTGGGAAAGCCCTGGGAATTGATGAAGTAGTTGAGCCCGGTTCCCATCATGGCGAATACGGTTCCCAAGAGGTAAATGGAGAGATAGTCGTCGGCATAGCCGAAGGTATTCTCACTGGCGCCGAACAGAAAGAGGATGGGGCGCTTGAACAGGTAGCACACCGCCGTAATCGCCAGGGAGGAGACAAACAGAAGCGTGGCCGTGTTCCCTAAAATGCGCTGCGCCTCCTGCTTGTCCCCGGAGCCCCGGGCAATGGAGAACAGCGGCGCTCCGCCCATACCGAACAGGTTGATAAACGCCGTCACCAAAGCCACAATGGGAAACACGAGGCCAATCCCGGTGAGGGCCATGCCGTCCGAGCCGGGCAGGTGCCCGATATAGATGCGGTCCACAATATTATACAGCAGCTGAATGAGCTGCGCGATGGTCAGCGGGATGGCCTGCAGCAGGATAGTTTTGCCCACGCTTCCCTTTGAAAAATCATGTTCCATGGTCGGTTGTGCTCATTCCTTTCTGACGCTGTTCCAGCCGGAAATATGCTGGGCTCTGCGGCCCTCTCACAGCTGAAAAACGCCCGCAGAATTGGCGATAACGTTTTCGCCGGTAAAATCATTATAGCACAACGAAACGTACAACTCAAAGACGCCCGCGCTCTGCAGGCTTGCCCCCGCAGCGCCGGGCCGCGCGGCAGTTTCAGGCCCTGCGGCCGTGCGGGGAGAGCCCCTTTCTGGCTGGAGTACAGCACGGATTCCCTGATAGTTCACTTCACTCGCCGTCACGGAGTTCCTGCGGGATTATCCATCGCCGCTGTAAAGGCTCTCTGCTGACTCCCAATCAAAACCCGTGAACCGGACTTTGCACAGCCCCTTAAAATCCCATTTCCGGCTTTGCCTCTCAAGGGGCGTCGAAGATAGCCGCGGCAGTCCCCAAGCGGGTCAAGCTTACCTCCCGGAGGGATGGTTCTGCCAATCAGAGGCTGTTGATTTTATCGTTGTCCTGCAAAAAAGCCCGTCTTCTCATGGGAGGGCTCTGGCGAGGGCCTTTCCTGCGCTCCGAGAGAATCGGGGGAATTCTTTTGCAAAGGCGGACATAAAAATCCCCGCCGGACTCTTGGGCGGGGAACATGAGGGTTCGGCTGCCGGGGGCCTACTGCCTGCGTGCTTTGAGGATCAGCATCATGGGCCGGCGAAGCTCGTCCCTCATCCCCGGGACGGTATCCAGCAGCTCAGGGGAGGGCTGGGGCTCTGTGAGCCCGGTGACGGTAAACCCGTCTTCCAACAGCAGGCGCATATAGGTGCTCAGGGTGCGGTGGTATTTGGTGATGGCCTCGCCTAAAAAGTTGGCGGTGCGCTCACCCTCGATAAAATACCGATCCACGGGGAAGTGCAGGATATTGCCGTTTTCATCATAGTACCAGTCCTGGGAGCCGTAGGCGGTGAACACCGGGTGCTCCGCAGAGAAAATGAACTCCCCGCCGGGGACAAGGGCCCGGCGCACCATCTGGAACACGCGTTCCAATGCGGGAGTGTCCAGATAGTGAAAGGCCAGGGAACTGAGCGCCACATCCAGGGAATGCTCCGGCAGGGACACCTGGTCCATGCTGTGGCACTCATAGGTGATCTGGGGCAGCCAGTGCTCGGCCTTCGCGCGCCGCAGCATCGTTTCGGAGAGATCTACGCCCAACACGCTCTTGGCCCCATGCCTGGCGGCGTACTCACAGTGCCAGCCAAAGCCGCAGCCCAGATCCAACACCCGCTTCCCGCCGAAATCCGGGAGCATACTCTCCAGGGTTTTCCACTCTCCGGCACCTTCCAGGCCCCTGACGGAGCGATCCATCCGGCTGTATTTTGCAAAAAATTCAGGGTTATCATAGTGGTTGTGTGCCATTTGAGTTGTCTGTTCCTTTCCAAAGAGATCCTCTGCTTCGGACCCGGTTTCTGGCTTCCGGCAGAATCCTCCCCACTTTTAAAATGTCCGCTTTCGCCGCCGGCCCATCCGGTGAAAACCGCCCGGGCCGGGCAGCAAAAACCGGGGCGCCCCCTCTAAAAAACCGGACGCGCAGCGCCGCAAAGGGAGAACCCCGGAACTCTCTTTAGTTTTTTAAGCTCTGCAGCGGGGCGGGAATCCTTCCGCCGCGCTCGATAAATTTATTGGAGCTCTCCCGGTGCACCTTCATCACGGGGCCATAGCCCAGAAGCCCGCCGAAATCCAGCTCCTCGCCGTCCTTGAGCCCCACTGCCGGAATTGCCCGTACAGCGGTGGTCTTGGAGTTCACCATACCGATGGCGGCCTCGTCGGCAATGATGGCGGAGATGGTGGAGGCGGGGGTGTCCCCGGGGATCACCACCATGTCCAGGCCCACGGAGCACACGGCGGTCATGGCCTCCAGCTTTTCCAGGGAGAGTGCCCCGCAGCGGGCGGCGGCAATCATCCCCGCGTCCTCGGTGACCGGGATAAAGGCGCCGGAGAGCCCGCCCACCAGGGAGGAGGCCATCACGCCGCCCTTTTTGACCGCGTCATTGAGTAAAGCCAAAGCGGCGGTGGTGCCGTGGGTGCCGCATTTCTCCAGCCCCATCTCCTCCAGGATATAGGCCACGGAATCCCCGATTTCCGGGGTGGGGGCCAGGGAGAGATCCACAATGCCGAATTCCACACCCAGGCGCTTGGAGGCCTCGGAGCCCACCAGCTGGCCCATACGGGTGATCTTGAAGGCGGTCTTTTTGATGAGATCCGCCACCTCGGTCAGGGTACCGTGGGGGCATTTGGTGAGAGCCGCCCGAACCACGCCGGGGCCGGAAACCCCCACGTTGATGACGCAGTCCGGCTCGCCCGGGCCGTGGAAGGCGCCCGCCATAAAGGGGTTATCCTCCGGGGCGTTGCAGAACACCACCAGCTTCGCGGCGCCGATGCACTCCCGGTCCGCCGTGCACTGGGCCGCTTCCCTTACAATTTCGCCCATCACCTTGACCGCATCCATATTGATGCCGGCCTTGGTGGAACCGATATTCACAGAGGAGCACACGTGCTGGGTTTCGGCCAGCGCCCGGGGAATGGAGCGGATGAGCTCCATATCGCCCGGGGCAAAGCCCTTGTGCACCAGGGCGGAATACCCGCCGATGAAATTGACGCCCACCGTGTTGGCGGCGCGCTCCAGCGTATGGGCATACAGAACCGGATCCCCGCCGGAGGCCGCCGCCAGCATGGCGATGGGGGTGACGGAGATGCGCTTATTGATGATGGGGATGCCGAATTCCTTTTCCAGCTGCTCGCCTACCATGACCAAATCCTTGGCCTTCGTGGTAATTTTCTCATACACCTTGCGGCAGGAGCGCTCAATATCGCTGTCGCAGCAGTCCAACAGGGAGATGCCCATGGTGATGGTGCGGATATCCAGATTCTCGTTTTCCACCATGTTGATGGTTTCCAGAATATCTTTTGTATTAAGATTCATGAAGATACAGTCCCTTCCTTTCCCCTAGATAGGCCGTCAGACCCGGTGCATGGAATCAAAGACGCTCTCGTGCATCACGTGGATTTTCACGCCAATCTCATCGCCCAGCTTCTGCATGGCATCCGTGAGATCCGCTAAAGGCGTCTTCATGCTGGAAATATCAATCAGCATAATCATGGCGAACACATCCTGCAGGACGGACTGGGTGACCTCCATAATATTGACGTTCATGTCCGCGCAGATGGCGCTTACCTTTGCCACAATACCCACCATGTCTTTTCCGATAACTGTGATGACAGCTCTCATACGTATCCTCCATTTCGCCTGCCGCGGCTCCCTGAGGAGCTTGCAGGCCGTTTTTCACTTATTAGGGCGGTTTGCATCTGCCCGGGCACCGGCCGGGGACACAGCCTCAGGCTTTTGACGGCACGGCTGTTTGCAAAATCCCGTGTTCTTATTATTCTAACATATTTTCCCGGCGGAAAAAACGGGTTCAACCGCCAAAAATTCACCCATAACTGTACAAAAAACCGAGCATATCGCGGTAAACGGCGCCGGACGCAGACTTTTGAGGAGAAAAGTTTGGCCGATGGGACGATACAGCCGGGGCGCTTGCAGGAGTGAGGATGTTTTCCTGCAAAGAGGAAACCAAACCGGGGCCTGGCGGGAGAAAGTTCCCGCTATTTCAAAGGCTGCCCCTGAAAGAGGAGAAAGCCGCCCGAAGCTGGCGGCTTCGGACGGCTTTCTTGATACAGGCTCAGACGCCAACACCTACGTCGGTGCGCTCGGTACGCTCGAGCTTCTTCATCTTGAAGCGGTGCGTCATCGCGCGCACCTGGGTGTAGATGACGGAGGCGCCGCCAGCGATGGTGAACACATAGCCCAGGGCCATATCCCCATAGTAGGCGGAGGAGATCTGAGGCTCCTCCAGGAAGGCGGGAATGGAGTTCCAGGCATCGAAGAAGGTGATGCCGTAGTCTGAGGCGAATTCCCGGTAAATTTCCACGCCGAAGGCCAGGCGCTGGGAGAAGAACACCATGCCCAGCATCAAAACGCAGCAGATGATGAGCCCCGCGACACCCATACGCCCGCCGCTGAACTTCTCATAGCCCTTGAGCGTGCAGATGGACAGCACCAGTCCGCTGATAGCGGCGATATAGCCCAGCTGATAGATGAGCACCCACAGGGCCACGCCGATGAGGGATCCCAGAAGCGCCCCCACAATGCCGGCCACAACGTTGCCGCCCTTGGCCTTGGATTTATGACTCTGCTCGGTGAAGGCGAGCTGCGCCTGGTTGCTGCAGCTTTCACAGAACAGGCAGGGGGTTTCCTCCACCACATAGATATCCAGGTTCTCCGTGGCCCCGCAGGAGACGCAGCAGTCGGTGTAATAGCCGCGCAGGTAACCGACGGCCTCGTCCAGAATGCTGAGGATGAGCTCCACGGTGCCGTTGGCTCCGAATTTTCCCCGCATCAAAAGGGTGAGGCGGTTGTCCTGAAAGGAATAGGCGCTCAGCTCCTTGTGGTTCTGCTTGAGCCCCGAGAAAAACTCGTCCGGGGTCTGCATGGGGGTGGAAAGCTCCTTGACCCAGAAGGTGAGCACATACTGGTTGTTGGCGCTCACGCGCAGAACCGTGGAGAACCCCTGATAGGTTCCGTAAAGGGACTTGGAATCCGAGTCGTAGCTCATCCCGGTCCGGGCTGAGATTTTCTTGAAGATTGGTGGTGCCATTGTTTGTTTCCTCCTCATAAAAACTGAATGTAGGTAAATGTGTCCTTCTGAATCCGGTATGGCCCATGGCCAAAGGGAAAGGCTGGGTGTCCGGCTTCAGAAACCTGTATGATAGGTCTGCCGGTTCAGCAGACAGCGAACCGTATAGGATGCCATGAGCAGCCCCGCCGCAGGAGGGACAAAGGCCGTGCTTCCCGGGGGATGGCGGCCGTGCTCGGCATCCGGGGGGGCCATGGGCTTTCGCGGGGGCTCCAAGCTGTAGAGAACATCCTGCCGGGAAACGCCCCGGCGGGGAAGCTCCCGGCGCATGACCCGCGCCAGAGGGCAGCCGCCCTGTTTGGCAGTCTGGGAAATATCGCCGATCCTCAGCTGGGAGGGATCCAGCCGGTTCCCAGTGCCCAGGCACATCAAAAGGGGAATCCCCTGCTGATGGCAGCGCTGGGCCAGGTGCAGTTTTGCCGTTACCGTATCGATGGCGTCCAGGACAAAATCCGGTTTGTACTCGTAGAGGAATTCGCAGTTGTCCGGCAGGTAGAATTCCTCCCGGATTTGCACGTCGGCGTCCGGGTTGATGCTGAGGATACGCTGCCGGGCCGCCTGGGCCTTGGAAAGGCCCAGGGTGTCCCGGGTGGCCAGCAGCTGGCGGTTTAGGTTGGTCAGCTCTACCGTGTCGTGATCCACCAGCAGCAGGCTGCCGATGCCGGAGCGGGCCAGGGCCTCCGCCGCCGCGCCGCCCACGCCGCCCAGCCCTAACAGAGCCACCCTGGCGCCGGATAGGGCCGTCAGGGAATCCTCGCCCAACAGCAGGGCGGTGCGGGAAAGCCAGGTTTCCTGTTGCAAGGGCGAACCCTCCTTTCGGTAATGGATAGTACCCGGCGGCATATAACCCGGGGTGCCGGTTCCCGATGCAAAAGGGGAACCCGGCAATCGGCCCGCTAAAAAAATGCCGCACTCATTGCTGAGTGCGGTGAACTTTTCCCGTTGCCCCGCCATGCCGTTGCGGAACCTAATGAAACCCGTTTTACAACAGGGTGGGTAAATCCCCCTTGAATTTTCATGCTCCCTTCGTCCGGAAAACCGGGAGGTCTGCAATCCGCTTCAAGCGAAGGAATCCCGTTTAGGCAAGTGTTGGATTTATATATGAATACCGTTAACGCACACAGCAGGGAATTTTCAATTTCTTTGATGAGGTAATTATACTTGATTCTCCGCGTGTTTTCAAGCGGGAATTTTCGGATACACCCTATTCGTGGATGTCATAGTCGTCCTGAAGGCGCTCCATAAAGATTGCGGAGACACGGTTGAACTCCTCTTCATCCTCGATGGCCTCCAGAAATTCCTCCTCGTCCTCCTGCACCACCTTGAGGATCACCAGCTCGCCGTCATCCTCCAGCAGCTCCTCAGCGTCGTCGAAAACAGGAATCAGTGCCATATAGCGCTCGTCGTTATCTTCCAGGGTATCTGCAACCTCAAATTCGTGCTCATTGCCTTCCTCGTCCAGGAGGGTCATCAGGTCCGGGCCGAATTCCATCTCTTCGCTCATGTTGCAACGCTCCGTTCTACATCAATTTGATCCCTTCCGGTATCGGAAAAGGAATAGATTAATAGTAGCCCAACAGGCCGGTAAAGTCAACCGGAATCCGGCAGAAATATGGCGCTTATGCCCAAAAGCCCCAAGCGCAGCCGGCTGTATGCCCCTTGGCAAATAGGGGACCCTATGGCTCTCCCACCGGCGGCTGCGATCCAAAAGGCCTGCTTGAGAACTGCTGCGGTGCCGTCCGGGTAATGCCTCCCGGCGGGGCAGAAGAACCGCCCGTGGAATGGATAGGCCGGCCCTATGGCCCCCGTCTAGGATACCGGGAATGTCCCCGCTGCAAAAATCTTCTTTTATCTTGCGGGCGCTCCCCCGGCGTGGAACGGTTGCAGAAGGCGCGTCCGCGATGACGGCAAGGGGATTTCTTCAGTTTTTATAAATATGTCATAAAAAAACTAAAAATTGTTCAAATAAAGTGTTGACATCATGTCAAAAGAGTGATATATTAAAGTTGCAGATAAGGAAAAGGAAAAATCCAAATCTGAAAGCTTGTGAGGCTTCTAACTTCACAGAAAGGTGGTGGTACCCATGTACAAGGGTGAGGAACCGGTTCATTTCCTTTGTGGCGTTGCGGTATGCCACGGGAGGGCTCTTTCTTAACAACAACCGGCATAAAAAAGTTGTGGGAATCGAGTTCCAAAAGGGCGCTTCTGAAGTTACCGTTCTATTCAGCTTCTAAGATTGTAGTAGGAAGAAACCGTTTTTAGTGGTTTGCTCGGGTAAATGAGTCTTGTTTACTGGAGAACACAAGAGATGATACCGGTCGCGGCGGATGATGCGAGGTTATCAAAGGTTCCTCTGAATCAGAGAAAAGAAGCCGAAGACTAAAAACCTTTTTCATCGATAGATTGGTCGTTTTGTTCCAGGCTATGTGGAAAAAGGAAAGAATGAGTGATTCCAATGGAAATGCCCAAGGTGTAACAAGAATGGTTCCAGGTTAAAAGCTGGTCTTGGAATCAGAGAGAAAGAGGTGAGTCCCAAAGGCAGGAAATGATTCTTCTGTTCCCAGTTTGGGCAGAAGAAAAAAGGGAGAAACTCCATTTCAGAGCTGAGATCAATTTGATAGCTTGAGATCAGACAAAGAAAGGAAAAGTTGAACCTTCGGGGTTTAACGGGGATACTCCAATGGACAGGTAATTGTTCCAGGTTCTTTTTCCGGCACCAAAAGCTTGATTGCTCCAAGAAGCACAAAAGCCTGTACCGCGATTGAAAAAGCAGGATCGGGCAGGATCTAATTTGGTACAGAGAAGCTGGCGTAAGGAAATCGGGAAACGGTGTTAGAAAAGAGAAAGTTGGAAAACGGCGCCTACCTCAGAAATGAAGGAATTTGTCTTTCCGCTCTATTGAAAAAAGAAGGTTCTCAATCAGGCTTAATGTGATATATGTGTGTTCCGATGAGCGATCCGGTTGTCAAACCAACGAGGAAAGAATGGCAGGTTCAGAGAGCCGCAGGCTTCTGAATGACCTTCCGGAATCAGAAGAATGACAGTGGAAATTGGGACAATGATAAAGCACAAAAGGCCCAAAGGAAAACCCCAAAACAATAGAACTGTTGTTGCAGTGTGAGAAAACGGAAAGGAAACGAATTTATTCCAGTCAGGAAAAGCCGAAACCCCTCCAACAGCAATGTGGAGAACAGCCAAGCAAAACCAGTAACTCCTGAATTTTAAAACCTAACAGCAAGGTCGTTTTTACAGTGTTTCCAAACTTACAACAAAGACAAAATGGTCTTTGGGAGAATTTGAATGATAACACCTGAAAGCGTTCGGTAGCGGTATGGCTCTGTCGTTGATCAACAGGCTGTACCGCTATCGTATTTTTGTGCCGCTTTATGGGTGATGGGATAGTTGGGGAGCGTTCACCGGGGATTTTGCCCCCGCGCCGCTGCAGAAAATTATGAGTGAGGCCGCAGGATAGCGGCTTATTTTTATGCCGTAAAAGCGCTGAGAACGTTTGTGGGAAAGCCGGCCTGCCGGTATAGCGGGCGGGTTTTGGATTTATACCGGATATATAAGTTTTCGCCGCTGAATGCCCGGATAGGGCCTGCCGGCTGGGGATTTGCAGGCCCGCACAGCACCGGTTTTTCTTGATGCTTGGGCGGGCATGATAGACTAAAACCCTAAACCAGGTTTTTAGTATCACCTGGTTTAGGGTTGAAATTTTAGAATCAATCTGCCGGGAAATATGTACTCAGAATTGATAAAGCCCTTTTCCGAACTCATATGCTGCCTTCAGGTGGGGTGTCTTATCAATTTGAGGTTTCCCGTTGGTATCACCACAGCCGCCCGCTAGCAGCATCCCTTTATCATGAAAGCCGATGTAGTGAATCAAGGCGAATTGATAATAGGAGGCTGCCTGCTCAAATGTCCAGAAGTAATTGTCAGCGGCGGTCATAAGCAGGGCGCAGTCCCGTACTGGGTATGTTTCATAGCGTCCCAGCACAGGAGCGGGATCTGCCTGTGCCATGGAATAGAATCGCTCAATCAGTGCCTTGATTCTGGAGGAGAACGTCCAGAAGTACAGGGGTGAAGCGAAAACGATACAATCGGCTGTCTGGATTTTCGGAAGAAGTTCCTGAAAACCGTCCTTTTGAATGCAGGGCTTTCCATACCGGCAGGCGTTGCATCCCAGGCATCCCTTCACCTCATGCGTTACAAGGGAAAACCGTTCCACAGTATGTCCGGCTGCCCGGGCACCCGCCATAAAATGCTCGATGAGCTGGGATGTGTTTCCCTTAGGACGTCCGCCGCCCTGGATCACTAATAGGCGTTTCATACCAAAATGTCCTCCTCTGCGGTTCTCATGGATTGTAAACGATTTTTTCATTTTACCATAATTTCCAATTCAGGACAATGAAAACCCTTGTGTAACGGCGCTTCCGGGAGAGCGAACTCAGCGCCCCGTCCAATGCGGATGATGTTTTCGTACCGGCGCTGTGAAGCCGCCCTTCGCCGCGAACCCCAAATAAAAGACAGGCCCGCCGTACACGTACCGGCGGGCCTGTCTTGTTAGAGCGCTCAGCGGATAAACTGGTTGTGCTGGGCACTGTAGCGGTAGCCCACCTGGGCCAGGGCGGTTTCCAGCTCCTCACAGCTGATATCCTCACTGCTGCACAGCTCCGCTAAGCTGGGGTAAAAGTCCCGCAGCTTGGTGTTGATAACGCTGAGCAGAATAAAGGGATCATTCGGCAGCGGCATGGGGTTCTCCTTTCCAACTTGCTGTCAGGGGCCTGCAAATGAAAAAGTCCGTTCCCTTATTCCTGGGTGTCAGAACCTTGGGGAGGAAAGAGCTCCCGGATCGAAACGCCCAGGACATCGGCCACGCGAAAGAGAAGGACGATTGTTGGATTGTTAATCGAGCGGCAGGATTCCAGCTTTTTAATACTGGAGGGATCCACCTCGCACAGCTTGGCCAGCTGGTTCTGGCTGATTCCAAGCCCTGTGCGGAGCTGACGGACTTTTTCAGAGATAAACCGCAGTGTGTTCAGCTGATTGTCATTGAGTTTCATCTGCACAATAGCGTCCTCCTCAAAAAAGTATCCAAGGAAAACGGTACATCTTTGTGCAGTTTCAGGCAATCGACATTATCCCACCATTTAAAAGCCCGATTTTTCGCAAGTTTTTGTCAAATAATCTGGGTTTAAGAATAAAAATTAAGGAATACCCTCCAAAAAGGGGATAAAACAGAATATTATCTCACAAAATATGATATTTATTCTGTTTTGCATGGGTTTTAACAAAAAAATAGTCCACGGTAATACGGATTATTTCCCGGAATCATGTTTCACGATGGATGATGGTTTCGGCCTTTCCGCTATTTTTGACGGCTTACTGCTGCTGCGGCGTGCCGCCCCGCCAGAATCCCGGACGAAAAGGCCCAGTGCAGGTTATACCCTCCGCAGTCGCCGGTGACATCCAGAACCTCGCCGGTGAGATAGACTCCCCGGCGAATCCGGGAGGCAAAGCTGGGGAGCTCCACCTGTTCCAGGGGAATTCCGCCCAAGGTGACCTGGGCGGCGTCCCAGGCAGCGGGAGGGGATACCTTGAGCCGCCAATTTTTGAGGGTGGACGCCAGGGCCCGGATCTGTGCCGCAGAGAGGGCTGCAACCGGCAGGGACAGGGGGGATATCCCGCAGGATTTCATGACCGCATAGCCAAGACGGTTGGAGAGCATCCCCCGCAGCAGGGTTTGGGCACAGAGGTAATGCCCGCTGCGTGCCCGCTGTGAGAGGATGGCCTCCAATTCCTCCCGGGACAGCTGCGGCAGCAGATCCAGGGACACTGTATAGACGCCTTTTCTGGATGGATGCCCCATCTCGGTGGTGAGCTGGAAGATGGGGATTCCGGAGAGAGCCCCATCTGCAAACTGCAGTTCCCCCCGTTCACACCGCAGCAGCTGGCTGTCCCGGTACAGCCTGGCTTCACCCAACGCCCGGATTCCCTTGAGCCCGCCGGGCAGCCCGGGACAGGGCAGAGGCAGCAGGGCCGGGGAAAGCGCAGTGGCGCTGTGGCCAAGCTGTTTTGCCAGGGAAAGCCCCTCTCCCGCGCTGCCCAGCTTGGGGGAGGCCATTCCCCCGGCTGCGAGCACTACGGCCTTGGTGAGAAAACGGCGGCCGTCTGCGGCAGTCAGGGAGAAAATCCCCCGGCTGGGCCGGATCTCTTGGATGGCGCAGGAACACTCCACCGGAATGGACAGGGATTCCAGCTCGGCCCGCAGGCAGTCCAGCACCACAGAGGCCTGGTTGCAATACGGGTAGATGAGCCCGTCCGCCTGGGTGCGGCAGAGAAGGCCCAGATTTTCAAAAAAACCGGTCACCAAACCGGTGGGCATACATTCCAACGCCGGTTTTAAAAGCTCCGGCGCCTGGGAATGGTAGGCCTGGGGGCCAATTGCCGTATTGCTCAGGTTACAGCGCCCGTTTCCCGTGGCCAGCAGCTTTTTTCCCACCCGGTCCAGCTTTTCCAGCACCAGGATTTTTGCGCGGGGGGTTTGCTGTCCTGCGGCGATTGCGCAGGCCAGCCCGGAGGCTCCGGCGCCGATAATTGTGAGATCCCAGATATCCATCGCTTTTATCGTCCTTTCTGGCGGTTGTACCGGCCGTTGGGCGCCCGCAGCTTGAGGCACAGGATTTTTCAGCGTACGTCCCGGGTCCTATTGTATCAAATTTTTCAGAAAATGCCTATATGGGCATACTCACTGGGATTGCAGGGATCCCCCCGCCGGGAGTATAATAAAAACGATTTTTTTCAGAATTGGAGGCGGCGGCATGGAATACCGGCTCATCCGCAGCAAACGAAAAACCGTTAGCCTGACCATAACCCCACAGGGGGAATTGGTGGTGCGGGCGCCTGTGCGCGCCAGCCTGCGGGAAATTGAAGAAATTGCCGCCCGCCACAGCCAGTGGATTGAGCGGCAGGTACAAAAGGCGCAAAAGGCCGCCAGCTGCAAGGCGGCTTTCGGGCTGAGAGACGGGGAAGAAATTTTGTTTTTGGGTTCCCGGGTGGTGCTGGCTTCCTCCCAGGGGGAATGCCGGCTGACGGGAAACACGCTTTGGCTGCCGCAGGGGGAGGAGGCCTGCCGACGGGAAGCGCTGACGGCTTGGATGCGGCGCCAGGCACGGGAGTATATCCCGGGAAGGGTGGAGTATTTTTCCTCCCGGATGGGGCTTGCCCCAACGCGGGTGTCCGTGACGTCGGCCAGGACCCGGTGGGGCTCCTGCAGCGGGAAAAACACGCTGAATTTTTCCCTGTACCTGATGAGCTTTCCCCCTCGGGTGATTGACGCGGTGGTGGTCCACGAGCTGGCCCATATCCGGGAAAAAAACCATTCCGCTTCCTTTTACCGGCTGGTGGAGGATACGATGCCCGATTACCGGCTGCGGGCCGCCGTTCTCAGGGAAAAGCAGAGCGAGGCGCTTATCTGGGCATAGCGGGGTCTAGGAAATACTGTCAGCGAGGAGAGAGAAAATGAAAGAAAAAAAGTTCCTGGCCGGGCCAGCCTGCGTTCTCCGGAAATTGGCTGCGTTTTTTAAAGGGGAAATTGTCCTGGCCTGCGCCCTGGGGGCAGCGGCAGCCTCCATGCTTTTCGTAACGCCGGATCGGGAATACCTGGGCTATATTGATGTAAAGGTGCTGGTGCTGCTCTTCTGCCTGATGGCGGTGGTAGCGGGGCTGAGCCAGCTGGGGCTGTTTGATCGCCTGGCCCAGAAGCTGGCCTCTGCAGCCTCCAGCCTTCGCACACTGGGGACGATTCTGGTGCTGCTTTGCTTTTTTTCTTCCATGCTGATGACCAATGACGTGGCCCTTCTTACCTTTGTGCCCTTTGCCATCGCGGTGCTGCGGCTGTGCGGACAGAGCCGGCATACCATCTGGATTGTCTGCCTGCAGACTGTGGGGGCAAATTTGGGAAGTATGCTCACCCCGGTTGGAAATCCGCAGAATTTATACCTGGTGTCCCGGTACGGCCTGCCGGCTGCCTCCTTTTTTGCCGTCACGCTTCCCCTGTGCGCGGCAAGCCTTGTCCTGCTGCTGGTTCTCTGCCGGCTAACCCCACGGGAAAAGCTCCAGGTGCCGTTTACCCCCGCCGGCGCGGTGCAGGCGGGAAGCGGCGTCAAGCTGTGTATCTGGCTGTTCCTGTTCGCCATGTGCCTGGCCAGCGTGCTGGGGCTGCTCCCCGTTTGGGCGGTGGGCCTGGCGGTGCTGGGGTACCTGTGCCTGTTTGCCCGTCCGCTCTTTTGGAAGATTGACTATGCCCTGTTAGCCACCTTTGTGTGCTTCTTTATTTTCGTGGGAAACCTGGCCCGCATCCCGCAGGTGAGCGCCTGGATGCAGCAGATTCTCACAGGCCGGGAACTGCTGGTGAGCGTTCTGGCCAGCCAGGTGCTCAGCAATGTCCCCGCCGCGGTGATGCTCAGCGGCTTCACCCAGGAATCCGCCAGCCTGGTGGCGGGAACCAATCTGGGCGGCTTGGGAACCCTGATTGCCTCCCTGGCCAGCCTGATTTCCTTTAAATTTTATGTGCGTTCTCCCGAGGCAGAGCCTTCAAGGTACCTGATGGTGTTCACCCTTGTGAATGCGGGGCTCTTAGTTCCGCTGTATTTCTTTGCCAAACTGGTTTTGGGATGATAAGCGCAGCAAAAGCCTGGGCCCGCGGGAACTTCCGGCGGGCCCAGGCTTGATTGACGCGGAACCATGGCGGCAGGTGCGGGACCATTCCGAAAACCCCCGGCTGCGGCAGTTTTGGCACGCAGTGGAACCCGGAGGGAATGGTTTACCCGGTAACCGCCGCTGGGCATGGCCGCTACTGCACGTCTGTGGTGACATTCTGGATCCAGGCCCCGGAACGGTACCGGCGGTAGGCCAAAATAATGCGCACCACCTGCTCCAGCTGCACAATAAAGATTGTGGTGACAATGCTCAGATGGAACACGCCCACGGATAAAAACGCCAGAGGGATGCCCACGGCATACAAAATCACCGAATCCAGCAGGGCCAGCACCTTGGTGTCCCCGCCGCAGCGCAGACAGCCGAAGATGATGGAGTTAAACAGCCGCAGGCAGATTTTAATGGAATAGGCCGCCAGGATTGCCACAGCCGCGCTGTGCACCGCGGAGGGCTCCTTGGGATACAAAATTTCCACAAACAGCGGCGCCGTCAGGGCCATGCCAATCCCCAGTATCACGGAAACCACCGCGCCCAGGCCCATAAAGTAGTTGGCGTAGCGCTTGGCGCCGTCGAATTCCCCGGCCCCCAGCTGATTGCCGATGATGGTCTGCACCGCCGTGGTGATGGCCCATATCACCATAAAAAACAGGTTGCTGATCCTGTCGGCGATGGCAACGCTCGTAATAGCCGCCGCCCCCAGCATCCCAAAGGCCTTGAAATACAGGGACTGCCCGATGCCAAAAAAGGCCTCGTTGGCGACAGTGGGGGTAATCCGGCGCAGAACCGGCAGCAAAAATTCCCGGTCCAGGCGGAACATCTGCGCAAAGGTGCCCAGGAAGGGCTGCCTGGTTGAGCGGGAATACACCACATACATCAGGGTGCCCAGGGCCCGGGAGAGCAGGGTTGCCACAGCGGCGCCCACCACCCCCAGGGCAGGAAGCCCCAGCTTTCCGTAGATGAGGATGTAGTTGAGCAGGCAGTTAATCAGCACAGTGGCCCCGGCAATATACATGGCTACCTGGGTCTTTCCCATACAGCGGTAGGTGTAGTTATAGCTGAAGGAGATCATCACAAACAGGTAGCTCACACTGGTGATCATCAGGTAGGCGGCGCCATCCTGCACCACTGCGGCGTCCTGGATAAAAAAGCCGCAGATGGGCTTGGGGATGATAAAGGCCAGGGCAATGAAGGGGATGCTTACCAATAGGGACAGCGTGATCATGGTCCCAAAGGATTTTTTGAGATTTGCCATGTCCCTGGAGCCGATGAACTGCGCCGTGTAAATCCCGACTCCCGAGCAGATGCCGAAGGAAAACAGGGACGCGATGGATTCCCACTGGGAACCAATCTGCACCGCGCTGACGCCGATGGAGCTGTAGCCTGAAATCATCACGGAGTCCGCCAGGCTCACCAGGTTTTCCACCAGCTGCTGCAGGATAATCGGAATGGCAATGGTACTCACCATTTTCAAAAAATCCTTGTCCCAACAATACTTTTTCCATCCTCGCTCCATGTCGTTTCGTTCCCCCTTAAAAAACCCCACAAAAAAAGAACGGACCCAAGGTCCCCTCCGATAATCTTTGTTTTCAGAGTATCATATCCCTCGGCCCTTGTCAACAAGACGCCTAGTATTGGAGAAAATCCAGCTCCTAATTTGTGTAATATGGATACCTTGGGACAGGGAGCGGAACCCCTGCATGAGGCGGGCATACAATAGAAGCAAAGCCATCCGGGCCAGAGGCTCTGATGGTGCAAACTCATGTAGGGGGAACCCGGTTGACACCCTTTGCCGAAACGCAAAAGGCCCAGAACCGGCGGTGCCATACCCGGCACCATTCCCGGAAAGGAATGAAAGAGACGATGCCAATTGATTTTTTGCCCTTTGCGAAAAAACCGGAGGATCTTACCTCCTATTTCAGCGAGGTGGAGCAGGCCTTCTTCGGCGCCTTTCTTCCGGGGCTTGCCTCCATGCGCACCGATGTGCTGGACATGGGGGACAGCTTTCTGCTCAAGGCGCAGCTGCCCGGCTTTTCCCGGGAGGAGGTTTCTCTGCAGACCCAGGCCAGCCGCCTGGTGATCCGGGCCGCCAAAACCCAGGCTCCCGTTGAACCGGTGGGGGAGGGCGCCTACATCCGGCGGGAAACTTCCCAGCAGGAATTGACACGCAGCTTCGATATTTCCAATATCCAGGCCCAGGGGATTACCGCGAAGTTCTCCAACGGCCTGCTGGAGGTGGTCCTCCCTAAGCTGCCCCAGGATCAGCAGCTGCCAAGGGAGATCCCCATTGAGCCCTAACCGGTCAGGGAATTAGAGAAAAGCATCGGCTGCCGCAAACCCTGAGAAAAAGGCCGCGCGGCAGTTTATCGGAACGCGGGGACTCCCGGCAGGCCAATTCCCTGCCGGGAGTCCTTTTACGGCCTCTTTTTACCCAATGGCGGGACAAACTGTGGGGCAAAAGCATAGGGGACGCTTTGCCCGGCGTCCTGTTACTGCCGTTTCCGGGGCTGATTCCTTTTGTGCACAGTAGGACATAGGGAGCCGCTCCGGGCAGTGGGGCGGATTGCGCGCCTTCTGGTTCGTGCATACCGCCGCTACCCTGATGATTTTGATAAAATCCCTGCAAAACCCTTGACATGGCGGGGAGTCCGCCTTAAAATGAACAGTGTTCAATATGAGGGGAGGCGGGAAGATGAATACGGTTGTCACGTCCCGGGAAGCAATCCTGGCGGCCTGCCGGCAGACGGTGGCGGCCTCGGGGCTGTCCGCCTTAAATATGCGGGAGATTGCGGCGCAGTGCCATGTGGCGGTGGGCTCCATCTATCACTATTTCCCCAGCAAGGCGGAGCTGATGGGTGCCGCCGTGCAGGATATCTGGCAGTATATTTTCCATGCCGTCTCCCAAAATCAGGGGCCTGCCGGATTTACCGAATATGTGGGATGGATTTATTCGCTGGCCCGGCAGGGAGAACAGGAATTTCCGCGCTTTTTTTCGGAGCACGCCCTGGGCTTTACACAAGGCGGCAGGCATAAGGCGCGGGAGAGGATGGAGAACTGCTTTTCCCATATGAAAAGCGGGCTGCTGGCGGTGCTGCAGCGGGATCCCGCGGTTGACCCCCGGGCCTTTGGAGAACAGTTCACCCGGGAGGACTTTGTGGAATTTGTGTTTTCCTCCCTGCTGGCGTGCCTGGCCCAAGGCAGAGAGGACTGCAAGTTCCTGCTGGAAGTTCTGCGGCGGGTACTTTATCCCCATAACGTGGGAGAATAAGAGAGGAGAATCAGGATGCAGGCGATTATGGAGACCGCCTTTGACGCGGCCTATCTGCTGACGGTACTTTGCATCGGAATTACCATGATCCGCAAAAGCAGGGGGAATTCCCAGTATCTCCTGTTTGGAGTGATGGCTGTCACACTGGGAGCGGGAGACGCCTTTCATCTCATTCCCCGGGCCTATGCGCTGTGCACGGTAGGGCTGGAAAACGCGGCGGCGGCCTTGGGAATCGGAAAGCTCATCACCTCCATTACAATGACGGTGTTTTATGTGCTGCTGTATTTTGTATGGCGTGTCCGCTACCGGGTTCAGGGAAAACGCGGTCTCACGCTGGCGATGTTTCTCCTGGCCGCCGTTAGGGTTTTACTGTGCCTGTTCCCGCAGAACGCCTGGCTGAGCCCGGACGCGCCGGTGTCCTGGGGAATTCTGCGCAATCTGCCCTTTGCCGCCATGGGGATTCTGGTAATCGTCCTGTTTATGCGCTCGGTGAAACGCACCGGGGACAGGGCCTACCGGTTCATGGGGCTCACGATCATTCTCAGCTTTGCCTGTTACATTCCGGTGGTGCTCTTTGCGGACCGCATTCCCCTTGTGGGGATGCTGATGATCCCCAAGACCTGCGCCTATGTGTGGACGATTCTCATCGGCTATCTGGACATGAAACATCAGGCGGCATCCGAACGCAGGCCCTGAAGCCCGCGCCGCGGCGGGACGCCTTTGTTTTAAGGAAAACCAGTCTGGCAATCCTGTCAATTTTGGAGAGGACGGAGGAAACACCATGAAGAAACTGCTCAATTTTGCATTGGGATACGCGCTCGCCGCTATGGCAGCGGGGGTATTTTACCGCGAGTTTACAAAATTCAATGGATTTGACGGCGTTACGGCGCTGGGCAAGGTCCATACCCATCTGTTTTTGCTGGGAATGGTAGTCTTTCTGCTGGCTGCACTGTTTGCCAGGGCAACTCCATCGCTCACCCGCCAAAAGCGGTTTGGAGGCTTTTTGATTGTCTATAATCTCGGCGTGCCGCTTACCTCCCTGATGCTGTTGGTTCGGGGAACCGTACAGGTGCTGGGAACAGAGCTTTCCAAGGGTGCGGATGCCGCCATCTCCGGCTTTGCCGGGATCGGCCATATCCTCACCGGAGTGGGGCTGCTTCTGTTTTTGCTGTGCCTGCGCCGCGCCGCAGATACCCGCTTGCAGTGATACTTAACCTAAAAAATCCCGGTTTCTCACAGAATTGAGAAACCGGGATTTTTGCTGTCATAAAACCGCCGGAAAAGCAAGAGAAATCCGGCAGCGCCCAGGATAAGGACTTCACACAGAAAAGGGGAATTTAGAGATATCTCAGGGGGAAAAACGCAAGGCCTTCTTTACACCCTCCCGGCGGCCCGGAAGCGGGCCCCTTGGAATTGGCGCCTCAATGGGGAATCCATGACTGGGAGGTTCCCCAACCCCGCTTAAAGCCGGACGGATAGATGCCGCAAGCGGAGAAAACCCTCATAGCGTCCCGAAAAGCCGCAGGAAATACCTTCTGGGGCTTCGGCGCACAGTCCAGGGAGATTCCAGCGGGAGGCGCAGCCGGCAACAGGGTCCTGCCGCGGGTGAAACGGCCCAATTATCAGCGGCTGAAGGGGAGAGCCTTTCTCCGGTACGCCTCACCTGCGGGCCCAAGGCCCTAAACCAGCCGCAAAAGAAGCGCTATTGCACAAACAGGGACACAAGCCCGGAGAAAAAGCTGCTCAGGCCCGGGAAATGCGTTTGCAGAAAGCTGAGGATTTGCGCGCTGGAGGCCCCGTCGGTGAGCAGAACCTCCTGGCCCTTTGCGGCCGCGCCTACAGCCACCCGGCCCACAGCGGCGCCGCCCACAGCCAGTTGGCTGGCGACGGCAACGCCGCCGAACGCATAGCAGCCGATTGCCACTCCGCCGAAGGCCAGAATTCCGAGGGATAACCCGCCCAGGGCCAAGATACCCGCACACAGCCCGGCTACAGCCAGCAGCCCCAGGGCAAACCCTCCCAGGCAGATTCCGCCCAGGGCAAATCCGCCGATGCTCAAAAGGCCGATGGAAATATTCCCGATGGCCAGGATTCCCCTGGCAACGCACAGGCGGTACCGGGAGACATGGATATGCACCAGCGGAAGGCCGAACAGCGTATGGCGGCTTTTGTATTCAAAGCCCTCCCGGCGCCGGAGCGTGGCCTGGATTTCGCTGAGCTGATGGCTGACCTGCTGGAATTCCTCATTGGAGACATTGACGGCTTCCGACGGCACAGAAGCCCCGCCGGCCCGGATCAGCGTATCCACACTGACGCCAAACAGATCCGAGAGCGCCAGCAGCTTTCCCAACTCCGGCATCGCCCCGCCGGATTCCCACTTGCTGACAGACTGCCGGGATACGCCCAAGGCCTGGGCCAGCTGTTCCTGGGAAAGGCCTTTGGAGCGGCGAAGGGACACTAATTTTTCAGAAAAATCTTGCACACCTGGTTCCTCCTGTTCAAGTTCTGTTCCCTATCATACCCTCTGCGGCTGCAAAGAACAAGAAAACAGCGCTTTGCAACTTGTCAACTCTGGGTTGCATTCACAAAAAACCAGGAGTTTCAGCGCTTTTTCAGGATTCTGGGAAGGATCAGCGGCTCAAAAACCCCTTCATGGATACACCAGTCATTGCGCCCGGAGAGAATGGGCCGCCCGTCCAGCGGGTATACCCAAAGCTGGTCTGTCTGATGGCGATCCCATTGCAGATAGTCCTCAAGGCTCACACGGATCATCCGGCTCACCTCCTCGCCCACCTGAAAGGGGAGGTGCTGGGCCTCATAATAGAATACCCGGGCAATTTCCCGATCGAAAAAGTCCGGAAACTGGATGATTTCCCTTGTGTCCCCCAGGTATTCCAGCTCATTGGGCGAAAGCCTCAGGCCAATTTCCTCCCGAATTTCCCGCACCGCCGCCGTCTGGGGGGATTCGCCGGCGCCGATGTGGCCTCCCACCGCCAGATCATACAGGTTGGGAAAATCCTCCTTGTTTGCACTGCGCTGCTGGAAGTACAGCCATACGTTCTGTTCCTCACGGGAAACCACCCAGCACTGCACCACCTGATGCCAGAGCCCGTCCCGGTGTGCCGCGCTGCGCAGGGCGGTACCGGCGTATTGGCCGTCCTCATTAAAAATATCCAATCGTTCCTCCAACCTGATCCCTCCTTGCGGGGAAGCCCTCCGGGCCACTCCGGGACAGCGTCTCCCGGAGCGGGCCGCTGGCTGAGATGAAAAATCGCCGGACGGCTGGCCCGGCGGTTCCAATCGATACGAACACTCAAACTTCTGATAAAACTTCTGCTTCGGGGATGCCTCCGCCGCGCCATAGAAAAGGTCACGCCGCTGCGCTTACGGGGCAGTCTACGGCCTTAACAGGGAAGACAGAGAAGGCTGCCGCTTAACTGTTTTGTGCGGGACGTGCGGCCGCCGGAACCCGCGCTGCGGGCAGCCGCACGTTCAGTGCAGCAGGATTTTGCCGCAACAGGGACCTCGTTTGCTGCTTCCCCCCGTTTCATAGGGGCTGCCGGACGATATGTCCGGCTGCGGTATCCCGTTATGATTGTTTCGCGCGGTTTTTCCCGAGAACAGCCACGCCCACCAGCCTTGGCCCGGCATTGATGGTGATGGAAGCCCCCGCATAATAGATCCCCTGGCTGGACTGCTTCCACTGCTTTTCCAAAACGGCGCTCAGCTCCTGTGCCGGCTCGGGGCCGATGGCACGGAGGGTGAAGAAGGGGGTTCCGGGCTTTTCCCGGCGCTCGCAGGCCAGGGAACACAGCTTGGGGACAATGTTTTTATCCCCGCGCACCTTGCTGATAATCTTGATTTCACCGTCGATAATCGAGATAATGGGCCGCAGGCCCAAAACCTCTCCCACAAAGGCAGCGGCGCAGCTGATCCGGCCGGATTTTTTTGCAAAGTCCAGGTTAAACACAGAGAAGTAAATCTCCACGGAGTTGAAAAAGTCCTCTAAGTATTCCAGGATTTTCTGCGCGCTCTCGCCTGCGCGGGCCATTTTAGCGGCCTGGATAATGGGGTAGCCGTAGGCCATGGTATAGGTCTTGGAATCCAGAATATCAATCTGAAAGCTGCCCTTGGCCTGGGGATGCTCTTCAAAGAACAGATCCCGGGCCACCTGTGCGGCGCTGAACATACTGGAGCCATTACCGCAGATGGTGACGTGGATGACGTTGGTATAGCCCGCCTGATAGAGCTCCTCATATTTTTCCAGAAAAACCGGGGAGGTGATGTGGGAGGTCACCGGGATTTCGGAAACCCGGCCCAGGATGTCATAGAATTCCTCAGTGGAAAAATCCATGCGCTCCAGATAGCTCTTTCCCTCGATGGCGATGGGGATGGGCATAATGTCAATTTCAAATTCCTCTTCCAGCTCCTGGGGGATGTCACAGGCCGAATCGGTTAAGAATTTAATTTTTTCCATGGTTACCTCCTGGCCGGTTCGGCCTAATCTTTCAGCTGCTTACTGGGGGCGTGCGCTTCCCAGGCGTACCGGGTAAGCTTTCCTTGGTTCTGCAGTTCGGGGAACCCCCACTGCCGCAGCGCCTCATACACGCCGATAGCTACAGAATTCGACAAATTTAAGCTGCGCAGGGGCCCGCGCATCGGGATGCGCACACAGTCCTGGGGATGCTGTACCAAAAGCTCCTCCGGCAGCCCGGCATCCTCTCTGCCAAAAAACAGATAGCAATTCTCCGGATACTGCACATCACTGTAGCAGTTCTGCGCCTTTGTGGAAAAATAAAAGCACTGTGCGCCGGGGTTGCGGGAAAAGAAGTCCTCCAGGGAGTCATAATCAGTAATATCCAGGTAATGCCAGTAGTCCAGGCCCGCGCGCTTTAACTTTTTGTCGTCAATGGAAAACCCTAGGGGCTTTACCAGATGCAGCCTGGCGCCTGTCACGGCGCAGGTGCGGGCAATATTCCCCGTATTCTGGGGGATCTGCGGCTCAACCAGCACAATATTCAGAATTGGCAAGGGGATACCCTCCAAATAAAACCGGCGGATTCTGCCGGAGGAATTTTCAAAAATGTAACAGCTGTTATATTCTATTAAACTATAAATCCAGGATTCGTGCAAGCCCTTGCTCTATATTTTCTTGAAATTGAGCGTGGAAACCGCAAATTTTCCCAGATTTTTACAATGCAAATAGACGGGAGGCCCTCATACCCGGATCATAAAAACAGGAGCGGAGCGATGGCCTTTTTGCAAAAAAGCAAATAATAGCCCAGTTGGAGGATAAAACCTTTTTTACGCCTAAAGAGAGCCAAAGCGTTCCTGCCTGAAGCGGAAAATATGATTCTGGATGAGGTGGGGGCCGGCGACCCGGTAGTATCATAGCTTCGCCGCTAAAAATCAGTCTCAACAGGGTAGCACAGAAAAAAACAAACGGGGAGGGATCTCCACGAGATTCCTCCCCGTTTGCCAATAGGCGGGAACTATTTCATCATATAGGAGACGTTGTCGATGGCATCTCCAACTGCGCGCATTGCCTTGCCGGCATTTTTCTTGAGCTTTTTCATAGGGGATTTGCTGGAACGGTGGTGGTTCGCCGCCATGTAGGCTGCGGTACCGGCCGCCATTGCCACCGCCACGCCGGCGATAGCAGCTGTAGTGGACTGCTTCATGTGTGTGCTCATAGTTCAGACTCCTTTCCGCGTTACCATTCTCAAAGCGCGTGACTGGTTTCAGCGCTCTGCTAATAGTGTTCGCCGGTAAGGCGCTGTTACACATGGGGGTTCCTTCCAATTCAAAAAAATTTTAACGCCGGGCTGTGTCCTGGGCGGAGCGCTTCCGGGCTGCCGTCCCCAAAGGTTCCGGAGCTCATGGCAAATGGGGGCTGCGCGAAATGGTGTGTGGCAAAACCGGAGGAGGCCCTTCCTGTAACAGTCCCGCGCAACCCTGTCATTTTCGATTTGGCCTGCGCTTGAGAAGGAGCAGGCGTTCCAAATCCTGAAGCACAGAGGTGTCCCGGGGCAAAAGCATCAGCCATTTTCCATCGTGATAGGCCGGGGTTTCCTCAAACAATGCCCGTACCTCCCCGGAAAAGCCGGAAAGCTGCAATTTGAATTTTTCCTGTTCCGCTTTTCCCAAAACCACAAGCACGCCTATCGTATCTTCTCTGGCGTACAGGGCGCACAGGGTTTTGCCGCCCCTGCGGAATTTATATTCATACTGCCACTGCTTGCCGCCGTAGTTCCAGAGATGCTCCATTTCATATCTCTCATCAATGAAACGGCACAATTCCTCCCACACCGGGAACAGCGTTTCTCCAAGCAGCGCTTTTGTCTCCTGTAAAAAGGTGGTTTGCTGCGGCATCCTGCACGCCTCCTTCAAGCATTGAGTTTCTCCCATCGCTTCAGCCGGATCCCCAGGGTTAAGGGAAGCTTTGACGGCTCCGGCGCCATTGGTAATAGGGCTCTGGGGCCTAGTCCTCCTGTTTGCGGCGCAGCGGGGTTCGGTTCCCCTCTTCATCCACCAGTACAATGCTGTCCAGCTGGGCCTGCAGGCTTCTGCGGTAGGATTCAATAAATTCCTGGCGCAGCCGGGCCTGTTCCTCTTTTTCCTGCTGGGTTAATGCCTGGGTACGGGATTTTCGCGCCAGTTCGTTGATTCGGTCAATTTTCTTCTGATCCATGCTGGGGCTCCTTTCCGGATGCGTTCATGCGCTCCTGGGCTTCGGCTTCCTCCTTGCGGATGGTGTCCAGATAGTTATACAAAGTGAATTTTGAAATATTTAAAAATTCGCATACTTTATCGCCGGATTTGGTGATTAAGAATGCGCCGCGGCCGTCCAGGAGCCGCAGAAACTGCAGCTTGTCCTCCCGGCTCATAAAGAGCGGGGATTTGCCCACCTTGCGCTGGGCCTGCTGAAGCATCTGCTCCAGCATTTCGCTGACATCCGGGATATCGGAAGAGGCCTCCTCGCTGGGCGGGGCGACCTCATAGCGGTTGTAGCGGCGCAGAAATTCCTCGAACCGCACTGTTTCGCTGATATCCATGTTCAGGCAGATGGTGCCGATGGGAAGATGGTTTTCCCCATGGATTACCATGGTGGAGGAACGGATCACCTTGCCGTCCCGGGTATGGATAATCCGGTTGTAGCAGTCCTCGCCGCTGCGCTCCCCGGCGGACACCTGCAGCCCAAAGGTGCTGTCGGTATCTCCGGCCCGGCGGTTTGTCACCTGCCCGTTGCGGATATCCAGGATTGTGGTGCGGCCCTCTCCGGTATAGTCATGGAGAAGAATCTCGCAGTTTTCGCCAAAGTGGTGTTCCACCAGGTTCAAAAACTGCCGAAACAGCTCCAGCTCATCGTAAATTGTCTTCATGGTGTTTTCCTCCGGCCTGCGTTTTGATAAAAGTTCAAACTTAAAATTAGTATATCAGAAAATATTTTCTATGGCAATGAGAGACAGGAGGCTTCATGGTGTTAGTTTGTCCGTGAATACTCCGATTCATCCGATTTCTGCCGTCAGCGATGTCAGCGCCCGGTTTCCTGTACTTCCGGACGGATTTACAAATTGTCGATTTCTCTGAGCGCAGGCGATTTCCTGATTCGTTTGCACATGGCGGATATGGCGCGGCCGCAGGCGGTTCGGCAGTGTCCCTTTGAAGTTTTGGACAAGCCAAAACTTCCGCAGATTCAATTTAATCTTCAGACTTGCTTTGTGGCCTTTGGGTACTTTTCCGCTGGCATTAACTACGGAGAATTGAAACTGGTTTCAATTCTCACAAGGGATGCCGTACTACTAGGCCAAGAATGAACTACCCGCATCCCGGCGGCAGGGGCTTGGGGAGGGAATTGGAAGATAGTTTTCTTGGGTGCAAATCACCCTATTTCATGCAAATTCAGAAAAACTACACTTTTAGTTTTCCTCTCCCTGCCTGCTCAATGCAGGGAGGTGCTTTGGGCTTTACCGAAACGGTAATCCCACAGCACCTCCATGAGTTTTGAAACAAGTTCAAAACTCTGCAGCAAGTTCCAAATAGTGGTCTGCATGGCCAGAAAAGGGGGAAAGAGCCGCCAAAGAGGGGAGAGCCCCTCTTTGGTATCTCCCCCTTCGGTACCCCTTGAGGCAGTTTTACAGACTCAATCAGTAGAGGCCGGCAGAGAGCGGGGCCCTGCACGTGCTCCTCATTTTCCCAAAACAATGGGGACCAGTTCCTCGAGCGCACGAATCTCATAGGCGATGGGCAATCCCTGAGGCCGGGCGGCTCCCTTGGGATTCAGCCAGCAGGCATCCAGCCCCGCGTTGGCTGCTCCCTGGATATCCGAGGAGAGGGAATCCCCAACCACCAGGAGCTGGCGGCGCGGCGGGTTTCCCAGGGCGGTGAGCACCGCGTCAAAAAACGCGGGATCCGGCTTGTCACAGCCCAAATCCTCCGAGATAAAAAGGCCGCTGAAATAGGGTTTTATCTCACTGGTTGCAAATCTGCGCGTCTGGGCCTTGTGCAGGCCGTTGGTCACTAAAACCAGCCTGCACGCTTTGCTCAGCCGGCGGCACACCTGCGCTGCCCCGGGCAGAAGAAAATTCCCCTCTCCCAGGTGCTCCACATAGCGCTCGTTGAGTTGTCCGGGCTCGCCGGGCGCTCCGATAGCCTGGAGCAGCCCCTCAAACCGGGCGGCCTGCAGCCGGCTCCGGGAGATTTCTCTCAGTTCCAGCTTTCTCCAAAGCGCCTCGTTAATCTGAATATAGGCCCTTAGGATCTCCTGGGAAAAGGGCAGGGAAAAGTCCTGTAAGGTGCGCTCAAGAGCCTGCGCTTCACTCCGCTCAAAATCAAAGAGCGTTCTGTCCGCGTCCATCAGTAGGGTGTGGTACCGTGGCGCCATCTTCCATTCCTCCTTAAAAAGAACGCCGGAACCCAAGGGGCCCCGGCAGTGCGGTGATTTCGTTTTCTAAACCCGGCGGGCTTACTCCCCGATGGGCAGAATTTCCCGGTATACCGCCGAACACCGGGGCGGTATCCGCTTGTCCATATGGTAGGCGCCGAAAAACCAGTGCCGAAACTTCGCCCGCTCATACAGCGCTTCAAAATAGGAGTTGAGATAGTTTAAATGAACGGCTCCGTCCTGGGCGTTGAGATCCAAGAACTGCTTGACCTTGGAGGAACAGTCGTGGGTGATGATATAATCCATGGTAAAATCCCGTTCCTCAAGCTTGTGGTAGGCCTGCCGGAGCTGTTCCATGGTGGGCATACTTCTGGCATTGTATTCCCCGGCCTCCACATCCAAAAGCAGATCGTCTCCGCCGCCCAGGGTGAAAAAGGTCTTGCCCTCCAGTTCGTAGAACTCGCCCCGGTGCAGGTGCAGCACATTCGGGCGCACCACGCCCACACGGCCGCCCTTCCAGTCCTGCTCCTCAACCGCATCCAGCAGCTGGAAATTCTCATGGACGCCATCCACAAACAGGATGGTATATTTGAGCTTGCCCAGCTTATTTAAAACCTGCTGCTCCTCCCGGGAGCCGTCCCACAAAAAGCCGAAGTCCCCGCATACAATGAGGAAATCCCCTTTTTTTAGCTTTTTTAATTTCGGGCTCTGCAGCCGGGAAAAGTCCCCGTGCAGATCCCCTGTGACATAAATCATACTCTGTGACCATTCCTTTCGGGAACGACCCTGGCCCCGCTGTCCCACTGTATCCGCATGGGGCGGGGCCGAATCTCCCCGGCATTTTTCTCTACCGGCAGGCGGCCTCGATGGCCTGGCTGAGATCCGCAGTCAGATCCTCCAAATCCTCCAGCCCCACGGACAGGCGGATGGTCTGGGCCGTGATGCCCGCCCCTCTGAGCTGCTCATCGCTGAGCTGGCTGTGGGTGGTGGTGGCGGGGTGGATGACTAAGGAGCGCACATCCCCCACGTTTGCCACATTGCAAAATAGCTTCAAACTGTCGATAAACTTGGCGCCGGTTTCCCTGGAGCCCTTCAGGCCGAAGGTGAATACGCTGCCGCAGCCCAGCGGCATATATTTTTCCTGCAGGGCATGGTACCGGTTCTCCGGCAGCCCGGGGAAATTGACAAATTCCACCATGGGGTGCTGCTGCAGGTACGTTGCAACCCCCAGGGCGTTTTGATAGTGGCGCTCCATACGCAGGGGCAGGGTTTCGATGCCCTGGAGAATCAAAAAGGCGTTAAACGGCGACAGGCACGCGCCCAAATCCCGCAGGATCAAGGCCCGCAAACGGGTGATAAAGCCGGCGTTTCCGAAATCCTTGGCAAACACGGCGCCGTGATAACTCACATCCGGCTCGTTATACTGGGGGAATCTTGGGTTGCCCTCAAAGACAAATTTTCCAGAATCCACAATGATGCCGCACATGGAGGTGCCGTGGCCGCCTAAAAATTTTGTGGCGGAATGGATGATAAAGTCCGCGCCGAACTCAAAGGGACGGCACAGGTATGGGGTGGTAAAGGTGGAATCCACAATCAGGGGAATGCCGTGGCTGTGGGCAATCTGCGCCAGGCGCTCGATGTCCGCCACATTGGCGTTGGGATTGCCTACGGTCTCCACAAAGAAGGCCTTTGTTTTTTCTGTGACGGCCTTTTCCCAGGCGTCGAAATCGTCCGGATCCACAAACTTTACGTTGATTCCCAGGTTTTTCAAGGTCACGCCAAACAGGTTGATGGCTCCGCCGTAGATGCAGATGGAGGACACCACCTCATCCCCGGCCACCGCTAAATTCAGGATGGTATTGAAGATAGCCGCGTGCCCGGAGGCCATGGCAAGGGCCCCCACGCCCCCCTCCAGGGCCGCCACCCGGCGCTCCAGCAGATCCGAAGTGGGGTTGGAAAGCCTGGAATAAATATTGCCCGGCGCCTTGAGCTCAAACAGCTCCTTGGCGTGTTCCGAGCTGTCAAAGGCATAGGCCGTGGTCTGGTAAATCGGGGCGGCGATGGAATGGGTGTCCGTGTCCGGGGCCTGCCCGGCATGGATGGCCAGCGTATTAAATTTCATATGAATTCCTCCTATATCTACTTTTGTTTTCTCTTTTTTTTTGTTATACTAATTCTGTTGCGGGGCTTGTCCGCCCTTCGGGCAGCCCACCGGGAAAGCGGCTGCCGGCACTGGGCTTGTGCCGGTTGCCCCGGCACGAAAAGGCCGGTGTTCCCGTACCTCTTCAATTATAGTATGAAACGCGCCGCTTGACAAACGTTTCTTTTCAATTCCGGAGTTCCCGCCCGGCGGGGGCCCGAAACAGCCTGCGCAGCCGGGGGCAGATCCGGCTGCGCACAGGACAGGATGCCCCAGGCAGGTCCGTCCTTTTTTGCCGCGGATCCTTACTTGGAAGCCCGGCGGCTCTTGGAGCCCGAAGCCCTGGGAATAACGAAAACACTGCAGCGCCCGCCGCTATTGTCCCCGGGCCGCTCAAACAAGAACCAGACAACCTGCGCTGCGCGCATTTGGGGGAAGATAGACGTGAAAATACTCAGAAAATTTGCCGTAATCTTGGTAACCTGCCTCTGCGTGAGTTTATGGGGCTCAGCTTCTACGGTGAAGGCCGCCTATGAGCCGGATTTCGATGTCCAGGCCGAAGCGGTCTATATGGTCAATCTGGATACCGGCGAAGTGATCTATGAAAAAAATGCCCACGAGAAGATCTATCCGGCCTCCGTCACCAAGCTGATGACCGCGATTGTGGCCCTGGAGAATATCCCGGATCTGGAAACGGAGATTACGGCGAAATCCTATATCTATGACGAGTTCGCCGGGCTCAACGTCTCCACAGGCGATATCCGGGTAGGGCAGACCCTCACCGCCGAACAGCTCATGTATGCCATGATGCTGCAGTCCGCCAATGAGGCCGCCAGCATTCTGGCGGATTATGTGGGGGACGGATCCATCGCCCATTTTGCCGAGATGATGAATGAGAAGGCCAAGGAGCTGGGGTGCGAAAACACCAATTTTGTCAATCCCCACGGCCTCTTTAATGAAAACCACTACACCACGGCCTATGATCTCTACCTGATTGCCGACTATGCCCGGCAGATCCCCGGTTTTATGGACTATGTCACCACTCCGGTGTATGACGTGGGGGAGACACCCTTCCATACCTACCTGCGCTGGATTACCACCAACAGCATGATGATGAAGAGCAGTACCTACTACTATGAGCCCATCCGGGGCATGAAAACCGGTACGCTGGATGAGTCCGGCAAGTGCTTTGTCTCCACCGCCACCAAGGACGGCTACAACTATCTTCTGGTGGTCATGGGCGCGCCTCTCAAGGATGCCGACGGCAACGATTACCCCAGCTCGGTCAACAAGGCCTTTGAGGTAACCAAGCAGCTCTATGAGTGGGCTTTTGACACCTTTTCCATCAAGACAGTCCTGGAGGAGGGCAAGGAGGTTCACGATGTCCCCCTCAAGCTTTGCTGGGGCAAGGATACCCTGTCGCTGGTCAGCGGCAGTGATTTTAAAGCCCTCATCCCCTCCAACTACGATCCCTCCAGTGTGCAGGGCGTGGCGGAGGTCCCCAATTTTGTCCTGGCTCCCATCAAAAAGGGCGACGAGGTGGGCCGTATGAAGCTGATGCTCTCCAACCAGGAGATCGGCACAGTCCCCTTGATTGCCGCCGAGGATGTCCAGGCCAATGCTCTTTTGAGCATTTGGTACACCATGCAGAAGATTTTTAATTCCCTGTGGTTTAAATATGTCGTCATGTTTGTGGTGATGCTGTTTGTTCTGGCCGGGGCCGTGCGGCTCATCCGCCGCCGGAATAAGCAGCGTACCCGCAAGGTCCGCCGCACCAAGACGCTCTAGGAGCCTTTTGGGCGGTTAACCCGCGCTGAGTCTCCCGTCCCTCCCTTTGGGGAGTTTCCGGGTTCTTTACGGGGATGCCGCCTTCTGTGCGAGCCGGAGGATGTCGTTCTCCTATGAGATCCGGGCGCCTGGGAAAGCCTGTTCCCAGGCGTTTTGCGCACGTTCTCTTTGAAAAACGGAATACCGGCCCCCTCCGCCCGTAGACGCTGCCGGCTTTCCGGAGCAGAAAACGAACCGGCGGCCGGCCCCGTTTTCCAGCCCGCCTCAGGATTGAGGCCCTGCGGGGAACGCCTCCTCTGAAGGAGGATCCCGCCTTTTCCAAGAGGCCTTTTTCCCCGTGCGGGCGGGGAGAATTTGGGAAGGGCCACGCTGCTAACGGCAGAACTCCTGGATTTCCCAGTATCCCGATACATCCCACCAGTTTTATGAATCATAGATCCCAGGGTTGGAAAGCCGTTTTCCAGCCCGCATCTTGTGCCGTTCGGATTCTGTGAATGCAAAGTTCATTCTCACGAAACTGGCACAACTCCAGAAAGGAATGATGTTACGATGAATGAAGCCCGTCTGGCGCGTGTCATGGAGAAAATGAAAGAACAGGGGCTGGAGCAGATGCTGGTGAGCGACCCTCCCACCATCTTTTATCTCACCGGGCAGTGGTTTCATCCCGGCGAACGGATGCTGGCCCTGCTGGTACGCACGGATGGCAGCCACCGGCTGTTTTTAAACCGTCTCTTTCCGGCTCAGGAGTGCGGGATTGCGCTCACCTGGCTCACGGACTCCGACGACGGCCCCGCCCTGGTGGCCCGGTACCTGGACGCCCACAAGGCATTGGGAATTGATAAAAACTGGCCCTCCCGCTTTCTGCTGCGCCTGATGGAGCTCTCAGCCGCCGCCGGCTACTGCAATGCCTCTCCATGCTGCGATTTGGTGCGCGCTGTTAAGGATGAGGAGGAATTGGAGCTCCTGCGAATTTCCTCCCAGACCAATGACAGCTGTATGGCCGCTGCCGCAAGGGCGATCCGTCCCGGTATCACCGAACGGGAGCTGGCCCAGTTTATTCTCGAATGCTATCAGAAACACGGCGCCGGGGACGGCGTCAGCTTCCCGCCCATTGTGGCCTTCGGTGAGCATGGCGCGGATCCCCACCACGGCAACGACGATACGCCCCTTACTCCTGGGCAGAGCGTGCTCATCGATATGGGCTGCATCCAGAATAATTACTGCTCGGATATGACCCGTACCTTCTTTACCGCGCCGCCGGACGAGGAGCACCGTCGGGTGTATGAGCTGGTGCGCCGGGCCAATGAGGCAGCCGAGGCGATGATCCGTCCGGGGGTGCGCCTGTGCGATATTGATAAAGCCGCCCGGGATATCATCACCGAAGGCGGCTATGGGCCTCAGTTCAACCACCGCCTGGGGCATTTTATCGGCTTGGAGGATCATGAATTCGGAGATGTCTCCTCCGCCAACCCCAATACGGTACAGCCGGGGATGGTATTTTCCATCGAACCGGGCATCTATCTGCCGAGGGATTTCGGCGTACGGATTGAGGATTTGGTTATCGTAACCCAGGATGGCTGCCAGGTCATCAACCGCTACCCCAAGGAATTGACCGTACTGAGCCTGTAATCGGCTGGGGAAGGAGTGCGCGCCCATGCTGTTCGCGGATGCCTCCCGGGGAAGGCCGTTTTCAAAGGATCCCGCTGTTGTGCGTTTTCAGGGACATTATTACCTCTACTATTCCGTCCCGCCGGATACGCGTTGTGCTGGCGGCTGGGGAATCGGAATCGCCGGAAGCGATGATTTGGAGCATTGGGAAATACTGGGGGAGCTTGAGCCCCAGGGAGAACTGGAGGCCCCAGGCATTTGTGCGCCCGGCGCGATAGTGGTTCGCGGGCAGGTGCATCTGTTCTACCAAACCTATACCGGTACGCAGACCGACGCCATCTGTCACGCCTATTCCCAGGATGGGATTCATTTTACGCGAAATCCCACCAACCCTATTGTCCGTGCACAGGGGAGCTGGAATAACGCACGGGCAATCGACGCTGATGTGGTTGTCTTTGAAAACCGGCTGTATCTGTACTTCGCCACCCGGGATCCCAGCGGAAACATTCAGATGCTTGGGGTAACCAGCTGTCCGATGGACGGAAAGTTTTTGCGGGAAAGCTGGCGCCAGTGCTGTGATGCGCCCATTCTGGCCCCCCGACTGGATTGGGAAAAAACCTGTATCGAGGCGCCCGCGGCCCTGGTTCGGGATAATCGGGTCTATCTGTTCTATGCCGGGGCCTATAATAATGCGCCGCAGCAGATCGGCTTGGCCGTCAGCGAGGACGCTGTCCACTTCACCAGAGTATCGTCATTGCCCTTCCTGCCCTGCGGGGAACCTGGGACATGGAATTCCTCGGAATCTGGGCATCCCTTTGTCTTTGAGGATGAGGACGGGCGGATCTATCTCTTTTATCAGGGCAACTGCGACAATGGGAAAACCTGGACTATTTCCAAGGCGGAGATTGTCTTTGACGCGAAGGATTCGGCGGCGCCCGGTATCCCGCGGCTGCGGTAGCGTTTCGCGTTTACCCGGTCGTTTCCTGTTACCGTTTCATCTTCATCTTTGATTGCAGCTTGACGATGCCATATTGAATTTTCGTTTCCTGTGGGATACTCTGATACCGCCATTGTGTCTATCTCCTCCCTGGATTTTGCTGCGCACCCTGCGCAGTATCCAGGGAGGATTTTTTATACGAAGAAAACCACCCGCTAGAGGACTGTACCGGATAACGAGGACAGTCCGTTTTCCGGGGGGTTCCTATTCTGGCCTTAACTAATGAGTACAAAGAACTGCCCAAGGGGAGATACCCAAGAGGGGGAACGCGTCTTGGGCGGCTCTTTTCCCCTTTTCTGGCCGTGCAGGCCACAATTTGGAACTTGCTGCGGGGACGCCGGGATGCGCTAAGCCCTTTCTTATCTGAGTCATACAGCATCCCTAATGAGAATTGAAACAAGTTTCAATTCTCCGTAGTCGGAACAACACTGGGGGCTAGGCGGAGAATAAAACTGAACGCGTCCCGGTACCCTTCGGTATACAGGAAAGCAGCGGAGTTTTGAACTTGTTTCAAAACTCACGGAGGTGCTGTGGGATTACTGTTTCGATAGAACCTAGAGCACCTCCCAGCATTGAGCGGTTTGGGTAGGAAATTGGACGATAATCTTTTTTGGGAGATAAAACTGCTGTTTTGTAACAATGGATTTTTTCAATTTGCGAAAAAGGGATAGAAAAGTATCTTTCACCCATGTACATTGTCATCCAATCCCCTCCCAAAGCCCCTGCCGGGGGCCGCACTTTCTGATAGCAGAAAAGTGCGCAAAGACTACAAAGCAAGGGGCCTTGCCCCTAGCTTTGATTTTACCCCGCTGTTACGACAGAACTTTCATAGATGGCACTAGAATTGACTACGGAAGTTTTGGCTTGTCCAAAACTTCTAAGGGATGCTGATGGACTGAGGTTCAGAATCAGACTACGAGCATCCCGGTTGCATCAGCGGCATTGACCCAAGTATGGGTCGTTCCAGGTATGGGGCTTGAAAACGGAGAGAGCCTGCGATTCTCGACTTTTTTCCAGCCTTTACTCATTGAGTGTGCAAAACTGCCCCAAGGGGGAGATACCCAAGAGGGGGAACGCCTCTTGGGCAGGTCTTTCCCCCATTTCTGGCCGTGCAGGCCACGATTGGGGATTAGCTGCGGAAGTTTTGGCTTGTCCAAAACTTCAAAGGGACGCTGAGGGGCTAGGCGGAGAATAAAACTGAACGCGTCCCGGTGCCCCCGCGGCACAGCGGTTTGGGTGGGGAATTGGATGATATTCCATCTGGGTGGTAATGTTGCCGTTTTACAAACAACGGAAAAGTTGATTCCCTGTTTTGGAAAATGGGGGAGCATTCACCCATGCAGAGTATCACCCAATTCCTTCCTGACCCCCTGCCGCCGGGATGCGGATAGTTCATTCTTGGCCTAGTAATACAGCATCCCTTGTGAGAATTGAAACAAGTTTCAATTCTCCGTGGTTAATGTCAGCAGAAAGTACCCAAAGATAAAAAGGAGGGAAGGGGTTTCGATTCCCCTTCCCTCCTTTGATGACCCCCGGATTACGGGAGTAATTTAATAGATAGAACTAGAATTGACTACGGAAGTTTTGGGCTTGTTCCGAAACTTCAAAAGGACGCCGGGATGCACTGAGCCATTCTTGGCCTAGTAATACAGCATCCCTTGTGAGAATGGAAACAAGTTTCAATTCTCCGTAGTTGGAACAACAGACTGGACTAAGACTGGAATCAAACTGCGGGCGTCCCGGCGTCTCTTGGTTTAACACATACAAAAAACCGGAAAGCCCAAAGGCCTCCCGGTTTTCTTTTCTGTTAAAAAAGCTTACTTCAGCTCGACCTTTGCGCCGGCATCTTCCAGCTTCTTCTTGATATCCTCGGCGTCAGCCTTGGAAACAGCCTCTTTGATGGTCTTCGGAGCGCCGTCAACCAGCTCTTTGGACTCTTTCAGGCCCAGACCGGTAACTTCCTTCACAACCTTGATGACGCCCATCTTGGAAGCGCCAACGTCAGCCAGAACAACGTCAAACTCGGTTTTCTCCTCAGCAGCAGGAGCAGCACCAGCAGCAGCGCCAGCCATCATAACCGGAGCAGCAGCGGAAACGCCAAACTCCTCCTCGATAGCCTTTACCAGCTCGTTGAGCTCGAGGACAGTCAGAGTCTTAATCTCTTCTACAAATTTCAAAATCTTCTCAGAAGCCATTGTAATGTTACCTCCCAAATTCATAATATCCGCAGGTCGTATCCGCCCGCGTAAAAATACGTGGAACCGCCTAGCTTATGGCTTATGCGGGTTCCTTTTCGGACTCGCCGTCTTTCTCAGCAATCGCGTTGAGAGCAACAGCCAGGCCACGGATGTTGCCGGTAAGAGCGCTAAGCAGCATTGCCAGCAGCTGCTCTCTTCCAGGCAGTTTGGACAGGGCGGTAACTTCCTCGACAGAGATTACCTTTCCCTCCATGAAACCGGTTTTAATTGTAAATTTGCCCTTGGAATCCTCGGCAAATTTACCCAGGATCTTTGCGGGAGCCACTGCATCCTCGTTGGAAACAGCCAGAGCTGTCGTACCCTCCAAAGACGGGCACAATTCCTCCAAGCCAGCGTTCTTCGCAGCGAATCTCAGCAGAGTGTTCTTTACAACCTTATACTCCACGCCAGCCTCACGCAGCTCCTTACGGAGTTTTGTGTCATCGGCTACGCTGATGCCCTTGTAATCAACAATAACACCGGAGACAGCGGTCTTCAGTTTTTCCTCAAGCCCTGCTACGATTTCCTTTTTTGTTTCCAAAACCTTCTCACTTGGCAAATTCGTTCACCTCCTGATAGTTTTCGTGTATTCAATAAAAAAGCTCTTCCCAAATTGCCTTGGGAAGAGCAAACCAATTCTATTGAGTCGGTCGTCTTTCCTCGGCAGGCGGGTAAAACCCCTTTATGCAATGCACCTGCTGTCTTAAGAAATAACAGCATTTATTATTATAAGGACTGTTAAGCCAAAAGTCAAGAGGATTGTCCCATTTTCTTTGGGATTATTACAGAATCTTATCGCCTTCCCACTGAAATCACTCTGGAACTCCTTTGTGAGAGTCATGGCTGTTGCAGATCTGGTTTTAATCCCCCAATAACTCTTGATATGAGACATTGAGAACCTTTGCGATTGCCTTGAGTTCAATGTCCGTAACGAACCGACTGCCGTTTTCAGTTCAAGCTCTGTCTATAAATTACTTTCGTAACCCAGGGGGTTCACCGGAGGTGCACCCAGTCCATTGAACGCTTAGTTGTACAGCACCTCCATGAGTTTTGAAACAAGTTCAAAACTCCGTTGTTTTCCTGTATACCAAATGGCACCGGGACGCGTTCAGTTTTATTCTCCGCCTAGCCCCCCAGTTTTGTATCGACTACGGAGAATTGAAACCTGTTTCAATTCTCATTAGGGATGCTGTATGACTCAGATAAGAAAGGGCTTAGCGCATCCCGGCATCCCTTTGAAGCTTCGGGACAAGCCCAAAACTTCCGCAGATTCAAACAAATCTTCAGACTTGCTTTGTAGTCTTTGCGCACTTTTCTGCTAGTAATAACTACGGAGAATTGAAACTTGTTTCAATTCTCATAAGGGATGCCGTACTACTAGGCCAAGAATGAACTCCCCACATCCCGGCGGCAGG
This sequence comes from Marvinbryantia formatexigens, assembly GCA_021771035.1. Classification (GTDB taxonomy): domain Bacteria; phylum Bacillota; class Clostridia; order Oscillospirales; family Ruminococcaceae; genus CALXEM01. Next base: position 78,599 of record JAETPU010000003.1, on the reverse strand, counting down.
AGCTTTGGGAGGGGATTGGATGACAATGTACATGGGTGAAAGATACTTTTCTATCCCATTTTCGGAAATTGAAGAAATCCATTGTTACAAAACAGCAGTTTTACCTCCCAAAAAAGATTATCGTCCAATTTCCCGCCCAAACCGCTCATGCCGCGGGGGCACCTACTTTCTGCCGAACAGAAAGTAGGCAAAGATTCGTCCAAGAGGCGTTCCCCCTCTTGGATATCTCCCCCTTAGGGCAGTTTTGCACACTCAATCAGTGAAGGCTGGTAGAAAACGAAGAATCGCAAGCTCTCTTCGCTTTCTAATGCCGCTGATGCGAGTATAGTTTTTGTTTCCGTCTATCAAGTTACTACCATAACAGCGGGGTAAACTCAAAGCTAGGGGCACCGGGACACTCGTAGTTTAATTCTAGTCTTAGTCCTTCAGTGTCCCTTTGAAGTTTTGGATAAGCCAAAACTTCCGTAGTCAATTGAAGTTCTGGCTATCAGATTACTAGCGTAACCCGGGGGTTCATCAAAGTAGGGGGCTGGCCCCCTACTTTGTGGCCTTTGGGTACTTTTCCCCCACGGGAAAGTACCGCCCCCGGCAGGGGATTGGGGGAGGGAATTGGATGGCAGTTTTCATGGGTGCAATTACTCTGTTTTTATGCAAATAAAGAAGAACTACACTTTTTAGTTTTCCTCCCCCAGCCCGCTCAATGCCGGGAGGTGCTCTGAGCTCTACCGAAATGGTAATCCCACAGCACCTCCGTGAGTTTTGAAACAAGTTCAAAACTTCCGCAGCAAGTTCCAAATTGTGGCCTGCACGGCCAGAAAAGGGCGAAAGAGCCGCCCAAGAGGCGTTCCTCTTCTTGGATATCTCCCCCTGAGTAGTCTTGCATACTCAATTCGTGGAGACTGAAAAACTCGATGTACTGCGAAAAACCCGGAAACACGCGGCTTCCGGGTTTTCCACATTTTCTTTTTAGTTTGTTGAAAACTCCGGCGGAACCGGCCACAGTAGGGGGATTGGGCTACTAAACAGGGCCCCTGTGCCTCCTCAACATCCGCCCGGCGTTAATCCTGTGCCAAAATGTCCGCGTATTCGGGGTGCTTTTGCAGCCACGATACGGCATAAGAACAGGTGGGAACCACTAAGAGCCCCCGGCGGGAGATTTCCTCCATGGCGGCGCGCATCAGCTTGGAAGCCACGCCCTGGCCCCGCAGGGAGGCATCCACGAAGGTGTGGTTAATAGTCACAACCCCTTCGCGCAGGGTGGGGAAGGTAATCTCAGCCAGAAGCGTTCCCTGGCTGTCGCAGCTGTAGATGCGGTTGGGCTCAATTTGAAATTCCATAGAAACCGTCCTTTCTGAAAGCCGGCGGCCGGCGGATGCGCCGGGCTGTCCGGATCGAACCAAATGAAACAAGAAAAGGGAGATGTCACAGGGGAATGCCCCCGGTACAATTACAGCTGGACGAATTCCTCCACCAGATGCAAAAACTTTTTCTCAAACAGGATGTCGATGGAGATGCCCTCGGGCACGTACTCCTCCTGGAACACCTGCCCGTCCTGTCTCAGGGTTGCCAGCACGCCGGCCCTGTCATAGGGCACCAGCAGCCGGCAGCGACACTGGGAGTCGGGAAGGCTTTGGGAGATAGCGTCCAGCAGCTTATCCAGTCCCCAGGCGTTTTTCGCGCTTATCCATACGCCCTCCCGGCCGGATTCCGGCACGATGTCCAGCCGGTCGGCTTTGTTGAATACGGTCAGGATGGGGATGTCCTGGGCGCCCAGCTCCCCCAGCAGCTGGCGGGTGACCGCAATCTGCGCCGGGGCGTCCGCAGACGAGCCGTCACACACATTTAAAATCAGATCGGCCTGGGCGGCTTCCTCCAAAGTGGAATGGAAGGCCTCCACCAGGTGGTGGGGCAGCCGGCGGATAAGCCCGACGGTGTCGATCAGGATGGCCTGGCGCCCGTCCGGCAGCCTCAGGGCCCGGGCGGTGGGGTCAAGGGTGGCAAACAGCTTGTCCTCGCTGAGCACACCGGCGCCGGTCAGGGTATTGAGCAGAGTGGATTTCCCCACATTGGTGTATCCCACAATGGCCACGCAGGGAGCCCCGCTCTTTTTTCTGTGGGCTCTGGTCTGCTGGCGGCGGCGTTCCAGCTCCCGCAGCTGTTCCTGCAAAGCCGCGATACGCCTGCGGATATGGCGGCGGTCGGTTTCCAGCTGGGTTTCGCCGGGGCCCCGGGTGCCAATTCCGCCGCCCAGGCGGGAAAGGCTGGCGCCAAGCCCCATCAGGCGGGGAAGACGGTACTTCTGCTGCGCCAGTTCCACCTGGAGCTTTCCCTCCCGGGATAAGGCGCGCTGGGCAAAGATATCCAGAATCAGGGTGGTGCGGTCCACCACAGCCACGCCTGCTGCGGATTCGATGTTGCGCATCTGGCTGGCGGTGAGATCCTCGTCGAAGATGATAAGGTCGCACTCCTGGGTTTTCACCAGCTGGGAGACCTCCTTCAGGCGTCCCGAGCCGATGCAGGTGGCGGGATCCGGTGCGGGCCGCGCCTGGGATACCCGGGCGATTACCTGGGCGCCGGCGGTACGGGCCAGCTCCTCCAATTCGTCCAGGGACTGTTCAACGTCATACGCTCCGGTGTCAACCGCCACAAGGACGGCCCGCTGGGGAGCCTGTGAATTTTCATAGTACTGCAAAGAATTTCCTCCTTATAATATGAGAGGTTTCCTATCACTTGAGTAACTTGAGACTGTGAGTATAAGAATAGCGGTGCAAAGCGGGTTTGTCAATGAGAGAAACACCGTTTTATGCCGCAGTACCGGCACTTTCCAATTGAATCTTAGAGGGGAATCGTCTATAATTGAAATTATATCATGCATTGACGCCAAACGCCGGCCCCTCCCGGGGACTGCGGCCGCCGGATTGGCGGGCGGGCGTTCAGTCTCCTCTTTTGCGCCACAGCCCTGTTGGGTGCGGGGACATTTCTGAACCCCTGCGCTGGGGAACGATGCATTTTTGCTGCGGGGTTTTCCGGGAGGGCAGGGCAAGCCGCGGCAGGTAGGGGGCTCGCTGCCTTTCACATCCTCGATGCCGTGTGCCGGCGGTTGGGTTTGCCCTGGAAGGGACACGCTTGCTAAGGCCAGCATTGGGCCAAAAGCTCAATTCGCAAAAGCTGCTGCGGGCCGCATCCGGCGGGCGTTTACCGTGCCGTTCCAGGCATCCTGGCAGAAATAAAAATTAATTGGGGGAACCAGTTTGGACGTATATTTGGATAACAGCGCCACCACCCGGTGTGACGGCAGGGTGGCCCAGAAGGTGCTGGAGATGATGACCCAATGCTATGGGAACCCGTCCTCCCTGCACCACAAGGGCCTGCAGGCGGAACTTGAGCTGCGGGGGGCCCGCCGGGAGCTTGCGGCGGCCCTGGGCGCCCAGGAGCAGGAGATTTTTTTCACCTCCGGGGGAACGGAGGCCAATAACCTGGCGCTCTTTGGAATTCCTGGGGCCTATCCCCGGGGCGGGAGAAAGATAGTCACCACAGCCTTTGAGCACTCCTCGGTGTATGAGAGCGCCAAGGAGCTGGAAAGGCGGGGCTGGCAGGTGGTATTTGTGCCCCCGGATTCCCAGGGAAAGCTGGACGCCCAGGCTGTCGCGGATGCGGTGGACGAGGATACCGTGCTCCTGAGCGTGATGCTGGTAAATAACGAGGTGGGCACTATCGCGCCTTTGGGCCGGATTAGTACGCTGGCGCGCCGGAAAAACCCCAAGCTCATCATCCACACGGACGCGGTGCAGGCCTTTGGCAAGATGCCGGTTTCCGTCGCCAAATTGGGAGTGGATCTGCTCACGCTCTCCGGGCACAAAATTTATGCGCCCAAGGGTGTGGGCGCCCTGTATGTACGCCGGGGCGTGCGCCTGGCGCCCCTGTTCTTCGGCGGAGAACAGCAGGGAAAGCTGCGCCCGGGCACAGAGTCCGCGCCGCTCATCGCCGGGCTGGGCCTGGCAAGCCGCCTGTGCCGTCAGGAGATGGCCCGGCACACCCAGACAGTGCAGGCGTTATACAGCGCCTGCGTCGAGCAGCTGGCAGACATCCCGGGAGTGGTGTTCAACTCCCCCGTGGAGGACAGCCTGCACTATGTGCTCAACTTCTCCCTGCCGGGGGTGCGCTCCGAGACCATGCTGCACTTTTTGGAGGCGCGGGAAATCTATGTTTCCAGCGGCTCCGCCTGTGCCAAGGGCCAGAAAAGCCGGGTGCTGGAATCCATGAAGCTGCCCCAGGGGCGCATCGATTCCGCTATCCGGGTGAGCTTCTCCCCGCAGAATACACGAAAGGATATCCAAGCCCTGGCGGAGGGTGTAAGGGAGGCCGGGGAAACCCTGGCCAGGACCACACGCCGGGGCCTGCCCAACAGGCGGGCATAACGTCAGCCCCCGGCTCCCGGGGGACTGCTGCCAAGGACAAGGATCCCGCAGATTAGCGGGAACGCTCCCGGGGGAACCGCGTATGTTGGCTGCCGCCGGGTTTGGGCGGGATGCTTGTGCCTGCCCGGACAGCCCGTATCGGGTGCCTGGGCTCCACCAAGGCTTTGCGCGCCGCTGTACGGCTGGGATTGGCCCTGTGTGTGCGGGGCGTATTGATAGAAAGGAAAGAGTTGCTTTCATGAAAGAGATCATTTTAATTAAGAACGGGGAAATTGCCCTGAAGGGCCAAAACCGCAGCTCCTTTGAGGCGATTCTCATCAAAAATGCCAAGCGCAGGCTGAAAAGCCTGGGGAATTTCCGGTTCTCCAAGGCCCAGTCCACCATCTATGCCGAGCCCCTGGAGGAGGATATCGACCTGGATGAGGCTGTCAGGCGCCTTGGCAAAGTGTTCGGCATCGTGGGGCTCAGCCGGGCCTGCGTGGTGGAAAAGGACTATGAGGATATCCGGGAGAAGTCGGCGCCCTATCTGCGCGAGGTGCTGGAGGGAGCGCGTACCTTCAAGGTGGAGGCCAAGCGCTCGGATAAGAGCTTTCCCATGAAATCCCCGGAGATCTGCCGGGAGCTGGGCGGGCACCTGCTGGAGCAGTTCCCCCATCTGCGGGTCGATGTAGTCCGGCCGGATGTGGTGGTATATGTGGAAATCCGGGACTTTGCCGCCTATCTCCATGCGGGCCAGCTTGCAGGCGCGGGCGGGCTGCCGGTAGGCTCCAGCGGACGGGGAGCCCTGCTGATTTCCGGCGGAATCGATTCCCCGGTCGCCGGGTACATGATGGCCAAACGGGGAATCGAACTGACGGCAATCCACTTTGTCAGCCCGCCCTACACCAGCGAGCGCGCACTGCTGAAGGTGGAGCAGCTCCTGGAAAAGGTCAGCGAATATTCGGGGCGCATCCGCTTTGTGGTGGTGCCCTTCACCCATATCCAGGAGGAAATCCGGGACAAGTGCCCGGAGGAGCTCTTTACCGTGATTATGCGCCGGTATATGATGAAGCTGGCCCAGCGCATCGCAGAGGATAACGGCTGCGGCGCGCTCATCACCGGGGAAAGCGTGGCCCAGGTGGCCAGCCAGACCATGCAGGCCATTGCCTGTACGGACGCGGTATGCCATATGCCGGTGTTCCGCCCGGTCATCGGCATGGATAAGACGGAAATCGTGGAAATCGCCCGTAAAATCGATACCTTTGAGACCTCCATCCTGCCCTATGAGGACTGCTGCACCGTGTTCACCCCCCGGCATCCCCGGACCCGCCCCACGCTGGAGCTGCTGGAGAAGGCGGAGCAGGCCCTGGACGAGCAGGCGCTTCTGGAGGAGGCCATGGCGTCCTTGGAATACAAGAGCATTTTTGGAGAGTATGTCTCGGGTGCGCCGTTAGAATAGTCGGGGCCCGCCCGGGCCTGCGCCCGTTTCGGGACGCCTGTGGTTCCCGTTGGGCCGCGGCCGTCGAATCCATGTTAGAAAAAAAGGGGGATGCCATTTTTGACTGCTGAAATTCTCTTTATGTCCAACCAAGCCTCTGAGAGCTCCTTCGCTGCTCCCAGGGAAAGCTATCAATGGCTGCTGGCGAACCTGCGGCAGATGGGCGTGCAGGTGTTCGGCTCCCTTTTCATCTGCCGGGGCCGCGCCCAGTTCCAGCAGACCCTGGCCCAGGCGCTGGGCCGCTCCGAACTGGTACTGATCCTGGGCGGGCAGGATTCCCAGGACGACAACCCCCTGGAGATAGTATGCCAGGGCATAGGCCGTCCCATGCGCTATGAGGAGCGGGTTCTCCACAATTTAGAGGAGCGCCTGCACCGAACCCGGGCCAATATGACGGAACACCAGCTGAGGGCCGCCCTGGTGCCCCAGGACGCCCAGGTGTTCCTCAACCGCATTGGGCTGTATCCGGGAATTGCCCTGCAGGCCGGAAGCCAGGCCATTCTGCTGCTGCCCCACGCGCCCCGGGAGGTAGCGGATCTGTGGGAAAACGGCGTCTGTGATTTTCTAAGCGGCCTGAGCGGCTGCTTTGTGGAAAAAACCACCCTGAACGTGCTCTGTGCGCCTCAAAAGCTGGAACAGCTCCTGGGAAGCCTGGAGTTGGGCGAGGATGTGGACTGCACGGTGGCTCAGCAGCCGGGCTACTGTAATTTGAATCTTCTGGTGCGCCAGACCTCCCGGCTGATGGCGAAAATCCGCCTGGGCGATACGGTAAATCTGCTGCGCACAAAGCTGGGCGGCGATATTTTCGGTGTGGATCGTCCCGATCCCATCCTGGCCCTGATGCTGCGGCTGAAAAAGGCCGGGCTCACCATCGCGGTGTGCGGAGCGGGCGCCCCGGGAGCCTATGAGCAGGCATACCGGATGCTGCACCGGGCGGATCCCAAGGGGAAGGTGTTTCTGGACGGCGCTGTGCCTCAAACGCAGGAACAGGGGCTGGAATATGGAATCACAAAGAAGCAGTGGAAGAAAACCCAGGGCACGTCGCCTCTGGCAGGGGCCCTGATTGCCAAGGGCGCCCTGGACAATACGGGCGCGCGCCTGGCGCTCGTTATCGGGGCCGATGGGGACGGCGGGGAAGGCTATCTGATGCTCACCGACGGCCAGACGCTGTTTGAACGGCAGGTTTCCTCCTCCAAAAAGATGTCCCAAAGGGTTTTGGAACTCTTAAACGGGTATCTTGAGGGGGAACGGGAACTGCTTTCCCAGGGGCTGTCCCTGTCCCAGGTGTGCTCCGGAAAACAGGAGCTGGAGGAACTGGAGCGCGGGGAAGAGGCCGGCTGTGCGGATTCCGGGGAGAAGCGCCGGGGCCGGGCCAAACAGGCGCAGTCCCAAACCAAAAAGAAGAAAAAATTCTCCGCCAAGGCTGTTTTGGCCATGGCCTGTATCGTCTTTGTGCTGAGTGCCGGGTATATTGCCTGGCACTACTACGACTCCTTCTCCAACCAGCAGCAGGTGGATGAACTGCTCTCCCTGCTGGACGGCGATCCCAGCTTTGAGGCCCTGCGGGCCATCAATCCGGATGTGAAGGGCCTTTTGGAAATCGAGGGAACCGGGGTGAAATATCCGGTATTGCAGACCACGGACAACACCTATTATCTCAAGCGGGACTTTTATCAGAAATCCAACCGCCACGGCAGTATTTACCTGGACTATGAGACGGATGTGCAAAAGCCCAGCGCCAATATGATCCTGTATGGGCACAATATGAAGGATGGGCAGATGTTCGGGGAACTGCTGCAATATAAAAAGCTGGAGTATTACCAGCAGCACCCGGTGGTGCAGTTCGACACCCTGTACCGCCAGGGGGCCTATAAGATTATCTCCATCTTTATCACCAGTACCAATCCGGCCGACGGGGACCTGTTCTATTACAATTCCACTGTCAATATGACCGAGCCGGATGAAATCCAGGAGTTTGTCAATGAGGTGCGGCGGCGCTCCCTCATCGATACCACGGTGGATGTGCAGAATACCGATACGCTCATCACCCTGTCCACCTGTGACTACTCCTTCAAGGATTCCCGGTTTGTCATCGTGGCCCGCCGGGTGAGGGACGGGGAATCTGAGCAGGTGGACACCTCCGGGGCGGCCTATAACGAGGATCCGCTGATGCCTGCCGCCTGGTATGCAAAGCGAAACGGATAGGGCCAATACAAGCTTCGCCAAATTCCCGCTGTCAGTCCGGAAAACCCGTGTACCGGCGGTTGCCCCGCCGGAGTGCTTGCCGCAATGCGCCCGGCGGGCTCTGGGGCGGCGTACCGGTGAGATACTCACCTGGGCCACTCAGGGGGAGTTCCCCAAAACGCCCCATGCCCAGGCCCGCCTTTATGCGTCAGCCGCTGAGAAACCATTATAAAAAGCCCCGCCTGGTTCGGTTTGAACCAGGCGGGGCTTTTAAGCGGTTCCTGCGGGGTTTTGCCGCGGCGGATGCCCAGCCTAACAATCGGCGAGGCTGTGGAATCGCCGCAGCCGGGGTGAAGGTATAACCGGCCGCTGGGGCTGCTGAGTAACCTGAACGGCACACAGTGGGCTCTGCCGTGTCCCGGCGTTTCATCTGGTATGCGTCGCCGGTTTCACTCATCCAGCGCGAACCTGACCCCAAGGCAGGCGCTTTCGGTGCCGGGCGCCCCCACAGGGCCCGCTGGACTCCCCATTATTCCAGGCCGTGGGCCTTCAGGCAGTCATAGCTCTGCTTGAGGCACCAGAAGGGATCCCGGTCCTGGCAGTCGTCCTGTTCCACCAGGACATACTGGGTCCCGGCCCGCTGGCAGGCCGTCAAAAAGCCGTCGATATTCATGTTGCCCTCGCCGATGTATGCCATTTGAGGCTTGGTGCCGTCAAATTTCATGTCCTTGATGTGCACGCAGTCCACCCGCCCGGAGAGGATTTCGGCCCACTGGGCCGGATCGCCGCCGGCATACTGCACCCAATAGCTGTCTAGGGTGAAGCCCAGTTCATCCGCCGGGAAGGCGTTTGCCAGCCGCTGGAGCAGAGTGACGCCGTTGGCCTTCATGAACTCATACCCGTGGTTGTGGTACATCAGCTTGGCGCCGGCCCGCTTGAGCACCTTCGCGGGTTCTGCGTATCGTTCGATAAAGGCGGGGACAGCCGCCGGGTTCCCGTAGAGATCCCCTAAAAATCCCATGCCGATATAGCGGCAGCCGAAGACGGCGTGCTCGGCGGCAACCTGCTGGGGCTCCCGGGCAATGCGCATCAAATCGCTGTGGGTGATGGCGCAGACAAGGCCATTTTTGTCCAGCTCCCCCTTGAGCCACTCGGGATCATACGCGCAGGTACCGGATACCTGAACCGTAGTGTAGCCCATGTCAGCCACCTTTTTGAGCGTTTCGGAGAAGTCCTCCAGGGTCTGGGTAAACTCCCGGACGGTGTAAAGCTGTGCTCCTGATTTCATGGTTCCTACCTCCTGTTTTGGTTTTGTGATAGTGTTTCTTATGATACCATAATTTTAGAACCAACCGGGACGTTTCGCGGTTCAGCGTAAGCTGAATGCCGGTCGCTGTTTGACCGGCAAGCAAAACGCCCAGCTCTTCGTTTTTCTAAAACCGAAATTTTCCACCGGATGTGGCAAATGCTGTGGAAAATCAGGGTGTTTCCCCGGAAAACGGGTGCCACAGGCACTGCTTTAAATCCACACAGCCGTTTGGCCGAAAGCGAATCCCCTCTGCCTGCAGTAGCTCCCGCTGCTCCTGAAAACTCGGCGCCAGACGGCCCGCGTGGTTGACCACCCGGTGGCAGGGAAGATACGCGGGGGCCTGGGCCAGGGCGCGCCCCACCAGCCGGGAACACCGGGGCATCCCCGCCAGAAAGGCAATCTGCCCGTAGGTGGACACCTTGCCCCGGGGGATTTTGGCTACAGCCCCATAGATGGCGTCATACCGTGTCATCCGTACTCTCCAATCCGCTTTCATAGCTGCGGGAGCCCAGCAGGGCGGCGCAGTCCTGCAGCGAAAGCGTCCCGTCCCAGTAGCTGCCCGCGGCGTTCAGGTAGTCGCTTGCCAAATTGACGGCCTGTTCCAATAGTTCGCGGGCCCCGCCGGGATAGGTCTGCCCAGTAAAGGGGTTTTGCCACTCGGCCGGCATGGGGCGAAGCGGCGCGGCCGGGGTGATATGGCTCTGGATGTATCCTGGTTCCAGCTTCATCACGGATTCCGCCAGGGAAAACAGGGCTCTGCGCACCCCGAACCGGGAAACCAGGGCCCCCCGGATAAAACGCATGGTTTTAAACGCGCTGATCACCGTTTTCTGGGGAAGGTGAATTTGATAGGTCAGATACACACAGTCGGAAAAAAGCCGGGCAATTTCCCGGAGCTCCTCAATACAGGGAGTGGGGGTAGAACGCTCCCGGGGAACCAGGGGCGTGCCGAAATCCTGCTGGTGCCCCCAGGAGTCCAGGGCAATTTCATAGTACCCGTGGCCGCTGGCAATCCCATAGGGCGCGCCTGGGGACTGGGTTAAAAACTCAACATAGGGATGCATGAGGGAATCCGTGGCATAGTGGGTGAGAAACCCCATGGCATAGGCCCTCTCAACCGGGGAGAGGGCGTTTTCAAGCAGGTGCACAAGAAATTCCCCGGTTTTTTCCCGGTGCATCCGTCCAGCAAAGGTATGCCAGTCGGGAACCCGCTTCTTTTTGTACACCTGGACAAAAAACAGGGGATCCGGCCCCTGGGTCCCCGCGCCGAACGCCAGCAGGTATCCTGTTTTCACCTGGCTGGATCTCAGCGCCATGGTCCCGGTTTTCACGTGTGTATAACCTTCCGGCATGGTGTTTGGTTCCTTTCGCAATAAAATCGCCCGGCAGATAACAGCGGAATTCCACAGGGAGAGCCGGGAAACTCAGCTTACTGGCTGCGTTTGGCATATTTGGGCAGGACAAAGAAATACAGCCCCGCACCGGCAAAGAAGATGAGCAGGATGCTCAAAACCCCCCAGGGCGCCGCCTGCTGGCTGATCGCCTGCATGGCCTGGGCGTCGTTGGGATCCACACCCCGTCCCGACGCCATCCAGCCGGAGGCCAGGGCCGTTACAGCCCCCACCAGGGCCGGCCCCATGATGGCGGAAAATTTTCCGAAAATGTCATAGAACCCAAAGAACTCCCCGGAGCGGGCGGGATCCTTCACCATCTTGCCAAACAGGCTGCGGGAGAGCGCCTGAATGCCGCCCTGACTGGTGGCAACCAGAATCGCCAGCACCCAGAACTGCCAAATGCTGCGGATAAAAAAGCCGAAAATACAGATGAACATATAGATGAGGATTCCCACCCCCACCATGGTGCGGGCAGAAAAGCGCTGGGCCAGCTTGATGTATAACAGGGCAAAGGGCAGCCCCAATAGCTGGACCAGCAGAAGGGCCAGCAGCATCTCTGTAGAACCCAGTCCCAGGGTGTCCCCATAGGAGGTGCTCATGTGGATAATGGTATTCACGCCGTCGATATAGAAAAAATAGGCGATGAGAAAGACGAACATTTCCTTTTGGCGCACAATCTCCTTTATGGTGGCTCCCAAACCTATCAGGGCCTTTTTCACGGCCCCCTTCTGCCGGGGAACCCCGCTTTTCTGGCTGACATTGCGCAGCATCGGCACACTGAATACCAGCCACCACAGGGCGGTAAAGCCAAAGGCGAAGCTCAGGCAGTAAATGGTGGGAACTCCCGCCAGGTTTAAAAGCAGGAATAACAGCAGAGGAATCGTGCTGCCGCCGATATAGTCCAGGCCGTATCCCATGGTGGAAACCTTGTCCATCCGCTCGTGGGTGGTCACATCCGGCAGGAAACTGTCGTAATATAAATTGGCGCCCGAGAAGCCAATCTGGCTGAGTACATAGAAAAACAGAACAGCCAGCCCCACCCGCTCGGCTGTCTGAACATCCGTAAAGGGGAGAAGGGGCGTCACCGCCAGCGCGGCGCAGGCAAACACGCCGATGCCCAAAAAGATGGCAAACAACCGCTTGCGCCATCCCAAAAAATCGCCGAAGGCTCCTAAAATTGGCGCGAGTATTGCCACTACCAGCATGGCGATGCTGGTGGAATAGCCCCAGGTGCTCAGCCCGGAGGCGCTGTCCCGGGTAAACTGCGCTACGGTGTTGTAGAAGATAGGCAGAATCGTCACAATGACCACGCTGTGGGCCGAGTTGGCCCAGTCGTACATCATCCAGCTTTTCTCCTGTTTGGTATAGCTCCCCAAAAATTTCATCTGCTTGTCCATTCCTTTCCGGATATTCTACCGGTTCGGCCCTGCCGAATGGAAAAGCCCCCTCTGCGCAGGGTAAACTGCCCCAGGGACACTCCCGATACCTTCATAGTACCAAGTTTTTGTCAAAAGCACAATGGGAAACAGGTTAAATTGTCTGCCTGCGGGGATCCGTCTGCCGCGGGCTATTTCTTTTTTCTCCCCAAAACCCGTTTGATCGCGGCGCCGGCCAAAAATAGCCCGGCTGTGCGCAGCATGGTTTTCCCCAGTGCCTGCAGCGGCTCCCGGGAGACCACCGCCAGCATCCCTGCGCGGCTCGTCCTGGCACAGGCGCTGCCCACAGCGCCGCTTTTGTGAATATGGACTTCCATGTGTTCTTCCTCCTCTATGGTGGCTCTTCACTGCTTTGGGCCTGCACCGCCCATTGGGCGGCATGAAACAGGGGCTCACAGGGGAATGAATAATTCCTCAAAGCTGACCCGTAAAATATCCCGTAAAATATAAATTTCATCCGGATAAAGATGCCGCTGCCCCACCTCTATTTTGGCCAGGGCACTGCGGGTGATATCACAGCCGTTCACCTGCAGCTGAGCGGCCAGCTGTTCCTGAGTCATGCCCTTTTCCTGACGCAGCAGCCGGATGTTCCTGCCGAACCGTTTTTCATAGTTTGCATTCATCAACCATCACTCCTGCACTTATTTAGGTACATTTGTGTTGATCTTATGCGGTTTGTCTGATATAATTGCACTCAAATAGGTGCAAAAAATGGAGAGAAATTTCTGGAAGCCACACAAAGGCAGCTTCCTGTGCGAAAAGAAACCCTGTTCGCTGCCACGGTTTTTTTCTGGAATTTTTTTGTTTGCGGGGCGGCAAAAGGGGATTTCCTGAGCTGCCAGAGCCCGGGAAATCCTGTAAAATCCGTTTGGGTGCGGCTCCCTGCGGTAAGTGGGCGGAACAGGCGCGGGGCAGGAATGACAAGGAAGCGGGGGGAAGCAATGAGCTGGAGGGCCGTTTTTTCCAAGATGATGGAATTGTCCATCGACGGCGTGTTTTTAGAGGGCTTGGATGGCACCATTCAGGACTGCAATTCGGCGGGGCTTAAAATGTTTGGGCGCACCAGGGCCGAGGTCCTTTCCATGCGGTTTGAGGATCTGCTCTTGGCCCACAGCTTTCCCAAGCCCGGCCTTGTACAGTCCCACAGGGAACCCGGTGAGGAGGCCTGTGAGGGCTATGGCGTCAAGAAAAATGGGGAGATCTTTCCGCTTTCCCTGCATTCCCAGATTCTGTCCCTTCAGGGGGAAAAAAGCTGGGTGATTTTTGTCCATGACATGAGCCGTGAGGTGGCAATCCGGCAGGAATTGGCCTATGCCGCTCAGTATGACGCCCTGACAAAGCTGAAAAACCGCAGGGCCATTCTGGAGGATTTAGAGAAGCTGCGGCACCCGCAGCCTGTGGGGATGCTGGATTTGGATCACTTCAAGGGGATTAACGATACCTACGGCCATCTGGTGGGGGATCAGTTCCTGCGGTGCCTGGGCGGGCTGCTCAACCAGGTCCCCTACCTGACGGCGGGACGGTTCGGCGGCGAGGAGTTCCTGCTCCTGTTTGGGCATTTGGGCCTGTCCGATGCCAGGCAGGCGCTGGAGGATCTGCTGGAGAAGGCCTGGGGCTGCCTGAGGGAATACGGCGGAATTCATTTCAGCGCAGGGCTGGTGTGGTATGACCCCGCACTCCAAAGGGCGGAGCAGGCGCTCTCCCGGGCCGATGCCATGCTGTACCAGGCCAAAGCTATGGGGAGAAACCGCGTCGCGGTGGAGTCCCCCTGCGCCGGCGCGCGGGAGGATTGATAGAATCAGATAGGCTGCCTGGGCTGCAAAATCTGCGGCCCAGGCAGTTTTGGCGTTCGGAGGAATTTGTACCCGTATCGTTCTATTCGCGGTATTAGCAGCCAAAAAAAGTTTGCGGGGGAGTGTTCCCCTCTTTTCCGAACAACTGGGGAATGCGGGCATAGGATGGTTATGAGACAATTTGTCAGCGAAATTATATCAGAAAAGGGAGAGACCACCATGAATATCTATCGCAAGTCAGACTGCGGACAGCCGGGGTACTGCTGCCCGCCTCCGGTTTGCTGCTGCCCGCCCGGCCCTACCGGTCCCACCGGCCCTGCGGGGTTGGGTGAAACGATCACCGTGCGCGATACCATTACCGGAGATCCCGGAAGCCCGGCCCAGGTACGGGACGTCACCGGCGGGCCCAACCATGTGCTGGATTTTGTAATTCCCAGCGGCGAGGCGGGCCAGGACGGCCAGATGGGCCCCACCGGGCCTGCGGGCCCTCAGGGTACAGCAGGCGCCCCTGGCCCCACCGGCCCCACCGGGCCTACAGGCCCTGCAGGATCCCCTGCCAACTCGGCGAGCTGCGCCTGTATGGAACAAATGCGAAATATACTGCAGCAGCTCATGACTTTCTATCCCAATAATACGATGTTGATCACCTTGGAGAGCGGCGATGCGGTCGTTGGGCGCCCAGGCTCTGTACGATTAGGCCCAAATGGACGTACGGGTGTATTTGAAGTGATTACCGCTCAGAATTTGTCGCAGTTTTTGCCTATATGCAGTATCGACTCGATTCTGATAAACAATGCCGTCTATAATGACGCGATTGTGTATTTGCCGCAAGCAGTTCCTGCCCCGACAGATTGCTGCGCCGATTGCGAAGCCGTGATTCGCTCTCTTTTGCCGGTAGGAGCGGATGTGAGTATCGTAACAAATACGCAGACTGCGTCATCGGGCACGGTCATCAGAAATGAACCTGGTATGCTCGTCCTTGCCGATGAAGAAAATTCCAGTCTCAGCTTCGTCTCAATCTGTAAAATCGATCTATTCTACTCTTGAAGCCTGCGGCGGATGCATACAGGTGCCCAACCTATCCCGGCGCCGATATCAATGCGGGCGGGCAGACGGTGGCGCAGGGTACGGTTCTGCGCAGCGAGTATGGAATGCTGGTCCTGGTTGGCCCCAACAGCAGTGATCCCACCTTTGTCTCCACCTGTAAGGCGGAAGTCCTGAACAAATAAACCCCATGGAAACGCGTAGGACTGTACCGCTCCCCCGGCATAAGGGGAACACTGAAAATTAACACGGAATCTGCGGTGCCTGCGCTGTAACGGGCGCCGCAGGTTCTGCTGTTTTTATTTGCGCGCTGAAACGGTAATCCTTTCAAAGCCCCACAAATATCCCAGAGACGGCTTTGGGATACTACGATCCGGTACGGTCTGCCGTCGGCTTCGCGGCAGTATAGTATCTGCCGGGCGCACCCATGAAAAATTCTGCGTCCCCGCCGGGCGGTCCGGCGCAAACATGAGCCTTGCCGCAGCGTTTTAGAGGGCCGGCTTTCGGGAGACAGACGTCAGGTACAACACCGCCGGACATCAAGTTGCATCAAATAAAATACTATGCTACTATAAACCTGTTAAGTTTTATTATAGAAAGCCGGGAAGGTATGTGGCAAAATCATTTTCCATTGGAAAAAGCAGAATTGATCTGACACAAGGCCCCGTTTTCAAAAATCTGCTGCTCTTTGCAGTGCCCATTTTATTGGGAACCGTGGTCACACAGCTGTATAATGTGACGGACTCTGTGATAGTCGGGCAGTTTATCGGTGCGGATGCCCTGGCGGCTGTGTCCGCCGCGTCCCCGGTGATGAGCATTATCAATATGTTCCTCATTGGGCTGTCCACAGGCTCTACGGTCGTCATTGCCCAGCGGGCAGGGGCGGCGGATCGGCAGGGGCTCCAGCAGGCCTTGGATACCGTGGGCTTTCTCACAATGGTGTGCTCCGTGTTTATCACAGTGGCGGGCCTGGCTCTCAGTAAGCCCCTGCTCACCCTTTTGGGGACGCCCCAGGGGATCTACCAGGATTCCTTTTGGTACCTGGTGGTCGTCTATCTGGGCACCACGGGCAATATGATTTACCAGATGGGCAGCGGCGCCCTGCGCGGGATGGGGGATTCCACCTGGCCCTTTTTGTTTTTGCTGTTGTGCAGCGGTCTGAATGTGGTTCTAGATATAGCGGCAGTGGCCCTCCTGCATATGGGCGTATTCGGCGTGGCGGCTGCCACAGCCGTTTCCCAGCTGGTTTCGGGCATTGGGGTGGTGCTGCATATCAACCGCGGCGGCTATGGGGTCAGGATCAGGCTCTCCAGCCTGCGCCCTGAACCGGTGCAGACAAAGCGGGTCATCGGCATCGGGCTGCCCGCCGCTGTCCAGAATATCGGCAATGCCATCGCCTCCCTGTGCGTGCAGTCCTCGGTGAACGTGTTCGGTTCGGCCTTTATAGCCGCCAACAGCATTGTCACCAAGGTGGACGATATGATCAATATTCCGGTGATTGCCCTGAGTACCGCCTTGTGCACCTTTGTCGGGCAGAATATGGGCACGCTGAACCTGCGCAGAATCCACCGGGGAATCAACTCCAGTATTCTGAGCCTTTGCGTGCTGGGCGTGGGGATGTGCGCCCTGCTCATCGGGCTGCGGGGCGTTTTGCCGCTGCTCTTTACCAGCCGGGAGGATGTGGCCCTGATGGCCTCCCAGGGGCTGTTCATCATGTCCTTTATGTGCCTGTTTCATGGGATCGACCGGTGCCTGGTGAATGCCATGCGCGGGGCGGGAAAATCGGTGGTCCCCATGGTGACCGCCCAGTTCGGCGCCTTCTCCCGGATCCCCCTGGCCTACTTTCTGGGGGTCTGCACCGGCAGCTACCTGGGGATTTTTTATGCGCTGCTCATCGCGTCCCTGCTGCGCACCATCGCCATCGCCGTGTATTATTACTGCGGAGGCTGGAAACGGGCAGTCCGCAAGTTTGAGGAACAAAACGGGCTGGCGGATGCCGTGCAGCCGCGCAGGCCGGCCTGAACCCCCGTTTACCGGCGCTGTCGCATCGAATTTGCCAAGTGGCAGTCTGCGGACTGCCACTTTTTATATTAGGATGGTCTGGGGATAAGCGGCGGCCTCCTGAGACAGGACGCCTGTCCGGGGGGGCCTGGAGCCGTCTCCTGGCGGGACAAGCGGCGTGCAGGTGCGGCAGGACTTGCCCGCAGCGGTTTTATTTGATATTTTACCTCTAATTTCTGGTTTAAGCCCAAATCTATTGTCACTTTTTGTATCATATCAAGTATAAAGAGTGAAAGGAAAAGGGAAATTTTTATGACAAAGAGGGAGTTTAAACAGAAGTGTAAGGCGCAAGGGGCCGGGAGCTGCAAGCTGTCGCTTTCCGGTACCATTGCAGCGCTGGCGGGAGCCGTTGTCGCGGTGGCTGCGCTTCTTTTTGCCAAGGCCTTTCCTGTCCAGATTATCGGGTACGTTGCCGGCGCGGTGCTTGCGGCTGTGGGGATTGGCCTGGATCTTGCTGGCGAAATCCTTTTGTCCAGGGCTTATCAGGCATACCAGCAGCAAAATCGGTGAATCCGGATTCGGAAAACACAAGCCACGGCCCCAGTTTACAAAACCGCACCCAAGGCTCTCGGCTCTGACGTCCGGTTTTAAGGAGAAGACAGATGGAGTTTATGCATCAGGACATCCTCTTGTTTTTTGCTCGCCACCAGTCCGCATTGCCGCTGTATGAAGCGTTTGCCGCCAGAATTGCAGCCCAGTTTCCGGACAGCAAAATAAGAGTACAGAAAACGCAGATTACTTTTTCCAATCGTCATGTGTATGCCTGTGTTTCGTTTATGCCGGTCAAAAAGAGGGCTCAGCTGGGGGACAGCTATTTTGTTTTGACACTTGGCCTGGCTGCGCCTTTGGAATCTGAACGCGTTGCAGTCAAAACAGAGCCTTACCCGGGCCGGTGGACAACGCATATTGTAATCAGGGAACTGTCGGATTTAGATGAAGAACTGTTTGCGTGGATCGCACAGGCGTATGAGTTTTCAGAGAAAAAATAACCGGAAAAGGCTTCTCGGGTTCCGGCCAAGAGGAACTACGCAAGGCTGTCCCCGGCAGCTTTGCGGCAAAGAGCAAAAGGAAGCTGGGTGTCCGCGCTGCGGCGCTCCATGCGGGGCGCGGCAAAAGGCGGGAGAGCCAGCGGCACTGCCGGAGTGATTCCAATCCGGCGGCCTTGTCATACAGCGGCACAGGCTTGCCGCTGTATTGGAAGAACTGGAAGCCCTTCCCGGACAACGCGGAGCCATAGAAAAAAAGCGGCCGGTGCGCAGTAGGGCAGCGGCTGCCGGTATTACGCAGGGGCCTGCTATGCGCGCTTATCAGCGGCAGGCTGTGCCGACGTTTTTGGGGTCTGCTTTTTGCGCGCCGCCTTGGGTTTTTAAACTCCCCGGCACAGCAGGGGAGTTTAAAAAAAGAAAAAGCCCCGAACGCGGCTTGCGCGTCGGGACTTCCCGCTTGGAGCTGGTAGTCGGACTCGAACCGACGACCTGCGCATTACGAATGCGCTGCTCTACCAACTGAGCCATACCAGCACAGTGCCAGCACCTGTAATCGGAACCGGCAACGAAAATTATTATAGCATCCCAAGCCGAAGCCAGTCAAGCATATTTCCGAATATTTTGCAGGGATTGTTCCGGAAGACGGAACACCGTCCAGGAAAAAGCGCCGTTGGAACCCCATGGGGTTCCAACGGCGCTGTATTGGTTTTAGAAATGCTGAAACGGGAATCAGCGGAAGGAGACGTTCATGTCCACCCGGGTGCTGATGCCGTCCACGGTTCCGCTGGAGGTGTACTGCCAAACGTCATAGTTATAGCCGAAATTCGTGATCCCCTTGGAGTAATCGGCAATCCAGATACTGTATTTGCCGGAGATCTGGCCCATATTCAGCTTGTTGTAGGCGTAGGAATAATAAGTATAGATCTGGGGCTTGTATCCGGCGGCCTGAATGGTTCTTGCAAAGTCCAGGCAGAAGTTGGTGCGATCCTGGTTGGTAATAGAGGGATCGTCACAGCGGGGATCATCATCGGGATTGCTCCAGCCCTCCATATCGTAGGCCACAGGGCCGTCGATGGGATGGGTTTTGAGAATCTCCAGGACAAACTCAGCTTCCTGGACAGCCTCCTCCCGGGTGATGGCCTGGGTGTAGAAGTACACGCCGATTTCCATTCCCGCGGCCTTTGCGCCCCGGTAATTCTCCTCAAAACGGCTGTCCTTCATCAGCTTGCCCGTGCCGTATCCCCGGAACCCGATGCGGATCATGGCAAAGTCAATGCCGTCGGCCTTCACCTTGTTCCAGTTGATGGTGCCCTGGAAGGTGGAGACGTCGATGCCGGTTCTGGTGTTCAGGGCGCCGTTCTTGGCAAACTGGTACCGGCGTCCGCCGATGACCTGCCAGCCGGTGACAGGGAAACCCTGGTAGTTGTAATATTTTTTACCGTCCTTCACATACCAGCCGTTGTCCGGAAAGGGAGACGGCTTGGAGGAACTGGACTGCTCAGAAGAGGAACTCTCGTCCTTGGAGGAGGAAGAACCGCTCTCGGAGGAACCGGAACTGTCTTCGGACGAGGACGGCTTGTCCTCAGAAGAGGAAGAATTGCTCTCGGAGGAGGATTCCTCTTTGCTGGAAGAAGACTGGGAGGAGGAACTGGAATCTCCGGGGACAATGGTGTCCTCAATCGTGGGAGGGGCGGGCAGGGGCTTGGAATTCTGCTCGGGGTCCTCCTTGCGCTCCTCTTCGCGGGTGGGCGTTTTATGGGCGGCCTCTTTAATTTCTTCTTTTGTCAGCTTCACTTCCTTGGCCGCTACCGAGGAACTGGCCTCGGAACTGCTCTCGGAGGAGGATTCCTGAGAGGAATCCGACGATGCCTCCACAATGGAAAAATCCATCGGAACAGCTGTAAAGGCGGCTACGGCCTTTGGTGCTTCGGAATCACTGGCGGCGCCGGAGGCTGTGGCCTCAGGGGCAACGCTGGGGCGCCAGGTGAGTCCCACCAAAAGGGAACTGACCAATAGGGTACTGACACAGAGCTTCAGTTTGGATGACATAGTTTAAGTCCCTTTCTTTAGAATGGGAGGGGGTTGTCAGTAAGGACCCTCCGTTTCCTCATAGGGGTCCCAGTGGACCCGGTTTTCATAGATACTATTATAGATACTATTATGATAAACGATTTAGGGGGTGCCTGTCAACGGACTGGCCTCAAACCGAAGAAAAGAAAATTTTTCCTGGGGACCGCTGGCGAGGCAGCCCGGAACCCCTGGGATTTTGCCCCCGGTTGGACTGAACCGGGAAACGGAGCGTTCCCAAAACAGCCTGTTTCGGATGGGCTGGGGCTTGGAATCTCTGGGCGCCGCGGGTGCCAAGCGCCCCGAAAACCAGGGGATCCGCAAAAAGGGAGGAAAGCGGGAAATATTTTAGAAAGGTTCTTAAAATAACAGCGGTTTTGTGGTACAATGTTCCCATAGAATGTGAACCTGCAATCCCCTTCCATGATTGCGGGAGTTTCTCTCGCCGGCCCCAAGGCATGGCCGGTGTATGGCAGAGCTAAACCGCAAAACTCCCGGCTGGTTCAAGATTTTCTTTAATCGCGCAATGCGCGATCGTCGGCGGGTTTCGCTTGCTGCTCAGGCAGCGACCGGTACTCAGCTGGCTTAGGCGTTGTCATATGAAAGAAGGATTTAGCGATTGCGGCCCTTGGGGCCGTGCCCTCACGGGGCTTTTGCGGCATTGTGCCGCACATTACCTGCCGAAAAAATGCTTCGGCGTCCGGAAGTTCTCATACAGGCAGGAGAACCCGCGCCTGTTTCGCGGGGCCTGGACCCTGCCGATATTTCTGCGGACGGCATGGATTTGCCCGGATGCCGGGTATACTAAACTCAACCGCTTTTATAAAGGAGATTGAAATACGAATGCGTATTGGAAATAGAAAGAAAAAGGGATTTGCCATTTCCCGCAATAAAAAGAACAACACCTGGCTTCCTGTCTTGTCCATGGTGGCGCTGGCCGCCGTTCTGGCCCTGCCCGCGGCGCTGGCCTGGCAGAAGCTGGACACCCCCATGGAGCAGCAGGTGCTGCCCTCCTATATGACACAGAGTGCCTCCTCCCAGGCGTCGGAAAATGAGTCCCAGGAGGAATCCCAGTCCTCTGAGCAGCAGGGCTCCCAGGACGGGCAGTCCTCCCAGTCCCAGCAGAGCTCCCAGAGCTCCTCCCAGGAGGATTCCGTGGAGGTTCCCCTGGGCGACTGGGTGAACAGCGCCTATTTTGACGACGCGGTCTTTATCGGCGACTCCCTGACAGTGGGAATCCAAACCTATCAGATGATGCCCAATGCCAAGGTCCTGGCCAAGGAGGGGCTCAATCCCCAGACCATCGTAAAAAATACGGCGGTGAAGAATAAGGCCGGTACCGAGGTCAAGGTCATTGACGCCCTGGCAGAGCTGTCTCCCAGGAAAATTTATATCATGCTGGGTTCCAACGGCTTCACCTGGCTGTCCAAGGATGTCTTTATCAGCAATTACCAGATTTTCCTGGAGCAGGTTAAGGAACAAAACCCCAACGCGATTATCTATGTGCAGTCCATGCCGCCTGTCACCAAACAGAAGGAGCAGGGGGATTCCCGCTTTTCCAACGACAAAATCAAGGAATACAACCAGGCGATTTTAGAGCTCTGCCGTCAGGAAAAGGTCCATTTCCTGGACTGCTTCGCCGCCTTGGCCGGGGAGGATGGCTACCTGCCCCAGGAGGCAAGCCCCAAGGATGGAATGCATTTTACCGCCACCTATTACCGCAAGTGGATTGACTATCTCAAGCAGCACACGGTGCCGGAATCTGCGGACTGATGCTGTTTTATTACACAACAGAAAGGGGAATGCCCCAATGACTGTGGCCTGCCTGGCTGTCATAGCCATCCTGCTGGCAATGTCCTATATCTACGTGAGAGCGGGGAGAAAAAACTATGCCCTGGCTATTCTGCCCCTGATGCTGGTGCCTGTGGTGCACGCCGGCGCTGGCGTGGCATATTCGCTGCTCAGCCGCTTCCTCACTTGGGATTTCAATCTTTTCGCCATTGCCGTTGATGTGGTGGCTCTGGTTGCCGCCTGCACCATCTTCGGCTTTCTCAGCGCCAAAATCGAGACCAAAAAGGCCCGGATGGTATTTTTAATCATGTGTGACGGCTTTACCGCGCTGTTCACCTTCGCATTGGTATGGAGCCTGATTCAGGAATTGCTGTGAGTTTTGCTACATTTCGTCGAGGCCATATGCAAATATTCGTCAAAATACCGGGCCGGGATTTATCAAGTTTATCTTGACATTGTTAAAACTTTATCATATAATGTTGATAAAGATTTAACAAAGTCTGATACTACCCGCACATACACCCGAACTATTTATCTAGGGAGGAAAAAACAATGGCAGAGAAAAAAACCGCACCGGCAGCCCAGGCCGCCCCGCAGGTTGACACTCAGGCAATGATTGACGACCTGGTGAAAAAGGGACAGAAGGCTCTGGAAGAGTTCATGCAGCTGGACCAGGAGCAGGTGGACAACATTGTCCATGCCATGGCTCTTGCAGCTCTGGACAACCATATGCCTCTGGCAAAGATGGCCGTGGAAGAGACCGGCCGCGGCGTCTATGAGGACAAGATTATCAAGAATATGTTCGCCAGCGAGTACATCTGGCACTCTATTAAATATCAGAAGAGTGTCGGCGTTGTGGACGAAAACGAGCAGGAAGGCTATGTTGAGGTAGCGGAGCCTGTGGGCATCGTGGCCGGCGTAACTCCGGTTACCAACCCCACCTCCACCACCATCTTTAAGTCCTTGATCTGCATCAAGGCCCGCAACCCGGTGATCTTCGGCTTCCACCCCAGCGCGCAGAAATGCTCTGTCGCCGCTGCTACCGTAATCCGGGATGCCGCCATCAAGGCCGGCGCTCCCGAAAACTGTATCCAGTGGATTGAGTACCCGTCCCTGGAGGCCACCAGCGCCCTGATGAATCATCCGGGTGTGGCCCTGATTCTGGCCACCGGCGGCGCCGGCATGGTAAAATCCGCCTACAGCGCGGGCAAACCGGCCCTGGGCGTTGGCCCTGGAAACGTTCCCTGCTACATCAACCGCGACGTGGACGTGGAGCGTGCCTGCACCGATCTCATTATGTCCAAAACCTTTGACAATGGTATGATCTGCGCCTCTGAGCAGGCCGCCATTGTAGATGAGGCTATCTCCGCTCAGTTTGAGAGCTTTATGAAGGCCAATAACTGCTACTTCCTCAATGAGGAGGAGATTAAAAAGGTCTCCGACTATGTGGTCAACCCCACCACCCATGCGCTCAATTCCGCTATCGTCGGTAAGCCGGCTGAGTGGATTGCGGCACAGGCTGGCGTAAAGGTTCCCGCCAAGACCAAAATCCTGCTGGCAAGACTGGAAGGCGTGGGCGTCGAGTACCCGCTGTCCAGAGAAAAACTCTCCCCGATCCTGGCCTATTTCGTCGTCAAGGATGAAAAGGAAGGCTTCAAGAGAGCACAGGAGATGCTGGAGTTCGGCGGCCTGGGCCACTCTGCGGTTATCCACTCCAACAACGACGAGCTGTGCAAGGAGTACGGCGAGGCCATGAAGGTCGGCCGTGTTATCGTCAACTCCCCGTCCTCTCAGGGCGCTATCGGTGACATCTACAACACCAATACCCCGTCCCTGACCCTGGGCTGCGGTTCCTTCGGACGCAACTCCACCACTTCCAACGTGTCTACTGTCAACCTCATCAACAAAAAACGTCTGGCGAAGAGGAGAGTAAACATGCAGTGGTTCAAGATTCCGCCGAAGATCTACTTCGAGAACGACTCCATCCAGTACCTGGAGAAAATGCCCAATATCAGCCGCGCCTTTATCGTCACCGACCCGATGATGGTGAAGCTGGGCAATGTGGACAAGATCCTGTACTATCTCAGAAAGAGAAGCGAGTACTGCCACGCGGAGATCTTCTCCGATGTTGAGCCGGATCCGTCTGTCGCCACCATTATGAAGGGCGTTGCGGCAATGAATACCTTCCAGCCGGATGTTATCATCGCTTTGGGCGGCGGTTCCGCAATGGATGCTGCAAAGGGTATGTGGCTGTTCTATGAGCACCCCGACACCTCTTTTGACGGCCTGCGCCTGAAGTTCATGGATATCCGTAAGAGAAGCTACCACTTCCCGAAACTGGGTGAAAAGGCTCAGCTGGTGTGTATCCCCACCACCTCCGGTACCGGTTCTGAGGTTACCTCCTTCTCCGTTATCACCGATAAGGAGAACGGCAATATCAAATACCCGCTGGCGGACTATGAGCTCACTCCGGATGTCGCCATCATCGACCCGCAGTTTGTCATGACCCTGCCGAAATCCGCCACCGCGGATACCGGCCTGGATGTTCTGACCCATGCTCTGGAGGCCTATGTCTCCGTCATGGCATCCGATTACACCGATGGCCTGGCAATGCACGCCATCGAGCTGGTGTTTAAGTATCTGCCCCGCGCCTACAAGAACGGTTCCACCGATTTTGAGGCCCGCGAGAAGATGCATAACGCCTCCTGTATCGCAGGACTTGCCTTCACCAACGCGTTCCTGGGCCTGAACCACTCTATGGCTCACAAGCTGGGCGGCGAGTATCACATCCCCCACGGACGTGCCAATGCGGTTCTGCTGCCCTATGTGGTGAAATACAATTCTCAGAAGCCCACCAAGTTCACCATCTTCCCGAAATATGAGAAGTTTGTGGCTGACGAGCGCTATGCTGAGGTTGCCCGCCACCTGGGACTGCCCTGCAAGACCACCGAGGAGGGCGTAAACAGCCTGGTGAAAGCCATCACAGATCTGGTTCGGGAAGTCAATGTTCCCACCTGCATCAAGGATTGCGGCGTTGACGAGACTGTCTTTATGGCGAAGGTCGATGGCCTGGCAGACCGTGCTCTGGAGGACCAGTGCACCACTGCCAACCCGAGATACCCGCTGGTCAGCGAGATTGTCGAGTTGTACAAAGAGGCATACTACGGCGAGAAGAAATAAGCGCCCCCGCCAAGGGCTGATAAAAACCGGAGATTCCAAACGGAATCTCCGGTTTTTGCGTTGGTATACAGAATTTCCCCTAGAATCACGAAACACAGCGGGTTCTATGGGAGTCAAACTCATTATTTTCGGGTATTTAACCGTAATTCATGGGTGTTGCTCCGATTTCCCCCTTTTTTATTGTGAATCTGATACAATGCAGTTTGTGAGGGACTTCAGCCTTGTAATCAGCCTTTTTCACCAGCTCAGATTATGGTTCTCGTCTTTAAAATGAAAGTGATATAGGGGGAATACACAATGCAAAACCTTTTAGAGGACTTGTACCTTGGTAGTTTGAGGCCCAGTGACCAAGTAAACCCGCAGTGCGGGGAATACAGAGAAGTGCGGGCAAAACGCAGTGAAAAAATCAACCGCCTGACGGAACGCTTAAAAGAAATAGATCCAACACTGAAGAGGGAATTGATGGAAATTGTGGACATGGAGGGGGACGAGGATTATTATGAGATGGTAGAAGCCTTCACTGTGGGATTTCGGCTGGGGGCCAGAGTGATGCTGTCCGCCCTGGAAGACGATTAAGATAACTTCCGGCTGTCATTTTACTGCCGTACCGGCGGGGTAAACTCAAAGCTAGGGGCACCGGAACGCCCGCAGTTTCGTTTATGTCTTAGTCCCTCAGCGTCCCTTGGAAGTTTCGGGATAAGCCCAAAACTTCCGTAGTCAATTCTACTGCTGTCTATGAGAATTCTGTCGTAACAGCGGGGTAAACTCAAAGCTAGGGGCACCGGGACGCCCGCAGTTTCGTTTATATCTTAGTCCTTCGGCGTCCCTTGGAAGTTTTGGGACAAACCCAAAACTTCCGTAGTTCATTCAATGTCTGTCCGGCAGGACTTGGGGAGGGAAATTGGATGATAATTGTATATGGGTACAATTCACCCTATTTCATGCAAATTCAGAAAAACTATACTTCTTGTTTTTCGCTCTCAGCCCTCCAGCCTCTCCTGAAGCCGCGCGCTGCCTGCCTGATAGGGCTCCTGGATTTCCGAAAGAAGCTGCTGGTAATATTGGCGTGCAAATTCTTCGCGCTGCCTGGCAAGTTCCTTGGCGCGGGCTGTGAACAGCCGGCTGGAAATATGCCTGAGCTTGCGGTGGTATTCCCTTAAAAAACATGGCTGCGTCTGCCCGTCTGCGTCACAGATACTGCCGCTGGGCTCCCTGAAATAGAGTGGCTGTCCTAAATTTCCCTCATACAAAAGAGTACGGGCAATCCCCACGGCGCCGCACACGTCCAGCTTGTCCGCGTCAAAAAGAATCTTTGCCTCCAGGCTCTGTGGAATCGCCTGGCCGCGGTACCGGTGTGTCCGGATACACTCGCTCACTCGCAGGGCAAAATCCTGGGAAAAGCCGCTTTTCAGTAAAAATCCCAACGCCATTTGGGCTCCCACAGCGGCGTGATCCAATTTGGGATTCCGAAGCTGCTCTGCGCGCCCGATATCATGGAGCAGGCAGGCGGCGATCAGAACGTCCCAGTCCACGTCGGGACACTCCCCGGCAATCTCCATTGCCAGATATAAAACCCGAAGGCTGTGCTCCGCATCATGGGCGCTGTCTTCGGATGAATTCATCAGACGGCTTTCCAAGAGCTGATAATCCTGCTTTGTCATTGGTGCTTCCTCCTGTTTTTGATGTAAGAAAGAGTCCGCAGCGCCCGTTTGGCTCCCGCGGTTCTTTTCGGCTGCGGCCGTATGCGTTCAGTGAAAGTCCTCCTGGGCTGCTGACGGGGGCTCCCCGTCTAAAAAGAAACTCCCCATCTTTGCTGGGAAAGATGGGGAGTGAACGCTCTCTCAATCAGCCTATTTGGGCTTTGCCGCCCATATAGGGCCGCAGGGCCTCGGGAATCCGCACGGTGCCGTCCTCATTCAGGTTGTTTTCCAAAAACGCGATGAGCATCCTGGGCGGGGCCACCACCGTATTGTTGAGGGTGTGGGCGAAGTATTTGCCCTTTTCCGAGGAAACCCGGATCTTCAGGCGCCGCGCCTGGGCGTCTCCCAGGTTGGAGCAGCTGCCCACCTCAAAATACTTCTTCTGGCGGGGGGACCAAGCTTCCACATCGATGGATTTCACCTTGAGATCCGCCAAATCACCCGAGCAGCATTCCAGCGTACGCACCGGGATATCCAGGGAACAAAACAGATCCACTGTGTTCTGCCACAGCTTATCGAACCACATCATGCTGTCCTGGGGCTTGCAGACCACAATCATCTCCTGCTTTTCAAATTGATGGATGCGGTATACGCCCCGCTCCTCCAGGCCATGGGCGCCCTTTTCCTTTCTGAAACAGGGGGAATAGCTGGTGAGGGTGTGGGGCAGGGTATCCTCCGGAATGATGGTATCGATGAATTTACCGATCATGGAGTGCTCGCTGGTGCCAATCAGGTACAGATCCTCTCCCTCGATTTTATACATCATGGCGTCCATCTCATCAAAGCTCATCACGCCGGTCACCACATTGCTGCGGATCATAAAGGGCGGGATACAATAGGTAAAGCCGCGGTCAATCATAAAATCCCGGGCATAGGAGATGACCGCCGAGTGCAGCCGGGCAATATCGCCCATCAGATAGTAAAAGCCGTTTCCGGCCACCTTGCGGGCGCTGTCCAAATCAATGCCGTTCAGGCGCTCCATAATCTCGGTGTGATAGGGGATCTCAAAGGAGGGAACCACAGGCTCTCCATAGCGCTGAACCTCCACATTTTCGCTGTCGTCCCGGCCGATGGGAACGGACGGATCGATGATATTGGGAATGCGCATCATGATTTCCTGGATCCGTGCCTTGAGCTCGCCCTCCCGGGGCTCCATCTCCTCAAGACGCTTGGCGTCCCGGGAGATCTGTTCCTTGAGCGCCTGGGCCTCGTCCCGCTTGCCCTGGGCCATCAGGCCGCCAATCTGCTTGGAGACCTTGTTGCGCTGGCTTCGCAGGGAATCCGCCTCCTGCTGCAGGGCACGGTATTCCCGATCCAGGGCGATGACCTCGTCCACCAAATCCAGCTTGTGATCCTGGAATTTCTTGCGGATGTTTTCCTTGACCAGTTCCGGATTTTCCCGGAGAAACTTTAAATCCAACATATTAAATTCATTCCTTTCCGGAGTTATACCGCCCCGGCACCGCCGGATTGGAACTCCATAACGGAACACCAGCGTTCCGTTGCAATCTCTGCTTTTTTAGGGCTCATCTTTCGGTCCCAGGACACCCCTCCGCACCCGCGCGCCGGTGCTCAGATGAAACCTCCTGCTTTCGGAGCTGCACCGCTGGATTGGCTCTTTTGATCCCAGGGTAAACTTCATCGCCTGAATGCCCGCGTCCGGGAAGAGCGTTCCTTCCCCCGTGTTCAGGGAAACTGGTTTGTGTTCCCCTGGGTACCGGCGAGCGGGCCATTTTCCCTTTGCGCCAACGCGGCAGATGCCCATCACCTGAGCCCAGGCCGGATACTCCAATCGCTGCGGCACCGGCAGGGAAAACCCCGGAGATTTTCAGCCGGGGCAGCGGCTTCCCGATGGGAGCCCGACCCATAAAAAAAGAACCCCCACGCCCCCCTTAAACTATGGGACGAAAGAGTTTTCCGCGTTGCCACCCAAATTGCCGTCCTGATGGGGACGGCCCCTTGTATTGTGGGATAAAGGCCACAAGCCTTCCGGCTTCTCACCGGCAGCTGAGAAATTGGACCGGTTTTCTTCCCTGCCGGTTCACAGCGGCCACCGGCTCTCTGAAAAGGAAAATAAAACCTTCGATTTCCTGTGGATGTTCTCAAGCAGTCCCTGCGGCCCATTGGGAATCGGCCCTCCCCGAACCCTGCGGCTGAGCGGGGCAATCTCTGGAATCCCTCTCCCGGCAGGGTTTCCAATCCACCGGGTACACAGCGGCTCCATACGGATGAGTTCAGAACAATCCTGTTCGCTTTCCTAGTATTCAGGCTGATGGTGTCTATTATACCCACTTTTTGGGGCAAATGCAAGGGGGTTCCTCCCGCAAAGGAGTAAGCACGGCAAAAACTACGCCTGTTTCACCAAACGCCTTGAAAGAGGAAGCCAATGTGATAGAATAAAAAGGCCGGCGCGCCTATGGCGGAGAAGGCGCAGCGCTGCAAATGGGAATTTATCGGAAAACCGCATAACGATAATGGAGCATATCTACACCTCTATAATGCTTTATCCATGTATCTGTCATTGACATTCCGTTTCTGATGGCTACATTTTGAGATGCTATATTCGTATCTCTGATAATGGAACATACTTCCGTTGCATTTAATGTTTCAAAAGCATACTTTTTACACGCTTTTGCCGCCTCAATGGCATATCCATTATGCCAATACGCCCGCTCAAAAAGATAACCTATTTCAAGTACCTCGGTTTCTTTCCATGGTTGCATTGTAAGCCCGCATTGCCCAATCATTTCATTGGTTGCTTTCAAGACAACTGCCCATAAACCAAAACTCCACTTTTGATAGCGGGCAATTTGTCTGTCAAGCCATTCTTGGACTTCATCGTCACTAAATGCTCCCTCATATGCGTACATTGTATCTTTATCTTGTAGGATTTTACACAGAGATACAAAATCAGCCTGATTCATTTCACGCAGATATAACCGTTCAGTTTCAAGTATCATATCTATCTTTATCCCCTTAAATTCCGATTTCTCGGTTTGTTTGAATGTAATTATACATTTCCACTACAGAAAGCACAAGCGTGAGTGCTGAAAAAGATTATTTCTGTAATAATATATGTTTGCGTTTTCTCCCTGTCTGGTTTCACTCATGAATGACATTGTGCGAAAAGAACTGCTCCGCATGGTCTCATGGCTGGTTGGCATTGAATACGGATTTACCTTCAGCTTGGGTAAAAATTATACGCTTTTAGAACGATATCTCCCCGAGAAAATGTGGAAAAGACTGATGGCTACTTATAGAATGGATTCCTATGGGAAGATGTGGGAATCGTTCGAACAATGTATGTCATTATTTCGGGAGGTCTCGGCAGAGGTAGCACGGCGGTTACAGTACCCCTATCCGTCATATGATGAAGCAATCACAGGATATGTAATTCGGCAAAAGGGCAGATATTACACAGAAGCCTGCGCTGATACCTCTGCGCCCAACACCTGAAAAATTTTCAGTCTGCTGGGGGGATCGTACGGCTGCTTGGCAGAATGGGATCCAGGCCGGGGAACCCCTGCACCCTCTTGGTGCAGGGGTTCCTTTTTGCTTTTGAGGAAGGACAGGTTACCGGATGAACAATGGCCCGGTCCCGGAACAGGAAAGTCCTCCCAGTGCCAATGCAGGGCACGATTGGATATTGCTCCTGAATCTGGAAAATATCACCTTCAAAACCCAACAACTAAGTTGGGGAAGAACCGGAGGATTTTGTGCTGTTTTTTTGGGATATAGAAAAAACAAGGAGAAGGCGAAAAAAAGTTTACACCCCCCACAAAAAAGCGCTGCAAGGGGATTTTTCCTTGTTTTTTGAGGATTGGAAGCCTATAATTTAAATAAAGGATGAAAAAAGCATGAAAGGTCTGTTAAGAGATGAAGTCGTTTGAATTTTTCCGGGACTTGGCTATCATCATCATCGCGGCAAAATGTTTTGGGATGCTGGCGAGAAAGCTCAAGGCGCCGCAGGTGGTGGGCGAAATTATAGCCGGGCTGATTATCGGCCCGAATGTGCTGGGGATCGTCAGCCAGAACGATTTTCTGGTGCAGATGGCGGAATTGGGCGTCATTCTCCTGATGTTCCTGGCGGGCCTGGAGACCAATCTTCAGGATCTGCTCAAAACCGGGCCGATTGCCCTTCTGGTGGCCTGCTGCGGTGTATTTATCCCCCTGCTGGGCGGGTATCTGTTGTATTCAGGGTTCCATGGCTTTGCCGGGATTGGAACCGATGAGTTCTTCAAAGCCGTTTTTATCGGGGTCATTCTCACGGCAACCTCGGTGAGCATCACCGTTTCCACCCTGCGGGAATTGGGTCACCTGAAGGGAAAGGTGGGCACCACCATTCTCAGCGCGGCTGTCATCGACGATGTGATCGGTATTTTGGTGCTGACCTTTGTCATCGGCTTTAAAAACCCCGACGTGGATCCGGTCAATGTTGTTGTCAGCACGGTGCTGTTCTTCCTGTTCTGCGGCGGCGTGGGCCTGGTGGGGTACTTTTTGTTCCGCTGGATGGAGCGCCGCCATCCTAATGAACACCGCCGGCGTATGCCCATTTATGGGCTGGCTTTGTGCCTGCTGCTGTCCTATGCGGCGGAGGAATACTTTGGCATTGCGGATATCACCGGCGCCTATGTGGCGGGCATTATCCTGTGCAGCATCAAATCCTCCGATTACATTGCGGAAAAAATGGACATCAGCTCCTATATGCTGTTCGGCCCCATCTTTTTTGCCAGTATCGGCCTGAAAACCCAGGTCAAGGGGATGACAGCCTCTCTGCTGGTTTTCTCCCTGGCCTTTGTAGTGGTGGCGCTGCTCACCAAGGTTGTGGGCTGCGGCTTTGCGGCGAAGATCTGCAAGTTCTCCAATGAGGAGTCTTTAAAAATCGGCGTGGGAATGATGACCAGGGGCGAGGTAGCCCTGATTGTGGCGCAGAAGGGGCTCTCGGTGGGCCTGATGGATCCGCTGCTGTTTACCTCGGTGATTCTGCTGATTATCGTCTCCTCCATTGCAACCCCCATTATTCTCAAGGTACTCTATCACAAGTTCCCGGAAAAGCAGCCGGAGCTGCCCGAAAATGTTCCTGTCTCCCAGGCCTGAAAAAGCTCTCAAGAGAACAACCCGCCCTTCCGAACCGCTGCGCTCGGAAGGGCGGGTTTGCGTCTGTGGTGCTTTTCCTGGGGCCATACGGTCAAATGGGGAATTTTGTACCGTTGTGTTTCATGCTCCGCCTAGGGCTCAAAGCCCGGATGGCCTGCTCCTGTGCCTGAAAAACGCAGGGAGAGGCCTCTTCGGATCCCAGAGCCCCGCCCGCCTATGGGGAATTGGGATTATCCAGCTCCGGCAGCAGTCTCAGCTGAGCGGCATTTTGACCGTGGTACAGAACAAATCGCCCCGGATTTCAATTTCAAAGCTGCCACCCTGCAGTTCCACCAGGCTTTTCACAATGGAGAGCCCCAGCCCGTTGCCCTCTGTGGAGCGGGCCGCATCGCCCCGGGTAAAGCGTTCCAGCAGTTCGTCCGCCGGAATATTCAGCGGCTCCCGGGATATGTTCATCAAACTGAACTGCGCATAGCCGCCCTTCATGCTCAGGCTGGCATATACCCGGGAACCCTCCAGGGAGTATTTGCACGCATTCTGGTACAGGTTTTCCAGAATGCGCATCATCTTGCTGCCGTCCATGGGGATAAAAACCTCCATGGAATCCATAGTGCGCCTGAGGGTGAGCCCCCGGCGCTCCAATTCCTCCTCATAGGCGCCGCTTACCTGAAGCACCAGTTCGGAAAGGTTTAATTTTTCCAGGTGAACCGGTTCGCTGCCGGAGGAGAGCTTGGAGTATTCAATCAGGTTTTCGGTAAGCGTTTTGAGCTGCTGGGATTTTTTATCCAGGATCTCCAGATATTCCCGCTGCTGCTGCGGGGTGTTGTCCTGCTTTTGCAGGAGCTTGACATAGCTGGTGATGGAGGTGAGCGGATTTTTGAGATCATGGGAAACATTGGTGATGAGATCCGCCTTGAAACGTTCGCTTTTAATCCGTGCGCTGACAGCGTCGCTGAAGGCGGAGGTGATTTCACTGATCTGCTGGGAAAGCCCGCCGAATTCCGGGGGAATCAGCGGGGAGGGGGGCGCCGCCTCTCCCTTCATGGCCTGCCGGAGCTGCTCCTGAGAGAAATGCACCGCAATCATCCGGCTGCTCACCCAGCCCAGCAAGAATACCGGGCAGAATATGGCGGTGAGGGTGAGAAGTCCGTTGTATGGCACAAAGGGGAACAGAAGCCACTCTGCAAAAATAACCGCCGCAATCAGCAGGGCAGGGCGCCAAATGAGGGAAAAATGCTCGCTCATATGCCAGATCAGCAGATGTTCCCGCCAGGCCCCGGAGTGCGCCGTTTGCACGGCGGCGCACACTCCCCGGATGGCAAAGAAGACAATAAAGGCCAGAGCGATCAGAATAAAGATCTGGGCGGTGGGCCACAGGAACCAAAAGCTGGAGTCTCCAAAGTTACGGTTATAAAAACATCCCAGGAATAAGGCGCCGGCTGCTGAGGGAAGAAACTGAGACTCCAGATAACGCACCTTCGAGGGCGCAAACATCTTTTTGAACACACGCAAAACGGCGGATTCCGGTTTCATAGCATCGTTCCTTTCTAACGAAAAATAAGCCGGCCGGGCCGGGGAAAAGGCGTGAGTCTGCCCCGGCTGCCGCTGCAGGCCCTGGGCCAGGGCGGAAGGCCTCAGTCCTCCCTGTCCTGTATCTTGTAGCCCAGGCCCCACACGGTCTTGAGATACTGGGGATCCCGGGGATCGATCTCGATTTTTTCCCTCAGGTGGCTGATATGCAGCACCACCTTTTTTTCCGCGCCGTCAAAGGGCTCTCCCCAAACGTTTTCGTAAATCTGCGCAATGGAGAACACCTGTCCCGGGTTTTTGCAAAAAAACAGGAGCATCCGGTATTCCGTGGGCGTCAGGCGGATTTCCTCCCCATCCACCCGGACGGTCTTTCTGGTGTCGTCAATCTGCAGCGGGCCCAGCGTCAGGGTTCCCGGGGCGGGCGCCGCGCTGCCCAGCGCCAGATACCGCCTCAGGTTGGAGCGCACCCGCGCTACCAGTTCCAGCGGGTCGAAGGGCTTGGTGATGTAGTCGTCCGCTCCCACATTCAGCCCCAGCACCTTGTCTGAGGCCTGGCTTTTGGCGGAGAGAATCAGGATGGGCACACTGCTGAGCCTGCGGATTTGCAGCGCTGTGGCAATGCCGTCCATCCCGGGCATCATGATATCCAGAAGAATGAGGTGGATGCTCTGGCAGCGCAGGATGCGCAGGGCCTCCTCGCCGCTGTGGGCGCCGGACACCCGGTAGCCCTCCGCTTCCAGATAGATGGCGATGGCCCGCACGATGTCGGGGTCGTCGTCGCAAACTAAAATATGCTCCTGCATGGCGCTTCCTCCTCAAAAACTGATACATTCCTCACAGGCCTGTGCGCACACCGGTACGCGGAGCGCTTCCAATTGGCTGTAAGCGCCCGCTCGGATTCCGGCCAGCCGCCGCGGCTGGTTCACCCTTTGGTCTGTAATACAAGTTCTGCCCAAACAGGACACATTCATCCCGGTCGTGGAGTGGTGAGGCCCTTTCCCGCATGGGGACCAGGCGGGCGCCGCTAAACTCAAGGTGTCCATGGCAGATGGGAGTGTTCCCAGGCTCCTTCGTTTCAGTGTAGCATCTCGCCGAAAATACGTCAATTCTCCCGATTCCCCAAGGAATCAGTCCCAATTCGGAAGGGCGCCATGCGGATGGTCTCGGAGCTGTAGGGAACCCAGAATTCCCGGGCGGGGCCGTCCTGAGTGAGCCCCTGGGCTTCATACCCGGAAAAATCCGGCTGGGCGGTGGTCGTGACAATCCAAATCCGCCCGCGGGTCTCCCCCATTTCCCCGATGCCGGTAATGCAGGACAGCTGCGGGGAAAAGGCCCTGTAGGCCTCCTGAAAGGACAGCTGTCCCCGGGCGTCGAAATACAGGGGGGTGTTGGGAAAATTCCCCCACAGAATTCCCGCCGCATTGATGGTGGGGTAGAGGATGCAGTCCTCGTCTCTAAGCTGCTGGGAGAGAACCTGTGCCGGCAGCTGGTTTTGGGGATCCATGGCGCATTGGGCGCTCTTTGCTAAGTTGGCTGCTCCGCATACAGTCAAACAAAATAGGGCAGCTCCGGCGGCCAGCCTCCGCTTTCCTCCCTGGGAGAACAGATCCCGCAGGCTCAATGCCAGGGAAAAACACAACGGCCCCATGGCCGCATACAGGTACCGGGGATAAAATACGGGCCTCCAGACGGAGATGAGAAGCCCCGCTGTCAGTACCAGAAGCGGCACCCATACAGCTGCCGCCGCCAGGGAGCCCTGCGGACGTTTGCGGGATTTTGCGGACAGGCACAGGATGGCAAGGACCGCCGGAAAGGAAAGACCCAGAAAGAGCGGGTGCAGCCTGTCCGCCAAAACGGAAGAGACAGTTTGGGCCAGGATATCGGGATATTTTACCTGGATCCAGTATCCCTGGATTACCTTCTGGGACTGCAGGAACACCCAGTAAAACCCCGGCAGATACCCCAAAAGCTGCAGCAGTGTGGCCAAAAGCCAGTTTTTCAGATGGCCTGCCCGCTCATGCCGGGGCTTCAGGCAGCGGATAGCCAGCACCAGGGCGGTACAGCCCACGGCTATCAGCGCAAAGTAGTGGGTATAGGCCGCCAAAAGGCCGCACAGAAGATATCCCAGCAGAAAAAGACGGCCCTGCCGGGAGGCCGGGGAGGAATGCCGGTAGCGCCAGGCAAAATACCCGGTGAGGGTGACAAAGAGCATGGCCCAGGAGTACATCCGCAGCTGTCCGGCGTATCGGGCTGTCATGGGCAGCAGGCACAGGCACAGGTTAAACAGGAGCGCCACACCCCCGCCGAAGTGCCTGCGCAGGCCAAAGGCCCCCAGACAGGACAGCAGCAGGTAGGGCAGCCAGGAGAAGAGCCTGGCTGCCGTCAGGCTGCCGTCGAAGAGGCTCAGGAATGCCTTTAAAAGCAGGTAATAGAGCGGAGGGTGCACGTCCGCTGCGGCGATAGAGAGGAGTTCCGGGAAGCTCTTGGAAACAAGCCCCACGGTGAAGGCCTCGTCGAACCACAGGCTCTGGTGAAAGCACAGCACCAATAAAAGCGCGCAGGGCAGAAATGCCCCGGCCCAGTAAACCAGCCGTTTAATATTGGCCATGGCGGCAGCCCTCCCGCGCTTCGTTTGTGTCCGCAAGATATACGGGCCGCCCTTTGGTTTCCGTAAAAATCTGGCCGATATATTCCCCAAGGATGCCCAGGGCAAACGTCTGAAGCCCCAGCAAAAAGCAGACGCAGCCCAGGCCCAGCAGCAAAAACCTGGCGGGTCCGCAGAGCAGTATCCCCGCTGCCAAAAGGGGAGTGCAGGATAGGCACAGCACAAGGGCCAGAATCACAATCCATCTCAGGGGCGCTGTGGTCAGGGAGGTAATCCCCCGGACGGCTAAATTCAAAAGGCTCCCCAATTTCCATTGGCTTTTGCCTGCGGCGCGTGCCTGGCGGTGAAAGAGCAGCTCCTTTTTGCGAAAGCCAATCCAGCTAAACAGACTTTTTGTGCATCGGTTTTGTTCCCGCAGCGAACGCAGGGCCAGGATACACCGGCGGTCCAGCAGCCGGAAATCCCCGGTGTCCGGCTGGATTGAAACCTCGCTCAGGCGGGCGAGAATCCGGTAATACAGCCAGGCGCTGGCCCTTTTGAAGATGGATTCCCCCTGCCGGGAGATACGCCTGGCGTACACATCCTGGTAGCCCGCCTCCCAGCACTCCAGCATCCGGGGGATCAACTGGGGCGGATCCTGCAAATCCGCGTCCAAGAAAACGGCGGCATCACCCCGGCAGGTATCGATTCCCGCCATAAGCGCCGCCTCCTTGCCGAAATTCCGGGACAGGCGCAAAACGCAAAAGCGGGAATCCTGGGCGGCAAAGCTCTGCAGCAGTTGATAGGACTTGTCCTGACTGCCGTCGTCAATCAGGAGAAATTCGAATTGGTATTGGGATAGCTCTCCTGCCGTCAGCAGAAGCTGTTCTTGTAATAGAGGAAGTACGGCTTCCTCGTTGTGAACCGGAATAATGAGTGAGATGAGTTTCATAAAATTGCCTCCCTTACTTGTGCCGGCGAATGAACAAAAACAGGCGGTATTCCCTTGGCCGAACGCGGGGAGGAGACAGGCTCTAAGGATTCCTCCCGCTCAGGGTGCTCCGGTTCCTGGAAATTCACTGGCTGTACCGTAAGTTTAACAGAACAAGGTAAGAATGCCAGACACAAAAAAGTAAGGATTTTCCCAGCTTTTTATGGCCCATGGGAATGGGCCCGGCCGCCTGTGAGAGCCGCGGGTGAACACATGGGAAAGCTCCAAACAAGGCGGGAGAGCCCCGCCGGTGCAGGAAAACAGGCTCTAACCGGTGTACTGTACCTCCCGCAAAGCAGTGAATCTTACCGCCCGAATGCGGCATGGCTGGCCTTTGCGGCGCAGATAGGAAAAAAATATCGCCGGAATCCCTTCCGGCGAAACAGTAATTCCGCTATTCTGTAAACGTCTGAGCCTGGCCCTGGAGCCGCTGCCATTCCCGCCTGAGCAGGCGGAACACCAGCCGGTCCTTGAGCGCGCCCTCGTGCCACTGGTATTCTTTGAGTTCTCCCTCCGGGAGAAGCCCGCATTTTTCCATGACGCGGCGGGAGGCGGCGTTCTCCTTCAGGCAGCCGCAGGAGATCCGGTACACGCCGTTTTCCTCAAAGGCAAAGCGCAAAACCTTCCTGAGGGCCTCAGACGTGTATCCGTGCCCCCAGCAGGATTCCCGGATGAAATACCCCACATCCGCCAATGCGCCCAGAGGCGTTTTCTTGGTGACGGTGTAGCCGATTTCTCCGATATGGCTTCCGGTTTCCCGGGACTCTATCCAGAAAAAATAGCACCGCCGATCCGCCAGGCCCTGCTGACGGATGGCCTCTGCCAGGTTCTCCCGGGTCTGGGTAAGGGTGTGGGTTTTCAGTTCGGGCAGATACCGCATCCCGCTGTCGCTGCTCATCAGCTCATGGTGATAGGGCAGATCCCCGGGCAGGTGATCCCGGATGAGCAGCCGGGGCGTTGTGAGTACAATCATAGCAGCGCTCCTTTTCCGGTATTGAAAGTGTGAGAGGGAAGGGTTGGGTTCTCAGGGAAAACCGCCGGTGAGCGGATGAAATATACGCTGTGTTACCGGCATAAGGCGCCGGTTTGGCCCCTCAGGGAAGGCCGGCTGCCGGCTTTGCGCCGCGGAGTGGATCGCCCAAGTGCCGCAAAGCTTTTCTCTCAGAGCGTTTCCTGCTGGTCTTTTGGCTGTGTGGTAACTCCATTTTGCCGCAGGGTCCTGTATGAACTCTTTTATTCCCTTATTTTGTTGCACTTGATAGTATAATTCACCGTCAATCAAAAACCCGGCGGAACTCAAGTTCCGCCGGGTAAGTTTGGCTTACAGGCTGGAAAGTACGGAATCCACCAGCGCCATCTGCTCCGGAATGGAAATTTGCTGGGGGCATTTCTCCAGGCAAACGCCGCAGGAGATACAGCAGTCCGCCCGGCATTCGGGGGCCAGATCCTGGAAATACTTTTTCTTGGTGCTTCCCAGGTTTTTCTCTCGGATATAGTCGTTGTAAATTTTAAATACAGTGGGAATCTGCACGCCGTTGGGGCAGTCCATACAGTAGGAACACCCGGTGCAGGGGATGGTGGGCTGCTCCATAATCATCTTCACCACAGTTTTGAGGGCCTCTTCCTCCTTGGGAGTGAAGGGCTTCGGGTCGCTCAGGGTCTTGATGTTGTCCGCCACCTGCTCCATGTTGGACATCCCGCTCAGGATAGTCTTTACAAGCGGGAAGGATGCCACCCACCGGAAGGCCCAGGAGGCAATGGATGCCTCGGGATTCGCGGCCTTGAGCACGGCTTCCATCTCCTTGGGCAGGGAAGCTAAAAATCCGCCCCGGGCGGGTTCCATTACAAAGATGGGCAGGTTTTTCTTCTCGATGACCTCATACAGCTGCCGAGCGTCCTTCTGGAACCAGTCGATGTAGTTGAACTGAATCTGGACAAAGTCAAATTCATAGGTGTTCAGGATTTCCTCCAGTACATCCGCGGTATCATGGAAGGAAAAGCCCAGATGACGGATTTTTCCCTCTTTTTTCTTTTGCAGGAGCATCTCATAGGCGCCGTACTCCTGAACCTTCTGGAACTTTTCCTTGTCCAGGGAGTGCAGAAGGTAAAAATCAAAATAGTCGGCGCGGGTCTTTTTCATCTGGTTTTCAAAGATTTTTTCGCAGTCCTCCAGGGAATCCGCCATCCATACCGGAAGCTTGGTGGCCAGATAATAGCTGTCCCGGGGATATTTGGTGAGCGTCTCACCGAAAAAGCTCTCAGACTCCCCCTCGTGGTAGCCGTAGGCGGTATCAAAATACCGGATCCCGTTTTTCAAAGCGAAATCCACCATCTCCTGGGCCGCCGGAACATCTATCTTTCCGTTTTTTGTGGGCATCCGCATTCCGCCAAAGGTCAAGAGCGGAAGGTCCACACCGATATTTTCTAAACGACGCGTTTGCATAAGGCTCCTCCTAACTTTCACACAGTGAAACTGATGTCCATTTCCTTATCCCTAGTATACTCCCAAAAGAAAATCCTGTCAATTTGTGATGCTGGGATAGAAGAAGCCCAAAACAGCCAATGTTTGAGAAAAACAGCGGAAAATCGTGTTATTTGAGGATTCTTGCCGCCGTTTTATTGACGTTTCATATTCAGTAGTATAAAATAAAATGGATAATATGGGGCTGCCTGCCCATATTGTCAAAGTTTTTTCGTATTTAATAAGGTATTGTCGTGGTCTGGAACACAATCCGGCTGTCTGCCGCGGCTCCCGGCTGGGCCCGTGCAGTCCGTTTTTGATAAGAAGCTCGATAGGAACAGGAGGACAGGGGAATGATTCAAATTTCGCCATCCATTTTATCCAGTGATTTTGCAAACCTGGAGCAGGAGGCCCGGGCCGTCAAGGCGGCCGGGGCGGATATGCTCCATGTGGATGTGATGGACGGCGCCTTTGTTCCCAATCTCACCATCGGCCCCTGTGTGCTGCAGAGCCTGCGAAAAAAAACGGATCTGTTTTTGGACGTCCACCTGATGATTGCCGATCCGCTGTTTTTCCTGCCGGAGTTTATCCGGGCGGGGGCGGATATGCTCACGTTTCACCTGGAGGCCCTGGAGGATTCCCAGGCAGTGCACCGGTGCATTCGTCTGATCCGGGAAGCGGGAGTCCGGTGCGGCGTTGCCGTAAAGCCCTGCACTCCCGCCCAGGCGGTGGCCGAGTTTTTGCCGCTTTTGGATATGGTTCTGGTGATGACGGTTGAGCCGGGCTTCGGCGGACAGGAATTCCGCGGGGATATGATGCCTAAGCTGCGGCAGGTTCGGGCGCTGGCCGACAGGCTGGGGCGGCAGGATCTCTGGCTCCAGGTGGACGGGGGAATTTCTCCCCGGACGGCTCCCATCGCGGTGGAAAACGGCGCTGATGTATTGGTGGCCGGATCCGCTGTGTTTTCACAGACGGACTATGGCGCGGCCATTGCGGCGCTCAGGCCAGATAATAGGTAATTCGGTCAATGGCGTTGTCAGCGATGAGCTCCTTTCCGTGCTCCCGCAGAAAGGCCGTGTAAATTTCCCCTTTTCCAACCAGCTTTCCGAATTCGCTCAGGTAGCGAACCGCGGTATTTTCCGCGGCATCCAGGGGATAGATGGCCAGCTGGTAGGTGTCTGACACCCGGTATAATGCGCTTTTGAACACCCGGTGCCCATACTGCTCAAACAGGCTGGAAGCGCCCAGAACCATGGAATCCAGGTTTCCGAAACTGAACACCACCGGGGTGGTGGGACAGGCGTCCAGCTCCAGTTCCCCCGTTTGGGATGGCCCCAGCAGGGAAAACAGGAAGGTGAGCCCGTCCTGGCTGCGGTAAACCTCGACCAAAAGGCGCGCTCCGGCGGGGTCGAAGCCGGTTTCCTCCTGAGCGGTGGCCAGAAGCTCCAGTAGGGCCCGGCGGGTATTGGGATCCGTGCAGCTGATGCTCTCAAACGAGATCTGGAGCCGCTGCAGATCCTCGCTGTTCAAGGATAGTTTCACGGTGCTGTGGCTGATTTGTTCAATACACATGATCATCATTCCTTTCGGGCATTGTGCAGTTGGGAAAAATAGGGAACCGGTGTGCTGCCGGAAACTGGATGCTGCGGGATGAAACAACGCAAAACCCCTCAAAAAATGAGATTGCCCCGCATGGGGCAGCGATTCGATATAGTGGGGAAAGCCTCGGCGAGGGGAAGACAGTCGGGCTTTCACAGGCTGCGTCGGAAGGATGCGGTTCTGTACGCAAATTAAAATGGAACCAAGAATAGGGGTGGATAAAATGCTAGGGCATTTTTCCCGGGGGATTGTCTTGGAACAGCACAAGGAGCCTGCCTTGAGCGGGACGATTGTGGAATTTCTCAATTCTTCCGGTGCAAAGCAATATTTTACCAGTGAACTTGAGCGTGAATTACACAAGCTGACACCGACGGACATTTTGGATCTTGCCCGGATGTCCGAGATTATAGACGAAACGGACGGAAAATCTCTCTACCAAAAATTGCTTGAGGCTCAGGGGCGTCATTACACGATTGTGGTGGCGGACGCCGTGGACGATGAGCCCTATGTCTCCAGCCAGATGTGTATGGTGCTGCACAAGCCGCAGGAGCTTCAGGATGGAATTGCTTTAGTGATGCGGGCGCTGAGCATTGCCAAATCCGCGGTGGCGGTCTATCGGAACCTGACGGATCTGGGGGCGAAAATCCCGCCGCGCCTGGGGGATATCCCGGTTCGCCGCATCTTTGGGCGCTATCCGGTGCAGGAGCGCACGCAGGACGCCTTTGCGGGCGAACGGGTATTTTTGGTGGGCTCCAATGCCCTGGTGCATTTTGCCCGGGCGCTGCGGGAGCACCGGGTGCAGACCACCTGCTTTGTGACGGTGGGAGGCGACGCTATCCATACGCAGCAGAATATGGAAGTCTCCCGGGGAATGTCCCTGGAGCTGGTTTTGGATCGCTGCGGTGTGACGCAGGCCCTGGAGAGTATCGTAATCGGCGGGCCCATGTCGGGGGTTTCCGTCATTGATCCGGCCAATACGGTTGTCACCGAGCGCACCCGGGCGGTGCTGGCCTTCCGGGAAAACAAAAAGGAGAGGCAGTACCGGTGTATCGGCTGCGGGCGCTGCGTGGATGCCTGCCCCCAGAGCCTGACGCCCTTCTATCTCTATCAGAATATTCGCAAGGGAAAATATGGTGTCCTGCGGTTTTATGACATCGACCGCTGTATCGAGTGCGGGACCTGCTCCTATATCTGTCCCTCCAAGCTGGATGTGGCGGCATTAATTATCGGCGCCAAGCACCAGCTGGCAAAAACCAGGGCCGCGGCGCGCACGGCGTCCGGTGAACCGGCCAGAGAGGAGGAGAGCAATGTCCGAACCAAGGCTTAACGCCCCCTATATCCGGTATACGGAATCCAACCGGACCCTGATGGGCGATATGATGATAGCGCTTTTGCCCCTGTATGTGATGGCCTGCTACTATTATGGGCTGCGGGCTCTGGTTCTGGGAGTTTTCAGCGTGGCGGTGTGCGTCGGGACAGATATGCTCTGCCAAAAGCTCTCGGGCAGGGCTGTCAATCCCCGGGATCTGTCCGCGGTGGTGACAGGAATGCTTTTGCCCCTGATGATGCCCGCCAGTATCCCCTACTTTATTCTGGCGACGGCCGGTGTGTTTGCCATCGCGGTGGCAAAGCACCCCTTCGGCGGCGTGGGAAACAACCTGTTTAACCCGGCGGCCTCCGGGTATGCCTTTGCCGCGCTTTGCTGGGCGGAGAAGATGTTCAGCTATCCTGTGCCTCTGGAGCACCTGGCGGTGTTTGGGGATACGGGGGCCAAGCTCATGCAGTCCCCGGCCAGAACCCTGCTGCAGGGCGGCGTGCCCAATATCGACTTTTTGGAGATGCTTCTGGGCAATTATCCCGGCCCAATGGGTGCTACTCATATTTTAGTCATCCTCGCCTGTCTGTTATTCCTTATCTACCGCAAAACCATCAACTGGCAGTCGCCGGTGTGCTTTTTGGCCACGGCGGCGGTGCTGGCCTTCTGCTTCCCGCGCCTGGTCACCGGGAACCGTGTGGATTCCCTGATGTTTGAATTGTTCTCCGGAATTTTGGTCTTTGGAGCGGTATTTCTGCTTCCCGAGCCCGTCACCTCGCCCAAGCGGATCAGTGCAAAGATGCTCTATGGGGTGTTCGGCGCCATTATCGTCATGCTGTACCGTCTGTACGGCAGCATGGAGGAGGGCATGATGTTTGCCATCCTTTTGCTGAATGCGGCGGCCCCGGTGACGGACAGAATCGGAGAAAAGCTAATTCGGAAAGTGAGGAGGATGCATCTTGGAAAACTCCAGCCGTAAGCTCATCCTCCTGCGAGGATATCAGATTTTCAGCGGGATTTTTCTTCGAAATCCCATTTTGATTACAGGCCTGGTGCTGGCTCCCGCAGTGGTGGCGGCCTACTCCCTGCCCAACGCGGCGGCGCTCTCGGTGGTGCTGTGGATTGTCACGCTGCCCACCATCCTTCTGGCCAGCCTGCTCTCCCGGTTTGCCCCGGGATTGCCGCGGGCCGTGCTGCCGGTATGCTATGTGCTGTGCTCGGCTGTGATGCTGGTGCCCTCCTATTTTGCCGCCAGGCTGGTGGCGCCGGCGGTGCTGGACGCCATCGGGATTTATGGGCCGCTTCTGGCCTTTAACTCCATCCTGTTTTCCCGCGCCAAGCACTATCCCCGTCGCAAAAAGCCCCTGTGGGCCGTGCTGGACGCCGCCTGCTACTGCCTGGGCTTCACCTTGGCCATCTGCCTGGTGGGCGCCCTGCGGGAGATTCTGGGTTCCGGAACCCTGTGGGGTGTGCCGGTGAG
Source organism: Marvinbryantia formatexigens (assembly GCA_021771035.1). Classification (GTDB taxonomy): domain Bacteria; phylum Bacillota; class Clostridia; order Oscillospirales; family Ruminococcaceae; genus CALXEM01. Next base: position 34,702 of record JAETPU010000003.1, on the reverse strand, counting down.
CTGGGATTTTCGGCTGAACGGTTTGCTCATGCCCTTTGGAGGCTGTATCTTAGTGGGAATGCTCTCCGCACTCTGCCGCAGGCTGGTGGATGAACTGCGCCGTTTGCGTGCCTGGCTGCGCCGTCTGACGGCCCGGCTGGCCGAGAAGAAAAAGAATCAACTTCCACAATCCTTTGGAAAGGGGGAATAGGCTGTGCTGCAGGCGTTAGCGGAATTTTTTGTCCTGGCTGCCACTGCCATTTTTGCAGAGAATGCCGTGTTCTCCCGGGGATTGGGAATGTCCCGTATGATCCGGATGCCGGTGGATGCTGTCAGCCGAACGCGGTTTTGCCTGATTGTCACCGCTATGTCCACGGCCTGTACGGGGATCGGCTGGTGGCTCAACCGTTTTATCCGGGAAGCCGAATATGCCATCTTCATTCGGCCCATGCTGTATATTGGGCTCATCTGTGTGCTGTACTGTGCCGTCTGGCTGCTGGGAAGAAAATTCTGGCCCAAGTTTTTTGCCGGAATCCGCGGGGACTTGGCAATGGCAACCTTCAACTGCGCGGTACTGGGTCCGGCGCTGCTGGCCTCCCAGAGCAGCTTCACTTTCCCCAAGGCTTTGGGCTTTGGGCTGGGCTCCGGCATTGGCTATCTGGGCGCGGTGCTCCTGGTGGGGCAGGTGCGGCAGAGGCTGGAACTGTGTGATGTGCCCAAGGCCTTCCGCGGCTTTCCCATCACGCTGGTGTATATCGGCCTGCTTTCGCTGGCGCTGTATGGACTGATTGGCCACAGGTTGCCAATCTGATGAAACATTCTGATTCGGGAGGAGACGGCGTTATGGCAAAACATTATAAAATCAAGCGATATGACCGGATTTACCGCCGGAGCCACAAGCCCCGGATTTCACCGGTCAAGGCGCTTCTGATATTGGCCTCGGCGGGCATTCTGTTCTTTTTAGGCTGGAGCCTGTATCAGCCGGTATATGACTTACTCACTGGCAGCATGGAGGTGAAGAGTTCCTCTTCCTCCCAGCCTGAACCCTCCTCGCAGGGTACGGCTCCTGATTCGTCGGAGTCCTCCAGCTCCCAGCCGGAGGAGGTAACAAAGCCCCAGGGGATTAAGGCGGCCTGGCTTCCGGTTGAAACGGCCCGGGATCCTCAGAAGCTCACGCAGTTTATCAGCCAGATAAAGGCAGCCGGCCTCAATAGCGCTGTCATCCAGGTGAAAAACAGCGACGGCGAAGTGCTGTATGCCTCCTCTGATGAAACGGTGCTGGCGGGAAAGGCTGTGGTGTCCAACCCGTTGGATCTGAAGGAAATTTTCACAACCCTGGAGGAAAATGAAATCACACCAATGGTTCAAATCCACGCGTTTGAGGATCATACCGCCACGAAGGCGATGAAGGACGCGGCGGTGCGCTATAAGCCGGATCCCAACTATATTTGGATTGACAACGATTCCAGCAAGGGCGGCAAAAGCTGGCTGAATCCCAACTCCCAGCAGGCTCAGGAATATATCCTGGCAATCCAGCGGGAAACTGTCGCCATGGGTGCAAAGGGCGTATTCCTGGATTCGGTCCAGTTCCCCCAGGGGGTTGGCCTGAATCTGTGTGAGTATGGCACGATGGGCACCAAACAGGAGGTTCTCACTCAATTTATGGAGAAGGCCATGCAGCAGGCCGGAGAGGATGTCCAGGTATTCTGGCAGCAGCCCGCGGATGCCAATTTCGGCGGCGGAGAAATTCCATTCGGAGGAGACGCGGCTTCCTATGGGGTGCCCAGTGCGGTGGATGTGATGCCGGCGGCGCTTTTGGGCGTGCAGTCCGAGGAATTCACCGTGCAGCAGCCGGTGAAAAACCCCTATGAGGCGGTCAAGGCCGCCATGAATGTGCTTCGGTCAAAGGCTGGGGAGTCCTTCTCAGGGATAATGCCCATCCTGCAGGGCTATACGGATCCCTCTGTCAAAGCCTCCGAGAACCTCACCTATACCCTGGAGCAGGTACAGGAGCAGCTCAAGGTGCTTGAGGAGCTGGGGATTCAAAACTATCTCCTCTATCAGCCGGATGGAGATTATTCCAATTTGGCTCAGTAGATTTTCTGAAATGATGAAACACAAGCCCTCCGCGCTTGGCGCGGGGGGCTTGTGTTTTGCGGGAATTCTTCCCTGTGGAATGGCTTTTGTACAAAACAGGAATAAAATCGGGGAATATTCATCAAAAAATATGTTGAAATATTACAATTTTCGCGTTATACTATGGAATATAAACCGGTATCTTGGAGTTTAAACAGTGTAAAACGCTCCATACAACCGAAAGGGGAGGAATTGAGATGGGAGAGAGAAACGGAATCCGCGGCTGGATTGGCAGGCTCAAGGGATGGCAGTATCTGTTGACACTGTGTGTGAGTATGCTGCTGTTGATTGTGGTGGGAGTTGGAATCGGATGCGGCGTCCAGTCGATCATCGGAGTGAATAAGGCGGCGGCCAGCAGCGCTGCCCAGGAGCTTTTGTCTGCAAATTCGGAGTACACGCAGCTGAAAAAGGAAAAAGACGGCCTGGAGCAGGACTTAAAGGATGCCAGCAGTACTCTCAGCCAGGCCAGTGAAATTGAAGCTGTCCTTTCGGAAAAGCAGGATGCAATCGGGGAAAAGGATGCACAGATTGCCGCCAAGGAGTCGGAACTGGAGAAACTCGATGGCGAAGTTGTGAAAGCTAAGGGTAACCCGCTCTCAATGCCCTCTGGGGACTATACTGTGGGCACGGATATCCCGGCGGGACGCTATCGCGCCAGCGGAAGCTCGAACTTTGTGGTTTATTCCAGAATCGGACGCCTTAAGGTGAATACCATTCTGGGTGACAGCGCGGTGGGGGATGGAGACTATGTCTGTACTCTGGAGACTGGGGATTCGGTCAATACCCGTTCCAAATTGACGCTGACGCCGGTGGAATAACCTGTTCGGAAATCAAAAGCCATAGAAAACGCAGCAGGAGGCGGGACTGTGACAGTGTCCCGTCTCCTGCTGTTTCCTTCCCGTGCAGTCGGGACTCCAACGGCAATCGTATTTTATCTTTTGCCCGCGAAAGAGAACCGAGCTATGTTGAGATACAGGTATCAAACCCAACGCGCCGGTCACATTCCGGAAGGGTTCCTCAAACAAAAAGCGTCCTGCCTTTTTCAAATGGGGGAAACGGGGGCCTGGGCTGAACGCAAAAATGGAATGTATTCGGCAAAGATGAACTCCTGCCCTCAGCCGGAAAGCCTGTATCGGGGGGATTTCTGCTGTTCAAATACAATTCTGCAAAGAGCAGAGAGGCGCCCAGGTGCGCCGGCAGGATTACGTGCCGCGGCATGGGCCGCGAAAACGGTTCGGGCTGGTTGACAGTTCCAAGAATCACGGTTAGAATGAAAAATAGTATTGTGATCCGGTTGAACCCGGCAGATAGTTGGATACTATTTTTTGATACACGGGTATCAACCCTAACGCGCTGCGTTAGGGTCTGGAAGAAGTCCTCAGACGCACAGCGTCTGCCTTTTCTACAGAAAAAGGCCGGCCTTCTTCAGAGTTGATGGTTCCTTTGACGTAATGATGCAATAAAAAATTAAGGATGAATTCGCGCGCCTCAAGCCAGTGAGGCCGTCCATCACAAGGAGGATTAAGGGGGATGAACGTGAAACTTGTGACCGTAGCGGATAGAACCCCGCTGCTGATAGAACAGCTTTTAAATGTGTGGGAAGGTTCGGTAAAGGCAACGCATCACTTTTTATCCGAAAAGGAAATAGAAACTATCAAAAACTATGTTCCCCAAGCATTACATGAAATCCCTCATCTGATTGTTGCGGAAGACGAAACGAAAGCCCCCGTGGGCTTTATGGGAATTGCGGACCAACACCTGGAAATGCTGTTTATCGCCCCGGAAGTAAGGGGAAAAGGGTTGGGCAAGCAGTTGCTGAACTATGGAATAGAAGCGTATTCGGTTCGTTCGCTGGCGGTGAATGAACAAAATCCCCTTGCAAAGGGATTCTATGAACACATGGGCTTTCAGGTTTATAAAAGAACAGAAATTGACGAACAGGGAAACCCCTATCCGCTTCTCTATATGAGCAGGCCGTAATTTTCCCGTATCGGGAACGTTGAGTCTCCCGGCTCGGAATTCTGTGCGTCCCCTTGGCCGTTCTTTATTGCAGCAAGCGGCGGCTTTGGGCGTTCTCTCTGGTTAAGCAGGTGCAGGCCTCCCGGGCTCTGCTCAGCCAGCTGGTCTGCTGGCGGGTTTGGATTTGTGTAGCTTGTCCCTAACAGGATGGATTGGGAGATACCCCAGGAAACCTCCTTGCGTAAAAGATACTGGGAACAGGATAGGAAAACGCCCCGGGAACTCTGTAGAGTTCCCGGGGCGTTTCTTCGCTGACAGTCCATCAGAAGAACCCCAATTTTACCTGCTTGTCGGTTCACTTCCGTAACAAGTGGACTGGGCCTATTGTTCCTGGACAGGCTCCTGCTGGGCCGGCGCCGTATTGGCAGCCGGCTGGGAGGACTCCCTGGAACCGGCTGTGAGGAGCTCAGGATCGCCGCTCACATCGATTTTCAGATTGCGGTCGGTGTGGGCCGCCAGTGTCTTGGCTTTCATGGCCTCGGTGATATCAAAGCCGGTGGTCTCCCTGACGGATTCAATCACGGAAGCCAGAGTTTTGGTCACCGCGCCGGAGACGTTGCTGATGCCGTCGGAACCGTTATCTCCGCCGCCGATGATGGTGATCTTGTCAATCTGCGCCATAGGAGCCGCGATGGCGGCAGCCAGTTCAGGCAGCTTTTCGATGATCATCTGGGTAACAGCGGCCTGGTTGTACTTGGCGTAGGCTTCGGCCTTTTTCTCCATTCCTTCGGCTTCCGCGATACCGGCCAGACGGATTTTCTCCGCTTCGGCGCGTCCGGTGGATTCGATGACGGATGCCTGGGCCTCACCGCGCAGCTTCACGCTGCCCGCCTCAGCCTCTGCCAGCATCCGGATTTTCTCACTTTCCGCCTGGGCGGAGAGCTTTTTCGCGGCGGCCTCGGCCTCGGCCTCCAGGATGGAGCGCTGTTTTTCACCCTCGGCTTCGATGCGCTGTTTTTCCTTCTCGGCTTCGGAGGGGTTCACAACGGTCTCGATGAGCTCAGCCTTTTTGCGTTCGGCCTTTCTCTTGGCCAATTCGATGTTGCGTTCCTCCGTGGCAATGGTGATCTGCACCTGCTCCACGGCAACGTCCTTCATTCTCTGCTGCTTGAGTACCTCGGCGTCCATCTCGGTGCCGATGACCTCTTTGCTGGTCACGTTGTGCTGGATATCATAGGCCATGTCGGTGCGGGCCTTGGAGGTCTGCTGCTCCTGCTCGAAGGAGAGCACCTTCAGGGCTTTCTCCTTGGTGGCTTCCGCGATGCGGGTTTCCGCCATCAGTTTGGCGGTTTCACCGGCCCGGCGGGCCTCGGAGGTTTTCTCCATGGTCTCGCGTTCCGCGTTGGCCTGGGCGATGGCGGCGTCCTTTTTCACCTCTGCGATACGCTTGATGCCCAGGGACTTTAAGTATCCGTTTTCATCGTCGATATCCCGGATGGTGAAGGCCTTAATTTCCAGGCCCATCTCCAGCAGATCGGTGGCGGCTACCTCCTGAACCTCGGAGGCAAATTTCTCCCGGTTCTTGTAGATATCGTCCACCGTCAGCTTACTGATAATCTCTCTGAGTTTGCCCTCCAGCACATCCTTGGCTGTGGCCTTGATAATCTCGGTGGTGTCATTCTCCCGGGAGGTGTTGAACTGCTCCACAGCGGCCAGAATGGCGGAGTGCTCATTTTTAATTTTGATGACGGCAACGCCGTCGGTGATAATGGGAACACCCTCCGAGGTCATGGCGCCTTTGGTGCCGATGTCCAATTTGATGTTCTCCAGGGAAATCTGATCAATGCGCTCAAACAGCGGGATTACGATACCGCCTCCGCCGGTGAGAACGCGTTTTCTCAAACCGGTGATCACCGCCGCCTTATCCTGAGGGACTTTTTTCCACATACTCAGGATAACCAAGATGATCACAATGAGGCCGATGACAATTCCAATAATGGTCCAGATAGTTGGGCTGAGTTCAGGCATGCTCTTCTCCTTTCATCTTCTGCTCGTTTACACGGAATGGATGTGCCGGTTTGACATAGAGACGGCCCCGCTCACAGCGGATTACTTCCACTTCCTCTCCCTGCGCAATCGGCTCGTCTGCCATGGCGATGAAGGTGGAACGTCCCACCTTGGTCTGGAAGCTGACCACGCCATAGCCGTTTTCCATGATGGCCTGCGTGATGATGCCCCATTTTCCGATAAAGGATTCGCCGTCGATGGTTTCGCACCGCACCCGGCGAAGCGGGCGCAGAATACCGAATTCCACCAGATAGGCTCCCAGTACGCCGCAGAAAACAGCGGGCACCCAATGCCATGAAAAATGTCCGACACACAGTTTTCCAACTCCGCCGAATACTAAGAGAAACGCCATAATGGAAAGCGGCGAGGTTGGGAAAAAGACCAGGATATTCCCAAAAATGCCGTGAAACCCCACGTCGGTTCCGCCGTCAAAGCCTGAGCCGTCCAGCAAATCCAGAGAGCAGTCGATGGCGTGGCATAATCCGGAGAAAATCAGGCTCAGGGATGGGATAATCAGTCCCACCCAAAATGCAATGGTGTATACGGTTTCCATGGGATTTCCCCCTTTCGGCAAATTTTGGGCAAGTCGAAATGGCTTTAATAGAGAGCCGGAGCTCCCGGTACGGCCGTTTCAACTTGTCTCAGAACAGTTTTTCTGGAATGTGCCCCATTTTTCATGAAACAAAGCATCCAACTGCCAAACTGCTCTTGGGAAGAACCAAAGCCTCTGCATGTGTTCCGGAACAGCATTGTGCTCGGTGAAGCCGCCGGAGATACCGGCTAGGCTCCATATCCTCATTATATCAGAATTTCCCCAAACCACAATTCTGATTTTAGCCCAATTTTGCCCCCTTTCCGTCAATTTTGACCGGCTTTTCAAAGGAAACATCCCGCACCTATCCGGGGATTTCCGGGCGAATCCGGGCGGCCCCGCCCGTGTCAGGCCGCCGGGACGCCCGCAGTTTGATTCTAGTCTTAGTCCAGTCTGTTGTTCCAACTACGGAGAATTGAAACTTGTTTCAATTCTCATTAGGGATGCTGTATAACCCAGATAAGAAAGGGCTCAGCGCATCCCGGCATCCACGGAAGTTTCGGGACAAGACAAGCCAAAACTTCCGTAGTTGGTTCTAGTTCTGTCTATCAAATTACTGCCGTAACCCGGGGGTTCATCAAAGTAGGGGGCTGGCCCCCTGCTTTGTGGCCTTTGGGTACTTTTCCTCCACAGGAAAGTACCGCCCCCGGCAGGGCTTTGGGAGGGAATTGGACGACAGTTTACATGGGTACAATTACCCTGTTTTTATGCAAATGAAGAAGAACTACACTTTTTAGTTTTTCTCTCCCTGCCCGCTCATGCCGCGGGGCACCCCTTTTCTGCACGGCCAGAAAAGGGGGAAAGAGCCGTCCAAGAGGCGTTCCCCCTCTTGGATATCTCCCCCTAGGGTGGTTGAACACACTCAATCAGTGAAGGCTGGTAGAAAACGAAGAATCGCAACCTCTCTCCGTTTTCACGACCCATACCTGGGCCGACCCACACTTGGGCCGATGCCGCTGATGCAACCGGGACGCGCTCAGTTTTATTCTCCGCCTAGCCCCTCAGCGTCCCTTTGAAGTTTTGGACAGGCCAAAACTTCCGTAGTTGGTTCTAGTTCTGTCTATCAAATTACTGCCGTAATCCGGGGAGTTCACCGGAGGTGCACCCGGTCTATTGAACGCTTAGTTGTACCGCACCTCCGTGAAGTTTTGGACAAGCCAAAACTTCCGCAGATTCAAACAAATCTTCAGACTTGCTTTGTAGTCTTTGCACACTTTTCTGCTACCAGAAAGTGCGGCCTCCGGCAGGGCTTGGGGTAGGAAATTGGAAGACAATTTGCATGGGTGTAACTCACCCTATTCCATGCCAATTCAGAAAAACTGCACCTTTTATTTTTTGCACCCTGCCCGCTCATGCCGCGGGGCACCTACTTTCTGCCGAACAGAAAGTAGGCAAAGTTCGGTACCCCCTTGGGGTAGTTTTGCACACTTAAAAGAAAACCTGCGGATTTTACTATTATCCCTGTTTTTTGATACTGTATCCGTTGTAAAATTGGTGGTTCTGCCGGATGCTCCCGGAAAGGCGCCGATGCGGATTAAAATAATTGTGTATGTTCCTAAGTCCAGAGGTTCGAATCAGAAAAGTTCTGTGGTAAATTGCCAAATTGCCGGCATTCAATCCCAAACTGCTGTATTTGAAAAGAGTATGCCAAACCCGCTATACTGATACCAGAGAAAAAACCGGAATTCCGGTTTCATGCGGAAAGAGGAGGTCATTATCATGTCCCAAGCGGAAAAAACACGCAGCTTAACCTATGATATCGTGATCGTAGGCGTGATGGCGGCGGTGGTCTTTGTCATCACCTCAGTGGTAAAAATCGGCCCAATCCCAACTCCGGCGGGCCCCACACAAATTAAACTGGGCAACGCCTTCTGCCTGTTGGCCGGGATGCTCTTCGGCGGAATACGCGGCGGCCTAGCTGCGGGAATCGGCTCCGCACTGTTCGATTTAACCAACCCGGCCTTCGTATCCTCAGCGCCCTTTACGCTGGTCTTCTTCTTTATGATGGGCTTTGTCAGCGGCGTGGTTTCCCATCTGGGAGGACGCCAGGGCAGAAGTGTCAGCTGGAATATTGCGGGCGCTGTGCTGGGAGCAGCCAGCTATCTGGTGCTGTACCTGGGCAAGAGCATGATTGTCCTGATGATGGCCGGAAGCGATATCCGGGCCGCGGCGATTGCCTGCTCCACAAAGTTTATCACCAGCGGGATCAACGCCGTAATCGCTATTGTGATTTCGGTCCCCCTGGCGCTCATCTGCCGCAAGGCTTTGGAAAAGGCGGGCTTGGGTAAAAAGTTTTTGGCGTAGAGTCCTAAAGAATTGAAAATTTGGCAAAGCACCTTCATCCGTTTGGCTGCGGGACTAAAACTTCGGTTTCAGTCCCGCGGCCTTTTTTGCCCCTGGCGAGTATGTTTTCTCCCCTTTGTGTCAAACCTAGTACCAGAAATTTCTTTCGTTTTTACAAACGGGAGGCTAGGGAAGGGGACCTGATATCGATGCTCGAACAGGATCTGGAGAACACGCTGGGGGATGTACGGCTCAAAAGAGCCGGGGGCCTCGTCCGGAAAATCAAGGCCTGGTGCCATATCCTTCGCCGGGAACGGGCGCTGGCGTCCGGGATGTCCGGCACCGGTCCGGCGGGCCGTTGGATTCTGGAAAACGCCGACATCCTGGAGAGGGAGCTTTTGGCGCTGCAAAAATCCCTCGCAGGGCAGCGGCGCCTGCCTCAATCAAAGGGGCGGCCCATTCTGTTTGGGGAGCTTTCCCAGGCGGCCCGGGAGGGGAACCTGGGAGAGGGGCAGCTGGAGGAAATCCTCTCCCGGCAGGCCGAGATCCGGGAATTGGACTATGAGGAACTGTGTGCCCTGCAGGATTTGACGAAGGCCGCGCTGCTGGAGCGCATCGTCTTTCTGGCGCAGGGGGAGGACAATGAGGATACCGCCCGGCAGATTGGGCAGGCCATCGGAGCGCTGCGGGGGTTGGGGGATGTGGACTTTTTGGGCCTGGAGGAGCGGTACAGCCCGGTGGATCGCATCCTGCGGCGGGATCCGGCAGGCGTGTATGGGAACATGGATGCCAATTCCCGCCGCCAATACCGTTCTCTGCTGGCAAAGCTGGCCCGGGCATGGAAAATCAGCGAATCCAAGGCCGCCGGACGGCTGCTGGAGCGCTGTAAACAGGAAACCGATCCCCCCAGGCGGCATATTGGATATTGGCTGCTGCGGGCTGAGCAGTTTACGCTCCCTGCCAAAAGGACAGGGATATTTGTGCTGTCGTTTTGCGCGGCGGGCTCCCTGGCGCTGGGGCTTGTGCTGTGCGCTGTGTTCGGGATCTGGCCGGCGCTGCCCGTACTCTGGCTGTGCCTGTGGGAAATTTTCTGGACATTGGCCTGCCGGCTGATACTCCCCAAAATCCCGGTGCGCCCCCTGCCCAGGATGGAGTTAAACGCCCTGCCCGCCGATGAAAAGCGTACGGCTGTGGTGATTTCCACCCTGCTGCCCTCCTCAGGCCAGGCATCTCAGTGGGAGGAAAAATTGGAGGAATTGTATTTTGCCAACCGCATGGAGGAGCTGGACTTTTTGGTGCTGGCGGATCCCAAGGAGGCAAACGCCCCGGAATACCCCCAGGATAATCTGGGCGCGCAGGCTCTGGCGGAGGTAATACGCCGGCTCAATGAAAAATATGGACAGCGTTTTCATGTACTGGTGCGCCGCCGGCGCTTTTTGAAAACCCAGGGGCGTTTCGGCGGCTGGGAACGAAAACGCGGCGCCCTGATGGAGCTTTGTGCGTTTTTAAACGGGGAGGATTTGGACGCCCTGCTCTTTGAGGGGGACGCCGGAAGGCTGCGGGAGTGCCGGTATCTTTTGGCGCTGGACGCGGACACAAACCTCTTGTTCGACTGTGCTTCCAAGCTGATTGCCACCGCCGCCCATCCTCTCAACGAGCCCAAGTGGGACGCAGGCGGGCTGGTGTATGAGGGCTATGGCATTCTGACGCCCCGGATCCAGACCCAGCCGGGCAGCGCTCTCAAAACGCTGTTTTCCCGGGTGATGGCCGGGCGCGCCGGCAGCAGCCCTTACGATACCCATTCCAGGGATTTTTACCAGGATGCCTTCGGAAGTTCGGTCTTCTGCGGCAAGGGGCTGATAAACCGCCGTGCTATGGATGCCCTGCTGCCCGGGCGCTTTCCCCAAAACCGGGTGCTCAGCCACGATATTTTAGAGGGGAGCATCCTGCGTACCGGATTTGTGGGGGATGTGTCCATGAGCGACTCCTTCCCCTCGGGATACCTGTCCTGGAACGCCCGCCTCACCCGGTGGATCCGGGGCGATTGGCAAAACGCCCCCTGGATTGTCTCCCCCATCCGGGGAGAGAGGGACACCCCGGTGCTGCTGCCGGCCCTGAGCCGCTGGCAGCTTTGGGATAACCTTCGCCGCAGCGTCACGCCGCCGGCGGCCGTTGTCTGCCTGGCAGTTGGCGCATTTACTATGGGAAACGCCGCCTGGGTTTTGGCGATAGCGGGGGTGCTGGCAGTATGCCTGCCCAACCTGTGGGGGATGCTGGCTTCCGCGTCAAGGCGGCTTTTGGGACGGCAGCGGCGCTATTTCGGCCAGACGCTCTCCCATACCGCCAGGGAGGCGCTGGGAGCCCTTTATTCCCTGGCCTTTTTGCCGCAGACAGCCTGGGACAGCCTGAAGGCGGCGGCGGTTGCCCTGTGGCGCCGGTTCAAATCCAAAAAGAAGCTGCTGGAATGGACCACCGCCGCCCAGAGCGAGAACTCCCATACCCTGGGCGGCTGGTATCGGCGCATGGCGGTTACCTGTGTTCTGGGCGCCGTGCTGGCTGTAGCGGGCCGGGGACTCCTGTTTCAGCTTCTGGGCCTGCTCTTTTTGGCGGCTCCGGCCCTGGGCTATGCCTGCGCCAGGGAAAAAACCGGAGCCCGGGCCGGGCTTACCGGGCAGCAGCGGGAGGAGGTAGCCGCCTGGTGCGCCCAGATGTGGCAGTTTTATGAGCACTACGCCGGCGTGGGGGATCACTTCCTGCCGCCGGACAATGTCCAGCTGGCGCCGGTGTACCGTGTGGCGCACCGCACCTCGCCCACCAATATCGGCATGATGCTGCTCTCCGCTTTGGCGGCGGCGGATTTCGGCTTCCTTGCCCCGCAGCAGCTGTGCCGCTGGGTGTCCCGGGTTTTGGATACCGTGGAAAGCCTGGAGCGCTGGCATGGGAATTTGTACAACTGGTACGATACCCAGACCCTCGCCGTTCTGGAGCCCGGCTTTGTCTCCACTGTGGACAGCGGCAACTTTGTCACCTCTCTGGTTGCCCTGGAAACCGGGCTGCGGGAGTATGCGGGGAAATGCCCGCAGCTGCTTGAGGAAGCCCGGCGGGTGCGTTGTATCATTGACGAAACCGATTTGAGCGTCTTTTACCGGAAGGATAAGGGGCTCTTTTCCATTGGGTATGATCCGTCGGCGGATACTCTGCACAGCGCCTGCTACGATTTTCTCATGAGCGAGGCCAGGGCCACCAGCTATTTTGCCGTGGCAACCCGCCAGGCGCCAAAAAAACACTGGAATTCCCTGTCCAGGGCCCTGTCCCGCCAGGAGGGCTATGTGGGGCCGCTCTCCTGGACCGGCACCATGTTCGAATACCTGATGCCCCATCTGCTGCTGCCTGCCGGGCAGGACACCTTTTTAAGCGAGGCCGTGCAGTACGCCATCTGGGCCCAGCGCCGCCGGGCGGCCCAGGCGGGGGTACCCTGGGGCATCAGCGAGAGCGCCTATTTTGCCTTTGACGCGCAGCTCAATTACCAGTATAAGGCCCACGGCGTCCAAAAACTGGGAGTCAAAGAGGGGCTGGACCGGGAATTGGTGCTCTCGCCCTATTCCACCTTTCTGGCGCTGCCCTTTGTGCCACAGGCAGCGATGAAGAACCTGCACCGCCTGCAGCAGATGGGGCTCTATGGAGTGTACGGCTTCTATGAGGCGGTGGACTGCACGCCCTCGCGGGCGCCTCAGCCTCAAATCTGCCGCAGCTATATGGCCCACCATGTGGGAATGAGCATCGCCGCCGGCTGCAACGCCGTGTTTGAGGGCCGGATGCAAAAACGCTTTATGAAGGGGGCGCAGATGCGCTGTGCCAGAGAATTTTTGGAGGAGCAGTTGGAGGAGGAGTGTGTGGTGAACCGAAAAATACGTGGCAGCAGCCCGGAAAAGGGATCCGAACAGCAGTTTTGTCAGGAATATGACAGAATTTCCCCCCAATCCCCCCGGTGTATGCTGTATTCCAACGGGGACGTGCATCTTTTGAGCACGGACTGCGGCGCGGCACAGCTGAACTTCCGGGGACTCAGCATCCTGCGTCCCGGGGAGGATCTGCTGCGTTCCCCCCAGGGGATTTTCATCTGCCTTGGTCAGGAGGGGACTGTACGGACGCTGACAGCGGCCCCCGGCTACGGCGGGGATGCCAAGCGCCATACCCAATTTTCGGCGGACAGCGTGAGCTACCATCTGGAGGAGGATTCCCTGCAGGCGGTGCAGCAGCTGCGGGTGCACCGCAGCCTTCCCGCCGTACAGGTGCAGCTTCAGGTGAAAAATCGTTCCCGCCGCAGGCGCCGGTTTGAAGCGCTTTACTATCTGGAGCCGGTTTTGTGCCGCCAGGCGGATTACCAGGCGCATCCGGCCTTTTCCAAGCTGTTTGTCACAGCGCGCCTGGAAAAATCCAGCGGAGTCCTGCTGTTCCAGCGCAGGCTGCGCCCGGGGGAGGCCCCGGCTGTGTTGGGCGTCTCCTTTTTGGATGCGGGGGAGTTTTCCTATGAAACACGACGGGAGAAGCTCATCGGGCCCGAAGGCGGCATCTGCCTGGAACAGTTCCCCAGCTGGAAATTCTCGGGGGGCGGCGGCGTTCCGGACGCGGTATGCGCACTCAGGCGCACGCTGAGTGTTTCCCCGCGGGGGCAGGGGACATTGAACCTGCTTTTGGCGTGTGCTCCCAGCGAGAGCGAGGTGCTGGAAATCATCACCCGGCTGCGGCATGAAAAGGGGATTTCCCAGGAGAGGGCCGCTGTGTCACCCCTGGCTGGGGACAGCCTGCCGGCGCGGCTGATGTTCCAGCTTCTGCCCCGGCTGTTGTATCCGGTGCCCCGGCACCGGGCCTCCAGAGAGGAAATCCTCAACCGGCTGGAACGCCGGGAACTGTGGAGCCTGGGAGTTTCCGGGGACTTTCCCATCGTGCTCTGCGAGGCGCATACCCTGGATCCTCTGCGGGGAGAGGCCTACCTGAAGGCGCTGAAAACCCTGCGGGAACGCCAGGTTCCCTTTGATCTGGTCTTTGCGTTTCCCAAACAGGCCAATACCACCAAATCGGAGCGCGATTTGACGGCGCTGATTCACCGGGGAGGCTATGGAGAACTGCTGCGGGCCAGGGGCGGCGTTCACCTGGTGCACCCCACGCCCGAACAGCTTACGCTGTTACGCACCTGCAGCGTCTACCAGGCGCTGCGCTCAATGGAAAGGACTGAATGGATTGAAAAACCATACCATCCGGCTGGCTTCCTCCCCTGCCTGCCGCGGGAAATCCCGCAGGACAATGAGGCGCTCCAAACGCAGGGCGGCGTCTTTTCAAAGGGGCGCTTCTATGTGCGGCGCACCACGCCGATTCCCTACACACATGTGCTGGCAACCCCTGTTTTCGGCACCCAGCTCACCGACAGAACCCTAGGCTTCACTTGGGCGGTGAACTGCCGGGAAAATAAACTGACCCCCTGGCAGGGCGATATCGCCGCCCCCAACCGGGGCGAGGCGCTCCTATTGCGGATAAACGGGAAAATCTATTCCCTCACCGACGGCGCTTTGTGTTCGTTTTCCCCTCAGGACGCCCGGTATGAAGGGCAGGCGGGCCCGGTTCATTTTTGCCTGACAGTATCGCTGGACGTCAAGGCGCCTGTGAAAATTTTAGAAGTGCGCCTGCGCCAAGACGGGCAAACGCCGCTTCAGGCCCAGTGCGCCTACTACCTGGAGCCGGTTTTGGGCGTGGAACGCGGGATTACAAACGGGCTTATTTTCCGACGGGAGGATACCGGGGAATTGGTCATCGAAAACCCCATGAACTCGGCGGTATCCAGCGTCTGCGCCGTGGGATGCTGCGCGGATGCGGTGTGCTCCAATGACCGGGCCCGGGCCCTGTGCGGGGAGTGGGAACCGGATCTCACCGCCACCCGGGTGGATCCCTGCGCGCTGCTGGCGGTACGGGCTCATCTGGAGCCGGGGGAGGAACTCACCCTGCGCTTTGCCCTGGCCTGGTCGGCCCGGCCCGGCGCGGCCGTGTGGTGCGTCAACCGGGGCCTAACACAAAAGGGCGGGCAAACTCCCCAATGGATCCCCAACCGGCTGGAGCTGCATTCCCCCCAAAGGGAGCTGGACGCCTTTCTCAACGGCTTCTGCGGGCACCAAATCTTTGCCTCGCGGATTTTTGCACGGTGCGGTTTTTATCAAAACGGCGGGGCCTATGGGTTCCGGGATCAGCTGCAGGATGTGTGCGCCGGTGTCCTGCTGTCCCCACAGACGGCCAAACGCCAGATTCTGCGCGCGGCGGCGGTGCAGTTCCCCGAAGGGGATGTGCTGCACTGGTGGCACGCACTGCCGCCCCACAAGGGCGGGCTGACCGGAGTGCGCACCCGGTATTCGGACGACCTGCTCTGGCTGGTGTTTGCCGTGGAGGAATATGTAAACACCACCTCGGACTCCGCCTTTTTACGGTATCAGGTACCCTATGTGACAGGCCCTGAGCTAACCCCGGAGCAGAAGGATCTCTATTTTTCCCCGCAGCGCACCTGCTGGCGGGAGGGAATCTACGAGCACTGCGTGCGGGCCATCCGCCGGACAGCCGGGCTGCGGGGCGCCCACGGGCTTCCCCTGATGCGCGGCGGCGACTGGAACGACGGGTTCAATCTGGTGGGGAGTGCCGACAAGGGCGAGAGCGTCTGGCTGGGGCTTTTTTACCTTTGGGTGCTGCGGCGCTTCGAGCCCTTATGCCAAATGATGGACGATACCGCCATGGCCCAAGAGTGCGCCCGGCTGATAAAGGAGCTGCGGGATGCCGTCGAGGCCAGCTGCTGGGACGGCGGATGGTACCTGCGGGCCTTCTATGATTCCGGCGAGCCCATGGGCAGCGCCAAGAGTCAGGAGTGCCGCATTGATTCCCTCTCCCAGAGCTTTGCGGTGTTTGCCGGGGGATTGGAGGAAACCCGGGTAAAAACGGCGCTGGACAACGCCTGGGGTTATCTGGTGGACGAGCCGCTCAAATTGGCGCGCCTGTTTACGCCGCCCTTTGCGGATTCGCCCCAGAACCCCGGCTATGTCAAGAGCTATCCCCGGGGCATCCGGGAAAACGGCGGGCAGTACACCCATGCGGCGGTGTGGCTGGCCCTGGCGCTGTTGCAGAATGGGGAAACCGAACGGGGCATGAAACTCATCAACCTGCTCAACCCGGTGCAGCACTGCCTGACTCCCCAGGATAACCGGCGTTATCTGCTGGAGCCCTATTATATGGCGGCGGATATCTATACCAACCCGGACTGCCCGGGCCGCGGCGGCTGGAGTATGTACACCGGCGCCGCGGGCTGGTATTACCAGCTTGTCTATCAGGGCCTGTTGGGGATGCGCCTGCAGGGGGATTCCCTCACGTTTTCCCCAAAAGTGCCCAAGGATTGGGACGCGTTCTCCCTGGATGCTCTGCTCAACGGCACCCGGCTGAAGATCCGGTTTCAGCGCCTTGAGCCGGGGCAGAGCTCCCCTGCTCTGATGGTGGACGGCGCCGGGGCCTCCCAGATTCCGCTGGATAAAGGCGAGCACCAGGTCCTGGTGGTTTTTTGACGGTCCTGTGAATTTTTCAAATGTTCTTGGAAAGTTCTGCCCTGCCGGGGTATTTTATGCTATAATAACCTCACAGCCATTTTGGCTGTGAGAACATTGAAGCATTGTGGAAGGAAAGCTTCGCTTTCTGCTGATGCTATCATAACCCCAAAGCCCTTTGAGCCGTGAGAACATGGAAGCAGAGGGCAGCGCCCCATCCTTATGCTGTGGACAAATGATGCTGCGTGCCGAAGGCTGGAGTGCTGACGCGTGGTTTGAGCATCAGATTTGGAACCGCTCGGGGCACAGGGAAACGGCTTGTTTCGCTCTCGGTGTCCTTCCGGTAAACGCCCAAGCCAGGCTCTGGCGGGCGGGACATCTTCTCACAGCCGGCCCTGGAATTTGCATCGGGCTGTTTTGAACGGCCGCGGGGCTGCCGTATGCCGCCAATTCCAGCAGGTATGGCAATGTAATCGTAAACCCGGAGAAACTTGTTGGCAGGGCTGCGGCGCTTGCCGCTGGATATCCACAGAAAATTGGGGTTTCCCATTTGGGGAAGCCATAGGAGATGAACTGATGAGTTGTGAATTTAACAGGGAGCAGCTGGCTCCCGGCGTGGGGTTTTCCCGCATCTGGGATCCCAAGTTTAAGCAGAACCGTATCAGTGCCTGTCTGATCCTTCCCCTGGAGAAGCAGACGGTCACCCAGCGGGCTCTGCTGCCGTTTTTACTGCGCAAGGGGACCAAAAACTGCCCGGATTTCACCCAGCTCAACCGCCGGCTCAGCCAGCTCTATGGGGCAATGCTGGATGCGGATGTGAGCAAGTACGGCGCCTATCAGGTTCTCTGCCTCACCATCCAGGCGGTGGACGACCGGTTTGCCCTGGAAAAGGAGGACATTGCCCAGCAGTGCGCGGCGCTTCTGTGTGAAATCCTTCTGCAGCCCAACCTGGAAAACGGGGAATTCCCCCGGCAGGATGTGCAGCTGGAGCGGGAATTCCTAGTGGATACCATCCAGTCCGAAATCAACGACAAGCGCTCCTATGCCGTCTCCCAGTGTACCCAGTCCCTGTTTGAGGGCACCCCCTTCGCGGTGAAAAAATACGGCTATGCCGACGCTGCGAAGGCCATTACCCCCCAGTCGGCGGCGCAGGAGTATCGAAAGGTGCTGGACAGCGCCGCGGTGGAGATTCTCTTCACCGGCAGCGGAACCGCCGAGGGCGCCAGAAGGGTGTTTGCCCAGGCCTTTTCCCGGATGGACCGCCATCCCGTGGCCTGTGTCCCGGCGCCCGTAGCTCCTGTGCGCCACCAGGGGTATGAGTTCAGCGAGCAGATGGATGTGCGCCAGGGCAAGCTGGTGCTGGGCTTCCGGATTGCCGGGGAGCTCACCCGGCGGCAGAAGGACGCCACCAGGATGATGTGCGCCTTGTTTGGCGGCACGCCCTTTTCCAAGCTATTCTTAAATGTCCGGGAAAAGCTGAGCCTGTGCTATTACTGTGCCGCCAGGTATGACCGTTCCAGCGGGGCGCTTTTAGTGGACAGCGGCGTGGAATTTGCCAACCGCCAGAGCGCCCAGAAGGAAATTCTCGCCCAGCTGGATGCCATATGCCGGGGAGAGTTTACCGATGAGGAACTTGGGCAGACCCTTCTGGCCATGAAGAACTCCCTGCGTACCATCGGGGATTCCCTGGGCGCCACTGAGAGCTGGTATCTCACCCAGATCCTCTCCGGCGGGGACGTCATCAGCGCCCAGCAGGATATTGAAAACTTGCAGGAGCTGGGCCGGGAAGATCTCATCGAGGCGGCGCAGCGCCTGCAGCTGGACAGCGTATACTTCCTCACCGGAAAATCCGGGGAAGAAAACGCCCAGCCCACACAGGGGGTATAAGAGAATGAAAGAAATCATTTCCTCAAAGAGGATTCAGGATCAATATGTCAAAATTCAGCATCCCTCGGGGCTGACCATGCTGCTGTGCCCCATGGAGGGCTACAGCTCCACCTTCGCCCTGTTCGCCACAGAGTACGGCTCCATTGACACCGCCTTTAAGCGCAGCGACGAGGCGGACTTTGTCACGGTGCCTGCGGGCATCGCCCACTATCTGGAGCACAAGCTTTTTGAAAGCGAGGACGGGGACGCCTTTTCCCGCTACGCCAAAACCGGCGCCAGCGCCAACGCCTACACCTCCTTTGACCGCACAGCCTATCTGTTCAGCTGCTCGGATCATTTTGAGGAGTCCTTGGATATCCTTCTGGATTTTGTCACGTCGCCCTATTTTACCGAGCAGACCGTTCAAAAGGAACAGGGCATTATCGGCCAGGAAATCCGGATGTATGACGACGATCCCCAGTGGCGGGTGATGGATAACCTGCTCATGGCCCTGTACCACAATAACCCGGTGCGCATCAATATCGCCGGAACCGTGGAATCCATCGCGCAGATTACGGCCCCGCTTTTGTACCGCTGCTATGAAACCTTCTATAACCTGAACAACATGGTGCTGTGCATTGCGGGCAACTTCTCGGTGGAGCAGGTGCTCAAAAGCGCGGATGCCATCCTGAAAAAGGGCTCGGACGTTACCGTGGAACATATGCCGGTCCAGGAGCCTGACGAGGTCAAACAGCGCCGGGTGGAGGAGCATCTGCCGGTTTCCATGCCGCTGTTCCAGATTGGCTATAAGCATCCGCCCAAGAGTAAGGCGGAAAATGCGGTCAACCAGATTTTGGATGAAATCCTCATCGAGATTATCTGCGGGGAATCCTCCCCGCTGTACCGCCGCCTGTACGATGCCGGGCTCATCAATACCTCCTTCGGCGCGGAGTCCCTGGTGGGACGGGATTATGTCTCCACCATTTTTTCCGGGGAATCCAAGGACCCGGATGCGGTGTATGAGCAGATTTCCCAGGAGATCGACAGAATCAAGGCCCAGGGTGTGGACGAGGAGCTCATGCAGCTGTGCAAGAAGGGCGTCTATGGGAAATACCTGGGTGCCTTCAGCGACCCGGAGGGGGTTGCCAGCATGATGCTCTCGGCCTATCTGAGCGATGTGGAACTGTATTCCCTGGTGGAGACCATCGCCCAGGTGACGCCTCAGCAGGTCAATGAACGGCTGTGGGAGGCCTTCGATACCGGGCGCAGCGCCATTTCCATAGTGCGCGCCTGAGGACGGTTCGGCCGCTCAAAATTGTCCCGTCCTGCGGGACGCCTACATAAAAAGCGGAACATATTGAGGAAAGGAGACCTCCCGGAGGCTGCTCCCGGGAGAACACCAGCATGAAACAGCAACTTTCATTCCCGAAGCTGGGAATTGATCTGGAAATCCCGCGTATTGCCTTTTCCATCGGCCCTATCGATATCTATTGGTATGGCATCATTATCGCCGTGGGCTTTGCCCTGGCCCTCATCTACGCCATGAGCCGGGTGAAAAAATTCGGCCTGGACGGCGACCGTGTCATCGATGTGGTGCTGGGCGCTGTCGTGGGCGGAATCGTCGGCGCCAGGCTGTACTATGTCCTGTTTACCTGGGACGAGTACAAAAACGATCTGCTCTCGATTTTTGATACCCGCAAGGGCGGTATGGCTATCTATGGCGGCATTATCGGCGCCTTTTTGGTGGGTGCTTTGATGTGCAAGCTGCGTAAGGTGAAATTCCTGCCCCTGTGCGATTTGGCGGCGGGCGGCTTTTTCATCGGCCAGGCCATTGGGCGCTGGGGAAACTTTGTCAATGTAGAGGCCTTCGGAGGCAATACTTCGCTGCCCTGGGGCATGACCAGCGATACCATCAGCCGGTATCTGCTCAGCCATGAGTCGGAGCTGACAAAAATCGGCATGACCATCGACGTAAACGCGCCGGTGCATCCCACCTTCCTGTATGAATCCCTGTGGTGTGTCATCGGGTTTTTTGTCCTGCAGGCAGTCCTTAAGCACCGCCGGTTCGACGGCGAGGGCCTGCTGTTCTATGTCCTGTGGTACGGCGCGGGACGGTTTGTCATCGAAGGGCTGCGCACCGACAGCCTGATGATCGGCGCCCTGCGGGTCTCCCAGATGTTCGCGCTCCTGTGCTGTATTGCCTCCGCTGTCATCTGGATTCTGGTGCGCTCCAAGATCCGCCGGGTGGGCGATCCGGAGTATATGAAGCTCTATGTGGATACGGAGGAGGGCAAATCCGTGGTAGCCGGGACCTACTATCCCAAGCTCAAGGAAGAGGCTGCCGCCCGTAAGGCCCAGAAGGCTTTGCTCAAGGAAAAGAAAAACGCCAAGGAAGAACCTGTCCAGGAGAAGGTACAGGAGGCTGGGGAAGAATTGCCTCATCCCCAGACGGAGGAAGCTGTCGGGGACGCCGCACAGGCGTCTGAAGAGGCCGTATCGCCCCAGGAGGAGCCCTTGTCTGAGGAAGAGCCCCGGCAGGAGTCCGATTCACAGAAAAAGGATAGCCAGGAATAGACGTTCTGAGACTGCTTGGAAAGGGAAGGATTGCACATGGCACAGAAAATTGATGGGAAGGCCGCTGCCGCCCGGGTAAAAGAGGAATTGGCCCTCCAAGTGTGTAAACTGCGGGAATTGGGGGTTACCCCAGGCCTTGCCGTCATCATGGTGGGGGATAATCCGGCCTCCGCGGTATATGTCCGCAATAAGGAGAAGGCCGCCCAGCAGGTGGGAATCCAGTCCAAAATGATTCACCTGCCTGAGCAGACCACACAGGCCCAGCTGCTGGCGCTGATTGAAGAACTCAATAGGGACGCCGGTATCCATGGAATCCTGGTGCAGCTGCCCCTGCCCGACCACTTTGACGAGCGGGCGGTGCTGCTGGCCATATCTCCCAATAAGGATGTGGATGCCTTTCATCCCCAGAATGTGGGGCATATCATGATTGGGGACTATGGTTTTCTGCCCTGTACGCCGGCGGGGGTGATGGAACTGATCCATACGGCGGGGATTTCTCCCCGGGGCAAGCACTGTGTGGTGGTAGGGCGCAGCAATATTGTGGGAAAGCCCATGGCGATGCTGCTGCTCCATGAGGACGCCACCGTGACAATCTGCCATTCCAAGACGGCGGATCTTCCCTCTGTGACCCGGCAGGCCGACATGCTGGTATCCGCGGTGGGGCGCGCGAAGTTTATCACCGCCGATATGGTGAAGCCCGGCGCAGTTGTCATTGATGTGGGAATGAACCGGGATGAAAACGGGAAGCTCTGCGGGGATGTGGATGCGGCCTCGGTAGAGCCGGTGGCGGGGTATTTAACCCCGGTGCCCGGCGGCGTAGGGCCCATGACTGTGGCCATGCTGATGCGCAATACCGTGTTTTCAGCCCGCAGACAACTGGAAAACCGAAACTAGGATCGATAAATCCCCGGAGGACTGTCCTCCGGGGATTTTCTGCGCCTGGCCGGCACCGCAGCCTGTTTTTTCGTCTCTGCTGATTGAGTGGGCAAAACTGTCCCAAGGGGGTACCGAACTTTGCCTACTTTCTGTTCGGCAGAAAGTAGGTGCCCCGCGGCACAGCGGTATGGGCGGGTAATTGGATGGTATTCCGTATGGGTGGTAAAACTGCCGTTTTATA
Source organism: Marvinbryantia formatexigens (assembly GCA_021771035.1). Classification (GTDB taxonomy): domain Bacteria; phylum Bacillota; class Clostridia; order Oscillospirales; family Ruminococcaceae; genus CALXEM01. The sequence goes on along the minus strand of JAETPU010000003.1, from coordinate 12,561 downwards.
AACAACAATTAATTCGATTTCCTGTTGTTGAAAAGAAAAGTGTATTCTTCACCCACATTAATGGTCGACCAATTCCCACCCAAAGCCCTGCCGCCGGGATGCGGGTAGTTCATTCTTGGCCTAGTAGTACGGCATCCCTTATGAGAATTGAAACAAGTTTCAATTCTCCGTAGTTTATTCCAGCAGAAAAGTACCCAAAGGCCACAAAGTAGGGGGCCAGCCCCCTGCTTTGATGAACCCCCGGATTACGGCAGTAATTTGGTAGACAGAACTAGAACCAACTACGGAAGTTTTGAGCTTGCTCCAAAACTTCAAAGGGATGCCGAGGGGCTAAGCAAAGAATCAATCTGAGCGCATCCCGGTTGCATCAGCGGCATTAGAAACCAAGAAGAGCCTGCGGGTTCTTGGTTTCTACCAGCCTCTACTGATTGAGTGCGCAAAACTGCCCCAAGGGGGAGATAACCAAGAGGGGGAACGCCTCTTGGGCGAATCTTTGCCTACTTTCTGTTCGGCAGAAAGTAGGTGCCCCGCGGCACAGCGGTTTGGGTGGGTAATTGGACGATAATCTTTTTGGGAGGTAAAACTGCTGTTTTTGTAACAATGGATTTCTTCAATTTCCGAAAATAGGATAGAAAAGTATCTTTCACCCATGTACGTTGTCATCCAATTCCTTCCCCAAGCCCTGCCGGGGGCCGCACTTTCTGGTAGCAGAAAAGTGCGCAAAGACTACAAAGGGGAGAGAGGATTTCGATTTTCCTCTCTCCCCTTTGAAACCCCACTCACTTTTAAAAACGACAAAGCAAGGGGCCTTGCCCCTAGCTTTGATTTTACCCCACTGTTACGGCAAAACTTCCATAGACAGAACTAGAATTGACTACGGAAGTTTTGGCTTGTCGAAAACTTCAAAGGAACGCAGAGGGACTAAGCAAAAAATCAAACTAAGGGCGTCCCGGCGCCTCTGGCTTTGATTACCCTGCCGAAAAGGCAATATCCCGCGAGTCCGATTCTATTCATCATTAAAAATAGCCAACATCATCTTGGCACCTAACCGAAAACCAATGCTGAATCCCTCTATTATCTCATAGTAGTCCTCGTCTCCCTCCATATCCAGAATTTCCACAAATTCTTGCTTTCGTGTTGGATTCGATTCCCTAAATTCTTCTAATAAATCGTTGATTTTTCTGCTCCGTTTCGTTCTCACTTCTCTGTACTCTTCGTTTTGCGGGTTTATTTGGTCGCTTGGCCGCAGATTCCCTAAGTATAATTCCTCCAAGATATCGTTCATTTCGTATTTCCTCCGATCGTTAATGGTGATTAAACTCTACTCTCCAGCTGAAGATGCCATTAGGATACCGTAAAAAAGGAGAAAAGTCTAAATGAGAAAACGATATGAGAAAATTCTGTGGTAAAGTTTTGGGATCCAGCGCGCCGCGCTTATAAATTTTCCCATTGGGGGCACGATAACGGGGAAGTCATTGCTATTTGCCGGACAAGTTGGTATAATGAAAGTCGAAACGGGATCCAAAGGGGTTTCGTGGCTTTTAAACGAGTAAAGGAGGATGTTTCGTATGGCTTTTTCTGTAACAAAAGATTCCCTTATCGGGGAAATTCTCGATTATGACCGTTCCACCGCTTCTTACTTCCTGGAGATGGGGATGCACTGCCTGGGCTGCCCGGCTTCCCGCGGCGAGTCTCTGGAGCAGGCCTGCATGGTCCATGGGGTAGACTGCAACGCGCTGGTGGAGAAACTCAACGCCCACCTGTCCAAATAAGAACTGTTTCGTGACACAACAGGAGAGGGCTTGTCCTGACAAGGCCGGCGCCATGCCGCCTTGCCGGGAGAGCCCTTTTTTGCTGGATATCACCCGTTTGAAGGAGTCAAGACAGCATGAGGGAAAACTCCCGGGGCAAGCTCCCGGTTTTGGATGAACGCCTGGGCGCCATCGCCGCATTGGTGCGGGGCGGGATGCCCTGCGTGGATGTGGGATGCGATCACGGATACTTAATTGCCTATCTGGCTGCCAGCGGGAAAATCCCCCGGGGCATTGCCTGTGATATTAACCCGATGCCCCTGCAGCGGGCCCAAAAAACCCTGCGGGCATACGGAGTGGAAAACGTGCAGACACGGCTCACGGACGGCCTGCGCCAAATCGAACCCCAGGATGCCGGGGAAATTATCATCGCCGGGATGGGCGGAGAACTGATTGCACAGATTTTAGAGGACTGCCCCTGGGCAAAAAGCCCCCGGCATTATCTTCTGCAGCCTATGACCCGGGACAGCGCCCTGCGGGAATACCTGGTGAAAAACGGCTTTGCAATCCAGCGGGAATGCGCGGCGGTGTCCGGAAAATTTCACTACACCATCATGAGCGTGGAATATACAGGAGTGATTGACGCGCACCCTGGCGAACTGTTCCTGCAGGTGGGCCTGCTGCCTCAGGAGAAAACCCCTGCGGCAAAGGCCTTCCTGTTACACCGGGCAGCGGTACTGAGCCAGATAGGCCAAAACCAGCTCAATGCCGCTAGGCAGAATGGTCAGGGCAGGCATCTGCTGGAATTGTCCCGGCAGATTGCCGCGCTGGCTGAGGCGATGGAAATCCGGGAGCCATGACGGAACAACGGTGTGGCCCCCTGCCCCTTCCCAAACGAGGAGCGGCCCTGTTGGAATAGGGGCGCGGGTATACCGTTATGAACAGATAGTTTTAAAAGGACAGTTCCCGCCCGGGCCGGGAAACCCGCTCTCTTTGGAGGCCGGCCACACCGGCTAAAACTTTATGGGAGGGGCGCTTGGGAAATTCCCCTTGACAGGCGATAGGGCCGGGAGCGGAAGAAACTCCGATGCCCCCTGAACGATTTTCCGGTACCGCCTTTTTCGGATAGGCTTTGGCCGGAGAATTCCCGCAGGCTCTGAGTTTGCGCTCCGTACAGGCCTATTTGACGGAAAATCATACAAAACCACAAAGAAAGGATCAGGGATATGACGACACTTGGCGAGCTTTTGGGCTTTTTAGAAGAACTGGCGCCTCTGGAACTGGCCCAGCCCTGGGACAACAGCGGCCTTCTGGTGGAGCGCCAGGGGGAGGAAATCTCCCGGGTGCTGCTGGCCTTGGATATCACGCCCCAGGTGGTACAAGAGGGGGCGCGGCGCCAGGTTCAGGTGGTTTTCAGCCACCACCCGGTGATATTTTCCCCTCTCAGGCGTTTGGAATTGGCAAATCCCGCCATGCAGCTGGCACGCAGCAATATTGCCGCCGTGTGCCTGCATACCAACCTGGATGCGGCCGCCTTAGGGGTCAATACCCAGCTGGCCAAAGCAATCGGATTGCAGCAGGTGCGCCCCATCGGCGGGCAGGCCATCGGCGTTTTGGGCGAGCTTTCGCAGCCGCTGCTTCCCAGCCGGCTGGCCCAGCTTGTGAAAGAACGCCTGGGGGCTCCCTTTGTGGAATTCTGCGCGCCGGAGTCTCCGGTTCCTGTGAGCACATTGGGGCTCTGCTCCGGCGCGGGGGGAGAATTCGCCCAGGCCGCCTTTGCCTGCGGCGCCCAGGCCTTTTTGACCGGTGAAATCAAATACCACGATATGCTGGACGCCCAAACGCGCGGCGAGTGTATTCTTGCCGCCGGGCACTATTACACGGAGGCGCTGGTGATGCTGCCTGTAAAAAAACTGCTGGAACAGCGCTTTGACCAGGTGGAATTCCTGTTAAGCGAGTCTCAGTGCGCGCCGGGGAAAATCGTATAGCCGCCGCCCCGCTTAGCAGCCCGGTATCGGATACGATGCCAAGCCCGCTGCAACGCACAAACCCGGCGGGAGATTAGGATAAATGAGATTGTAATCATGAGAAGGAGGGATTTGCATGGCCTTTGACGGAGCGTTTTTAAGCCAGCTGATCCAAGAACTGAAACCGGACGCCATCGGCGCGCGGGTGGATAAAATCCATCAGCCCTCCCGGGAGGAAATTGTCGTCACCCTGCGCTGGCCGGGCGGCGTGGGGCGGCTGCTCATCAGCGCGGGCGCCAACTCGCCCCGCCTTCATTTCACCATGCAGGTGCCGGAGAACCCGCCTGCGCCGCCCATGTTCTGTATGCTGCTGCGCAAGCACCTGTCAAGCGCGAAGCTGTTGGAGATACGGCAAATCCAGATGGACCGCATGGTCCACCTGGTGTTTGAGAGCGTCAACGAACTGGGGGATCTGGTGAAGCTCACCCTGGCGGTGGAGATTATGGGGCGCCATTCCAACATCATCCTGGTGGATCAAAACAACCGGATTGTGGATGCCATCAAGCGCATCGACACCGAAATGTCCAGCGTGCGCCCGGTGCTGCCGGGAATGCCCTTTACACTGCCCCCCATGCAGGACAAGCTCAGCTTATTGGAACACACCCCCGGCGAAATCTGCGGCAGGGTGCGCGCCGGACGGGATGTCCCCCTCTCCAAGGCGCTGGGGGAGGCCCTGCAGGGAATCTGCCCCCTGGTGGCCCGGGAAATTTCCTATTATGTCACCCACGGGGCCGATACCGTCGTCTCCCAGCTGGATGAGGAGCGCTTTTCGCGTCTGGGCTTCTATCTGGGAACATTACAGGAAACCCTTCGCGGCGGCGGGGAGCCCACCATGCTCTGTGACCAAAAGGGCGAGCCCAAGGAGTTCACCTTCCTGCCCATCCGGCAGTATGGCATCTCCCGGATTACCAGGCCCTATGAGAGCTATTCTCAGCTTTTGGACAGCTTTTACAGCGAGCGGGACGCCGCCGAGCGCATGAAGCAGCGCTCCAACGATTTGCTCAAACTCCTGATGAACACCTCCCAGCGCGTGCTGCGCCGCCTGAGTGCCCAAAGGGAGGAACTCCAGGAGAGCCAGAACCGGGAGACCCTCAAGCAGTATGGGGACATTTTGAGCGCCAACCTCTACCAGCTGCAAAAGGGAATGAGCAGCCTGGAATGCCAGAATTTTTACAGCGAAGACGGGGAGATGGTGCGCATCCAGCTGGATCCCCTGTGCACCCCCTCCCAAAATGTGCAGCGGTATTACCAGGAATACCGCAAAGCGGATACTGCGGAGAAAAAACTCCGGGAGCTCATCGAAAAGGGCGAGCGAGAGCTGGAATACCTGGAAAGCGTGTTCGATCTGCTCACCAGGATCCGCCGGGAATCGGAGCTGGACGCCATCCGGGAGGAATTGTCCCAGCAGGGGTATCTCAAGAATTATAAGGCGCGGCAGAAAAAGCCGGTCAGGCTCTCCCCGCTGCAGTACCGTTCCTCCGACGGCTTTACCATCCTGGTAGGCCGCAACAACATCCAAAATGACCGGCTCACCCTCAAGGACAGCCGCAACTACGATATGTGGCTGCATACCCAGAAGATTCCGGGCTCCCATACGGTTGTGGTGTCCAATTCCCAAACCGTTCCGGACAGGACTCTGGAGGAGGCGGCCATTATCGCGGCCTACAACAGCCGGGCGCGCACCTCCTCCCAGGTGCCGGTGGACTACACTCTCATCAAAAATATCAAAAAGCCCGTGGGGGCCAAGCCGGGCAAGGTGATTTACAATACCTATCAGACCGCCTATGTCACCCCGGATGAGGAGCTGGTGAACCGGCTCCTGGTAAAATAGGGCGGCATCCCCGCCGCCCGGCGGAAATTTTCACAGACAGGAGAATCCCATCATGAACGCTTTATTTTTAGGTTATGACGGCTGCTCCACCTGCAAAAAGGCCAAGGCATGGCTGTCCCAGCAGGGCGTGGCCTTTGAAACCCGTCCCATCCGGGAGAATCCCCCCACTGTGCAGGAACTGAGGAAATGGATCCCCGCCAGTTCGCTCCCCGTCAAAAAATGGCTTAACACCAGCGGGCAAAGCTACCGGAATTTAAACCTGAAGGAAACACTTCCCCAGCTGAGTGAGGAGGAGCTCCTCGGGATGATGGCCGGGGACGGGATGCTGGTAAAGCGCCCGGTGCTGGTACTGGAAAACAGGGTCTTAGTGGGGTTTCGTCCCCAGGAATGGCGGCAGGCGCTGGATGAGGCCTGATGCCCGGCGGCATACGGTGTGCCTTCGGGTTGGCTCCCCGGTGTCCCGAACACCTTCTCCGGACGGCTCATACAGAAAGGAGAACCATAATGAAACAAATGCGCAGGCAGGAGTGCCTGATGGACGCCCAGTGGGCTCAGGAGCTGATTGCGTCCTGCGAGTATGCCTATCTGGCTACGACGGGAGCTGACGGCACTCCCTATTGTATCGCGGTTTCCCCGGTAACGGTGGGGGACTGCATCTATTTTCACTGTGCGCCCCAGGGGGAAAAGCTGGATAATATCGCGGGAAACGCCAGGGTCTGCCTGAGCGCGGCCCGCAGGGTCCAGACCTTCTCCCGGGAGCTCACGGTGTTCTATGAGTCGGCGGTGGTGCGGGGAACGGCGCAGGTGGTGCAGGACGCCGGCCAAAAGCGCATGGCTTTGACAAAATTATGCGAAAAGTATGCCCCCAACGAGCCCGCCGGCAGCATCCGACGGGAACTGGACGCCCTTTTGGGCAAAACCGCCGTGATCCGGATTTCCGATTTGGAGTATTCCGGGAAATCAAAGTATGGCAAATAAACATAGGCTTGGAATATAATCCATGTGATATAAACAGTTGAACCACAGGCTTTCCATCCGCTATCCTAAATAACAACAGGAAAAAACAGCCAAATTGTTGTTTGGGGGGAGATATAGGGATGGAACTGAACAAGGCCGACCAGGCCAATATGAAAATGGTTGGACAGCTGATTCGGACAGAGAGGCTCAAACAGGGCTTCAGCATTGCCCGTCTGGCTGCTCAGGCAGATATCGATCCCACCTATCTGAGCAGGATCGAAAAGGGAACCAATCTAAGCGTCGTGTTTTTATGCCGGCTTGCGGAATGCCTGAAGGTAGAGGTCAACCAGCTGCTGCCGCATAATTTTGAGAGGGAACAGCCCCAAGAGAATGAGGATGTTTCTATGGAAACTGCTGCGGAACTGGCGCCGTCCGCCACGCCGGCCCAGATAGTGGATGTTCAGGATCTCAAGGATGCCGGGCTCAAGCAGCTGAAAATAGGGGACAGTATCCTAATCCTGTAATGCTGGTACATCGGCGGGCGCCCTTTGGGCGTCCGCCTGTTTTTGTCAGGTGTTTTTTCCATTGTTTGGAGAAATTTTCCTTGCTGAGCCTATTTGGATGAACTATAATAGAAGGGATCCCGGCAGACTGTTTGCCAGTCTGCTTTGGAGAGAAACTGGGCCGCAGAGGGCCGGAAAAATTCCCGGACATCGGGCCGGGAGAGAAAAGCAGGAGGAATGTTCTTATGGCAAATCGTATTGTACTCAATGAGACGTCCTATCACGGAGCGCAGGCTATCCGGGAAATCCCCAATGAGGTGAAAACGCGGGGATTCCGTAAGGCGTTTGTCTGCTCGGATCCGGATCTGATTCGCTTCGGGGTAACCCAGAAGGTAACCGGCCTGCTGGATGAAGCCGGCCTTGCCTATGAGGTCTATTCCAATATCAAAGCCAACCCCACTATCGAAAATGTGCAGTCCGGTGTCCAGGCCTTCCAGAAGGCCGGCGCCGACTATATCATCGCCATCGGCGGCGGATCCTCTATGGATACTGCCAAGGCGGTGGGAATCATCGTGAATAACCCCGAGTTTGCCGATGTGCGCAGCCTGGAGGGGGTCGCCCCCACTAAGAATCCCTGCGTGCCCATTATCGCCGTTCCCACAACGGCCGGAACCGCCGCGGAGGTCACCATCAACTATGTGATCACCGATGTTGAGAAAAACCGCAAATTTGTCTGTGTGGATACCCATGATATTCCGGTAGTCGCCGTTGTGGATCCTCAGATGATGTCCTCCATGCCCAAGGGCCTCACCGCCGCCACCGGCATGGATGCGCTGACCCATGCCATCGAGGGCTACATCACCAAGGCCGCCTGGGAGATGACCGATATGTTCCACCTGAAGGCCATCGAGCTCATCGCAAAGAACCTGCGGGGCGCGGTTGCCAATACCCCCGAGGGGCGCGAGGGAATGGCCCTGGGCCAGTATATCGCCGGAATGGGCTTTTCCAATGTGGGCCTGGGCATTGTGCACTCCATGGCCCATCCGCTGGGCGCTGTCTATGATACGCCCCACGGCGTTGCCAACGCCATCATCCTGCCCACTGTCATGGAATACAACGCGCCGGAAACCGGGGAAAAATACAGAGAGATTGCCAAGGCCATGGGCGTTCCCAATACGGATGCAATGACTCAGGAGGAATACCGCAGGGCCGCTGTCCAGGCAGTGCGCCAGCTGTCCCAGGATGTGGGCATTCCGGCGGATCTCAAGGATATCGTCAAGGAGGAGGATGTGCCGTTTTTGGCCCAGTCCGCCTATGACGACGCCTGCCGTCCGGGCAACCCGCGGGATACCTCTGTGGAGGAAATTGCCGCTCTGTACCGCTCGCTGATGTAAGCCTCAAATGCGCTTTCGGGGAAGGGCGGCGGGCTTTATGGCCGTGGCTCCCGGGGCCTCAAGGGCTGTTTGATACCCAATAAACGATACCGCCGGGGATTGGAGTGTTCCGATCCCCGGCGGTGTTTTTACCAGGATTTCCAACTTCCGGGCCCGCCGCCTGACTGCGGTGCCGCGCTCCAAGGCTTCCCGGGCGTACTCCTTCCCCGCTGCCGTCATACCGGGGCTTTGGGTGTGCTTCGCAGATTGGAGATGCGCCTTATTTGCATCCAGTGGAACTAGTTTTTTGGAAAAATTGAATGTTTTTCGACAAAATCCGACCTCCTTCGACACAATATGACAAATCTCTTGGAGATAATAGAATTGAAACAGGAAAAACAATTCATTTTCAACAATTGGAGAAAGGAACTGTGGAAAACATGAGGATCCAGAGTGGTGACAGAAAAACCATGGAAGAGATGGGAAAAAGAATACGGGAGATTCGCAGGGAACGCCGGCTCAGTATTGCCAAACTGGCAGCCATGGCAGATATGGATCCCTCGTATCTTGTCAGGCTGGAAAAGGGAGGAAACCCCAGCCTGCTCATATTAAACCGGCTGGCCCAGTGCCTGGATGTTCCTGCGGGGATGCTGCTGCCGGAGCAGGAAAACACGCCGTCCCCGCAGGAACCCATGTCCCAGGAGGTGGACTTAACCCAGCTGCGGGACACCGGCGTGCGTAAAATTGTTTTGGGGGACTGCGTCCTGTTCCTGTAGGCGCAGGCCGCCGGTTTTCCTCGCCGGATAGGGCGTCCGGGCGGCCCTCTGCGTCAGAAAAGCCATTGAAAAGCCCTGTGGAATATGGTAAACTTGAAAAAATAAAGTCAGGGAGGTTTTGTTCATGGGCATTATCACCGTAACCAACGCAGGCGTCAGCTTACAGCTGAATGACGACACCTTGGGATATACCGTTGTAACTGGCGGCGAATCCTGGAGCTGGGCCAAGGATTATACGGCCAAGATTGTAACCAAACAGGAAAAGGAGATCCCGTTTTCCTCTGCGGCAAAAATCCGTCACAGCATCTGGAAAACCGGCGTGGGAGATGGAATCCGCACCACCTACAGCGGCTTTTGTGTGGATGGACAGGACGTCCCCTTCTCCTTTGAGACCATTGTATGGATTGAAGGCGTCAGCGGGGATGTGTATTTTGAGCTGGTCCCCCTGTGTGACGAGGGTATCGACATCAAGGCCATGTATTGGCCCGGCTATATGGCGTTTGAGGAGAACAGCCCGAAGTGGTACAGTGTCTTAAATATTCTGCAGGGCCTTCTGCTGCCCAACAACTGGGAAAACGAGGTCACCAAGATCTCCTTTGACGGCCAGATGTGCAGCGCCGGCGCCTATATGCCCTGGTTCGGGCAGATCCGGGAGCGCGCCGGGTATATCGCTATCTGCAAACAGCCGTGGGACGCCGCCTACCAGGTGGATCACCCGGCCGGCGGGCCCTACACCCATGTGGGGATGCGCTGGCTGCCCAGCCTGGGCAAGTTGTCTTACCGCCGCGTGATGCGGTATTCCTTCCTGGGTGACTGCGATTACAACGATCTGTGCAAAACCTATCGCAGCTATGTCAAGGAGACCGGCCTGTTTACGTCCCTGGCCGAGAAGGCCGCCAAAACTCCGCTGGTGGATAAGCTGATTGGCTCCGCCATTGTCCACAAGGGCATTAAAACCCATGTGGCGCCCGGATCCGCCTACTATGACAAGGAGCACCCGGAGAAAAACGATCATCTCACCCCGTTCTCTGTGCGCACCCAGGAGATCAAGCACTATAAGTCCAAGGGCGTGGAGAAACTCTACCTGCACCTGGACGGCTGGGGCGATCCGGGGTATGACAACAAGCACCCGGACTACCTGCCCGCCTGCAAGGAGGCCGGCGGCTGGGAAGGGCTCAAGGAGCTCTCCGATACCATCAAGGACTGCGGCTATATGTTTGGCCTGCATGACCAGTACCGGGATTATTACTTTGACGCCCCCACCTTTGATATTGACTTTGCGTGCAAGGATCCAGACGGATCCGTCTTTGAGATGGCCCGCTGGGCCGGCGGCCGCCAGACCTATCTGTGCGCCAGCCAGGCTCCCTTCTATGTCAAACGCAATTTTGAAGAGGTTTTCAAACACGGAATTCATTTGGAGGCAACCTATCTGGATGTGTTCACCTGCAATGAGGGCGACGAGTGCGATAACCCGTGGCACCGCATGACCCGCAAGGAGTGCTTTGAGTACCGCAACGCCTGCTTTGAATACCTGCTCTCCCGGAATATCCTCCCCAGCTCTGAGGAGGTCACCGACTGGGCGATGAAGAGCCTGGTGTTTGCCCACTACGGCCCCTATGACTTTATGCTGGCCGGGCCGGACGCCCCCAGAAAGGGTATCCCAACCCCGCTGTTCAACCTGGTCTACCATGACTGCCTGATTCTGCCCTGGCTGATGGACCGCATCCCCGGCAAGGAGGACTATATGCTCTATGCCCTGCTCAACGGCGGAGCGGCTTACATGGATAAGGACGGGGCCTATCCCAATACGGACGGCGCCTTTGATGATGCCGCCCTGGAAAAGCAGCTGGATGAGGAAATTAAGCGCTACCGCATTGTGGCAAAGCTCCAGGAGCGCATTGCCAAATGTGAGATGGTCCGCCATGAGTTCTTGGACGGCGACTGGAAACAGCAGCGCGCCACCTACAGCGACGGCACGGTGGTCACCGTGAATTTCAACGACCAGAGCTATGATATCCAGCTTCCCAAGGAGAAATAAGCAGGGCTGTCCCTGCAAAGTGAAGAGATCCGGCACCAAAGGCGCCGGATCTCTTTTTGCGTGTACAAGCCCTTTCGCGTAACGGCAGCTTTCCAAGCCCAAAATAAACGGGAAGCTTACTGGCAGCATAGATGCAATGAGGTCGGGGGATGATCGCCAACGGGCCGCGGGACAAGCAGTACCGGCGGTATCCTTCCCGGTGCCGTTTGGGAGCTTTGCGGGTATCCTGTATCCCTCTGGGTCTTTCCTTGCTCTCACAGCTTTCCAGGGGGCTTACCCGTGGCCTTCCCGCCATGAAAGGCGCACAGCCATCCTCCACTGCTCAGCGCCGCTTAAAGCAGCCTGCCAGTGCCTGAGAGGCGTTGACGGAGGAAGGGGGATACGCTTGGGACTGATGAAGAAACTCTTCATTTGAGCTTCCTGGGGACCCGGATTGAGGCACGGTTTGTGATAGATAAAAAAGAGAATTGGAGATAAGGAGTGCCGTATCGGACGCACCTACCGGGTAATGGAGCCAGAATCTCGGTGGAAGAACGCATTTTTCCATCAAAGGCAACGGGCATCAAAACTGTCGGATCGTTGTCCATGGTGTGAAGTCCTAAATACTGAAAAATAAGTCGCAAAAAAATAACTTAATTTCAATATGAGTGAATTAATTTTATACAATGAACCTAAATATGTAAAAATATATGAACAAATTGTAAATTATTAAAGACGAATATGGATTATAAACAGGTGCAATCCGGGGATTGCTGGGTTTTATTTTCCAACTGGAAACGTGAATTCAATTTTGATAGAATGATTTTTCCGGAATTATCAGACAGCGGTATGGCAGTTTTCAATTGAATAATTATGCAAAGCCATACATACCCTGAAAACAGAAAAACGGCCTCGACTGGCCCCGGTTTTTTGATGAAACCCAGGCTTACGGCAGCAACTTGCTAGACAAAAATAGAATTGGCTGCGGAAGTTTTGGGCTTGCCCGAAACTTCATGGAGGTGCTGCACAACTAAGCATCGAACAAACTGAAAGCGCCTCCGAGTGTCCCGGTTGCATCAGCGGCATCGGCCCAGGTATGGGTCTTGAAAGTAAGGAGAGTTTACGGGTCCTTACTTTCTACCAGCCTTTACTCATTGAGTGCAAGGAACCGCCCCAAGGGGGTGATATCCAAGAGGGGGAACGCCTCTTGGGCGAATCTTTGCCTACTTTCTGTTCGGCAGAAAGTAGGTGCCCCGCGGCACAGCGGTTTGGGTAGGAAATTGGACGATAATCTTTTTGGGAGGTAAAACTGCTGTTTTGTAACAA
>JAETPU010000017.1 GCA_021771035.1 Marvinbryantia formatexigens | reverse complement strand
ATAATAAAACGAACAGGAGGGATGGAAATGAGACAGCAGATAAAGAAATGGGCAAGTTTGGTATTGAGTATCACCTTGGTGCTGTATAGCTTTGGAGGCTGCGCGAAGCGGGAGCGGGATCCTTGGATAGTGACGACAGTGACAGGCAGGTCAATGGACATTGAGGAAAGTTCCCAACTGTATCAGGATTTAGTAAGGATAATACCAGATGAATTTGAACTTAGATCCTTTAATTGCTGTAATGCACATAGAGGGGGTAAAGTAAAATGGAAAAATGTAACAGTATCATTGTATACAAAAGGCGATACTGGTTTTGTAAACCGATTGCAAAACAATGAGGAGCCAGAGGAAAGGGATAGAGAACTGTGGAAGGCATATGTAAAGCTATTGAAGAACTTTGAAAAAAAGGTGCTGGGGCAGTTTTCGGATAAAGTAAATGACGTATATATTTTTTGGTCTGATTCAGAAAGTAATACAACGATAGCATATATTGTTTTTAACCGGACTGTGAAGGGAACTTGGAGTTGGAAGTTGAGACAGGCTGGAGGTATTTTAACCGACGATGAGGAATTTGAAAATAGAAATGGATCCTGGAAGAGGCTTCTGGATGACAAATTTCTAACTCGACATTATCAATATAACGAGGAGCCGGAGTATGATTATGGAATAGTAGAAGAATAAAAATAACCAACCAGCCGCTTTCAAGATTGTGGAAGCGGCTGGTTGGTTTGTGGAAGGGGGGATGATATAATAAATACAACTTAGTGATATGGAGGGAACAATGGTGAAACGTGGGCGAAGAGGTTTGGCAATATCAGGAATGTGTCTGTTGCTGATAGTATCAGTATTCAGTGGATGCAGCAAAAAAATAGAGGGAAAATGGAAGAAAGACCCTTCGGATGTTAAGGGTGTAGAGAGAATTTCTCATACCATGTATGGGGATCCTCCTGAAATATCGTTTGGGGTAGAAATTCCGATGGTACAAGGTGAATTATATGATAACTTGAAACCCATATTTATGGACAGATTAATTCTGATATACTTGCTGGAATATTCTAATGGAGAAAAAACCCTTTATATATCGATGAGGATGAGTGAACGTGTAATGATGCGGGGGGCTGATGATGAGGTTTATCAGATGTGTAAAAACAAGGAGCCGATTACTGAAGAAATCAAAACATCGTTTAGGGATTACGCAAGTTGTATTAAAAAGTTCCACGAAGAAGTATTGAAGAATTTTGACCCAAAGGAATATGTACAAATCCAAATAGAGCTGAGGAATCTGGATAAGATAGCCTTATTTACGTTTAATGCGACAGAGAACGGAGAGTACAGTTGGGAGCCGATAAAAATAGTGGGAACGAGATTCGAGAAGGATATCCCTTATGATGAGATGCCAAAGGACTGGCTGGAGGTATTGGACGAGGACAAATTTTTCACACAAAACTATGCCCGCGGGGAAGAACCAGAGTATGTGGAATAGCTGATCAACGAATAAGAAAAAGTAACCAACCAGCCGCTTCCACAATCTTGAAAGCGGCTGGTTGGACTGTGAACAATGTTCTCTGCCGGCAGGTTGCCGAGACCAGGAAGGCTGGACTGGGAACGGGATCTATTGTAGTGCTGTTCCATAGCGGAAAATTTGAAAGAAAAAGAACGTTTGTTCTTGATCTTTGGAAGAGATCCTGCTATACTATAGGGGAACAATGGAAAAAAGAGTGAGCGCGTCGAGCACGCCGGTGGCCTGATAATGGCTGCTGCGTGCTCTTTTTTTGTCCAGAGCGGTTGATGGTGTGGCAATGCGGAATCCTTGTCTGGTATCGGCGGAGACAATAACCCATACACAACTGTCAATTATGCTGCAAATTGCTCAAATATTAAAAGGAGGAGAACAAAAATGGGCAGGATTCGCAAGACGTCGGATATTTTAAAAATTGATGGAGTACCGCTGCTTTCCCCGACCTCATACAGCGTTTCTATGGAGGATCTGGAATTAAATTCAACCAGGACTGCGGATGGGGTTTTGCACCGGGATTATGCCAGAAAAGGGATGCGCAAGGTGAGTTTATCCTATGATGTGCTGACCCAGCAGGAAATGGAGGAGCTGCTGCCGCTGGTACAGAAGGATTCCTTCCAGCTGACCTATCTGGATCCACAATATGGGCTTCACACCATCTCCTGCTATTGTGCCGCACAGGGAGGACAGCTTTCCAACGCGGTATTATACCAGGGATTATATCATTCCGTCACCCTGGATTGTATCCAACTGTGAGGTGCAAAATGAACTATACTGACTTCTATGAAGAAAACCGCATCCGCCATGCTCTGCTGCGCTGTGGAAACGACTGTTTTACCGATCGGGAGCTGACAGAGAACCTGACACTGACCCAGCAGGTGAACAGCGCCGACACCTGGTGCTTTGGCAGCTGCTGCAGCGCCCAGCTGCAATTTGAATTGTATGATTTTGATTCTGTGATTGATTTGTCCGGCCTGACCGGTGCCAGGATAGAATACTATGCCGGAATCGAAACTTCCCAGGTTCAGGCGGAGCCCTGGCCGGATGCCGCTGGCGCAGGACTGTATGTGCGTTCCTCGGTTTGGGGCGCCAGTGCTGCGGGAAATGAACTGAAGATCTGGGATGCTGCCGCAGAACCCCCAAACCAGCTGGAGGTACTGCAATTATCAGTACCGGCTAAGGCGCTGGTTTTATCCGGGGACAGCCTCTATTATACAGACGATACGGGGACAGTTTCAGGATTCACCTTGAGTACCGAAGGAGCCCAGGTGCTGTCCGTTCCCGAACAGTCCCCATTTATGCGGAGTAAATGGAAAAGCCTGGCCCGGCAGAATGCCTGCTTGAGCTGGGAGGAGAATGCGCTCTCCAGCTTTTGTCTGGCGCCGGGCACTCCCCGGGTCTGGATGAAAACCACGACGGAATACTGTCCCATGGGGGTATTCTGGGTGGATACCGCCCAGCGTAAGGACAGCCGCATATTGAGTGTGACCGCCTTTGACGCCCTGGAAAAGCTGACCGATACGCCAGCGGATGAGTGGCTTTCCCAGCAGAGTTATCCCTGTACTCTCCAGGCGTTTTTAGAGGCATTCTGTACCCAATTTGGACTAAAGCTGGCGGCATCCCACACGCTGAATTCCCAATATCCGGTGGATAAGGTCTTTGAGGGGGATAACACGTCAGCCAGGCAGGTGCTGGAATGGATTGCCCAGGCCGCGGGCTGTTTTGCCAGGCTCAATACCGCCGGCCAGCTGGAATTGGATTGGTATACCGACTCTGGATGCACTCTTTCCCTCTCCCAGGTTTATGAGAGGACTCTCAGTGAACAGCCGGTCCAGGCAATCCAAAAGCTGCAAATCCGCTACAGTGACGAGGATGTGGGAATCCTGGCAGGGGAAGGGGAAAACACCTATGTCATTCAGGGCAATCCCTTGTTTTATGACGTGCAGGCTCAGGGGGTGAGCGAAGCGGCTCAGCAGCTTTTGGAGCGTGCCGCACAGGTGGCCTACACCCCCGTTTCCCTGAGTGCCATCGGTAACCCCATGATGATCCCCGGCACCCGGTTTACCCTGCTAATGGAGGACAATACCCCTATGGATGTTTGGCTGATGTCCCGTACGCTTACCGGGGTGCGGGGGCTTCGGGACGAATACGCTTCTGTCGGCACCGCCATGTGGGAGGCCAACGATACCGTTCACCATGCCGTTGAGCGCCTGAAGGGGAAAACCAATGAACTGCACAGGACGGTGGAAGAGACGGTAAGCCGGCTGTATGACGCCGAGACCGGGGATCTCACCCAGCTGCAGCAGACCGCCCAGAGCCTGGCGGTATCCGTGGAAAATGTGCAAAAGCTCACCCAGGAGGTGTTCCCCAGTGAAACGCCGCCCCAGGACCCGGTGGTGGGCCAGTTCTGGAAGGACGTCAGTGAGGAGCCGATGGTACTGCGGGTCTATGACGGAACCAGCTGGGTTCCGGTGAACGATGCCGCCCCGGCGCTCAATGAGGTGATGGCGCAGATGCGCACGGAACTGGAGCAAACGGCCCAATCCATCAAGGTGACAGCGACCCAGACGGGCGGCGCCAACCTGCTCAAGGGGACGGCGGCCTTTGATCTCAACAGCTGGACGCTGGAAAAAACCGGCGGGGTTCAGGCGGTGAGGCCGGTGGCGCAGACGCTCAGCGGAGGAGCCTTTTCCATTGTCGGCAATACCATTTCCCAGACGGTTCCCACCTTAAAAGGGCACACCTACAGCTGGTTTGCCAGATACCGGTTTTCCACCACCGTTACCACGGCACAGGCGCATCTGGTCGTGCAGTCAGTGATCACATCCCTCACAAAAAAAGATGCCTGGCAGACGGTGAAGGGCAGTTTTACGGCCACCTCGGATCAGACGGTGTTTTCCATCTACCATGACGCCTCGGGAGAATTTCAAATCGGGGATATGATTCTGGTTCGCGGGGACAGCGTTACGGAATGGCAGCAGGCGCCCAACGAGATCCGCACGGACTCCATGCAGTTTGCCAACGGCGTTCTCAGCGTGGGCCGAAACCAGGATTTGCTCAAGACCACCATTACCAACAGCCAGTTCAGCGTTCAGAATACCCATTCCGGGGAGAATGTGGCCTATTTCGGCGCCCAGGGAGCCCAGTTCGACCGTACTGTGGTGCGAAAGGATTTGACGGTAACGCCAAAGGATAAAACCCAGGGCAGCCTCACGCTGCTTCCGCAGGGCAACGGGCACGTTCTGCTGGTGATTTCGGATTAAACCGACTGTAAGCGGTGAAACGAGATGGGAGAAAATGTACGGAATACCCTGCGGCTTGGAAAAGCTAAGGGTGCAGGAACTCTGTCCCGGGATTCACCCGCACGAGATAACATGAATAGAAAAGCCAACTGTAACGCCGCCTTGTAATACACCGCAAGACGGAAAATACAGGGTTTGTTTTGACGACATAATTTATCCTGAGAAAGGAATGATTGACAGCAATGGCAAGTGGAACAATTGAAGGGACCACTTCAAAAAACAGTGCAAAATACCGGTTTTGGATCTCCTGGAGTTCCTCCTCCAGTACCGCGTCCAATTCCAGCCAGGTGACGGCCACCGTATATGCCCAGTCCAAGGGCTATCACAATACCACATCTCCGCAGAAGCATACTCAAACCATCACGATCAATGGGAGCTCCCATTCCGTTTCCAAGGTGGTGGATCTCACCGGGGACGGCGCCGTTGCCCTGGTATCCGCCACAGTGACGGTTCCCCACAGCAGCGACGGTACAAAGAGCATTACAATCTCCGCCAACTGTTCCATGGGGACGGGAAGCTATGCTCCCGGAATCGGAACGGCATCAGCTGCCGCGAAGCTGGATTCCATCCCCCGGCTGAGCACCATTACCTCCGGTATCAATTTTAACGCGGGAAATTCCCTGACTGTGACTATCAGCAGGGCCAGCAGTTCCTTCACCCATGTGGTGGAAATCCTGGCGAAGAATTCCAGCGGTGAATATGCGGATCGCATCAAGTGGCAGTGGGGCATCGGCACCAGCTGGACCTTCCAATTTTCCGAGGAGGATGTGGCCAACATGGCCAGCCATGCCAGCGCTGGCGTGTGTCCCATCATGGTGCGCTGCCGGACCTATCTGAGCAGCGATCAGTCCACCGGGCATCTTGGAAATACCGACCGGTACGGCAGCATCTATCTGACGCCGTCCGCCGTGCAGGGGAATTTGAAGCTCACCATCGGACAGCCCCTGGCGCTCAAGCTCACCCGACAGAGCACCGGCTATACCCATACGGTAACGCTGAAAGCGGGTTCTTTTTCCCGCAGCGCCTCCAATGTGGAGGATTCCACGACATTCTCCTTCACCCAGGCAGAGATTAACAGCCTGTATGCCCAGGTGCCAAACAGCAACACTGGGAGCTTCACGGTTACGGTTGCCACCTATTGGAAGAGTGTGGCCATTGCCACCAAGAATTTTACTGGCACACTCACTGTCAATCCCACGGCGGCAGCCCCGGTGTTCACCCAGTTTACCTTTGCGGAGACAAAATATACGTCCCTCACCGGCAGTGCCAGTAAAATTATCAAGGGGTATTCCTCGGTGACTGTCTCCATCCCAGCGGCCCAGAAGGCCAAGAGCACCACAGGCGCCACCATCAAGCGGTATCAGCTGCAGTGCGGCAGCCAGGTGCTGGAATGCGATGAACAGTCGGGGACTGTCAGCGGTGCCTTCACCAAGGTGCAGACAAACCAGTTCTCCGTCACGGCGGTGGACAGCCGGGGAAACCAGACAAAGGTGACCAAGTCTGGGACCCTGCTGGATTACACAAAGCCGGTGATCCGTTCTGTGAATCTGCGCAGAACCAATGGTATTGCCCAGACAGTGACCCTGGATTTTTCCGGTTCTATTTGGGCCAAAAGCTTTGGAAGCAGCACCAACGCGGTCAAAAGCGTGACCTACCGCTGGCGGGAATCCTCCGGTACAACCTGGACGGCGGGAACCACGGCATTGGAGAAAAAGACCACGCTCTCCACAGGAATTATCGGAAATACAACCACTGGGTTTACCGCCGACAAATCCTATGTGGTGGAGGTGACCCTCAAGGATTCCATCGATTCCGCGGTGCTCACCGGGGAAATCCCCTCCGGAAAGCCGGTGATGGATTTCTACCGCAAGGGAACCCAGGTGGGCGTTGGCATCGGCAAGCAGTGGAGCAAGGGCGTCCTGGATGTTTCCGGTACCATCTGCTGCAACGATTTGCAGATGTCCGACGGTTCCCATCCGGCAATCGTCAAATACCTGGCGGATAAATCGGATTTGAATACCCTGAAAACCAGAGGGGACTACTGTATCGGCGCGGATGGAATGACGATTTCTCATAGGCCCACAACGGAAACAGGCTCCGCTTTCATCGAAGTGCGCAACGGCGGAAACGCGGGACAGCTCATCCAGCGCTTTATCTACACCAGCAAGACCAAGCCAAGAGTTTGGCAGCGGGTTTTTTATGAAAACGCCTGGGGAGCCTGGCAGCTGGTGGGCGCGATCCATACCACCCTGACGCCGTCCCTGATCAATGGCTGGAAGATGATTTCGGAAGGAAATCTCAATATTTCCAAGGCCGGGGACATTGTGTGCCTGAATATGTCGATTCAAAATCCCTCTGCAAGCGTACAGGTCCCCTATATTATTCCGGAGGGATACCGTCCTCTGGGAACCATCAATCTGAGTAACAGCGACGGCAGCAATTTGGGCTGGATCCGGTACTGGAGCGGAGAAATCATGCTCTACAGCACAATTCCAGCCAATAAATCTATCTTTATCAATATTTGTTATGTAGCCAGGCGGTAATCGAAGGGGGAACAACAGATGGAACTTTTAAAACTGATACAGGCCAACATTCCGCAGGAGCATTGGCCCTACTGCTATATTTCGCCGGACGGCTCCGTGTTTGCCCCCAGGACAGACGACGAGGGGGCTATCCTCGCCAGTGGGGAGGAACTGTATCGGGAATGGCAGGAAAACCAGGGAAAAACCCAGGTGGAAAACAGCCCAAGCCTGCAGCAGCAGCTGGAACAGCTGCAAGCTCAGATACAGGGGCTGCAGCAGCTGCTGGGGCAGCAGCCGGGATAAACCTCAAAAAAGGATCCGCGTTCTAACGCGGATCCTTTTTGCTATCCAAGCGAAAACAAGGACACTTTTAAAGCCCCATCCCTCTTGGGACCGACCGGTTTTTCGCGGCGTTTTGGGGAGTCAGCTTTCGCTGACAGGGTTTATAAACAGCGTCAGGAATACTCCCAGCAGCGCAAGGGAGAGAAGCAGCCCCACCAGGGAATAATAGGAGAGTCCAAAAAACAGCGGCATCAGGGAAGTGAACAGGGCCAGAACACTGACAATCAGACTGGCGTTTCTGAGACGGCGCAGGCTGCGTGGTGTTTTCACCACAACCAGCACGCCCAGCAGCACCAGCAGAAGGCACGAGAGCATCGCGGTGAGAAACGGCCCAAAATTGGCGTAGCCAAAGGGGGTAAGGCTGAAATAGGAAAAGGCCTGCCGGGTAGTCCCGCCACCCTGGTCGGGAGCCTTGGCAAACTGCAGCACCGCGCCGAAGGGCAGGGCTTCCAGGACCAGGGCCAGAAGAGTGAAGCTGAGGGAGAGGGCTTTTCCTGTTTTTTTCATTTTCGGCAACTCCTTTCTAATGCTCTTTTTTACTCATGGGGGCCTTAGGCTGCTTTGCGGGGATGGCAGACCGGTTATTTCTTGCCGCTGACAGCCGGCTTTTCCGGTTTTGCCCTGGCGGCGGTTTGATCCAGGAGTTCCTGGGCGGCGCTGGAGGCAGCCTCGGCAATACAGGTGAGCGTTAAAAACAGACGGCGGGTTTCTTCCTCCTGGGAGCCGGCTTCGGGCATCCGGGACAGGCATTCCCGGACATACTGGGGAAGCCGCTCTTTTTGCTGCAACTGCATTGCTGAAAAGGCGTCATACGTCTGCCGGACCTCGGCGGAGTGGTAACGCCCTTCCTCCTCGCCGGAGAGCTCGGTTGCCATCGTATCCAAAAAGCGCTTGATATCGGTGATGGAGAGGTTTTGCTTGAGATGGTAAATCAGCAGCAGCATCAGGATGTGCTCCTTGGAATATTTTTTCCCCTTAATGGGTTTGAGCAGTTTATCCTTGCTGTAATTGTTAATCATAGTTTTGGTGAGGATTTTTTCATCCTCACTGCGGCAGTTTTCAGAGAGCCCCTGCTGAATCAGGGTGATAATTTGATCCATATACAGATCCAACTCCGGAACCTGCTGCGCAGGCAGTGTACTTCGTACGAACAGGTTTTCCAGAGCATCCTGGCTGTTATTTTCCATTCTGATGTTCTTCCTTTCACAGGGAATTTCCGGGCGGGCTATGGAGTATAGTATCCGCCTCTTTTGCGGGCCCCGCCGTCAGTTTATCGCTTAACTTCAGTTTAATACAAAATTCTTAAAATTACAAGAAACGCTTGCTTTTGCAAGTTATATTGTGTATCATATGGATATAATATAGTTTTGAAAACTACATAATGTCGATAAAGCGTTGGTCTTATGATATTTTGGAAGGATGTGTCGATTATGATGGACCATATGGATCCTAATTGTCCCAGCCTGGGGCACAAACAGGAAGCGCTTAGCAAGGGGCCGCGGGATCTGATCAGCTGTATCAGCCATCTGCTGGGAGCAATTCTGGCGGTTCCGGCCACCTTCCTGCTGGTCTTTAAGACTACAAGCGAAGCTGCAGTTTCCCCGCTGCGGGTATTTTCCACTCTTTTGTTCGGTGTGTCCATGGTGGCCTTGTACAGCGCCTCCGCGTTATACCATTATGTACGTCAGGATGCGCCCTATCTGCTGACTCTGCGCAAGCTGGACCACGCTATGATCTATGTTCTGATTGCCGGAACCTATACCCCTATTCTGCTGAATCTGTTCGGCAGGCCCCAGGGGGTTATCCTTTTTGGGTTGATTTGGGCCATTGCCCTGGCAGGAGTATTGTTCAAGGTATTTTGGTTCCGGGCGCCCCGCTGGCTTTCCACAGCCTTCTATCTGGCAATGGGATGGTTTATCCTGGTGGATGTGAAATCCCTGGGAGCCATGCAGGCAGGCGGTATTGTCTGGCTGGCGCTGGGAGGAGTATTCTATACCATCGGCGGGGTTATCTATGCAATCAAAAAGCCCAATCTCTCCAAGAAATTTGGGTTCCACGAGCTGTTCCATGTGTTTGTCCTGCTGGGCAGCCTGTGCCACTTTGTGTGTGTCTATGGTTACATTGCCTAAGCCCTGGCGTTCGCGGGGCATCCCGGCCTTTTCCAGCACAATGCTCCTATTGGCGCAGACGCCTGGGGACCACCGGGTTGGAAGGAAAACCACAGGTTGAACCGGAGAACGGCAGGGCGGCGCTCTTCCGCGCTGGTTTTCATAATTACCATCCGCTGCAGGAACGCCTGCGCGCACATCGAAGCGGAAAGTACAGGGCTTTTTTGTCAGACAGTCGCGGGGCCTTTCCGTCAGTCCGTCTGTTCTGGCGGCGCGTCTGTGACATAGGCTCCTGATCCGGCGGCGGCCCGTAAGTGCGGTTTTCCTGTTGACTTTACTATCGGGAAATTATATAATAGAGTTATATAACTCTATTATTTTTATGTTCGGGGGTATGGCCATGCCAAAACAGAGAATTACGAAAGAGATGGTTGTGGATGCCGCCTTTGAAATCGCCCGCAGGTACGGAGTGGAGAAGGCCACGGTGAAAGCCATTGCGGAAAAACTGGGCTGTTCCGTACAGCCGATTTACAGCTACTGCCGGAATATGGACGGGCTTAGAAATGACGTTGCAGAGAAAGCCAGAGAATTTGTTCAGGGATATGTGGGGAAAGCCGTAGATCAAAACGATCTGTTCCGCAGTACCGGACACGCCTTTGTCCAGATTGCAAGGGAAGAACCGCATATTTTCAGGCTGTATTTGTTCCACCAGAGAACAAACATCGCTTCCCTTGACGACTTGTACCGTGCCGAAACCAATCCTGCTGTTGCGCAGCGGATTGCGGAAACTCTGAACCTTTCTATGCCGGCGGCCAGGCGGCTGCACTTAAATATGCTGATTTATACCATCGGGATCGGAACGATTTTTTCCGTCACGTCACCGGCCATTTCAGAAACGGAGATATTCGCGCAGCAGGAGCAGGCGTATCAGGCATTCTTACAAAACGCAGTGGAGGGCGAAAAAAATGAAGCAGCAGATTTTGGTGATCTATAAAAGCGTCACGGGCTTTACCGAACAATACGCGCGGTGGATTGCGAAAGAACTGGATTGTCAGGCTATGGATTTGAGAGAGGTATCCGCCAAAACAATGGCGGGCTACCAGCTGGTTATTTTCGGAGGAAGGATTCACGCCGGGGTTGTGGATGGGCTCAAACAGGTGAAAAAGCTTTTTGAGAAAAGCACGGCGGGCAAACTCGTTGTTTTTGCTACCGGCGCTACGCCCAACACGGCAGGCGAAATGATAGAGGAAACCTGGAAAAACAATTTTACGCCCGCCGAGTTGGAGCACATCCCCCATTTTTATCTGCAAAGCGGTTGCGGTATGAAAAAATGCCGTTGGGTGATAAATTGATGATAAAGGTATTTGCCGCTATGATAAAGCGAAAAAAAGAGAAAAGCGAATATGAGCGGGCAATGCAGCAGGTGCTGGGCAGTTCCTGGGATCATTCGTCGAGGGAGGATATACAGCCGCTGGTGTCCTGTGTTATCAGAGGGAAATAGCCTCCCTGCAACCGGCGGTTGACAGATTTCAAGCCGCAGTTTGGTGGTATGCAACCGCAGAATCGGGTATTCTGAGAATTGCTCAGGGCAGCTTTGCCACATCATCAAACGGAGGAAATGGTTATGATTTTAGCGGATAAGATTATGCGCTTAAGAAAAAAGAACGGCTGGTCGCAGGAAGAACTGGCAGAAAAAATGCAGGTGTCCCGTCAGGCGGTCTCCAAATGGGAGGGTGCCCAGGCGGTACCGGATCTGGAAAAGATTTTAAAGCTGAGCGGGCTTTTTGGCGTAACAACCGATTATCTGCTCAAGGATGAACTGGAAGAGGAAGAAGATACAGGCGAAAGCGGCGCGCCTGTGAAACAGGTTACCCTTGCACAGGCCAATGAATTTCTGAGTTGGAGAAAATCGGCGTCTGTACGGATTGCCGTGGCAACGCTTCTTTGTATCGTCGCCGTGATTCCGCTTCTGGTTTTGGGGGCGCTAACCCAGTATGGCGGCTTTCACCTTTCAGAAAACCTCGCTGCCGGAGCCGGCCTTATCACGCTGCTTGTGCTCGTTGCAGCTGCCGTTGCCATATTCATCTTCTGCGGGTTCAAAAATGCGCCGTTCGATTTTATTGATAAGGAGCCGTTTGAGACAGAATACGGCGTTGAGGGAATGGTTAGAGAAAGGCAAAAAGCATATAAAAGGACATATGCGATATGCAACATAACAGGCACTTGTATCTGCGTGCTGTCTCCAATCCCGCTGTTTATAGGTGCATTCACGCAAAAAGAGTATTTCATCGCAATACTGCTGGCCCTCACCATACTGCTTGCAGGAATCGGCACCATGTTTTTCATCGTTGCAGGCGTTCGGTGGGCAAGTATGCAAAAGCTTTTGAAAGAGGGAGAATTCGCTTTACAGGAAAAAAAGAGAAGCCAGATTAAGGAGACTGTTTCAACAGCGTATTGGCTGACCGCTGCCGCCGTATATCTCGGTTGGAGCTTCTGGTCCGACGCCTGGAAAACCACTTGGATTGTATGGCCGGTTGCCGGGGTTCTGTTTGCGGCGGTAATGTGCCTTTGCAATCTTCTCATCGACCGGGAAAAATGAATGGCGGCTTTTTCTATCTAGACGTTGAGCGCCGCCCTCTGCCAAAGCATAAAAGACACGGTACGCTGAATCGCGGATGGAGGCTCCCTGCCTGTGGAAAATAGGCCCAGGCAGGCTGATGTCAATGGGAGTTATCCTGATATAAGCATCCGCAGAGTTGCCGGCGGCCGGTATGCCACAGTGTGTTTGATACGCCGGAAGGACGGCCCGGCGCAGGAATGACAGCGAACGGTGGGACTGGGGCGCTCATGCCTGTAAAAGTAAACCGAACTATTTTGTTATGCAGCTTTAAGCTTGGGTTCTTTCGATATGACAAAAAATAGCCGTGACGAAGTCACGGCTATTTTTATAAGAAAGGGCTCCATAACCCGGCGGCGCCTATAGCCTGAGTTTTACCAGGAGCCACGGGCATCCGCCCACCGCCAAAAATCCGATGATACTGTAACGCAGAACCAGAAAGGGCGTGGACGCGGGAAGCAAAAGCTTTAAAATCCCGGCGGCAATTCCCAGTCCCAGGAGCCCTGCCGCCCAGCGGCGGATCCGGCGCCCAGTACCAACTGGCGGAGAAAAACGCACCCAGCGGCGTTCCAGATAGATGCCGGCCGTTATCCCCAACAAAAGCCCAAAGGCTTTATAAAAATCTGCATTGTGTTCAAAAAAGAGAGCGGGTAAAAAAACAGCGGCACTCACCAGATAAAGGGAAATCCGGCCGCCCCAGCGCCGGTACAGGCTCCAGAGTATGAGGGAACTCAGCAGCCCTAACACAAGCCCGGCCAGCACATCCTTCGGGTAATGTACCCCCAGGTACAGCCGGGACAGCCCTACCCCCGCAATGAGCACGGCTGCCGCGGCCCAGAGCGCACGCCGGCGAAAACTCAGGGCCAGACTGGTCCAGAAGGCGGCGGTGGACTGGGTATGACCGCTGGGAAAGGAAGAGCCTGTGGCGGTGTCCAGCCGCCGGCTGATAATCCCGGGTTTTCCGATGGGGCGCTCAAAATCAAAAAAGTCCTTGATAAACCCGTTGAGGACCAGGCTCATCACAACGGAATACCCCAGAAACAGGCCGCGTTTTTTGTCCAGGCACCAGTAAATATAGCAGAAAATAGAGACTAAAATGAGCGGTTCCCCTAAAAAACTCAGGGTCTCAAAGAAAAAATCCCAAAAGGGGTTGGCAAATTGCTGAATCCAGCGCAGAATTTCCAGTTCCAGGGAAACCTCTCCTTTCCGAAGCAGCCGCCGCGGGAGAAAGCGGCGGTATGCGGGGTATTCTATGTAAAAATCCGTCTTAAGGATCTCCCGGTTGCTCCGGGATGTTAGGGCACAACCCCATCCGCACACGCTGTCATGGCCTACGCCGGGGTCACGCTCCCTTGTTCCTGCAGACGTTTAGGTACGGTTCCAATATTTACGGTCCAGGCTGCGGTATTGGATGGCCTCGGCGATATGGAAGCTGCCGATAATCTCCTTTCCGTCCAGATCCGCGATGGTGCGCGCCACCTTGAGAATACGGTCATAGGCGCGCGCCGAAAGCCCCAGCTGGTCAAAGGAACGATGCAGCAGCGCCTTGGCGGAATCGTCCATGGGGCAGAAGGTGCCCAGCAGCGCCGGGGTGAGCCTGGCGTTGCAGGTGACGCCGGTTCCCTCATAGCGCCGCTGCTGCAGCTCCCGGATGCGCTGTACACGCCGCCGGATTTCCTGGGAAGATTCCTGAGGACGGGTAGAGGACAATTCCTCAAACTCCACCGGCATCACCTCGATGTGCAGATCAATCCGATCCAGCAGCGGGCCGGAGATCCGGGAGAGATACCGGTTCACCTGGATGGGCGTGCAGGTGCATTCCCGGGTGGGATGCCCGAAATAGCCGCAGGGACAGGGGTTCATCGCCGCCACCAGCATAAAGGAACTGGGGTAGGTGGTCTTGCCGGAAACCCGGGAGATGGTGACGATACCGTCCTCCAAAGGCTGGCGCAGCACCTCCTTGGCAGTCCGGCTGAACTCCGGAAGCTCATCCAAAAACAGGACGCCGTTGTGGGCCAGAGAGATTTCCCCCGGTTTGGGAAAGCTGCCTCCGCCGGTGAGTCCCGCGGCGGATACCGTATAGTGGGGAGCCCGGAAGGGGCGCTGGGTAATCAGAGGGGATTGGGGAGTGAGCAGGCCGCTGACAGAGTGGATTTTCGTAGTCTCGATGGATTCCTGCGGGGTCATCGCGGGTAAAATAGTGGGGAGGCGCTTGGCAAGCATACTCTTCCCGGAGCCCGGCGCGCCGATTAACAGGACGTTATGTCCGCCGCAGGCGGCAATTTCCAGGGCCCGTTTGGCCTCCTGCTGGCCTTTTACATCACAAAAATCCTCGCCAAAGACAGTTTGAACCGCCTCTGCGGGGATATACCGGGCCGGAGAGAGTTCCCGCTGCTTGGTAAGAAAATCCAGGAGTTCCTGGACCGTTTTAACCCCAAACACCTGAATGGATTGGCTGACGGCAGCTTCCCGGGCGTTGTCAGCCGGGACAATCACGCGGCGAAAGCCGAATTCCTGGGCGGCGAGAACCATGGGCAGCACTCCTGCTACAGGGCTCACCGTGCCGGACAGGGAGAGCTCCCCCAATACGGCATAGTCCTGGAACACGCTTGCATCCAGCTGCTCACTGGCGCCAAGAAGCCCCAGCAGGATCGCCAAATCGTACACAGGGCCGAATTTTTTTACATCCGCGGGGGCCAGGTTTACCACAATCTTTCCCAGGGGGAAACGAAACCCGCAGTTTTTGATGGCGGAACGCACCCGGTCCTTGCTCTCCTTGACCGCTGCGTCGGGCAGGCCCACAATATCAAAGGAGGGCAGGCCCTGGGAAATGTCGGTTTCCACTCTCACACGGTGGGCCTCCATGCCGCAAAGCCCGATACTGTCCACACAGGTTACCACGGAAAATTCTCCTTTCTGGAGCGCAGTACCGGTGTCAGGCAGCCCTGCCGCCTGCGCTGGATTCTTTTGGTGATGAAACAGATGAGCCAGAAAATTCCGATGCCCGCCAGCGCGCCGAAAAAGTCCACCCAGATATCCCGGACTTCGCTGGAACGCCCTGGAATCAACAGCTGAATCTGCTCGTCACAGCAGGCGGTGAGCAGAGCTGTCAGCGAGCTGGAACACCAGATCCCCGGGCCGCTCAGGCGCCAGGTGGCAAAAAAGACAGAAACAAGGCAGCCCAGCAGGGCAAATTCCGCCATATGGGCCGATTTTCGTATGAAAAAGGTAAGGCTGTCAAAGGAAGCGCCCTCAAAGAGCCTCAAAAACCAATTGGCAATGGTGTCGCTGGCCACGGAGGAAACCTCTCCCACACGGGTGGAGTTAAAAAAGATAAAGGCGATGGTCAAAAGGCTCAGCCCGCCGAACAGGCGGCGCCAAAAGAGCCGGTGATGCGCTGTGGATGTTCTCATAAAAAGTCCCTTTCCCCAAGCGGTGTCCCGCTGTATGTTGACCAGGAAAACCGCTGGATTTTCTTATCCGTGTTTTAATAGAGCGGTGCAGTGGCTCTGCGTTTTACAGGAACGCGGTATATGATTCATCTAATAATCGTTTTTACTATTATAATAAGACCGGAGCTTTGCGTCCAAGGCTTCTTCCAGAACAGAATTCCGGGTTTAATAAAAAAAGTATTGTAATCCGATTAAACCTAGCAGATAGTTGGATACTATTTTTTGATACACGGGTATGAAAATCTAGCAATTTTCTTTTGATGCAATAAAAAATAGTAGTATTTCCTTACCTGATCCGGTAGGTGCTTTCTTACTATTTTATTTTGCACGGGTGTGAAAACCTCCGGTTTTCCTTTGATACAATAAAAAAAGGAGAAAACCGCTTTCTTGAGCTTTGAAGAAGCCCGGCCCTTTTCTGTGGAAAAGGCAGACGCTGCGCGTCTGAGGACTTCTTCCGGACCCTAACGCAGCGCGTTAGAGCGGATATCCGTGCAACAAAAAACAGCCGGTATCCTTGATGCAAAAAAGGTCAAATATCATTTTATATTTTATCATGTTCTATCTGTTAAGAACACCCTTTTTAAAGAAAGTTGGAAATTTTAAGACGCAAAGTGAAAGCTTTCCCGATTGCGAAATACGCAAAAATCTGCCGGTTGATGCCCAAAAGGGCAGTACCGGCAGATAGTAGGGCCTTCTATTTTAAGAGAAATTAGAATTCCAGTTCGTACAAATCGTAATTCAGGCTGTAATCGCCCACTGCGGCAATACCGTTTTTGTGGCATAAATCTGCCAGGCGCCGCATTTGATCCGGTTTTTTCACAAACGCCTGATGGATTTTCCCCGTCTTGGTGGGATAGCAGCAGTACCCCGCATGGAACTGAAAATAGATCATCGCTTCCGTAATTCCGGCAATTTTCAAATTTTCCACATAGTCCTCGGGGGAAAATTCACTGAGAAAAGCAGGGTTCCAATCGTGAATGTGCATATCGCACAGGTGGCGGCGGTAGTTCTTTTCGTACCACATAAAACGAATCCTCCTTTTATTCTGTACTTTGCCCTGCTGTGCTGGACAGCGTTCCGGAAAGGCCTTATAATAGCAAGTATAGTTCTGGAATATTTCACTTCAAGAGCTTAAAACAATTTGAGCTTTTTTATTTCATACTTTTTCTTTTGTTCCAGTTTTTCAGTTTGTTTTTTGACACATGGGTGATAAAACGGGATTTTTCATTCCGAGCGCAAAGGGGGAACCTGTTTTGGATATGTCGGTGTTTCGCGCAGCCAAAAGCCTGACCAAGATCCGGGGACTGTATTCCGGCCTGGGGACGGCTCAGAAGCTGATTGCGGACGAAATTCTGCGGGATCCCCAGGGGGCGGTTTCGCTCACCATCCGGCAACTGGCGGCCCGGTGCTCAGTGGGGTACTCAACGGTGTGCCGCTTCTGCGAACAGCTGGGCTTTTCAGGATACCGGGACTTTCGCAACCGGCTGGCGCAGGACTTAATGGAGGAAACCGGCCCTCCAATCAATCTGTCCGACTATGAATTTCACCGGGGAAACACAGCGGAGCAGGTTTGCCGGGAGACCTTCGCTTTGTACCGGGAGATTCTGGAGGACTGCGCGGGGCTGTTGGATCCCAGCCAGGTGCGGCTGGCTGCGCAGTATATCCTCAGTGCCCGAAGCCTTCATATTATCGGCACAGGCGCCTCCGCATCCTCGGCGATGTATGCCCATACCCGGCTGCTTCGCCTGGGTATCCCCTGCAGCGTTTGCGCAGATCCGATGGTTTTTCTGATGGAAAGCGCCATGATGCAGCCCGGCGATGTCCTGTTGGCGGTATCCTCCTCCGGCAGGACGATCCCCATTGTACAGGCGGCGTCAAATGCCGCTGAAAACGGGGCCAAGGTCATTGGCGTATGCGACTTCAGTGTTTCCCCGCTTCAGGAGCTGTCGCACTGCTGCCTTTGTACCACCGGGCGCAATGTCAGGAGCCATTTGAATGTGGATTTGCATTTGACAATCGGCCAAATCGCCATTCTGGACATTTTGTATTCCTGCTGCTGCATCGCGCAGGGCCCTCAGGGCAGGCTCAATTACCTGCAGACCCGTGAGGCGATACGATTCCTCAAGGAAAAGTAGAAGTGCTCTGCGGAATGCCGGGAAGCGGGCAGGAGAATTCAGAGGCTGGAGCGGCGGCTTTTCGGACACGGCGTAAGGCTGCGGTTTCCGCCTTCCATCGCTGTGGAAATCCAAGAAAGGAATGAGAAAAAACGATGTCCGTGAAAACTCAGCTTTTAAAGATGCTGGAGGAACATCCGGGGGAGGCGCTCTCCGGGGAAAAGCTGGCGCAGAGCCTGGGAGTATCCCGTGCGGCAGTATGGAAGGCCATTCAGGCACTGCGGGAACAGGGATATCGAATCCACGCGGCCACAAACCGGGGGTATTCCCTGGATCCCAATACAGATGTGCTTTCGGCTCAGGGAATTCGCGCGGGCTTGCCGCCAAAATACCAGGGCCTGCCCATCGAGGTGTTCGAAGAGGTGGATTCCACCAACTCTTATGCCCGGCTCAGGGCCGTGATGGGAGCCCCTCACGGCCTGGTGGTGGCGGCGGACAGCCAAACCGCAGGCAAAGGGCGTCTGGGGCGCAGCTTTTATTCCCCGGGGCACACCGGGCTTTATTTCAGTGTCGTGCTCCATCCCCGCTGCGGTTATGGGGATTCCCTGCTGCTGACTGCCGCAGCGGCTGTCAGCGTATGTGAGTCCATCCGGGAACTGTATGGATATACCCCCGCTGTCAAGTGGGTCAACGATATTTACTGGCAGGGGAAAAAGATCTGCGGCATTCTCTGTGAAGCCCTGGGGGATTTTGAGAGCGGGATGGTGGAGAGCGTGATTGTGGGAATCGGCATCAACTGTACCACAGCCCAATTTCCCGAGGAGCTTCAGGGCACTGCCGGGGCGCTGGGCCCCGCCAGGACAGGGCGCAGCCGTCTTGCCGCACAGATCACCGCCCATCTCCTGGACTGGCAGGAGAACCTTTTGGACGGGCGGCTTATGGAGGAGTACCGCAGGCTGAATTTCCTGCTGGGAGAGCCCGTTCGGTACCGGATAGGCGGTACCTGGCATACCGGCCTGGCTGTGGACATCAATGAGCGGGGAAACCTGGTTGTAAAAGAGCAGTCCGGAAAACTTCGGGTGCTGTCCTCCGGTGAAGTGTCGCAGGTAAGACAGGCCCAGAGGGCCCCGGAATCATGAGGCTGTTTCTTGCGGTTTCTCTCCCGCAGCCTGTGTGCGCCGCACTGGATACAACGATGGACGAGCTGCGCAGAAGGGGAGTTTCCGGAAGCTTCACCCGCCGGGAAAATCTGCACCTTACCCTGGCTTTTTTGGGGGAAACCGACCGTGTCAAATGCCTGACAGAGCTCCTTTCCCGGCTGAAAGCTGCCCCGTTTGAAATGACAATCCAGGGACTGGGGCAATTCAGCGATACCTGGTGGGCTGGGGCTGCCCCCAATCCCCAGCTTCAGGAGCTGGTATACCGGCTGCGAAGCGAGCTCTCGGCCGCCGGATTCCCGGTGGATTCCCGCCGGTTTTGTGCGCACATCACCCTGGCCCGGCGGGTTCGGGCGGTGCAGGGGGCATTCCCGGCCTTCGCCCCTCTCACCTTTACGGTGGACAGGATAACCCTCATGCACTCCCACCGGGTGGATGGGCTTTTAACCTATACGCCTGTCTGGGAACAAACGCTCATAGGCCCCCAGAATCTCACTAAAAAGAAGTAGGCTACAATCAGCCTTTCTTCTACATAATATGAAAAAATCCGGAAGCATTGATTGGATTTATAGGCAATGTTACAAATACAGGATTGTAATTTCCTCAATTTACCGGTATAATGAAAACAGCTGCAACGTGGGCGGTCCATTTAAAAGGCGATGGGTTCCCTGCGTGCTGATTTTGTGAAATGCCGCCGCGGTTTGCGCTTGGCGGGGCAGGCGGCGGAAGCGGTTCTGGCGGGGCTATGGGCACAGGCGGCTAGCGGTATCACCGAAAAATCGCCCTGTAAAGGAGAGAAAGCCAGGCTTCCCGGTTTTGAAAAACACAGCTTCCCGTACTTGACGGTGAATTTTCCTGAAAACGTGAAGGAAAATTGACAGTAAGACCGTTTCAGTAGGAGAATCCAAAAATAGGGAGGGAAGCCGAATGCATCGGATTGAAGCCTATGTCAGACTGGCTCTCATTTTTATCGGGGTCATTACAGTTTTGTATCTGCCGGTTTTATTCTATCTGAAAAAACGCGGGAAAAGCGTTCTCAGGCAGCTGGGGGTTCTGGGGCTGGGGTGTTCCTTATTTCTAATTGTGTTTGCAACCATCTTATTTGTCCCCATTACCGTTTTCCCCGCCCAGTATGTTCTGAATCTCAGGCCCTTTGCCTGGGTGGGCACTGTAGATACGCTCAGCCAGTTTATAGTGGAAAAGGTGCCGAACGTGCTGCTTTTTGTGCCTCTGGGTTTCTTTTTGCCCATTGTGTTTGGCGGGCTGCGCAAATTCTATAGAACCGTCTGTGTCTGCTTTGCCGTCACCTTTTGCGTGGAATTTTTTCAGTATTTTATCGGGCGTTCCAGCGATATCGACGATATTATCATGAATCTTCTGGGCGCTGTCACCGGCTATCTTCTGTTCCGGCTGCTGCATGGCATCTGGAAAGAAACAAAGTGGTGGAAATCCTTGATTGGGTGCAGATAAAATCTGTTCTCAAGAGAATCAATATAGAAAGGGTGTTTTTCATGGATGTCAAAGAGCTGTACCGGCAATGGTGCCAGCAGGAGCTGGAGGATGCGGATTTAACACAGGAGCTTGAGGCTATCGCCTCGGATGAGGACGGGATATTCGACCGGTTTTATCAGGAACTGGATTTCGGCACCGCCGGGCTGCGCGGTGTTATTGGAGCGGGTACCAACCGCATGAATATCTACACCGTGCGCAAGGCCACCCAGGGCATTGCCAATTATCTGACCGCCCGCAAGGGGGATGCCCAGGTTGCCATCGCCTATGATTCCCGCAATAAGTCCCAGCTGTTTGCCCGTGAGACCGCCTGTGTGTTTGCTGCCAATGGCATCCGGGTGCATCTGTATGAGGAACTGATGCCCACGCCCATGCTCTCCTTTGCGGTGCGCCAGCTGCACTGCGATGCTGGCGTTGTCATCACCGCCAGCCATAACCCGGCTAAGTATAACGGTTACAAGGCCTATGGCAGCGATGGCTGCCAGATTGATCCCGAGATGGCGGATGAAATTATGGACAGTATCGGTAAGCTGGATACCTTCCGGGATGTCAAAACCGTGGAATTTGATGCCGCCGTCCAGGCCGGAACGATTACTTATATTTCCCAGGATGTGATCGAAGCGTTCTATGAGCAGGTGCTCTCTCAGTCGGTAAACCGGGGCGTGGCCGAAAATTCCGGGCTCAAGCTGGTGTATACCCCTCTCAACGGGACCGGAAACAAGCCGGTGCGGGAGATTCTCCGCCGTATCGGAGTGAAGGATGTGGCGGTTGTCAAGGAGCAGGAGTATCCGGACGGCAATTTCCCGACCTGTCCCTATCCCAACCCGGAGATCCGCCAGGCACTGGAAAAAGGCCTTGCGCTGTGCAAGGAGCTGGGCGCCGATATGCTTCTGGCAACCGATCCGGACTGCGACCGTGTGGGGATTGCCGTGCGGGACGGCGAGGATTACCGCCTGTTTACCGGCAATGAGGTAGGAGTTCTGCTGCT
This sequence comes from Marvinbryantia formatexigens, assembly GCA_021771035.1. Taxonomy (GTDB): domain Bacteria; phylum Bacillota; class Clostridia; order Oscillospirales; family Ruminococcaceae; genus CALXEM01. The sequence goes on along the minus strand of JAETPU010000017.1, from coordinate 35,733 downwards.
GTACTATATCGCCTCTTGTAAAAAAGCCAGCGGTACTCTGCCAAAGGATCCCATCTGTGTAAAAACCATCGTCACCACCAAGATGATCGATGCCGTGGCGGCCGATTTCGGCGTTGAGGTGCGCAATGTCCTCACCGGGTTTAAATTTATCGGCGGCGTGATTGCGGAACTGGAAGCCAAGGGTGAAGAGGAGCGCTATCTTCTGGGCTTTGAGGAGAGTTACGGCTATCTCACCGGCGGTTATGTGCGGGACAAGGATGCTGTAGACGGCGCCATGATGATCGTAGAGATGGCGTCCTATTATAAGGCGCAGGGAAAACTGCTCACCCAGGTTCTGGACGAACTGTACGAGAAATATGGCTACTATCTGTGTTCCCAGGAGAGCTTTGCCTTCGAGGGCGCCGCGGGCATGGCCCATATGGCGCAGCTGATGGATTCCCTGCGCGCCAATCCGCTCACGCAAATCGCGGGAACCCCCACCAGCTATGTGGCGGACTATAAGAGTTCCAAGCGGGTGGATCTGAATACTCAGGAGGAGTCCCAGCTTCAGCAGCCCAAGGCCAACGTCCTGGAATTCGGCCTGGCGGACGGATCCACGGTGATTGTGCGCCCCTCCGGCACCGAGCCGAAAATTAAGGTGTACTATTTTGTTAAGGCCGCCGATAAGGCTGCCGCCCAGAGTGTGCAGGATGCGCTGCGCCAGTTTATGGGAGCACAGATGAAATAGAGAGGGCCTCTGTTCCAGGGGACTCTACAACACAGCCAAACACCCCTGCCGAGACTATTCCTGCAGGGGTGTTTGGCTTATCCCAATAGGCATAGCCTGATTGGATCAGAGGCTTCAGTCTGGGTATCCGTTCCATCGATGTACGGGTATGACATTTCAAAATTTAAAGAGCCTGCGATTCTTCGTTTTCTACCAGCCTTCACTGATTGAGTGCAAAGAACTACCCCGAGGGGAAGATACCAAAGAGGGGGAACGCCTCTTTGGCGAATCTTTGCCTACTTTCTGTTCGGCAGAAAGTAGGTGCCCCCGCGGCATGAGCGGGCAGGGGAAGAAAAACTAAAAGAGTAGTTTTTCTTGATTTATTTGCATGATGATAAGGTAATTTGCACCCAAAGAAATCATCACCCAATTCCCTTCCCAAGCCCCTGCCGCCGGGATGCGGGTAGTTCATTCTTGGCCTAGTAATACAGCATCCCTTATGAGAATTGAAACGAGTTTCAATTCTCCGTAGTTAATGCGAGCAGAAAGTACCCAAAGGCCACAAAGTAGGGGGCCAGCCCCCTACTTTGATGAACCCCCGGGTTACGGCAGAACTTTGATAGACAGAACTTAGAATTGGCTGCGGAAGTTTTGGGCTTGCCCGAAACTTCAAAGGGATGCTGAAGGACCAAGATGAGAACAAAGCCAAGCGCATCCCGGTGCCCCCGCGGCATGAGCGGACAGGGAGAGGAAAACTAAAAGTATAGTTTTTCTGAATTGGCATGAAATAGGGTGAATTGCACCCATGCAAATTGTCATCCAATTTCCTCCCCAAGCCCTGCCGGGCGGCGGTACTTTCCCATGGGGGAAAAGTACCCAAAGGCCACAAAGTAGGGGGCCAGCCCCCTACTTTGATGAACCCCCCGGGTTACGGCAGAACTTTGATAGACAGAACTTAGAATTGGCTGCGGAAGTTTGTACTTGCCCAAAACTTCAAAGGGATGCCGAGGGACTAAGATATAAACTAAACTACGAGCGTCCCGGTCCCCCTTGAATTACTGCGGCGGGAATAAAGTTAATCGCATCCCTGGGGCAGAAGGGAAGAGGGTGCGCCCTTGCACAGAATGTGCAGTTCATGCAGGGCACGGGTGAGCGCCACATAAAGCAGCCGCGCCTCCCTGATATCTTGGGAGGAGTAATCCTCCTCACCGGCGCCGAAGAGGATGACGCAGTCGAACTCCATTCCCTTGACATCCTCAACCGGGAAGATAGTGATGCCGCCCTGATAATCCTCCTGGGCCACCTGGGCCCGGTTGATGGGAAATTCATCCTTGAGCATCGTGTAAAGCCAATCAGCCCCGGCAATATCCCGGCAGAGAATGGCGGTTGTCCGGTATCGCTGCTCTTTAAATTCCCCGAGGGATGCCTTCACATTCTGCAGCATTTGTGTCTCATTGAGAAACGCCTGCAGGCGAACCGGAGAGCCGTGCCGCACCACGGGAGTGATGGGGTAGGCCTTTGCGTTGGAACGCTCCAGCACATGGTTGGCATATTCGGCAATTTCAATGGTATTGCGGTAGCTCTTGGAGAGTACGGTAAAATACTGCTTATCCTGAGGGTATACCTGCCTGGTCAGAGTCTCCCAGCTGCTGAGCCCGCCATCCTTGGAAATGTTCTGGGCAATGTCTCCCATCACAGTGAAATAACTCTGGGGGAAGGCACGGTACAGGCAGTCAAATACCATGGGGCTGAAGTCCTGGGCCTCATCGATGGAAAATTGCAGATACTGGCTCGCAGGCTCAAAGGCGCAGAGACGGCTCCTCACATATAATAGCGCGCACAGATCGCTCAGATCGTACCGGCGTTTTTTCAGGCGGGCCAGCAGCTGCTTGTACCGGAGGCTGTCCTCCTGCGTGCAGTGCTCCAGCTGCTCTTTTACAAACGCCTGGTAGAGCTTTTCCTCGGTCAAAGTGCGCAAGGGGGCGTCGAATTTCTTTTTCAGGTTTCTGGCCTGGGTTTTAATGGTGGCCCGGATTTTCTCCCGCTGCCGAAAAATGTTTTTTTCCATATCGATGGGAAATCCTAAAGATTCGATTTCGTCCAGTTTCATCAGTTCGGGGAGAATATTCTTGACCCGGTAGTCAATCCGGTCCCGGATTTTTTCCGCCTTGTCCCGGATGGTTTTCGCCGGGCTCAGGATGGTGCACTCCAGCGCCTCCTGGGCGGTGAGCACTGGGTAGCCGTAAAAGTGAATATCCTCGGTGGTAAAGAGCCGGCGCTCAAAGCCGTCTAAAAATTTCCTGAGCGCCGCCGTATAGTCCAGCGAACCCTTCCAGGAACCCTCCAGGGGTACAAGGCAGCTTTCCTCATAGTCCAGCACGTGTAACAGGAACTGGGGCATCGTCATCTGGACGATGTTTTCTACCCCCAGTTCCGGGAGCATTCCGGCGATATAGTTTAAAAACATCCGGTTGGAACCGATAATCACAAAGGACTGGGGCTGGTAACGCTTGGAAAAATTATAGAGGATATAGGAGATACGGTGGACTGCCACCGTGGTTTTTCCGCTTCCGGCAACGCCCTGAACCACCACATGGCGCCAGGGATCGATACGGATGATTTCATTTTGATCCTTCTGGATGGTGGCGACAATATCCTTGAGCACCACATCGGAGTTTTTTGCCAGGTATTCCTGCAGTAGCGTGTCGTTGGTGACAAGGTCGCTGTCGTAGAAATCTACGATGGCGCCGTCCTCTACGGTAAAAGTGCGCTTTAGGGACAGCTCGCCCCAGATATCGCCCTCGGGGGTGGCATAGCTGGTGCGGCCCAACTCCCCATCATAGTAGAGGTTGGCCGCGGGCGCGCGCCAATCCACCACAATGCTTTCATTTCGCTTTTGATCAAACACGCCGTTTTTGCCGATATACATGGCCTCCTTGCCGGGTGCCGCGTCCTCAAAAAAGTCGATTCTGGCAAAGAAAGGGGTCTGAGTTGCCCTGGCATAGCGTTCCAGAGTCTGGTTCACAAAGGACTGGATATCCAGCTGGACGGCAATTTGGTTGTGTAGCTCCACATTCTCGCTGTTGTACTGCTTGACCATGGCGTTTACTGAGGCGTCCACCTCGGCCTTCTGCTTTTGAAAATCCTCAATCTCCCGCTGTAGAAAATGGGAGATTGCCTGCATTTTTTGGTTTTCCTGTTCCAGCACATGCTGCTTTTGACTCATGACCGTCCCTTCCTTTCCTGACGCATGGCGTTATTCCGGTTTGCCTGCCGGCACCTTGCAAATTCTATGTCAATTTAAAACTCCGGTACAGTTTGGCTGTGGGCCAATTGGCGCCTGTACATCGGGCCGCAGGCAGAACTTCCCCGCCTTCGCGTACCGCGAAGACGAGACAGAATATAGTATATCAAAATCGGGTCCCACAATAAAACTGGGTTTTAAGGCAAATTTACCCCTGTAACGCCTTGGCGGCGTATGGGAGGCCGGGAGGTGGGTTTTCGCCTGTTTTAAAAAGTTTTTCTTGACAAACAGCCGTTTGCACGGTATACTACTATTATAATTTAGAAATGAATAGAGCCATTCCGGCTATTGTTGTATCAAAAATCCGAGTGTAACAGCTGCGGGTTTTTTCTTTTTATTCCAGTCAGTCTAAATTTAACCAGTTTATCCTTTTATTGTATATTTCAGCTGAGTAAATTGCCCTTTGTTCGGCGGAGAAAGTACAGGGGCTTCTGTACGCATAAGGTGAAAAACCGAAGGCCTAATCATTCAGGAGGCTGCGCAGTGCACTGGGCTTTTTGATATACCCTGGGAGGCGTACTCGCAGTGTGCCCTGATTGGTGGGGGAAACCGCCGGCTGGGCCGGTGAAGCTGCACTAAAAAAGCTTTGGCTGCGAGCGTCCAGCCAAGCGAGCGATTAACAGCAGGCGATGGAACAGGAGTGGCACTGCCAGAACGGCAGACGCCCGTTTACAGGATGGGTCAGCAGAGGAAAATTGGGTGCGGTTAGGGCGCCTGGCCGGTACGGGGCCCTAATAGGGCATACTCAAGCTATGGATTCGCCGGAGGTTATGGCTAGGCTGGGCGGTAACTCCGGCGGGCATCCCTGAAGGAATACGCCTTCCTGCAAAATATTTAATCAAACAGGGCCGAAGGCCCATGAAATCCCGGGGTAGAGCGGTCGGATGCCCCCGAAACGGCGGGACGGCGGTTGAAATATGAGGGGAAAACAGGTATAATGAATATAACGATAGGGCCGGTATGCCCTCCCGGGAGCCAGGATGTTTTTCCGGGATGCGGCAGAGCCCGGCAGATGTGCGGCTGTGCGGACTGCAATCCTATCTGAAAAAGGCACGGCTCTTATCATGAAAACGAAATATAGTTCAGGAACCTGGAGACGATGCGTGCATAGCTTACGGCTGGCGTACCGTGCAATTCTGTAGGCCGCGGTGCCGTCCGGTTTGACGGAACCCCAGTCCCGCCTGTGTTTTCCCGGTGGGCCGGATTTTCTTCCTCAAATTGTGCGATAGGCGTCTGTCCAAATCGTTTTCCCGGTGTTCGTTGACGAAGCAAATCGAGACGAAACGGCAGAAAGGCAAGGTGAACGGCTTTGTTTTTGTTTTCTGCTGTTTTCTTGTGTTCAAACTCCGGTTTGGAGAATTTGATCAGAATAGGATAACAGGTGGTACAGCAGTATGGATACTCAAATTGCAAAGGATTTCCTCGCGCTTCGTAAACAGGCCATTGACCGTGATTTTGCCAGAATGAACGAGATGCAGAAGCAGGCGGTCTATCAAATTGAGGGCCCGCTTCTCATTTTGGCGGGGGCCGGAAGCGGAAAAACCACGGTTCTGGTGAACCGGATTGCCAATATGATCCGCTATGGAGGGGGATATTCCTCCACCCGCGTTCCCCAGGACGTCACCAATGAGGATTTGCAGGAGCTGCGCCGGTACATCGCCGGGGAAAGCTGCGACACCCAGCGGGTCCTCAGCCTGCTGGCGGACCGGCCCATAAAGCCCTGGCATATCCTTGCCATCACCTTTACCAATAAGGCGGCGGGAGAGCTCAAGGAGCGTCTGCACACCATGTTGGGCGGCGATGTGGCCGACGATGTGATGGCCTCCACCTTCCACTCCGCCTGTGTACGCATCCTGCGCCGGAATATCGACCGCCTGGGCTATACGGGCAGCTTTACCATCTATGATACGGACGATTCCCAGCGGGTAATCAAGGATATTCTCAAGGCCAGGAATGTGGACGATAAGATGTTCCCTGCCAAGGCGGTGCTCACCAGCATTTCCCGGGCCAAGGACCGCCTGTGTTCGCCGGCCCAGATGCTGGGCGAGGCGGGACGGGATTACCGCCAGCAGACCATTGCCAATATTTATGGGGAGTACCAGGAGGCGCTGAAAAAGGCCAATGCCCTGGACTTTGACGATATTATCGTCAAGACTGTGGAGCTCTTCCGCAAGGAGCCGGAGGTGCTGGACTATTACCAGGAGCGTTACCGGTATATTATGGTGGACGAATACCAGGACACCAACACCTCCCAGTTTGAGCTGGTGAGCCTGCTGGCTCAGAAATACGAGAACCTGTGCGTGGTGGGCGATGACGACCAGAGCATCTATAAGTTCCGCGGCGCCACCATTGAGAATATTTTGGGCTTTGAGGATCAATATCAAAACGCCAAAATCATCCGCCTGGAGCAGAATTTCCGCAGCACTCAGAACATCCTGAACGCGGCCAACGAGGTGATTTCCCGCAATGTGCAGCGTAAGGGAAAAACCCTCTGGACCCAAAATGAGGCGGGCGCACAGATCCATGTGCACCGTTCCTTTGACGAGCAGCGGGAGGCCCAGGCCATTGCGGAAACCATCCTGGACTATGTAAAGGAAGGGGACGGCTTTTCCGATAACGCGGTGCTCTACCGGATGAACGCCCAGTCCAACTCTTTGGAAAAATGCTTTGTGCGTATGGGCATTCCCTACCGGATAATCGGCGGGCTGCGCTTTTATGAGCGCAAAGAAATTAAGGATATTATCGCCTATTTGAGTGTGGTCAATAATCCCAACGATACCGTGCGTCTGCGCCGGGTGATCAACGAGCCCAAGCGCGGGATTGGCGACACCACCGTGGCCTCGGCCCAGCAGATCGCGGATCAGCAGGGGATGAGCCTGTTTGAGGTGCTCAAGACGGCGGATGAATATGCCGCTCTGGCTAAAAAGAGCCGGGTTCTCAAGGATTTCACCCAGATTATCGAGGACCTGCAGGCCATTGAGGAGAATAATACTTTGGATATCCTCCTGGAGAACCTGCTGGAACATACCGGTTACTTAAAATATATGGAGCGTCTGGGCTTTGAGGGCCAGACCAGGATTGAGAACATCGGGGAGCTTAAATCCAATATCCTCAAATATATGGAGGAGAGCGATGAGCCCAGCCTGTCCGGCTTTTTGGAGGAGGTTTCTCTGTACACCGATTTGGATCGGATGGACGACGGCAATGTGGTGACCCTGATGACCATCCATTCCGCCAAAGGCCTGGAGTTTAAAAATGTGTTTATCGCCGGTATGGAGGACGGGATTTTCCCGGGAATGCAGTCTATCTTCAATCCGGAGGAGCTGGAGGAGGAGCGGCGTCTTGCCTATGTGGCGCTGACCAGGGCTAAAAAGAATTTGTACCTGTCCAATGTGGCGCATCGAATGCTGTTTGGGCAGACTGCCCGCAATAAGCCCTCCCGGTTTATCTCTGATATCCCGGAGGATCTGCTGCAGATTCAGGACGATACCTATAATCCCAACCGGATGGATGTCACCAGCCCAGTGGTGCAGCGCCGCAATATGATTGAGTCAGGGCGTTCGATTGGGATTTCCTCGGCGCATACCCATTCCAATTCCGCCCAGCAGGCCAAACCGGGCAAACAGCAGGTGTTTGCGGTGGGGGATGCCGTCAGCCACAAGGTGTTCGGCGCCGGGACGGTGCTCTCAGCCTCGCCCATGGGGAACGACACTCTGGTGGAGGTCGCCTTCGAGCGGGTAGGAACCAAGAAGATCATGGCAAATTTTGCAAAGCTCACAAAGCTTTAATAAACCCAGCATAACCCCCGGCGGGATACTTCCCGCCGGGGGTTTTTGACGCCTTTTTGAAAATAGGAAGGGGGATTTCCTCGCTTTCTACCAGCTTTTACTGATTGAGTGCAAAGAACTGCCCTAAAGGGGGAGATACCAAAGAGGGGGAACGCCTCTTTGGCGGCTCTTTTCCCCTTTTCTGGCCGTTCAGACCACAATTTAGAATTTGCTGCGGAAGTTTTGGGCCTGCCCCAAAACTTCAAAGGGACACTGAAGGACTAAGGCCAGAATCAAACTGCAAGTGTCCCGGTGCTCCGCGGCATGAGCGCTTTGGGTGGGTAATTGGATGATAATTTTTCTGGGTGGTAAAACTACTATTTTTGTAACAATGGGTTTTCTTAATCTCTGAAAATAGAATAGAAAGGAATTTTCACCCATGTACATTGTCGTCCAATTCCATCCCAAAGCCCCCTGCCGCCGGGATGCGGGTAGTTCATTCTTGGCTGAAATCAATACAGCATCCCTAATGAGAATTGAAAACGAGTTTCAATTCTCCGTAATTTGTTCCAGCAGAAAAGTACCCAAAGGCCACAAAGCAAGTCTGAAGATTAAATTGAATCTGCGGAAGTTTTGGCTTGTCCAAAACTTCAAAGGTATGCTGAGGGACTAAGACGAGAACAAAGCCAAGTGCATCCCGGTGCCCCCTACTTTGATGAACCCCCGGGTTAAGGTAGAACTATCATAGACGGAACTTGAATTGACCACGGAAGTTTTATTTTCCTTGAAACTAAAAGCCTTTAAGTGTCAAAACTTAAAGGCTTTTAGTCTTTCAGAGAAGAAACGACACTGTCGAAAATATCCAGTGCCTGTTTACGTTTGGTCACAGAAAGGGCATTCAGCTTTCTGATAATATCGTTGCTCTTGGCTTGATAGCCCACAACCAGGCTATCCTGCAGAACATCATCGGCAGAGGCATGGAGCGTGTTGAGGATCAGAAGGAATGTCTCTAATGTGGGTACTTTATTTCCTCGTTCAATATCGGCCAGATACCGAGTGCTGATGCCGATTCTCTCAGAACACTCCTGCAAGCTCCAGCCGCATCTGGCTCGATAGGATCTGAGTTTCATTCCTATGCTTTTACAGTCCATCGGCATCACCACCTAACCTGGGATAATTTCTACAAATAGCATACCAACTATACAAAATTAGTGAAATGCTCTATTTGTGGAAAAATCTCCAAATAGATGTTATGACTGGAAAAATGTCTGTGCTACCATATAGTTTGAGTAAAAGCTCTTGCCAAACTCCTTCTGAGTCAGCCCTCTCTCAATTCAACTAAGCGTTCACAGAACATTGCTACACCCACTAATATCTCAAAAATTGCATACACATATTCTTAGCTTATTATAGGCTAAAAATTTTGTTTATTGAGTTTTTTCACAGTATATTGATACTACAATCAGTTTATTTAACTCTTCAAGATATAAAAGGAGGAACAACGATGTGGAACATAGAACGGTGTAAGGAGTGGCCCGGGGGCAGGTACGGGATTACGGTGTTTGATAAGGAGCTGTCCTGGCAGATGCGCCGCTACATGGAACGCGAAAACCTGACGGTCACCCAGCTGGCGCAACGCTGCGGATTGAGCCGGTATACCATCAAAAAGGCGTTGGAGACCGCGGTAGGGATCCTCTATTTAGGGAGAATCTGCGATACTATAGGCCTGCGGTTCCCGGATTCCTTTGCGCCGCCGGATTCGCCCCTCTACCGGGAATATTATGAGGCCATGCGGGACTATAATGAGGCCAAAAGCACCGGGGACACTGACGCACAGGCCCGGGCATTCGCAATGATGCTGGAACTTGAGTCCCAATACCCCACGGACGCCCAGCGCTGGAGGTTTTGGGCGGAGATTAATCTGGAGGGCCAGCCGATTCCCAAAGAGCATGACGAATAAGCAGCAGAACCCCCCGGCGGGAAGTTTCCCGCCGGGGGGTTCTCGATCTTGGAGACTATCAGCGCCTTAACCCAGGGGCGCCGAGCGCCAGCCCATCTTTACACATGAAGCTGGTAGCTCTTTTTCCCTTTGCCGTTTGCGCTGGTGACCGTGACAGTCACCGTCCCGTCCGCGCCAACCGGTACTGTCACCGGGCTGGCCTGGGAAATATCCCGAATGCCGGGCGCGTTGTCAACCGGGATGCCATCGATACAAACACAGGCGTTTTCGTCAAAGGCCATGGCGCGGATGGTCAGTTGCCCGGACACTGGTTTTTTGTGCAGCTGGTACTGGGTGACAGCGGGGTCGAACACTACATCATAGCCCTCGGCGCACAGGCCCTTGAGGTTGTATTCCAATACGGAATCCACGCCCAAATCCTCATAGACCTCGAATTTTGTGATTCCGGCCGACATCACGCCTTCAATTTCCGTAAAGAGCACCCGCACATACCGAACCGAGTGCGCTACGAATGGATCCAGCGTGCCGTTGGCCCAGGAGGTGCGCTTGCTGCTGGCCTGGCGCTCCCAGGTCTCGGCATCCGCAGAGGTTTCCACATGGTAGGTAAAGTTGGTGGAATCTGAACCCATTTCGCCGCCGATATGCACCATGGCGTTGCGCAGTGCGTACAGTTTCCCCAAATCCACCTGCCAGGATTGGGGCGTTCCATCCCATTTGGCGCCCAACCAGCCCTGAGAACCGTCGGAGCCCAAAGCGGTATCTGCGCCCAAGGCCAAAGCCGCGTCCTGAGGGTTCACGCTGGCCCAGGCGGATTTCCCCTGAGCCAGGTTTCGGCGCAGTTCCCCTTCATCCGGGGCGCTTAAACCCTCCAGTACATAGGGGGAGAGCCAGGCGCCTTTTCCGCTGATCCGCAGGCACAGTGTATGAGCTCCGCCGATGTCCAAATCAATTTCCTTGGTCCCTTCCCCCTGGAACTGACAGCGCAAAACCCCGTCCAGCAGGATTTGGAATTTGGTTTCCTCCTGCAGGGATACCGCACGGGCGAACAGGCGGCGGTATGCCCCGTTCAGAGAGAAGGTGAGAGCGGCGTCTTTACATACAAAGCTGCGGGGATACACCTCTCCCCGGCAGTAAAAGAGCGGTACGTGCTCGTACTCCCCCTGGGCCTCATAGGAAAATTGGCCCAGATTGGAGGATTCCCCTTCAAAAAGCGGACGCTGCGCCAGCACCGTAAAGGGGGCCTGCACGGTTTTGGCAGGGAGAACCGGAAGGTTCAGGCGCCCTTGCGCAAGCCCGTCGGCGTATGCGGTGAGCGCCACAGTCCCCGGCTGATTCTCAATCGCAATCAGCACGGAGGCGATGCCGGCCTCGGCGCATACCGGGTTGGCGTCAGCCAGGCAATCCCCGTCACCGATGATTTTTGCTCCCGCGGACACAGCAAAATGGATGCGGTTGTCCGCTTGGCAGCACACAGTCCCGTTTTCGTCCACAACAGCGGCGTGGACCAGCAGCATATCGCTGCCGTCTGCCACCGGAGGAATGCCCAGGGTGTCCGCCCACAGCCGAAGGCGTTTGGGCGTGCCGGGAGTGCGGACCTCTTTGCGGATGAGCTCTGCGCCGGAATCGTCAAGGCCGATTGCCCGCAGATAGCTGCCCGGGGTATAGGGCACATCCTGGAACAGGAAGGGGGGATGGGGCAGGTAGTCCACCGCCTGGCCGTTTTCCGCAAACTCCTTGCTGGTAAGCGGGGTGCGGGCCTCTTCCCAGAGCACCTCCCCGCCGCGGCGCACCTGCAGGATCACCCGGCTGGCGTTGGAGTAAACCGGCACAAACCGGGCATCCTCGCTGCCCAGCTCCTTGATGGGCTCGCAGTCCCGCGCCCGGTCCACAATGGGGTGGGAATCTGTCCAATAGCTGGCGATAAACAGGGAGGGCCCGGTGGCAACCCCCTGGAGCTCCAGCATGGGGTTGTGCTGTACCGGACGCTGGCTCTCATAGGCATAGTAGGCGAATTTGGGCAGCCTGAAGCCGTCCCAGATGCCGCAGGCCGACATGATGCTCCACATTCCCCGGCTGTCAATACCGGTCCAGATAGCGCATCCGGTGTAGGTGGGGCGCTCGGCATATTTTTGGTAGTGGTTGGCAACGGAGTGGGGCTCACTGTACAGCATCCCATTGGCCTTGAGCACTTCCCGTGCCTCACCGCCGGGATAACAGCCCTTTGTAACGCCCCGGGTGATACGTTTGGAGCTAAATTCCCCATAGGACTCCGTCCAGGAATCGGCGTATTCCCGGACAAATTCCAGCGCCTTCTCCGATTTTCCCAGAGGATTCTTGATCCCATACATGAAGTCGGCCTCCCGGTCGATGCCGTTGGCCCCCTCGCTCTCGTCATATCCATAGCTTTCTGTAGAAATCCTGGCGTCACTGTGCTCGCTCAGGGCCACCTTGGCGCTGGCCCGGGTGTAGCCATAGGGCACGTGATAGGTCTCGTTGAGAACTACCTCATAGGCCAGGATGCAGGGATGGTTGCGGTCCCGGCGCACCATCTGCCGGATATTGTTGTGCACCCGGGACGTGAAGGGCTCGGGGGCGTCCACCGGGTACCACTGCCATCCCGGCGTGGCCTCAAACAGCAGAATACCCAGTTCATCACAGGCGTTTACGAAGTCGATGGACATGGGGTAGTGGGCCGCCCGCACCACATTGAAGCCAGCGGATTTAAACAGGACGGCGTCCCGACGCTGCAGGGAAGCGCTGGCGGCGTTGCCCACGTAGGGGTAGTCCTGATGCCGGTTTACTCCTGTGAGCATGGGCGTGCGTTTGCCGTTGAGAAGCAGCCCGCGGCTGCGATCCACCTGGATGCTGCGGATGCCGATGGGGGTCTCCTGGCTGTCCAGAAGGAGTTCGCCTTCCCAGAGGGTGGTCTCTACTTTATATAAGTACGGATCCTCCAAATCCCAAAGATGGGGATTTTCCACAGAAAACTGGGCGGGAACGTGCACGGCGCGCCCGGGAACCAACTCCGCTTCGGAGGACTGCTCCTGCACCAGTCTGCCGGAACGGTCCATCAGGCGAACGCCCAGCCGGATTTTTGCCGGGGATACGCTGGAATTGCGAACGTGCACTTTCAGCTTCACCTGAGCCAGCGCCTGGGTGACGGTGGGATATTCCACATAAATTCCGCCGCCTGCGCACTCGTTTTCAAACAGGGCATTGGTGATATGCACCGGCTCGGTGACATGAAGCCAGGTGTTGCGGTAGATGCCGCCGAAATAGGTGAAATCCAAAAGTCCCTGGGGCTTTCCGGGGGGCACCTGCCCGTTGTCCCGGTTATCGGCGCGCACCACCAGCACATTTTCCTCCCCGCCGAACCGTGCATTCTTCGTTAGGGACAGCACAAAGGGAAGATAGCCCCCATAGTTGGTGTGGGCCTCCCCGCCCGGGCAGTCCGGGGTTTCGTCAGCCAGCTTGGTGTGCAGTTTTTCCCCGTTGAGCCACACATCCGTAACGCCCATGACGGCCTCAAATTCCAAAAACAGTTCCTTGCCCTCCCAGTTCTGGGGCAGGACAAAATGTTTGCAGTACATCACCACGCCCTGGTAGGTTTTCACCTGGGAATTGCCGAAGGGCTCCAGACGGGGACAGTGGGGAAGCGTGACGCTCTCCCAGCGTTCCAGCTCCTCCCGGGGATACTCCACGGATACGGCCTGGGGGATGTCCCTGCGGACAAACTTCCATCCCAGGTTAAAGCTCAAATGCTCTCTCATTGTTTTGTCTCCCTTTCCACAGCAGCCCATTACCGCTCTCCGCCAAAGTCTCCGTGGTTCTCCCAGGGGATTGCAGGGAAAACGCGGAAGTCATGGGGAAACTGGTATGGCTGCTCAAACTGCATCGCTTAGTAAAAAACCGCTGCCTGTGATGTGCAGCGGTGTAGCTGAGATGCCCCTCAAAACCTGGTTTGCGCCCCCGGTATGGTATGGAAAATCCAAAACCCAGGCGGCGGGTACGGCACAAAGGCTCCGCTGGAATGAAAGCGTGCCTCACGCCCATTGCAAATTTTGAGGCTTTTCCCTGTTTTACCATATTCCAACAGCCACGTCAAGGGAAAAATCCAATGTCCGTAGGCGGTGAACGTGCACGGCGGGCACGGCTCTGCAAGGCGGACAGAAACGCGGTCCGGCTGCGGACGCCGCGCCGGAATCCAGGGCTCTCTGCTTCGGATTTTTGCAAAATTAAGGGCGCGCCCGCATCTGAGCCGGCTCTCTTACACAAACAGTCACATCCGCGCCAGCTTGTCCGGCTGTGACGGCTTAATAAGCCGCTGCGCACGTCCCAGCGGCTTTTCTGACGCTGGAGAAGAAAGCTGCCTTTCCGGTGGAATACGGCAGTCTCAGTGCAGGATGCCGGCGGAAATCGTCAGCGGGCCCAGCATGATAAATCCCAGAATTGCCAGTAAAAGGGCGATAAAGTTCAGCAGGGCGCCCTCCAGGTTCCTGGATTTTATCTTCAAAATACACAGCACCAGGTTATACAGCGCTACGGCGCCTAAAATCCACGGAAGAAGCGCCACCAGGACTGGAGCGCTCCAGCACAGGGAGCTTGCCAGATAAACCGAACAGAGTATTACGACAGCTTCCATCTCATTGACCAGTCCTTTCCGGAATTGTACCGGCGTCGCTAGGTGAAATTCCTGTTTTTCGTCTTATAATCGTACAAAATACCAGCCAGAAGGCTCCCAAACAACCAGAACCCCCGTGGGCAACTGCTGCGCTGAAACCCGCTGTTGGAGAACCCGTTCCAAGGATTCCGCAGGCACAGGCGCAGAAAATCTCCGATTCCGATACTATCTCTTGGCAACAGTATAGCACACTGGGAATTTATAATGCAATAGCATTAATTATAGAAAAATATCATAAACAAGTGTTTGTTGTGGACATAAAACACATACTATATGCTAATAGTAGATTAAACGGGGGTTTAAGGGAATGGTTGAAGATCTATTGCGTGAGAATATCCGGAAGTTTCGTGTCCAGTCATATATGACCCAGGAACAGCTGGCGGAGCGCGCCGGCGTATCCCCCATTTTTATAAGCCAGATTGAAACCGGGATGCGGCTTCCCGGTACCGTCAGCTTATGTAAGCTGGCACAGGCCCTGCGGGTGGATCCCAATACCCTGCTGGGATTTACACAGTCCGGGCGCACCCCTCAGGAGGAGCAGCTTGCGGCGCTGCTCAGCGGACGAACCGAGCAGGAGGTGCAGTTTGTGCTGCTGGTCGTACGTCAAATGCTGCAAAATCTGGACGGCGGGGCCATTAAGCTGTCGTCAGATTCCTGAGAGCAGTCCCCCCATGGGGATCATAAAAACTCCTTCGGCCTGTGCCGGAGGAGTTTTTTCTGTACGGAAAGGCGGTGTCTGTGCGCTTGTGACGGTATAGAGCCCCGCTGTATCCTGTAATGCGGGGAACCCGGCGAGGAAATCGCGCCCTCTATATTAAATAAGTAACGGATAGCCCCGTACCCGTTTGCAAAAACAGGCGTTTTCAGGAATACCTGCCTTTTGCGCCATCCCCAAACGGGGATAGCGGTGTTTTGAGGAAAAGAACCCCTGTTTTATAACCGGCTGTCATGTGGCAGAGGCGCACTATCCCCGCAAAGTGGGTGGGCAACGATACCAACTGAGCCTGAACCGTCTATTTTGCTGCCATATCATCAGCGAAGGCATCGCAAAATATGGTTTTCCGGATATGTTAAGCTACTGTTCCTCTTGCATTTGCGGCAATAACCAGGTATAGTTATAATTGGTGAAATTTTGATTTCTTTTTTGCGTGTCCGGGAGAACCCCTCTCCCTTTCCATTCATATGGTCTGCAAAAACGGTACAGCGGATACTGACCCATCCGCCCGGCCTTTTCTGCGAACTGCCCTGAAAGGGACACGATTGTAGCGGGACTCTGGAATTAGTAGAGCCCGGAAAGGATTGATGAAGTATGCGTAAAACAAAGATTGTCTGCACCCTGGGGCCGTCCACTTCCACAGAGGAAAAGATGAAAAGTCTGATTCTGGCGGGAATGAATGTAGCGCGTTTTAATTTTTCCCACGGCGATCATGCCCAGCACCGGGAAAACTTGAGGATGCTGCGGAGCGTCAGTGCGGAATTGGAAATACCGGTGGCGTCCCTTTTGGATACCAAGGGCCCGGAGATCCGCCTGGGACAATTTGAAAACGGCGGAGCCGATCTGGAGGCGGGGGATCCCTTCAATCTGACAACGGAATCTGTCATTGGCACCAAAGACTGTGCCAGTATCAGCTACGAGGGCCTGCCGGGGGATGTCTCGAGAGGCTCCACCATCCTTTTGGACGACGGGCTCATTGAACTCAAGGTGACCGACATCACAGGGACGCTGATCTCCTGCGTGGTAGTCAACGGCGGGCATATCTCCGACCGCAAGGGCGTGAATGTCCCGCAGGTGGACTTGTCTATGCCCTATATCAGCCAGCGGGATAGGGAGGACATCCTGTTCGGCATCGAGCAGGGCTTCGACTTTATCGCCGCTTCCTTCTGCCGCAGTGCTGAGGATATTTTGGAAATCCGTAAAATTCTGGACAGCCGCAAATGCGATTCCATCCGGCTGATCGCCAAAATCGAAAACGCACAGGGTGTCAGCAACATTGATGAAATTCTCAAGGTGTCCGACGGCGTGATGATTGCCCGGGGCGATATGGGCGTGGAAATCCCCCTGGAGGAGGTCCCCGTCCTGCAGAAAATGCTCATTAAGAAGGCCTATAATGCGGGCAAGCAGGTGATAACCGCCACGCAGATGCTGGAGAGCATGATGAAGAACCCCCGTCCCACCAGGGCGGAAGCCACGGATGTGGCCAACGCCATCTATGACGGCACCAGCGCCATTATGCTCTCCGGCGAGACTGCCGCGGGAGCGTATCCCATCGAGGCGGTAAAGACCATGGCGAAGATTGCCGAGCGGGCGGAATTGGATATCGACTATAAAAAACGCTTTTTCTCCCGGAATTTTGATTCCAAGTCCGACGTCACCAACGCCATCTCCCATGCCACCTGTACCACAGCCCATGATCTGGGTGCCTCGGCGATCATTACGGTGACAAAATCCGGCCAGACGGCGCGGATGATCTCCAAATACCGGCCTGAGGTGCCGATTATCGGCTGTACGACAATTCCTCAGGTGTGCCGCCAGATGAATATGTCCTGGGGGGTCACGCCGCTGATGGTGGAGGAAAAAAATAATACGGACGAACTGTTCAACCATGCCGTTGAGGTGGCCCAGCAGGCCGGACTGGTAAAAAGCGGAGACATTGTGGTTGTGACCGCGGGTGTGCCCCTGGGGATTTCCGGAACCACCAATCTGCTCAAGGTGCACGTGGTGGGCGATATTTTAGTGACCGGCGAGGGCGTCAACGCCCATTCAGTGTGCGGCAATGTGTGCCTGGCTCATACGCAGTCGGAGGCGATGGCGAATTTCCGCCGGGGCGATGTGCTGGTGATTCCCAAGACCACCAATACAATCCTGCCGCTGCTCAAACAGGCCCGGGCCATTGTAACCGAGGAGCCGGGGCTCAATTCCCATGCGGCGATTGTTGGGCTGACTTTGGATATCCCTGTTATCGTCGGGGCCAAGAACGCCACGGATATCCTGAAAAATTCCACCGCCGTAACCGTGGACGCCGAGCGTGGGATTGTCTGCCGGGCCGGTTGTGAGGATGCCGCCCAGGCCGGTGAGCCTGCCGGGGAATAATAGCCCGGCCCCATGTTTTGGTTTGAGACGCGGATGCTTCCGGGAATTTGTGCGCTCATAGTTTATTTCCCCGGCTGTATGGTTCTCCGGCGTTTCTTTTCCTATCGTCTATGGCTTTATCATACAAATACAAATTGCCCCCTGCTGCATCTGTTTTCCTGCGGCGGGGGCTTTTCATCGTCCTTTTTATGGTTCTGTACAAGCATTTTGCTGAGGTTTATGCCGTTTACTCGTCGTGATCTTTGGGAACCGGCTGGCCTTCCAAATCGTTTCCGTGAAGTTTCGGGCAAGCCAAAACTTCCGCAGTCAATCCAAGCCCCGTCTATTAAGTTACTGCCGTAATCCGGGGGTTCATCGGAGGTGCGCCCAGTCCATGGAGCGCTTAGTTATTCAGCACCTCCGTGAAGTTTTGGACAAGCCAAAACTTCCGCAGTCAATTCAAGCCCCGTCTATTAAGTTACTGCCATAACAGCGGGAACCTTCTGTCAATTATTTTTGGGGATACGGCAAATCAGGCAGTCCAAGGATATAATCCGCAGACACATGATAAAATTGGCATAGGAGAATTAAATGGCTGATTGGCAACGGCCTGATGCCTCTCTCATATTTGCTGTAGTAACTCTGGTCAATATGAAGCAGATTCGCAATTTCCTTTTGAGTGAGTCCCTTATCCTCTCTCAGTTCCCGCAAAATGCAGAGTGTATCCATACTTCTCCGCTCCTTTATATCTAAACTATCCAAGTGTAATGTAAGAATAATAACTGAAAAGATTATTCAACAGCGTTTGAACGGTTGAAAGCTTTGGCTGTACTACATACAATTATTTTAGTAAAAGGAAAGTCGTCCAGACTTTCTACAAACGATTCAATGTTCTCAGCCATCTAAAGCATCGCTTAGTGAGGTTATTATATCACAGGATCAACAGGAACTATTGACTTTAGGTAATAAATAACCTATAATATTGGTAATGTTAGGTAATATAATACCTAAAACGCAATCGGTTTTTTATTGTAAAGTAGGAGGAAATAATATGGACATCCAGACGGAACAAAAAATATTCACGGACAATATCATTTATCTTAGAAAAATCCACGGTTACTCCAAGAAGCAGATGGCTGAAATTCTGCAAATTAGCCAATATCATATGAATCTGATTGAAAAAGGTACTATTCCCGAAAGATTAAATGTTCGCTTACTTGTTCGTATTCAAAATGTCTTTCATATTTCGCTAAGGGATCAATTCTCTCCCTTAAAAAATAGTTTATAGCTATTTGTCCTCCATAAAAGCAAAAAGGTGAAGTCTCTATTTTATCATAAGAAAATCGTCAGATTTTCATACCCGTGTAACAAAAAATAGTATGCAAACGTTTGCTAGGTTGAATCGAATCACAATACTATTTAGGAAACATCAAAAGAAACCCGCTTTCATCAATTTTGAAGAAGTCCGGACTTCTTCCATCCCCTAACGGGCTGCGTTAGAGTTGATACCCGTGCAAAATAAAAAAGTACAGATTTAAATGAACACTTCACTTTTTCCTACAGCTTACTGCGCCAGGGCGCGCCGCAGAATCTTGCCGGAGCTGGTTTTGGGAAGCTGCGCCACATATTCGATAATCCTGGGATACTTGTAGGGCGCGGTATTCTGCTTGACATAGTCCTGGAGCTGCTTAGTCAGCTCCTTGGACGGGGCAAAGCCGTCCTGCAGGGCGATCACCGCACACACCACCTGGCCGCGGATGGGATCCGGCCGTCCGATGATGGCGGATTCCCGCACGGCATGATGGGTGTTGAGCACGCCTTCGATCTCCGAAGGGCCAATCCGGTAGCCGGAGCATTTGATCATATCATCGTTTCGTCCAACAAACCAATAGTAGCCGTCCTCGTCCTCGTAGGCCATATCCCCCGTGTGGTACACTCCGTCCCGGAGGACGCCTTCAAAGGCTTCATCCCGGATATAACCGGCGGTCAGGCCCACGCGTCCGCGGTCCTCATAGGCGGAGGTGAGCACAATTTCTCCCACATCACCCCGGCGGCAGGGCTGATGATCCTTGCCGATAATCCGGGTGCGGTACAGGGGAGAGGGTTTTCCCATGGAACCGGGACGTACCTCAAAGAACTCAAAGGAGCAGGTGATAGGGGTTCCCTCGCTCTGTCCAAAACCCTCATGGATGGGATGGCCGGTAATTTTCTGGAACTGGCGGTTTACCTCCGGGGCCAGGGGCTCTCCCGCTGTGGAAAACCATGCAATGGATTGCACATGGCGTTTCTGAAGCCCGTCGCTGAGTAAAAACCGGTACATCGTGGGCGGCACACACAGGCTGGTGGGCTGGTAACGCTCCATCACAGCCAGCAGATTCGCCGCATGGAACCGGATAGGGTCATAGGCCAGCACCGCGCAGCCGCAGATCCACTGCCCATACAGGTTGCCCCAGCCGAATTTGGCCCAGCCGCTGTCCGCCATGGTGAGATGCAGGCCATTGTCCTTGGCGCACTGCATATACTTGGCGGTCAGGATATGCCCCAATGGATAGGTCTTGTTATGCAGGGCCATCTTGGGCATTCCGGTGGTTCCGGAGGTGAAATAGGCGATAAACTCCGCGCTGTTTTCCGCACGCTCCACCTGCTCAAAGGGTTCGCACTTTGGATATCCGGCGCAAAAATCCTGTACGCCCTGGGGCTGCTGGCCGCCCTCTTCCCGCACAAAAATCCGTTGGCGCAGGGTGGGGCAGTTCTTGGCAGTGAGCTGTCTGACCTGATCCAGGCAAAAGGCGGTATCTAAATAGATGATTGCCGCCGCCTTGGCGGTATTGATGCGGTAGGCCAGATCCTTGGCGGTAAACTGAATGGAGGCCGGAACCGCCACAGCGCCAATCCGGTGCAGAGCCACCGCACAGATCCAATATTCGATTCTCCGCCGCAGGATTAACACCACACGTTCTCCCTGACGGATACCCAGGCTCAAAAAATAGGCCGCGGCCCGCTTGGAGCAATCGCTGAGCTCTTTAAAATCCATCCGGTACTCGGCGCCCTCATCGTTGCAGTATAATAGCGCCAGCTGATGCGGCGACCTTTTAGCCAAAACATCCACCACATCTCCGGCAAAATTAAACCGCTCCGGGATCTTCAGGGAAAAATTCTCATAAAAATCCTCATAGCTGGAAAATTCACTTCTGGTCAAAAATTCATTGAGCAGCTGCATACTGGTTCTTCCTTTCCTCAGACACTTTACAAGGCTGCGGCGGCTGGATAAAAATAAAAAAGCCATCCATCCCAATTAGGACGAATGACTTCGTGTTACCACCTAAATTCATGCGGATGTGCTGCATCCACACCTTAGTCAGCACGGGAAAAAATTCCGATGCCGCTTCTCCGATATCGGTGAGAACTCCGTCAGAGTCTACTAAGGGATACACTCCCGGTTCGATCTGCAGCTCTGAGACTACTTCAAAACCCTCCGCACGGAACACTTACACCAACCGGTTCCTCTCTTTGCTTTGGAAAAGATTTCTACTCCTTCTCTTCACAGCCTTAATCATCATTAATTTTTTGTTATTATAGCCCCTCCCGGATCGATTGTCAAGCACTTTTTTCCAGGAACGGGGGCTTTTTTCTCTGAGATATAGACAAAATGCTGTAACCCGGGGGGATACCCTGTCCATTCCGGCGGGAACCAAACGGGAAGCAGCGCATATCCTGTTACCAGGGAACCCATACCCTCTGCCAGGTTCAATGGACTGTTTAGGACAGGCGCCCCAATGTCCCGATTGGTAAAATCCTACAGGCAAAGATGGTTGTCAGCGTATGCTTTGCGCAGTACAATAAAGAAAGGCGGGGCGTTTTCAGCTGTGGGCGCCGCCCTTTGCCCGATACGGCGTCCCCATCCCATGGGTGGGGGATTGGCAGGGATACGGCGGCGCTGGGAAATGGGCCGCCGCGGGACAGGAACGCTCCGGCTTTCGGACTGATGTCTTTTACAGCCTTAAAAACAGGCGAGCCGATAGCTGTCAATGAGTACCCGGAATCAGTTCCGGAAAGGAATGAGAACAACATATGAATTTCTTTGGACATCTGAAAACAGTCCATCATCACCGGTTTTTAGTTCTGCGCCACTGCTTTCGCGTGGGGTTATACCGGCAGGGGCTGCTGCATGATCTCTCCAAATATTCTCCCACTGAATTTTGGGCGGGAGTGAAATATTACCAGGGGGATCGAAGCCCCAATGAAGCCCAGCGCCTGGAGTGCGGCTACAGCGCCGCCTGGCTGCACCATAAGGGACGCAACCGGCACCATCTGGAATATTGGATTGACTATTCCCCCACTGGCAGCCATCAGATAGCCGGGACAAAAATGCCGGTGCGCTATGTGGTGGAGATGGTGTGCGACCGCATGGCCGCCAGCAAGACCTATCGGGGAGAGGCCTACCGGGATCGGGATCCCTATGACTACTATATGCGTTCCCGGGATCATTATCTGCTGCATCGCGAAACCCGCGCCCTGCTGGAAAAACTGCTTACCTTGCTCAAAGATGAAGGGGAGGACGCCCTGTTCGACTATATCCGCCGTGAGGTGCTTCCCAACAGCAGGGGCTGCCGGTAGATGGACAGACACTATCCGGTAATTTCTACGATTGCGCAATTCCTGGCAGTATCCATGGGGAGAGCCTGTGGCTCCTCACTTTCTACCGGCCTTTACTGATTGAGTGCAAAGAACTGCCCTAAAGGGGGAGATACCAAAGAGGGGGAACGCCTCTTTGGCGGCTCTTTTCCCTTTTTCTGGCCGTGCAGACCACGATTTGGAATTTGCTGCGGGGACGCCGGGATGCGCTATGCCCTTTCTTATCTGAGTAATACAGCATCCCTAATAAGAATTGAAACAAGTTTCAATTCTCCGTAGATGGAGCAATAGATTGTGGCCTAAGACCAGAATCAAACTGCAAGTGTCCCGGTGCCTCGCGGCACAGCGGTTTGGGTGGGGAATTGGGTGATAATCTACTTGGAAAGTAAAACTGCTGTCTTTATAACGAAGACAATACTGGATTCTCTAAATTCAAGTGGAATAGAAGGATATTCTATCCATGAAAACTGTCATCCAGTTCCTTCCCAGCCCCCTGCCGCCGGGATGCGCTAAGCTCATTCCTATCTGGGTGATACAGAATCCCTAATGAGAATTGAAACTTGTTTCAATTCTCCGTAGTTGGAACAATAGATTGGGGCCTAAGACCAGAATCAAACTGACAGTGTCCCAGTGGTGCCCTCCTAGTCAATTTTTTGCCTTTTCTTGCGAAAACAGGCGGTTTTTGATATGATATAGAAAATAAGCCAGAAAACGGCCGGCTTGAGCGGTTTAAAACTGAGGATAAACCGCGTTTGCGGGTGGTTGAGGCCGTTTCTTTGAGGGAGAGTGTAAACAGGTTATGAGAATTATTTTAATCCGTCACGGCGATCCGGACTATGAGCGCGATTCCCTGACACCGAAGGGCTGGCGGGAAGCCGAGCTGCTCTCCGAGCGGGTGAGCCGCTGGGATGTGCGGGATTTCTACTGTTCTCCGCTGGGACGCGCGAAGGATACGGCATCCCTGTCGCTGAAAAAGATGGGGCGGGAAGCTACGGTTTATGAGTGGATGAAGGAATTTTATGTTCCTGTTTTGGATCCTGAGACCGGCAAGGAGCGCGGCCCGTGGGATTTTATGCCCGCCTATTGGACCAATGAGCCTGGAATGTACGACAGGGCTGCCTGGATGGATACCCCGGTGATGAAAACCGGCGATATTAAAAACTCCTATGCGGCGGTGTGCCGCGGCCTGGACGAGCTGCTGGCCGGCTATGGCTATGAGCGCGAGGGGAATATTTACCGGGTTCGGCAGCACAACGACGACACCATCGTCCTGTTCTGCCATCTGGGCGTCAGCTGCGTGATGCTTTCGCATCTTTTGGGAATTTCCCCGGTTCTGCTCTGGCACGGCTTTTTCCCGGCGCCCACTTCGGTGACGGTTCTCAACAGCGAGGAGCGGGATCCTGCGGTGGCCTATTTCCGCTGCCAGGTTTTAGGCGATACCACCCATCTGCATGACGGTGGGGAACCGGTTTCCAAGTCGGGATACTATACGCTTCCGTTCCAGGGTTAAAGGCGTGTGCAGACGCTGATAAATGGATTTGCAGGAAAATTGCCCGCGACGGCTGCGGTAAGTTCCTGACGCACAACGGAATCTGTATCCGGTAAGGGCTTTGACTGTATGCGGGGAATACGGCGCTGCCGGTACCGGTTTGGAACAAAGGAGATGGCTATGGCGGTTCAGAGAATACGGACCTTTCGGGATCCGGTTTTATATGAGGCTTGCCGGGAGGTTGTCTCGGTGACGGCAAGAACCCGCCGAATCCTGCGGGATATGGCGGATACACTGCGGGCCCACACCAATGGGGCAGGGCTCTCAGCCAATCAGATCGGCGTATCCCAGCGCCTGATTGTGGTGATGCGGGAAAACCGGCTGTTGGCTCTTGTCAATCCGGTGATCCTGTGGGAACAGGGCACCCAGTTGGCCCCGGAGGGCTGTCTGAGCTTTCCCGGGCTGTACGGCAGGGTACGCCGGCCCATGCAGGTGAAGGTGAGCGCCCTCAATGAATGGGGCGACCCTATTGTGGTAACCGGGAGTGGGGAGTTTGCCCAGTGCCTGGCCCATGAAATTGACCATTTGGACGGCATTGTTCTCCCGCAGCTTCTTCATTCCAGGACATAGAGACGCAAGGCGGCTCAGCCTTGGCGGAAGCGTCGGCGGGAACCCATGGAAAAACCCCAGCGCACAGCCTTAGGGCTGGGCGCTGGGGTTTTTTAGCGGCCGCAGACCAATCAGTCGTTGCAGCCGATTTCCTCACAGCCGCAGGTGGGGATGTCGGCATCCTCCAAATCATCCATGCGGGGCGGGAAGAACTCGTTGGTGGGAAATTTAATCCGTTTGAACAGCTCGCACGGATCGTCCGCAGTGGTGGTGCATTCCTTGTCGGGGACACAGTAGTCGTAGGCCGGAATCATCATCTGGACGCTGCGTTCCAACTGAACGATGGTGAACAGTCCCAGTGTGATATACACGGTTTTCACCGGGTTGCATACTGCAAAGTTCCCGTCATACTGGCTTCCCACATCCGGGGGAACCGTGATGCAGCAGCAGTTGGGATATTCCGGGCACTCCATCAGGCGGCAGGCCAGGCAGATGGGATCCACAACCTGGACGCTGGCCTTGGGAAGATTGCTGTTGCGGGGGGTAAGCTGGCCGGGGGCGGCGTCGCTGCTGAATACCCGGACATTGCCCTCGCTCCCGTACAAAATGACCTTCTTGGAGAAGGTTGCCAGCCCCTGAACTTCAGTGGGGGTGGCAAGGGGAGAGGTGTAGGCGTTCAGATGTACGGTGAAGAAAAAGGTTATGTCCACGGAATAAAAGCCGCGGTTAAAGGGGACAGGTTCCACTTCCAGGAATACGTTGAGAATCTCTACGCGTTTGCACTTCACACTGACGCTGGAATCGATGATAGGCTGTGTGACATCGGTGAAATAGACCTGCAAATCTTCTAAGCAGTCCTTGTCAGAACAAGGTTCACGTTATAACTCAGGGTAAAACGAGCGGTGGTATATCTCCAAAGAGAAGTCCTCCGGCGTGCTGCCGCGGGCTTTCTGGTAGCAAACGCCGTATAAAAGGCTTTTGAGCAGCTGGTTCTGCTCAGCGGCGCCGGCGCCCGCATAGACCTGCAAAATCTCTTGAAATTGCCGCTTGGAGCTCTGAATGCGCAGGGCTCTCAGCTCTGTCAGCCGCCGGGACAGGTCCGCTTCCTGGCTTTGCAGGGCCGCCTGCTTTGCGTTGAGAACCTGCATCCGCTGCTGGAAGGTGTCGGCGGAATAAACCCCCTGTTCCAAAAGCTCATACAGCCGGTTCTGCTGCTGGGCGCATCGGGAGCATTCCCTGCGGACCCCCTCCAGCAGTGCTTGGCTCTGAAGCAGATCGGTCCCCGGCCGGGGACTCTCCCGCAGAGTAATCCCCTGTAAAATACCGCGCAGCCGGCCCAGAAGCGCTTGCTGGACCAGCTCCAGGTGGGCTCCCGCGGTACAGCCGGGGGTCGGGCACAGCAGGTAGGCCTCCTTGTTTGCCGGAGCCTGGCGCACCAGTACGCGGGCGCATTTTTGGCAGCGTATCAGGCCGGCAAAGGGGTTTTTAACGCTGCCGTCCCGGCGGGAGGGGATGGAATGGGCCTGCATCATCCGCCCGGCCTCCTCGAACAGAGCCCGATCGACGATGGGCTCATGCAGGCCGTCCACCACCAGCCAATCCTCCTGGGGGCGCCCCGAAACCCTGCGTCCGCTCTGGAGATCCCCGGTTTTTTCATAGCGCAGCCGGTTCCACACCACCTTTCCCACATAGACGGGATTGCGCAGAATCAGCCGGACACTGGTGCGCTGGAACTGTCCTGTGCGCCGCGGAACCGCCCCCAGGCTGTTGAGGGTCTGGGCGATGGCAGAGCAGCCGACTCCCTGGACGTACAGCTGGAACATCATGCGGACAAATTTGGCCTCCTCCTCCACAATTTCAAGGGTGGGACGGCGGTTTTGCACAGCCTTTCGGTATCCGTAGGGCGCGTTGGGAATATACCCGCCGCTGGTGATGGTATCGTGCAGACCGCGGCGCAGCCGTTTATTGATGATTTTATATTCCCGCCGGGAGATGAAGGTCTTGAGCTCTGTAAGCTCCTCATCTGTCTCGTCACTGAGATCATAGGTGTGTTCCGGTGTCAGAATCTTGGTGCCGGAATTTTTAAAGGTGTCCAGGATAACGCCCTGATCCTGCATTCCGCCGCGCCCTAACCGATCCAGATCCATACAGAGCACGCCCTGATAGAGCCCCGCCTGCACGTCCTGCAAAAGCCGCAGCATCTGGGGCCGGGCAAACAGGCTTTCCCCGCTGACCACCTCCTCATAAGCGGCTTGGATCGTCAGCCCGTTTTTATGGGCGAATTCGGTAAGCAGCTTTCGGTGCAGGCGCAGCGTATCCTCCAGGGGCTGGGAGGCCTCTTCCGCCCGGGATTTTCTCAGGTACATGGCATAGGACATAAAAACACCCTTTCTTTGAAAAACCCCCTCCCGGGAAAAGCCGGCAGGGGGAGCGTTTTGGTAATGGGAACTCCTGGGAGCGTTACCGGCATATCCGCGCTGTATCGACCCCCAGCGGCAGCGCACAATGCTGCTCCCGGGCCGCTCAATCACGGGTTTCAGTCGCTGTTTGCATCCATCACGCCGGGGGACTGTGCGGAAAGTGCCCGGATGTTACGATTGGGGAATCGAATTCAGTTTCTTTCCCCCGTCACTCCCACACGCTGCCCGTAATAACGCGCTTTCCGGTAAAGACGGTGCCCTCACGATCCCGGGAAAAGCTCAGAGCTGCCCCTGCGCCGATACTCCTGGAGGCAGCCGAAGCCTTTCTAGTCCAAAGTGGGAACCGGTGACAGCTTCATGACGCCATTTTTTGGACTCCGCCCGGCTGTCAAGCACCTGTCCCCTGCGATAGGCTCCCGGCCCCGCCGCGGGGTTCATTCAGCTAAAATTCGCAGGCGGCGAGGCTTCAATGCGTCTCGTATCCCTATTGTATGAGCCCGTGCATGAGGAAATTCTGCCGGCTACAAGCTTGCCGCAAATTTGGCGCCTGGCGGCAGCCGGGTCGTCAAAGCCATGCGGGACGGCAGTTCCTCCAATGGGTTTTCAGGGAATTTCCCACTGCCGAAATAGGACAGGCCTGCTTGCGCATAAAAATAGAGAGAAAAATCTAAAACCATCTCATGGGCCCCAGCCTGTAAAAACCAGCAGGAACACCTGCGGGCCAAGGCGGTTTGCAAAAGGCGGTGCTGGAATTGACAGAGTATCTGTGTGAGGGGACGGCGGAGTATGTGGAATTTGAGGGGGAACGGTTCCCGAAAATCAAAGAAAAAGACGGGGTGAAGTTCCGCCTGCTGGGCGTTGCGTACAGTAATGGCGCCAGAATTGCCGAATATATGGAAATCCCCCGGGACATTGAGACCGTTCGGGCCAACCGTGAACGGCTGGAGCAGTCGCTCAACCATGCCGCTCAGGCCATGGGGATTTCCAATTACTATGAACTGGTGTTTTCCCAAACCCCATCCGTTTCACGGTGAAAATGACGGGGCAGCAGTGCCGCCGTTTTAGAGGACTGCGGGGCTCCGATAAAAAGAAACGAAATCTTTTCTGGCTGCGAGGCGGCAACTTCAGAGGGAGTCCCAAAGGCCGCTCCGGGCCGGGTTCCGCGAATACCTACAGAAAAACAGAAAAATTGCTTAAAATTTTCGGAATCCTATGAATAAATATCTGAAGATTTGTGAATTTTTCCCTTGGATCCGACCTTCAAAAGGCCTCAGCATTGATTTTGCAAACCGACTACGTTATAATAACTTCTATGGTACCCAAAATCAAAGATTTTGACCATAACGAGAACATTGAATCAAATTGGAAGGAAAGCTTCGCTTTCTTTTTTGATTGAATAACCTCTATGGTACAATGTTCACGCCCTGCGTGAACATCTGGGAGTTTTGCTTGCCGGTCAACCAACGACCGGCATTCAGCCAAGGCTGAACCGCAAAACATCCGGGTTGATCCAGGCCTGCGGTACAATGTTCACGCCCTGCGTGAACGTCTGGAGGCTCTGCCTGCGGGTGAAACGGCTGCCGCCATACGGCGTGTGAACGTTACATGATAGGATGCAAAGGCTGTCGGGAATCCAGCTTCCCCAAACAAAATGCCTGACCCGAATGATAAGAATCCAATTTAAAATTAGGTACAGTACGATGAAATAAATCCCGGCCCGCGGAGTTATTGGCTGGTTTTCACAAACAATAGAATAGATGGGCTCTAAGATGCTGCCGTGCTGTTTTGAGGCCGGCGGGCTTGCCGCTGCTGAATGGACAAGCCAGGAACAATCGAGGGCAAGCATTCCAAAATTGAGGAACGGCTGTGCCCGGATGGAGGAAGTCATGAATCAAACGCAACACAAGAAGGGATATAAATACCGCAGAACGATTATGTTTTTATCCCGGACCTTCTTATTTGTCTGCATTATTCTGGAATTTGTTCTGATTTGGCAGAATGCCTATGAGGAGACGGTCTTTTTCCGAAAAGGCAACTATGTAGTTACCCTGGTGTATGCGGTTTTATTTTTTGTATTTAACGCCATGTATGGCGGTTTTCGCATTGGGCGGTACCGCCGAAATGAAATCATCTATTCCAATTCTCTATCCCTGGTTATCGCCAATATGCTGATGTATTTCCAGCTTTCCCTGATGGCCTCCGAACTGCTGCCGGCAGGGCCCGTGGTTGTCCAGACGCTGCTGCAGATTGCTACGGTTGTAGTCCTCGTAGTTGTGATCAACAAGGTTTATTTTATGATCTATCCCATCCGCAGTGTGGTGCTGCTGTGCCGGGATGCCCAGGAGGCCCAGCGGATGGAAGGTAAAATCAGCCGGATTCGGGAGCGCTATCATGTGGCGGCCACGCTTACACAGGAACAGATTGGAAAGGGCTGCCTGAAAAAAATCGAGGAGACTATCGGCTGTGTGATGATTGGCTCTATCGATTTGAACCTGCGCCGCCAGGTGAGCGATTACTGCTATGACCATGACATCCGTATGTACGTCATCCCTTCGGTGGAGGATGTGCTGCTCAACTCGGCGGAGCTGACCCAGATCTTTGATACCCCGGTGCTTTTGAGCAAGGATTATCATCTCACCCAGGAACAAAAGATTGTCAAGCGGCTGATGGATATCCTCTTTTCCGCAGTGGGCCTGCTGATTGCTTCGCCCTTCATGCTTTTGACAGCGCTGGCCATTGTGCTGTACGACCGTCATTCGCCGATTTACCGCCAGGTGCGCGTCACGCAGGATAACCGGGAATTTTATTTGTATAAGTTCCGCAGCATGGTAGTGGATGCAGAGAAGGGCGGACAGGCCCGCCTGGCCTCCAAGGGGGATCCCCGCATCACACCGGTGGGCAGGGTGATTCGCGCCACCCGCCTGGATGAGCTGCCCCAGCTGCTCAATATTCTCAAGGGGGATATGTCTCTGGTGGGCCCGCGCCCGGAGCGCCCGCAGATTATTGCGGAATATGTCAAAAAATATCCGGAGTTCCGGTACCGCACCAAGATGAAGGCCGGACTCACCGGCTACGCCCAGGTGATGGGGAAATACAATACCTCGCCCCAGGACAAGCTGCTCCTGGATTTGGTATATATTGAAAAATATTCTCTGCGCCTGGATATCAAGCTGCTGTTTTTAACCTTTAAAATTATGTTTATGAAGGACAGCACCGAGGGCATTGAGGAGGGCCAGCTGACGGCGGATTCCTCTGCACAGCCTCAGCCGGAAGATGCCCGCAAGGATTTGTAAAGGGGGAAAACAAGTTGGAACTGGCACCCTACAGCGTATTGATGAGCGTATATTATAAGGAAAAACCAGAATATCTGCGGGAAGCCCTGCACAGTATGTTATCTCAGACGGTGCCGCCGTCTGAGATTTTGTTGGTTCAGGACGGCCCGCTGACCCCGGAACTGGAACGCGTTTTGGACGAGGAGGAGGCCCTGAACCCCGGCGTCTTTGCCCGGGTGCCCCTTGAGAGGAATATGGGCTTGGGAAATGCCCTTCGTATCGGGGTGGAAAAATGCCGCTATGAGTTGATCGCGCGTATGGATACGGATGATATCGCCTGTCCGGCCCGGTGCGAAAAGCAGCTGCGGGCCTTTGCACAGGATCCCGGGCTGGACATCTGCGGTACCATGATCGATGAATTTGAGCAGTCCCCGGATAAGGTGGTTTCCCGGCGGGTTCTGCCCTGCACCCATGAGGAGATACTGGCCTTTTCCAAGAAGCGCAACCCCTTTAACCACATGACGGTAATGTTCAAAAAATCGGCGGTTCTGGCGGCGGGAAATTACCAGGAGGTCAATTTAATCGAGGACTACTATCTCTGGGTGCGTATGCTTCTCAGGGGAGCTAAGACGTGCAATCTGCCGGAGAGCCTGGTATATGCCAGAGTGGGCGCGGGGATGATGGAGCGCCGGGGCGGGCTGTCCTATTGGAAGAAGATAGCGGCGGGCCGCAATAAAATCCGCCGGACAGGGTACATCGGCTGGGGAACATACCTGCAGATTTTAGCGGTGCAGTTTGTGTTCTGCATTGTGCCGGTTTCCCTGCGGGAAAAGCTGTATCATACATTCTTGAGAAAGTAGGTGCCGGCGGATGGATTCGCCAAAGATAACGGTTATTATGCCGGTTTACCGCACGCAGGCAACCCTGCCCCGGGCGGTGCAGAGTATCCGGGATCAGAGCTTTGAAGACTGGGAGCTCCTTTTGGTGGATGACTGCAGCCCGGACGGCAGCGGTGTGCTGGCCCAGGAACTGGCGGGGTCGGATCCCCGTATCCGGGTATTTCATAAACAAAAGAACGAGGGCCTGGCGATGGCCCGCAATACCGGGGTGGCACAGGCGCGGGGAGACTACATCTGTTTTGTGGATTCGGATGACTGGGTGGAGCCGCAGATGCTGGGCGGCGCCTGGGAAGCGGCACAGCGCAGCGGGGCCCAGGCAGTGGTATACGGCTACTGCCAGGATTTCTCCCGGTCGGGGCTGGATCAGGAGACGACGGCTGTGGTGGCTCCAACGCCAAAGCAGCTGGATTCCCGCAGGCGGATTGCCGAATATGCGGCTGTGCTGGATAAGGAAAAGGTGTTTGCCTACACCACCAATAAGCTCTACCGGCGCCAGACCATCCTGGATTCCGGCGTGACGTCCCAGAAGATCCCGCTAATCGAAGATCTGCTGTTCAATGCCCAGCTCTTTGCCCATCTGGACTGCCTGGTCGTTCTGGACAGCGTTTATTACCACTATATGAAATACGGAGCGGGATCCCTGACGGACGCCTTTGTGCCGGAGTACCCCCAGCTTATCTGCCGCAGGTTCGACGCCATGAAAGCGCTGTATGAGTCCGCCGGGGTATATGGAGGCGATGTGCGCCGGGAATTGTGCAATGTCCATCTGCGCCATGTGGTTTCCGCCTTCGAGCGGGAATGTGCGGCGGGCAAGGCCCTGAGCGCCGCGCAAAAGCGCCGCCGTATGAAAGAACTGCTCCATACCCCCCAGACCCTTGAGGCCCTGCAATTTGCCAGGGGCACCTCCAAACAGGCCAGGCTGCTCAACGCTGTTGTGAGAACGAAAAGCGCTGTGTGCGGAATGGCCTTCGGCTGGCTTTTGCACACGGTAAAAAAACGGCGCCCGGATCTGTTTGATAAGCTCAAGTAGACAGGGGCACAGCGCTGACAATGCTGGTGCATGGGAGCACACTCCCCAGAGAGGAATGATAAGAACAATGCAAGACAGAATAGATTTTGTAATCATCTGGGTGGATGGAAACGACCCTGCCTGGCAGGCTCAGAAACGGCAGTACCGCCCCGATGTTCAGGTGGACGACCGCCAAATCCGCTATCAGGATTGGGATAACCTGCAATACTGGTTCCGGGGTGTGGAGCGGTTTGCGCCCTGGGTCAGTAAAATCCATTTCGTCACCTGGGGGCATCTGCCGCCCTGGCTGAATACGGAGCATCCCAAACTGAATATTGTACGCCATGAGGACTATATCCCGCAGGAATATCTGCCCACCTTCAGTTCCCATCCCATTGAACTGAATCTGCACCGGATCCAGGATCTCAGCGAAAAATTCGTCTATTTCAACGACGATATGTTTCTCACAGCCCCAGTCAAACCCGAGGATTTTTTTCACGGCGATACCCCCTGCGATACCTATCGGGCCAATGTGGTGGTGCCGCTGGATGATAAATTTACGCCCATCCTTTTCAATAATGTCAAGGTGATTAACCGGCATTTCCACAAACGTGCCGCCCTCAAGCAGAATTTTTCCAAGTGGGTCAATTTTAAATACGGCAGCCAGAACCTGATTACCCTGGCCCTGATGCCCTGGCGGGAGTTCACTGGCTTTCATGACGAGCATTTGCCCAACGCCTTCCAAAAGAGCCTGTTTGAAACTGTCTGGCAGCAGGAGGGGGAAATTCTCGACGCCACCTGCCGTCATAAATTTCGCGATGAAGAGGATGTCAGTCAATATTTGATGCGGTATTGGAGGCTGGCCCAGGGGGATTTCGCCCCCAGAAGCCACAAATTCGGAAAACTATTTGTCGTCAGCAATGATAATCAGGATTTGTTTGAGTCCATACTAAAGAGACGCTACCATATGGTGTGCTGCAACGATACCGGCGCCTATGAGGACTTTGAGCTGCAGAAGCGCCGCCTGCAGGAGGTGTTCCAGCAGGCATTTCCCGAGAAATCTTCCTTTGAGAGGTGACGCCGATGGAGTCAAAGGGCTTAATTTCAGTAATTGTCCCTGTGTATAACGCGCAGGAGTATTTAAAAAAATGCCTGGACAGCGTATTGGAGCAGACCTATTCCAACTGGGAGCTCTTTGTGATTGACGACGGCTCCATCGATCAATCCCTGGCTGTCTGCCAGGAATATGCAAAGAAGGATTCCCGGATTCAGGTGCTTCACCAGGAGAATGCCGGGGTGTCCGCTGCGCGTAATCTTGCAATCGATCTGGCTCAGGGAGAATTTCTCTGTTTTTTGGATGCGGATGACTGGATCCTTCCCGGGCTGCTCGAAAGCCTGATCCAGACCCAGCGGGAGCATGGGGCCCAGCTGGTGGTGACCGGCTACAGCAAAGTGGATCCCCTCAAGGGGGAGAAAAAGGACTGGCCCGCTGTCAACGCTGTCTTGCGGGACAGAGAATTTTTTGAACGGTTCGGTGAACTGTATGATAAAACCCTGCTGTCCGGGCCCTGCTTCAAGCTGTATGAAAACGCCGTTATCCAGCGGGAGGGCATTCGGTTTGACCCCGCCTTATCCCTGGGGGAGGATTTGACCTTTAATTTGCAGTATTATGAGTTCTGTAAAACCGTATGTCTGGTTGAGGACTGCCTGTACTGTTACCGTACCGTTGCCGATACCTCGCTGACAACGCGGTTTAACCCGCAGAAATCCGCCCTGCAGTTCCAGCTGTACCAGAAGGTCCGGGAGTTCTGCCGGCGGCACGACTGCCTTGAGCAGAGCACGCCGTACCTGAACGCGGTTTTTTTCCGGCAGAGCTATCTGCAGCTGCAGAGCCTCTGCGCGGCCCCGCTGGGCCGCCGTGAACGGGATAGGCTCATGAGAGACGTTTTAAAACAGTATATGACGGCCGAATTTTTGGCTCAAACGCAGATGCAGTCCCTTCATAACCGGCTGGTGCGCTGGATGATGCGCCGCCGCGCCGTCCATCTGCTGGGCGCTTTTATCAAAATGAAGGACGCTCTCAAGCATAGAATAAGGAGATGAATTTCCAGGATTGAAGATCATAAAGAATCTGTTTCAGGAGACGATTTATTTTAAACTGCTTTATTTGCTGTTCGCACTGTGTTCCATTGTTCCATTCGTCAATCAATACACAGGGGACTGGTTTAAATTTGTACTGGTGTACGGCTGGCTGATTCTGCTGTATGATCTGTTCACCCGCCGCCGGTTTCTCACCAACCGCTATCTGCCGTGGATTGCAATCTTTTTAGGGATCCTGCTGGTGACAACGGTTGTCAACTATGATAAATCCCTGGTTGAAAATGGAAAGATGATGGCCTACACGGTGCTGCAATTCCTTTTGCTGGCCAACATCGATCTGCATTCGGACAAGCGCAGGACCAAACGGGAAATCCTGCTGCTCAACCAGGTCGCCATCCTGGGAATCAGCTTAATTTCCCTGGCATCCATCGTGCTGTTCCTGCTGCGCATTAACGGCGCCTATTTTACCCAGGTGGGGACCGAATATGAAAGTATGTATTATTTCGGCGTTGCCTACGGCAACCGTCTGACCGGTATCACGGCCAATCCTAACACCCTGGGTATCGTGGGCTTGATTGCCATTGCCGCCATGTTTATCAACCGCAGATTGTTCCCGCTGTCCAGAACAGTGAAGGTTCTGTATATTCTGGCTTTTCTTGTCAATTTTGCCTGCTTTATTATGGCGGGTTCCCGGGGTGCTGAGGTGGGAGCCATTGTATTCTTCTTAGTATACCTGTATTTTTCCTGGGTCAAAAAGCTCAAAAAACGCAGCCTGCTTGTCATCAAACACATGGCGGTGTTCTGTGCCGCATTGGTGCTGGTGGGCACTGTCTACTTGTGCTTCAAACCCATCCGCAGGGGACTGGGCTATCTGCCCGCTTCCATTGCCCTGATGACGGAAGCTCCCGAACCCGGGCTGGAGGACGAGACAGCGGCGGACCGCCTGGAGCGGTACCATGTCAATCTGCAGAGGGATACCTCCTCAGAGAGCCAGGGTAACGGACGCATCGCGCTGTGGAAGGCCTCCGCGGTGGTGGTAAAGCATCATCCGCTGGCCGGTGTAGGAAAATATGATGTGAAGGCCTATTTCCGCAAGTATATGCCCAATGCCTCCCTGCCGGGGCTTGAAGGGGGCGGGATGCACAATATCCTGATTCAGACTGTGGTAAGCTATGGGATTTTTGCCCTGCCGGCCCTTTTGCTGCTGCTGTTTATGATTGCCAAGGACGCTGTTAAGATTATGTATCACCCCGCTACCAGAAAAACGAGATACTCCCTTTTGACAGCGGTTATCTCCGCGGTTCTGCTGCTGTTCAGCAATAATATGGTCGAGGCTAATATCCTGTATACCACCTCCTTTATGAACTGCTTCTTTATGCTGTATCTGGGATACCTGATGTACTTCCTGCAGAAGGATGTGGATACCGCCAGTCCCGGTGCTCTGGCGCAGGAGAATTCTGCCGGGGAGGCCCCTGGGCAGTGATCTGGTAATTTTTAGCGCCCCGCGGCCGCCGGGAGGACGGGCGGCGCAATGAAGAAAAAGACTGTATGGAAAACTTCCATACAGTCTTTTTCTTTGGCTTATTGGCTGTTATTTTTGCAGGCTTTGGCCGCCAGAGAATCCAGAACCTGACGACTGAGAAAGGGAGCGATATCGGAGAGTTCTTCGATGCTGTCAACTCTTTCCACACAGGCCGCCAGGCGGTTGAGCTCCTGCGAACTGATAAAGGGAGCGATATCGGAGAGTTCTTCGATACTGTCAGCTCTTTCCACACAGGCCGCCAGGCGGTTGAGCACCTCCGAACTCACAAA
>JAETPU010000016.1 GCA_021771035.1 Marvinbryantia formatexigens | reverse complement strand
GCGCTAAGCCCTTTCTTATCTGAGTCATACAGCATCCCTTATGAGAATTGAAACAGGTTTCAATTCTCCGTAGTCGGAACAATATTGGGGACTAAGCAAAGAACCAAACTGAGGGCATCCCGGTGCCATTCGGCACATAGGAAAGCTGCGGAGTTTTGAACTTGTTTCAAAACTCACGGAGGTACTGTGGGATTGCCGTTTCGATTGAGCCCAGAGTACCTCCCGGCATTGAGCAGTTTGGGAGGGGAATTGGGTGACGTTCCATATGGGAAGTAGAACTGCACTTTTTAGAAAAACACAGGAGATCGTTGTTCTGAATTTCTTTGATATAGGGTGAATTGCACCCATGCAAATTATCATCCAATTCCCACCCCAAGCCCTGCCGCCGGGATGCGGACAGTTCATTCTTGGCCTAAATAGTATGGCATCCCTTACGAGAATTGAAACAAGTTTCAATTCTCCGTAATTTGTTTCAGCAGAAAGTACCCAAAGGCCACAAAGCACGTCTGTAGAGTTGTTTATATCTATGGAAGTTTTGGCTTGTCCAAAACTTCAAAGGGACGCTGAGGGGCTAAGATATAAACTAAACTACGAGCGTCCCGGTGCCCCCCCTTCTTTGATGAACCCCCCGGATTACGGTAGAACTATTATGGACAGGAATAGAATTAACTACGGAAGTTTTGGGCTTGTCTCAAAACTTCAAAGGGATATCGGGATGCGGGCAGTTCATTCTTAGCCTAGTAGTACGGCACCCTTATGAGAATGGAAACCGGGTTGGGTTCTTCGCGGTTTCCTGCCGGGCAAAAGCAGGCCAATGGCAAAATAAAAACTCCGGGAATCCCGGAGTTTTGGACGATCTGGCGGTAAGATGGTATGTCAGAACAAAAGCAGATAGGCCAGGGCCAGCAGCAGTTTTTTATCCCCGCCCTCATTGAGCAAAATCAGCATCAGGCCAATCAGGACTATCTTTTCATGATCCAGATGTAAGGCATCCATCACCTGATGGATGGGAGAGAGTAAATTGGCCCCCATGGGCTGGGGCGGAGCACTCTCCTGCGGCGGTTTTGCCGGATGGGATTCCTGTGGCTGGGCTTTCTGAGGGGCTGGCGGCGGCGGGGAGGTGTGTTCCTCCGGTTTGGGCTGCTGAGAGGAGGAGCGGCTGGTTTGAGACTGGCTGGGGCGGGAACGGTTTTGAGCCTGCCCCTGGGGCCTATTGCGCAAATCCCCTGTGCCGTCCGGGGAGAATTCCCGGTTAAACTGCTGGGTTGCCGCCTGGGCGCGCCGCTGCATCTCCCTGGCGCGCTGGATGGCCTCCTGCTGCATCCGGCTCAGTTCCCCGGGAGAATACCCGGATTTCTGCCAATTCAAAATAGACTCCCCCCAAACAAACCGGATTCTTTAATCAGCGGCAGAACACTAATGAGCTGCATAATCCGGATAGCGTCATCCACCTTTTTTTGATTGCGCTCCTTTAAATGCGGCTTGAGCGCCCGCAGAAGCAGGATATTTTCATCCTCCCGGTTAAAGGAGGAAAATATTTTCTGCAGGTTCATCAGCGTGTTCATATCCAAAGCCGGAAGGGAGGCTCCCCCCGTGCCAGGAGCTCCGCCCGCACCCAGCATCTTCATTAGGGAAGATAAATCCGGGCCTGAGGAGGTCTGCGCCGATGCGGGCTGTGCCGCCGGGGTTCCCCCTCCCAAAACTCCGGAGAGCATCTGGGCCAGCCCGGACAGATCGCCGGAACCTCCGGATTCCCCCGCAGGCACAGGTGCCGCCGGTGCTGACGGAGGGCTTATCTGGGAAAGCATTTCCCCCAGTTTGGATAAATCAAAGCCGGACGAGCCGCCCTGCTGCGCAGAGGCCCCCTGGCCGGCAGCCGTATTTTGCTCCGGTGAAGAGCCTGTGAGCATGGAGGCCACAGCCTGCAGCTGTTTTCTGCCCTCCTCACTGGAGAGCACCTGATTGATGGTTGCAGATAGATCGTCCATAAATTACCGCCATTTCTCTGCGTACAAAGGGTGCTTATTGTGTTTGCAGAAGTTTTGTTGTAAGATAAGAAAATAGATGCCCCGGGGGTTCAGGGCATACTTTTGCCGGGCAATCCCCTTTCGATTGACCCTTCCCCTGCAAAGGATTCCAGCGGCCTGTATCCCAGCCGCCGGTCATCCTTACGGGGGTTTTACTGTTTGCCCATTCCCCGCAGCATCTGCTGAATCTGGGGATTATTCAGCATCTGCTGGAGCTTTTTGGGGTCCTTGAGGACAGAATTTACCATGGGATTTCCCTTTAGAGCGTCAAAGTTGCCGTTTTGCAGCTGGCGCTGCAGCTCTTCGGGCGTGGTGCCCAGCTTCTGGCTGGCCATCTGCAGCATCTGGTTGAGCCGCTCCTGCGGGATTTGAAAATTTTGATTCTGGTTCATCTTCAGTCACCTGCCTTCTTATGTATCATATGCAGGAATTAAAAAAAGGAGACTGGCGCCCCTGTCATCCCGGAACAAACCAGGACATTTTTGGTTGGGCTCGGGCCGTCTGAACCACTCAAGACGATTGCGTGTTCCCATTCTGCGGGAACATTATACTATATGGCGGGAATCCGTACACTATGCGCACCCGGACAAGGAAAAGAGGAGAAACTGCGGTGAAAATTGTTGTAATATCAGACAGCCATCGGAATTTTACCGTTCTGCACCAGTTGATGGAGCTCCAGAAGGATTCCGCGGATCTGGTGCTGTTTTTAGGGGACGGCGAGCGTGAATTGGATGATATCCGCTCCCTGTATCCCAATCTTACGATCGTCGGCGTGGCCGGAAACTGCGACTGGGGCTCCCTGGAGCCCGCCTCCCGGATTGTGCGCGCAGGCAAGACCAAGCTGTTTGTCACCCACGGGCATACCTACGGGGTCAAATTTTCCCTGGAGGAATTAAAAAAGGCGGCCCGGGCAGCCGGCTGCCGGGTCGTCCTGTACGGGCACACCCATATTCCCCATACGGAATATGACGATGGGCTGTATGTGATGAATCCGGGCAGTATCGGCGCTCCCCGGGAGGGCGGCGCCACCTATGGCGTACTGGAAATCGCCCAGAACGGGATCCTGATGAATATTGCGCCCATAGAGCGCCAGTGACCGGAACAGTCCGAACCTGAAGCTCCTCTTTTTGGGGAAGCCCGGGCATTGGACCTTTGCCGCATCGGGAATTTCCCGACGCCAAAACCAGAGAAAGGTTGATTTTCATGGCAGCACAACTCGAGGGGCTCACCACTGCCCATTTAGGCAGAACCTGGATAGCACTTTCCAGTGTGGACTCCACCAACAACTATCTGAAAGAGCAGGCCTTCTCCCTGCCCCACGGCACCCTGGTGACTGCCCGGGAACAGACAAAGGGACGGGGCAGGCGGGGAAACACCTGGAGTTTTCGGCCCGGTTCTGCACTGGCAATGTCGGTTTTGCTCCACAATATTCCTCAGCAGTCCCTGACCCATCTACCCCTGCTGTGCGGGCTGGCTCTTACAAGGGGGCTCTCCTGCGGATGCACGCTCAAATGGTCCAACGACGTGCTTTTAAACGGCAGGAAACTGTGCGGCATCCTGTGTGAAAGCCGGATTAGGGAGACCATCAGCGCCGTATGCGGCTTTGGAATCAATCTCACCCAAACCCGGGAGGATTTCCAGGCCGCGGGGCTGCCCTACGCGGCCTCCATCCTCTCTGAAACCGGGGAGAACCTTACCCCCGAAGCCGCCGCTGCCCAGGTGCTCAACGCCCTGGAAGCTATTTGGGGGCAGTACTGCCGGGAGGGGTTTGAGAGCCTGCGGGAGGAATATTGCCGCGTCTGCGTCACCCTGGGACGGCCGGTGCGCGTCCTCTATGAGGGCAGCACAGTGGAGGGAACCGCTGTCGATATCGCCGGAGACGGCAGCTTATTGTGCCGCACACCCCAGGGGGACATCACCGTCCGCGCCGGGGAGGCCTCGGTGCGGGGCCTGTACGGATACGTTTAATCCCCGGGGAAAAACACGCACAGCCAGATGCAGGCCGGCTGCCGGGAGGTGGCGCTGACCCGGTGCTTTTTATGGGCCGGCAGGAATACGATATCCCCCGCCGTCAAATCCTGCGTTTGGCCGCCCTCATATTCCAGCTGGGCCTTTCCCTGCACCAGGCACACCCATTCGGCCTCCTTTTGGTCGTACCATCCGCTGACCTGCCCGGTGCTGATAATGCGTTCAATACGGACATCCGGACGCCTGAGAATCTCCTCAACCAGCTCCTCCCCTGAGGAGAGCTGGGAATCCGAATAGGAAAACAAATTACTGCACCATTTCATAGACCACCCATCCTTTCTGAAAACCGCCTTCGGGCACCGCCGGGCCGGAGAGTTCCTCCGGGCGTATCCTGCTCACCGGGATGTTTGCTCCTTTGTCCCGTTGGGCTCCGGGCGCGGTCGCGACGTTTGCGTTCTCCGCGAACATTGTATCATAAATTTAGCACCAACCGGGATGTTTTGCGGTTTGGCCTTGCCAAACACCGGCCGTGCCTTCAGGCCGGTGAGGGAAACTTCCATATCATCTTTAGATGATTGTATCTTCGCGTTCCACGCGAATATTGTATCAGCCCGCCGTTCTCGGGCACCAACCGAAATCCCGGGCGGGCCGGGCACGGAATAGCCCTGTATTCCAGCACCGTCTCCCCCTTCGCCTGAAACCCGCCGGAATTCCCTCCGGCAGAGATTGGAGGATCTTTGTATGCTCAGTCCCTACGCCATTTTTGATATGGACGGCACCTTGGTGGATTCCATGCCCGCCTGGAGGCGGCTGGCGCCCGATTTTCTGCTTTCCCAGGGAATCGAGCCCCCGCAAAACCTGCGAAAAATCATGGAACCCATGACAATGCTTCAATCCGCCGAATATTTTGTTTCCCTGGGAGTAAAGTTCTCCCCCAGCCAAATCATCCAGCTGGAAAACGATCATATGGCCATGCAGTACCGCACCACCATTGAATTGCGGGAGGGAGCCAGGCCGTACCTGGAGCTTTTATCAGATCGCGGCGTCAGGATGTGCGTAGCCACCGCAACGGATGGTGCCCTGGCCCAGGAATGCCTGCAGCGGCTTGGGATCCGAACATACTTCTCCTTTATCCTGAGCTGTGAGGATGTAGGGGCGGGCAAGCACTCCCCCCTCATATTTTTAGAGGCCGCCCGGCGGCTTGGGGCA
This sequence comes from Marvinbryantia formatexigens, assembly GCA_021771035.1. GTDB lineage: Bacteria > Bacillota > Clostridia > Oscillospirales > Ruminococcaceae > CALXEM01. The sequence continues at coordinate 52,741 of JAETPU010000016.1, read as the reverse complement.
TCCCCGGCGCAGTGCAGCGTCTATGAGGACGCGGCCTTCGCCCTGTCCACCGCCGCCAAAGCCGGGTTTGACCCCATCGGCGTCTATGATCCCGCCTCCGGTGAGGAAAACGCCCAGGCGCTCTCCCAGATTGCCCGGCATATGATTTGGGACTACTCCCAGGAGTGCAGCCTGTTGTTGCAGGGCTGCGCACAATAGGCCATCCTTTTCCCAAATGGCCAAAGAGAGCTTATGCCATCTCAGTTTCACATGGTGCATTGTTCCCGCGCAGCGGTGATGAGCAAAATAGTCCAGCCACCGGCAAATCGGCTCAAGAGCCGATCCTCAAAAAACCCAGGTACCGACTTTGCCCCCATGGGACATCAAATTTTATCCCATCATCCCACGCCCGGCGTCGCCGGGCGTTTGTTTTCGTGTGTGCAAGAACACGTTTGTGGGCGTAATCCCTTCGCAGAACTGTTACAAACGTTTTTCTTTTCCCGGCAGAACCTGGGGCAGCCTCACATTGAAACAGCCATACCAAGAGAGGGCCCTGGATAAGCCAGCACCATTCCTGCGCCAACTGCCGAAAAGCCATTTTCTCTTTTCTCACTGTTACAGGCGGCAAGCGTCTCCGGCGCCATATGGCCTAAAGGCATGGTTTCGCATCCAAAGTGGGGCGCGGGCGCTATCAGATTTTCACCCCATGCCGCTGTCCGAATGCACAGCTTCACTCACCCGGCATATCCCGGCAAGGCCCAGGCGTGACCGCCCACTTCATACAGTGCTCCTGCGGGTCTCCAAATACCCGGTAGCCGGTGAGAATCTCATCCAGCGTGCCTGTGTGGGTAATCAGGTAATCCGTGTCCAGCTTCCCCTGGGAAACCAGCTCCATGAGCTCGCCGCAGTGGGAAGCGTCCACGCCGCCGGTTTTGAACACCAGGTTCTTTCCATACATCTGCGGCAGCGGCAGGATTTGATCCCGCTCATACATAGCCACCAGGGCCACCACCGCATTAGGCCGGGCCAGCTCCCAGGCCAGTTGGAAGGTATCCTCCCCGCCCGCCGCCTCAATGACGCCGTCGGCGCCCCGGCCCTGGCTCAGCTGCAGGACGGCGGCCTTCGCGTCCTCTCTGCGGGGATTGAGATACACATCGGCCAGTTGACGGCTGCGGGCAAACGCAAGGCGGGAATCCTGGATATCCAAAAGGAGTATCCGGGAGGCTCCCATCAGTCGGGCGCACTGGGCGCTGCAGAGCCCAACCGGTCCCGCGCCGATGATTGCCACCGTATCCCCGGGGCGGATTTCACACAGCTGGGCGCCAAAATAACCCGTAGAGAGAATATCCCCTAAAAACAGGGCGTTTTCATCGGAAACCCCATCCGGAATTTTCGTCAGCCCGGTATGGGCGAAGGGAACCCGAACATATTCGGCCTGGCAGCCGTCAATTCGGCAGCCCAGCTCCCAGCCTCCGGCAGTACAGTTGTTGATATAGCCCCGCCGGCAAAACCAGCAGTCCCCGCAGAAGGTGATACAGTTGGCCGCCACCCGATCCCCGGGGCTCAGCTGGGGGACTCCCTCCCCTGCCTGTACCACCCGTCCTACAAACTCATGCCCCAGAACGGTCCCCGGTACCGCCCTGGGCACCGCTCCCCGCAGAATATGCAGATCACTGGTACAGATGGTGCTCAATGTCACCTCAACCACGGCGTCCTGGGGCGCCTGAACCGTGGGGACGGGCCTCTCCTGCAGGGCAAGCGTTCCCTGCCTCTGCCATACCAGGGCCTTCATGGTCTGTTTCACCGAAAATCCACTCCTATCTCTGCGCCACCACCTGGGCGCCAAAGGGCGCCAGGGACAGCTTTGCCAATTTGAAGCACTGCATTCCAAAGGGAATCCCCACAATGGTAACGCACAGCAGCGCACCGTTGACGCAGGCTGAAAGCGCCAGGGGAATCCCGCTGAAAATCAGCCACAGCACATTGAGCAGGAAGGACACCGCCCCGCCCGAATACACCACTTCCTTGCCAAAGGGGAAGCAGGCCAATCCCGCCAGCTTAAAGCACTGCATCCCAATGGGAACCCCCACAATGGTGATACACCACAGCACGCCCGCCAGCAGCCAGCCCAGCCCCTGCCAGATTCCACCGAAAATAACCCAAAGAATATTTCCAAGACAACTCATCCGGATTCTCCTCTCTCTGCTTGGAGGAAAGTTTTCCACATGGGACCGTTTAAACGGTGAAAACTTTTCCTCTGAGCCTCATTCTCTTCCCGTTTCTATCCCAAACGGCCCCCGATGCCAGACCGCCCTATCGGACAGCCCACTGCCTCCTATCAATCAGAATACGCGTTTGCGCCCAATCCGTTCGCCGTGGTATCTGGCGGCAATGCTCAGCCCGGCCTGGCAGCCAGCTGTTGTGGGACTGGTTGTATTTTCAGGGCGCTTTGACAGGTTACATCCGCCTGCCCAGGTATCGTTCAGAGTACCCGGCTTCTGCCGCTCAATTTTAGCCCCTGGCGGGCTGTATTGTCAAGTACGCGCCCGGCGGCCCATCAGGCCCTATCGGCGTTTGAGGAGACGAAAATGCGGCTATCCCCGTTCCCAGTTCCATTCGGACAAACTCCGGACATATCAGTCGGCCCTCTGCTTAGGCCAGAACGCTCAGCTCGATCGGAACGGGTATTGCGCGGCCTCTCTCAAGCCGCCGAAATCTTTGTCCCCGATCCCACCACCCCACAGCCCGCAGACGCTCCCCGCTATTGTACCGTATTGGATTCGGGGTTTCCCCTATTTTCCCGCCGCGCCCGCCTGTGAAACAATCTCCGCCCGGTTCTCCCCGGCAAAACCGCAACAAGCCGTGGCATCCAGGCTGATTCGGCACGAAAGGGACGCCGCAGAGCTTTGCAGCCCGGCACCCTTCCCGGCTTCGGGTTCCTGTATTTCTCAGAATAGGAATTTGCCCTGTTCCTGCGGCAGCTCCATTTACATTCCCCGCCCATTCTGTTACAATCAAAAAAAACATCGGACATGGAGGTAATTCCACCTATGACTACACAATCTGCGGCCCCCATGCAGGCGGGCTGCGCCAAACTTGACTTTCGGATTGACTGGGGCTACCAGTATCTGTATTCCCGGCGCCATTACCATCCCCAATACCTGTGGGACGGCACCCTCACCTGCACAGGCGGTGAAATCCTGGAATCCTATCAGCTGAGCTATCCTGTGGTGTGGTACGGCCCGGGGCTGAGCGCCGTTGAGACCAAGCTGCCGTCCCCTCAGTGGAAAAGCAGCACCAAGCGCGGCCTTTCCGGCGCTCGTTTTGTGGCCCAGGTCAGTGAGGACGCCGTCTTTACCCTGGCTACCCTATCCGGCACCTTCACCTTTTCTGCAAAACAGATTCTGGAGCAGGGCAGAATTGAGTTCCCGGTAGGGCCGAAATACCTGCAGTGCGGCGTGATTGTCACCCGCAGCGATTTCTACTGGTTTCGGCCCAGCGAGTCCCAGGGTGAGACCGTATTTCATGAGGACGATCTGGGGCTGCCTGTCCATACCTGGGCCAGAACCCGCCTGGGCTTTCTCTCCCCCGGGGAAAAGCTGAGAGTGAAGCTTTCCATCGCGCCCTCAAAGGCCGACTACAGCGAAACCCTCCTGCACCTGATCGCCATGGCCGCTCCCGCCTATTCCCTGCCGGAGACTCCGGTGGACGAATATATCCCCATGGAGCTGTTCTGCGACGGGGAATCCCTGCTGAGCTTCCGCCACTACTTCCGCAAGCACGACTTTGTCCTGCAAATTCTCGACGATGTGTGGAGGCGCGTCCAAATCGGCCCCGGCGAGCATACCATCGAGCTGCAAAACCACCATCCTTCCGTCTGCCTTGCCATCAGCCGCCTGGCGTTCTCCCAGAGGGAGAGGACGCACGGCCAGCTGAGCATTCCGGACTGGGCGCTTTGCTGCGAGGCGCTGACCGGCTCTGTGTTCGCCGCCCATGAGGACACCATCCGGGTACACGGGCCACAGGGCGTACAGGAAATCGCCTGCAAACAGGGCTGGAACGAGTTTCCCATCTGTGTTTCCCAGGCGGGAATCGCTGAATTCTCCACGGTTTCGGACAAGGCCTCCCTTGAGGTAATCGATAAGCCCGAGGAGGAGCACCCCGTTATGGTGGGCTATGATATGACCTCCATCGCCCACGACGACACCGGCGAGATGGACTGGCTGCTGGATTACACCCAGCGCACCCGCCTGGGCAACTATGTGCTGTTCCGCAGCTTCACCGGCCCGGTGGACGACGCGCTTTTGTACCGGTGGGGCACCTTCTGCCGGGAACACGGCATCTATGCCGCTGCCGCCACTGACTATATGAGCGGCGCTTTAATCCGCGGCGCCAAAGAGAAGTTCCACGACTGCGGCATCCATGAGTACTCCGGCATGGTCTATGCACGGGATCCCATGGAAAACCTGGCCTCCGACACTATGGAGCAGGCCTCCCAGCGTTTTATTGCCCATCTGAAAAAGGAAATTGACAACATCCATACCGTATCCCACACCGCTGCCTTCGGGGACGCCTCCGGCGGCATCCGGTATTCCTTCTTGGCTGGGGCCGACTTTGTGCGGGCGGAAACGATGGTTGGGCATACCATGGCGCTGCTCAGCCAGGCGCGGCCTGCCGCCGAGGCGCTGGGAAAAGGCGGCTGGGGGGTTCATATCGCCATTCAGCACTCCAAGGAGCCCTATTATGAAACCCATTTGGGAGAGTATTTCCTATGCATGATGCAGCCCTGGATGATGGGAGCCCAGGCCATCTATGAGGAGGACTCCCTGTTCAGTATGTGGAGCGAGGAGCGGATGTGCTGGGACGATCTGCTCACAAAGGGTAAACGAGATATGACCCGCAAATTCTTTCGCTTTGCCAAAACCCATCCCAGATTCGGCAAATGTGTGCGCAATATCGCCTTTTTGGAGGGACGTTATGCGGCGCCCTTTAACGGTATGATCTGCGATTCGGAGCAGGATCCCCACTATTCTGTCTGGGGCGCCTTCGGCAACAATTCCCCAGAATGGGGGCACTCACAGCCTGAAAAGTGCCGTCAGCTGCTGGATGTGCTGATGCCCGGCGCCAGCACCCACCCCCTGCGCCAAAAATTTGAAAAGCGCAGATTCTATTTCTCCGGCACCCCCTATGGCGATTTTGACTGTATTCCTGTGGAATCCTCCCAGGACTATTTCCACAACTATCAGCTTCTGCTCAATTTGGGCTGGAACACCATGATTGACGAGGACTATCAAAAGCTCACGGACTTTGTGCGGCAGGGCGGCACCCTGCTCACGGGAATCCCTCAATTTTCCACCCATACCGGACGGGAATTCCTCAAGGATATGCAGGATCTGGCGCTGTACAAGGGCGGGGACCTGCGGGAGCTGTGCGGGTTCACCGTAAACGGTGCGGGCGCGCGCTACAGCGGGCAGTGGAACACGGCCGGGCGGGAAGGCTTTACAATCCCCGCGCTCAGCGCCCTGCCCAGCGATGATGCCAGCGAGGACGGCGAGGCCAGACTGGCCGACATCCAGCTGACAGACGCTGAAATTGTGGCCTGGGATGCCGCCACCGGCAAGCCCATGCTGGTAAGAAAGAAATACGGTGAAGGATTTGTCTATACCTTTACCCTGTGGGCCTATCCCGGACATGAGAGCTTCCAGGAATTCTGCGCCGCCTGGATTGGCCGGCTGGCGAAGGAGGCCCAGCCTCAAATCCATGTGGAGGATGGCTCCGGAGAAATTTTCTGGACCCGGTGGGTCAATGGGGACACCACCACGCTCATGCTGCTGAACACCGACTGGACCTGCAAGGGCAACGAAAAGCCCGTCCTGCTCAAGACCGCCAATCGGGAACTGCCCCTGCTTATGGAGGAGCGCACCGCTGTTTTGGCAACAATCCGGGGCGATGAAATTCAAATTGAAACTGTAGAACTGTAAAAAAGGACAGTAGACAAAGTACCCCCTGATGTAGGAAAGTAAAACTACATCAGGGGGTACTTTGATGAGTAAGCGAAATTACACATATGTGCAGGTATTGTTACGCGAAATTAAGGCTGCGTTGTCATGGGGAAATGCGCAGCGTATCAAACAGGCTGTCCCAGTCTGAACGCCTCCATCATTTTTGAAGTCAGGCTCAGCGTCGATACGCTTTGAGGAATGTCGCTTCTGTCAACCCAAACTGCTTCAGAGAGTTCTCTCGTTTCCAGCGTAATCCTGGGGACGCCGTCAAGCTCCGCAAAAAAGCCTACCAGCAGCGACTGGGAAAATCCCCATGGCTGGTTGTCATAGTACCGAATATTTTTAATCCGCAGGCCCACCTCCTCATAAACCTCCCGCTGGGCCGCGCTCTCCAAGGTCTCCCCAATCTCAACAAAGCCCGCTATCAGGGCATAGCTTTGATTGAATCCGGCGGAATATTTGGTCAGCAGCAGTTTTTCCCCGTGGACAATCCCCACAATAACCGCGGGCGCAATGTGCGGATAGATAATCTGCCCGCATTTTGGGCAGACCAAGGCGCGTTTATCGTCCTTATGGCAAAGGGTTGACGCACATCCGCCGCAGTATTGATTGCGCCGGTACCAGGTGTCCAAATGATAACCTGTCACTGAGGCAAAGGCCAGCCATGGCTCAGTGAGCCTGCGCAAATACTGAACACTTCGATATTGGAGCGTTTTTGTTTCCGAAAACGGCGTACTGCTTCTATAAAAGGATGTGTCTGAGATTGAAAAAAGGTACTGCAGAGACGCCGTCTGAGCTGCAGTGACAGCCTCTGCAAGCACAGGAGGCCTCTGTCCCCGCATCAAGATGCTGTCTTCCCGAAACGACAGAAGGTAGTCCCGGCTCAATCGAGGCTTTCTGCAGATGTATTCACAGTGGTATTCTTTCGCATCAATGTTGTGCAGCATTTCTATTTCACAGGCCTCACACTTCAAATTTCACCGCACTGATTTGAAGATGATGTATCTTGATCAGGCTTAATAAATTCTCCATCATGGCGGTGGAATGATGCGCGTCAAGGGCGGCATCGTCTCTCCAGCGCTCCAGCAGAACCGCCTTCCCAGAGTTATTTGCGCCGCAATAGAATTCAAATTGGATGCAGCCGTCCTCTTTGCGGACAAGTTCCAAATCTCCGGAAGCGGTATAGGTATGGATCAGCTCCCTGATGCCGGCTTCCTCCCCATAAAAGTACACCTGTTCCATAATTTCAGCCATTCTAATCTCTCCCTTACAGTTCTAGGAGTATCATAATCCAATGGCGCTTGGAGAATCTATCAAATTATTGCTTTGTTGCAGCCTGTGAAAACTCACCCCCTATTGCGGTTCTTCCCGTATGGACGCTATATACTGTCCCAGGGAGATTCCCATGTTTTCCAGAAAAACGCTTTCCATATGGCTCTGCGAGCTAAAATCCATCTCATAGGCGAGCTCACTCTGGGAACGGCGCATGGCCCGGCTTTTGATCAGGCGCAGCCTGCACTGCTGATGATATTGTTTGGGGGTAATTCCCATGGCCTTTTTAAATACACGGGTGAGGTAATATTTGGAGAGATTTACCTCCCGTGACAATTCCTCCAGCTGGTATTTGGTGTCAGCGTGTTCTTTTAAGTACCGAACCGCCCGGGAGATCGTTTCCTCAGCGGCACCAGTCTTTCTCCTATGGAATGAAAAAAGAGAAGACAATTCCTGCAAAAGCGCCTGTTCCTCCAGTTGTCCCCTCCAAATCCCCTGTACCGCGTACAGCAGCCTGTCGCCGCCTTTGGCAGTAATATAGCAGTCGGGCTCATACTGCCTGAGCGCCTGCGCAAGATGCTGTTTGAGGCAAACTGAGAGATAACAAATCTCCCCTTGCGGTAAAACCTCTAATGGCGTATCAGATGGCAGCACATAGCACCAACCCGGCTGCATCTCAAATGATTTCTCCCCAATACACAGAATCTCCGTGCCGCTCAGCAGTATCCCAAAGATATAGCTCTCATGTGTCTGCCTGGGGAAATGGTGACTTCCAGTCCCGATTACAATTTCAATATTTCCTCTACGCATGAAACGGATACGGTTCATAACGCCCTCCCCTTTGAAGCCCTCTAAATCTCTTTAGGATGGTGGGATAGAATAAACTAAAACAGCACAATCATTCCCTGTACTCAGCCGCTTTGAAAACGAGGATCCTCTCCAACGATATTTCGTTTTCCGCGTGCGGCAATCTCCAATTTTTTGAAGATAAAAATAATATCCGTGTTCAATGAAAACGAAACTCTTTTTACCGTTTCCGTAACCGGATAGGAACACGAAAAATTGTCTGGTAACAAATTTAAAAGCTACATCTTGAAGTTTCAAAATGTAGCTTTCAGCTTGGTTGCGGGGATAGGATTTGAACCTACGACCTTCGGGTTATGAGCCCGACGAGCTACCGAACTGCTCCACCCCGCGATATTTAATTTTGACTGCTTAGTTATTATACTATAGGTCCAGTAAGAATGCAAGTGTTTTTTTATATTTTTCATCACAAACCAGAAATTTCTTATTTGAACAAGCCAAATTATACAACTTGTATAGTTTGTGATTATAAATACACTCCCTCATCCTTCCAGCAAATGGCCGGGAGTTGCAGGGGATACTCCCCGGCCTGCTTTCTCAGAAATCGGCAGAAGATTCCCCAACGGTATCGATCCGCCGGTATTCCATTTCTTTATGCCTACAGCTCTTTTTTTAACAATCAAGCCTACTAGTGAACCAGTAGTTTGCTCAGCCCTGGGGGGGACTGAAAAATATCATAACGTCTCTCGGCCTGCTTACCGGGAAATCCGTTCTCACTGATTTTTCATAGCATTCTGCGAAGGGGATTTTCGGCAGAAATCCCCGCGTTTCTTTCAGTACGCCTATCCCTTTCTTTCTCTTTGGAAAACCGAATGTTACTTTTTACTTCTTTCTTTTGGCAGGGCTTGCGTATTGACTCCTGGCTGAAACAAGGGTTTTGTTTCGCCTAACGGCAACAAAAAAACAGAGGGCCGAAGCAGTTCTCCGGCTCTCTGATCAAAATGCCTTTGTACGCGATACAGGACATACCCTTTGGCACTGCGGAAGGTTCGCGTCACCGTCCGCAGCACTTCTTATACTTTTTACCGCTTCCGCAGGGACAGGGATCGTTGCGGCCCACCTTGGCGGCCTTTTTGACAGGCTCCTTTTTCAGGGTTCCGTCGCCGCTGGAGGCAGTCATAGGCTTCGCCACCTGTTCCCGGCGGGGAAGAGGCCTGGCAGCGGGAGCCTGGGGCGCGGGGGCGCTCTCCCCCTGAGGCTGACCATTGGGATCCATAGCGCCTGTAGCGCTGATATGCATCTGATTCTCCCCCGGCTTATGCTCCACCCGGATCTGCACCGTAAACAGCAGCTTCACCGTATCCTCCCGAATAGCGGTGATCATCTGATCGAACATCTCAAAGCCTTCCAGACGGTACTCCACCACCGGATCCCGCTGTGCATAGGACCGCAGATAAATGCCCTTTCGCAATTCATCCATGGCGTCGATGTGATCCATCCACTTGGTATCTACGGTCTTTAAAAGGATAACCCGCTCCAATTCCCGGATAAAGGGAGCGCCGAAGATCTCCTCCCGTTTTTCGTACAGGTGATGGGCGCGCTCCTTGAGGAAGGAGGCAATTTCCTCCTTGGAGGCCTCTCCCAGTTCCATGGCGGTATAGTGCAGGTCCTCAGGCTTCGTAATCCAGCCCAGGAAATGATCCCGCAGGCCATCCAGGTTCCAGTCGTCATGGATCTCAGTGTCCCCCAAATAGGTGGCCACCGCCCCGTCGATGCACTCGTCGATCATCTTGCTGATATAGTCCTTGAGATCCTCGCCGTCCAGCACCTTGCCGCGCTGACCGTAGATAATCTCTCTCTGGCGGTTCATCACATCGTCAAACTGCAGCACATTTTTACGGGTATCGAAGTTGCGCCCCTCAACCTTGCGCTGAGCCGATTCAATGGAATTGGTGAGGATTTTGTTCTCAATGGGAGTATCCTCATCCACACCCAGGGTATCCATCATACTCTGCATGCGCTCGCCGCCGAACAGGCGCATCAAATCGTCCTCCAGCGACAGGTAGAACTGGGTTTCACCCGGGTCTCCCTGACGTCCGGAACGTCCGCGGAGCTGGTTGTCGATCCGGCGGGATTCATGCCGCTCGGTACCGATGATGAACAGGCCTCCGGCCTCCTTCACCTTTTCGGCCTGAGGGGCAATTTCTTTTTTGTATTTCTCCTGAAGCTCCAGGAAGGTGGCTCTGGCGTTGATGATGCTTTCATCGTCCGTCTCAGAAAAACCGGTGGCCTCGTTGATGAGCTCCTCGCTGAAGCCCTCCTTGCGCATCTGGGCCTTGGCGGAATACTCCGCATTTCCTCCCAAGGCAATGTCGGTACCACGGCCGGCCATGTTGGTGGCGATAGTGACAGCGCCGTATTTACCGGCCTGGGCTACAATCTCCGCCTCTTTTTCGTGGTATTTGGCGTTGAGCACCTCATGGCGGATGCCGCGGCGCGCCAGCATAGAGCTCAGGCGCTCGGATTTTTCAATGGAGACCGTACCCACCAGGACAGGCTGGCCCTTTTCATGGCACTGCACCACCTGCTCGATGACGGCGTTAAATTTCGCCTTCTCCGTCTTAAAGACCACATCCGGACGGTCGATTCTCTGAGCCGGCTTATTGGTTGGGATCTCGATGACGTCCAGATGGTAGATCTCCCGGAACTCATCCTGCTCCGTAAGCGCGGTACCGGTCATACCGGAGAGTTTTTCATACATTCTGAAGTAGTTCTGGAAGGTAATGGTGGCCAGGGTTTTGGACTCCCGCTCCACCTTGACGCCCTCCTTGGCCTCGATGGCCTGGTGCAGGCCTTCGTTGTAGCGCCGTCCAATCATCAGACGTCCCGTGAACTCGTCCACGATGATGACCTGGCCGTCCTTCACCACATAGTCCACATCCCGGCGCATAATGCCGTTGGCCCGGATGGCCTGCTGGATGTGATGCTGAATGGTGATGTTGTCGCCGTCGGAGAGGTTTTCCAAATTAAAGAACTTCTCAGCCTTTTTGATACCGGAAGGAGTGAGCGTGGCGGTTTTCGCCTTCTCATCCACAATATAGTCCCCTTCCATGGTATCGTTGTCCTCTTTGTCATCCAGCTCCTTCACCCGGGTAATGGTGAGGGTTTTGGCAAAGCGGTCCGCCAGGGAGTAGAGATCCGTGGATTTGTCGCCAGGCCCGGAGATGATCAGCGGTGTCCTGGCCTCGTCGATGAGGATGGAGTCCACCTCATCCACCACGGCAAATTTAAACTTGCGCTGCACCTTCTGTTCTTTATAGATGCACATATTGTCGCGCAGATAATCAAACCCAAACTCATTGTTGGTCCCATAGGTGATGTCACAGTTATAGGCAACGCGCCGGTCGTCATTATCCATGTTGCTGATAATAAGCCCCACGCTGAGCCCCAGGTACCGGTAGATCTTTCCCATCCACTCCGAGTCGCGCTTGGCCAGATAGTCGTTCACCGTGACGATGTGCACGCCTTCGCCGGTAAGCGCGTTCAAGTACGCCGGAAGCACTGCCACCAGCGTCTTTCCTTCACCGGTGCGCATCTCGGCAATTCTGCCTTGATGCAGCACAATACCGCCGATAATCTGTACCGGGAAGGGCCGCAGCCCCAAAACGCGATCCGCCGCCTCACGGCAGGTCGCAAAGGCTTCGGGAAGGATTTGATCCAGGGTGGCCCCGTTTTCCAGGCGCTCTTTGAATTTGGGAGTCATACTGCGAAGCTGGGCCTCACTCATGGCCCGGTACTCATCCTCCAGCGCCAGCACCTGCTCCATAATGGGGCGGATGTTTTTGAGCTCCCGGCTGGAATAGGTGCCGAAGATTTTTTCTAAAAACCGCATATTAAGTCACCTCTGATAGTTCTTGTGTTCAAATTCCCGGACAGCGGTTTCAACGCAGCGTCTCAGACTCAGCCCTTCGGCTCTCCCCGAACTATACAACGCAAAGTATTATAATTGAAACATATTCCGTTTTGTTTCGTATTTCTGCCCATGTATCTAAAAATCCCACCGCCCAGTTCTCTGGTGTGGGAGCGTGAACAGTCTCATTGTAACCTGCCCCAGGGCGTTTGTCAAACCTGTGCGGGCAAGAAAATTGTTAATTTTTAGGCACCTGGCGCCAGTCTTTTTCCTTTGCGGCGTACATTCCCCATTTAAATAGGAAAACCCCTCTTATTTTTCCGGTGTGTATGGAAAAACTACGAAAAAAAGCCGCAGGCCTTGACAATCAAAATCAGTCGGCTATGATAGAGTAAACGAACCCGTCAATCTGCGGTGTTTTAAAACCGGGAGCACAGGGGCCCAAGCCCCCGCCGCCGGCTGCTTTTTTTCGGATTCGTTCATATCACCAAGGTACGAAAGCAGGTGCTTGAGCATCTGCTTTCCTGAGTCTTTACTGCGGATCGTATGGTTTTGTTTGGGGCCCCGGATGTCCCCTGCGCGCGGCGCGCGGCAATCCCCCGCACCGGGCCGGTTGAAAGGCCCGCCATGGTACGCGGCTTACGGCAGGCTTCGCGCCCGCAATCCCCCAAAAGCACGGTGACGACGGCGCGGCCGGGGTTGTGCCATCCCAGGCATACCGGCGGGGCCGGCGGTACTCCTCCAGTTTTCCCCCGATTCTAAAAGGAATCGTTCTCTATTCTGCGGCATACTGCCGTACAGTTTCCAGAAAGGAAGGAACCAGTAACATGAATATCATCGTAGTGGGCTGCGGCAAGGTTGGATCCATGCTGGCCAGTTCCCTGAGCCGGGAGGGCCACGACGTAGCGGTTGTGGACCGGGTGGAGGAAAACTTCTCCCTGCTGGACAGCGACTTTGTAGGCTTCACCATCCCCGGCGTCCCCATCGACCAGGATGTGCTCAAACAGGCTGGAATCGAGGGTTGCGACGCTATCTGTGCCATGACCCAGGACGACAACGTCAACATTATGGTGTGCCAGCTGGCAAAGGAATTGTTCCATGTTCCCATTGTGCTGGCCCGCACCTTTGATCCCAGAAAGCGGGATACCTTCCGCCATTTCGGAATCAACACCGTTTGCCCCACCCGGCTGACAGTGGAGACGGTGAAGGCCTATCTGCAGGGAGCGGATGAGGAAAAGCAGGAGACCTTTTTCAGTTCCACTGTCTCCTACCGGACCATGAATGTGTCCCGGGGGCTGGTGGGAAAAAGCGTCTCCAACGTACGCTGTATGGAAGGCGAGGTTGTGTTTGCCGTGGCCCACGCCAACGGCACTCTGACCCTTGCGCAGGACCGCCACATTGATTTGCAGGAATCCGATCACCTCATTTTTGCCAGAGTGATCGACTAGACAAGGGGCTTGTCCCAAGAGAGGAGAACCAAGTTAATCATGGAAAAAAAGATGCCTTCCAAAATGGTCGTCATCGTCATTGGAGGCGGCAAGGTCGGCTACTATTTGGCGAAAACCCTGACCGAGCACGGGCACGAGGCCAGGCTGATTGAAAATGATAAAATCCGATCCACGCATATTGCCAATGATTTGGATTTTCCCATTATCTGTGGGGACGGTACCCGCATTGATATTCTGGAGAGCGCCGGAATCCGGGAGGCGGATGCCGTAGTAAGCGTCACCGGCCAGGATGAAATCAACCTGGTGTCCTGCCAGCTGGCCAAAGAGGTCTTCGGCGTCAGGCGTACGGTCGCCCGGGTGAGCAACCCAAAAAATGTGTCGGTGATGCACCGGTTGGGAGTGGATATCCCCATCAGCACCACAGACAATATCGCACGGCTCATCGAGCGGGAGGTGGATCTCTCCGGTGTCAAGGAGCTTTTGAGCATCAACCGGGGAGAATCCAGCCTGAGCGAATTTCAGCTTCCGGATCAGTATAAATACAGCGGGGTGCGGATTTCAGAATTAAAGCTCCCCAATGAATCCATTATTGTCAGCATTGTCAGGGACGGCGCCATGATCATCCCCCGAGGCAACACGCAGCTGCTCAGCGGAGACCGCATTATCGCCATCTGTCAGAACACGGTTCTGCACGCCTTCAGCAAGGTTTTGGGCATCGAGCCCTGAGTCTGCTTTCCACGGGAATCCCGGGGAAATGTTGAAAAGTATTTCGTTTTGCCAATAAGATATTCAGTAAATCCCCGGCTTGGGAGCAGCTGCTTTCCCAAACCGGGGATTTCTGTGTCAGATAGAAACATAGACGAACCCAGTATTCTGAATCCTCAGTTTCCGCCAGCCTTAACTAATTGAGTGTGTTCAACCACCCTAGAGGGAGATACCAAAAAGGGGGAACGCCTCTTGGGCGAATCTTTGCCTACTTTCTGTCTGAACGAGCTTTGCTCGGTCAGGGGGACAAGCACCCAAAGGCCACAAAGGGGAGGGAGGATGCGGGGCTCACTGAGTGAAATTGTTGTCCAAGTCCTACGGAGCCCCTGATAGTTTTGAAACGAGTTCAAAACTCGTAGCTTTTTTATTATCCCCTTTGAAACCTCACTCTCTTTTAAATGAAAAGCGCCCCAGCTAAGTGCCGGGGTGCGTACCATATTTATCATATATTATGGATTTTTCTTCCTGCGGTTAAATCTGCTTTCCAGTATCTCGAAAAGTAAAAACACCGTCATAATCGCAGCCTAATACATCTGCTATTTTTTTTAATTCTGCTTCTGTCATCCTATCCCGGGACAATTTATTATAAAGGTAGGAGCCCTCATATCCTAATTTATCGCTTAACTCTTTAATTGTCATATTCCGTTCCAATAGGATCATTTTGATTTTTTTGGACATACTCATTAACTTCACCCCTTTATATAGAGTAATTGTATCCTAAATAAAGTAGTAATTCAAACCTAAACATATAATATTACTCATATATGAACAAAACAGCCGTTGACATTTTACTCAATATAGAGTAAAATTTCTCTTATAAGCAAAAGTTATTGTAATCATGGGTAATTTTTTAAAATGTAAACTTTTTGTGAATGACAGTTGGTCCCTCATGTGTGAGAGACCGATACAGCTTCAGAAAGGAATGGCTTGTATGATGAAGGATCTTGAGGAATACCAGGAAGAACTGCGAAGACAGCGGGGATATACGGAGAGCTTTTTGTCGGCGATGAAACGGCGGCTCAACCTGCAGTCCATCGGTACCTATATCCGCAGCGGCGACATCAGGGCTTGTGTGAACTATGATAGCTTTCAGGAGAGACAGACCAACGCCTATACCAAGCTGGAACGATACTTGACTCAAAAATACGGAGAGGATGAGGCGGACGACATCATAACTCAGGTGAACGAATACTCCTGTGTGACTGAGGAAGTATCATTTAGTTTGGGGATGAAGGCCGGTGCAACTCTGTACAGCAAGCTGACAGATAACTTTGAAACGGACATCTAAGAAATATAGAACTTCTATTGTGCAGATTTTGAAAAACTTCTCTATTTGTTTTTATCTCTCTGCCCGCTCATGCCGCGGGGGCACCCCCTTTCTTGCGAAAAGAAAGGGGGCAAAGATTCGCCAAAGAGGCGTTCCCCCTCTTTGGTATCTCCCCCTTGGGCAGTTCTGCACACTCAATCAGTAAAGGCTAGAAGAAAGTGAGGAGCCGTAAACTCTCCTCACTTTCTAATGCCGCTGATGCAACCGGGACACTCGGCGCACCTTTACACCGCCGGAAGAAAACTCAGAAAGGGCAGCAGCTGCTCCGTTATAAACACCGCGGCGGCAGCGCCCAGGGCCACCACCAAAAGCCCCTGGTTGCGCCAGGCCAAAAGCAGGGCCACCAGAAGCCCGGCCATCGCGGAATAAAAACTGGAGGTGGAGGAAAACACCGCCGGAAACGTCATAGCGGCCAGTACCGCATAGGGCACATAGGCCAGAAAGGACTGTAAAAACCGGTTTTTTATCTTTTTCCTGAGAGCCACAAGCGGAAGCATCCGGGGAAAATAGGTCACCAGGGCCATGATTAAAATTCCTGTCAGCAGGTATGAATACGACATTATTCCTCCAGCCTTTCCGGTTTGATTGTTCCACTGTCCTCCCCTGCGGGTTCTTCCTCATCCACTGGGTAGCGCAGTGCCATCAGGGCGGAGGCCACCACCGCGCAGATAATAATCACCCAGCCGGAGGAAATGTCCCGCAGCATGGGTATAGCGCTGAACAGGCAGCTGATTCCAGCGGAGATGAGTACTGTATAAAAAATCGGCTTCACCTTTCTGGAGGGCGGAATAAAAATAGCCAAAAACATTCCATAGATGGCGATTCCCAGGGCGCTGCGCACCGCCTGGGGCAGAAGATCCGCAGCTGTGGCTCCCAGTAATGTGGAACCGCTCCAGCTCAGGTAGGGCAGCAGCATCAGCCCCGCCAGATAGCTGCCGGTAATAGGCGTCTTTTGCTGCATGGCCACGGCGAACAGCTCATCCGTATTAAAAAAGGAGAAAAACGCCCGCTTAAGCCGGGACATCCCGCTGTCCAGCTTCTGGGTGAGCGACAGGGACATGAGCATATAGCGGATGTTGATAACGAAGGTGGTGACGGCAATTTCCACATAGGCGCCACCGGCCAGGATTAAATTGGTGCCGGCAATCTGCCCGGCGGAGGTAAAATTGCTCAGAGAAATGAGAACAGCGGCCCAAACCGGCAGCCCGCTCTGCCGGGCCATCATACCGAAGGCAAAGGAGATGGGAATATAGCCCACGCAGATGGGCAGCCCATCCCGCAGGCCCTCTCGAAAGGGGGATTTCTGCTTCATAACCAGTAAATTCCTTCCTTGACAATATTTGAACTACCCTCATCCTTCCACAGGATGGAGGATTTAATTTTTATAAGTGGTATCACCGTTCAAAAGCGCTCTCCAGCGGTGTGAGACAGGCCAAACCATCTCCGGCGGTTCCTATATCCTGCCCAGGCCGGGCGGGGCCCTTCTCACTGAAAGAGAGACCTCACCATTCAGATTGATGCGGCCCATCCTCCCGGGAAGCGTACAGGGGATTTGCCCGGCGCACAAGCCCGGCATATTCTTTCCTGAGCCCTTCAAAGGCCTCAAGGACCTCCTCCGGGACATCCACATGGGCAATATATCCTTTTCCCCGGGGGCCATAGCCGGATTCATTATCCATGAGCCGGGGAATTTCCCCCATGAGCAGTTCCAGATACCGCATGGGCGTCCACATTCCCCGGGGCGGGTATTCGATAGCCAGTTCCCCATGGCGCACCGCTGTTTTCACAGCATAGGAGGCAAAATTGATGATTGTGGCCCGGGGCGCATACTTGCGCAGCCCCGCGTCCATTCGCCTCTGCATGGCGGCGTCCTGACACAGGATCATGCTGTCCCAGTCCACATGGCGCTCCCGCAGCAGCTCCAGCAGGCAGGTGATATTGTTCCCGCAGTTGGTGGAGGTACATTCCAGAAAGTCGGCAGCCAGGCCATAGCGAAGGTTCAGATACGCCGCAAATACCTGGGCTTCCGGCAGGCCCTGGGTACAGATTTGGGGGATCTCGCGGTGCACCGTATCCCGCAGCGCCTGGGTGGTGTGGCCTTCACCGCCCACAATGACGGTCCGCTTTGCCACTTGCTCCCGCATAGCGTCAGCCAAAATATCGCCGCCGCACAGGATGCTGCCGCCAAAGAGCACCAGCACATCCGCCTGGCGGAATCCATAGGCCCTCTCAAGGGCGCCCTGCGTCAATTCGGGGATATCCCGCGTGCCGCAGAAGGCTCCCAGCCGGTTTATCCAATTTACAGTCCTCTCGTCCATTTTCCCTCCAGAAACAGCCGGTTCCGGGCTTTGACATGGGCTTACCCCCTGCCTGTATCCAGGGCGGTTTAAGCCCCAGGCATACCGGAAGCGCTGGATTTCTCAAAAACTCCCTGTCGCCGCAGCCCGTCAATCCGCGTCGG
This sequence comes from Marvinbryantia formatexigens, assembly GCA_021771035.1. Lineage (GTDB taxonomy): Bacteria > Bacillota > Clostridia > Oscillospirales > Ruminococcaceae > CALXEM01. The sequence continues at coordinate 34,773 of JAETPU010000016.1, read as the reverse complement.
GGAACCATGGAGAGGCAGTCCCTCCAGGAAGCCCTGAAGCTTGGGTTTATGCATCACAACGCGGCGCGCTCAACACTATCCTCGATGTGTTCTTACGGTTCTTCTGTGCTTTGGCAGATTCTGAGAGAATTTGTCAAACCTTAGTTTATTATACCGATCCGAATGGAAAAAGTAAACTGCGGGCAAAAAACAGGGGCTTTCCTATAAAACCAAGGCCAAATTCTGCAAAACCGCCGGTGCGTTCAAGGATTCATCACATTTTAGCGCTATACTGGTTAAAAATAAGCGTCCATTTTTTGGGGACGCCGGAGCGAAGAAACAGGGGGGAGCTCTCTCCCTGAACCCGGGGGCCTGTCCGGGTTTCGTCCGCAGGACGGGACAGACGGAAAACGGCCGGCCCCATCCTATATGTGAAGGAAAGGACGAAAAACGATGTATCAGCTGCTGGTGGTGGACGATGAACAAAATATCCGCACTCTCATCAAAAAATACGCCGCCTTTGAGGGCTATGGCGTAACCGAGGCCCAAAACGGGCTGCAGGCCGTGGAACTGTGCCGCACCCAGGACTTCGACATGATCATCATGGATGTAATGATGCCGGAGCTGGACGGCTTTTCTGCCTGCCGGGCTATCCGTAAATTTTCCCAAACCCCTGTGCTGATGCTTTCGGCCCGGGGCGAGGAGTATGACCGTATCCACGGGTTTGAGCTGGGCGTGGACGACTATGTAGTCAAGCCCTTTTCTCCCAAGGAGCTGATGATGCGGGTGGACGCCATCCTCAAGCGCACCCGCGGCACCCAGGAGCAGCGGGATCAGTTCCAGTACCGGGGGCTCCAGGTGGATTTCACCGCACGGGTGGTGAAAGTGGATTCCCAGCGCAAAAACCTCTCCCCCAAGGAATATGAACTGCTGGCCTATCTCATCAAAAACCGGGATATCGCCCTGTCCAGGGAGAAGCTCATCACTGAGGTGTGGGGGTATGACTTCTACGGCGACGACCGCACCGTAGACACCCATATCAAGCTGCTGCGCAAAAAAACCTGGAGGACTATGGATCGCTGATTGTGACGCTGCGCGGCGTGGGGTATCGGTTTGAAACACAGGAGTAAGCTGACTGTCCGGGGGAAAACTTTTCTGTGCTTCGGCATTTTTACCGCCTGTATCGTCCTGCTGCTGTGGCTGTTTCAGACGGTATTTTTACAGGACTTCTACAAGTGGATTAAGACCAATAACATCTACTCCACCGCGGATACCATCACCCGTGCCCTGAATGCGGGGAATCTCCAGGAGGTTCTGGACGGGCTGGCCCGCCAGGAGGAGGTATGCATCCATGTGCAGACCTCGGACGGCACTGTCTATGACGCGGACGTGCTGCCGGACTGCATGGTCCACCATTTCAGCGCCCGGGATCAGGCCGCGCGGTATCTGCAGGCGCTTCAGAATTCCGGGGAATATATGGAGCACTTTGTGCGCCGGCGGGTGACTCCCCAATTCTCCGGGGAATTTGTCATCGATGAGGGCGGCGGGAAGCTGGAAGGCTATGACAACATGGAGAGCATCCTGTATACCCGGGTGCTTTCGGGAGAAAGCGACGATGCAGATACCATCATCATGCTCAACACCCTGATTTCGCCGGTGGGCGCCACTGTGCAGACCCTGCGGATCCAGCTGGTGTGGATCTCCGTCATTCTGATTGTGCTGGCGCTGATCCTCTCCATCCTCATTTCCCGCAAGATCTCCCAGCCCATTCTTCAGATTACCCGGGCCGCCTCGGATTTGGTGGGAGGGGAGTTTCACACCCAGTTTAACGGGCGCGGCTACCGGGAGATTGACCAGCTCAACCGGACGCTGCAATGTGTGGCCCAGGAGCTGCAAAAGACGGAACAGCTGCGGCGGGATTTAATCGCCAACGTGTCCCACGATCTGCGCACGCCCCTGACAATGATTACCGGGTACGCAGAGGTTATCCGGGATATTCCCGGGGAAAACACCCCCGAAAACATCCAGATTATCATCGAGGAGGCCCAGCGGCTCACCAGCCTGGTCAACGATCTCTTGGATCTCTCCCGGCTGCAGTCCGGGACGCAGAAGCTGCAGATCAGCCGGTTCTGCATTACCCAAACCGTAAGGCAGACGCTGCACCGCTACCGGAAACTCACCCAGCAGGACGGCTACACCATCCTCTTTGACTACGACCAGGAGGTGTTCCTGACAGCGGATGAGCTGAGAATTTCCCAGGTGATCTATAACCTCATCAACAACGCTATCAATTACACCGGCGAGGATCGCCGGGTGACGGTCATTCAGCGCGTACAGGATAATTGGGTGCGCATCGGGGTTCGGGACACCGGAGAGGGAATTCCCCAGGAACAGCTGCAGTGGGTGTGGGAGCGCTACTACAAGCTGGATAAAACCCACAAACGGGCGGCGGTGGGCACGGGGCTGGGGCTCTCCATCGTACGCTCTGTAATGGAACTGCACGGCGGGCGCTACGGCGTTTTGAGCACCCCCGGCATCGGCAGCGAGTTCTGGTTCTCCCTGCCTCTCGCCGGGCCCCAGGAGCTCCCCGGACACGGGGACCCGTCCAGCAAAGCCCAAAGCAGGCCGCAAGGCCCTGAAACATGAACAGCGCTGTGAGGACATCTCTCCCTGGGAGGTGTCCTCATTTTTTTGTCCGGCCTTCCCAGGCTCCTATCCTTTGTCTTCGGGCCCGGCAGCGCCTGACTCTGCGGCATCCCAGCCGGTCCCTTTTTCTGCTTTCGTGTTCCGGCTCTCAGGCGCCTGTCATCAGTTTGTTTTCCCGCACCTCCCTTTCGCCGAAAGGCCGCGCCGCCATACCGCCTCATTTGTAAAGCGGCCCATCCAAATATTCAGAATTTGTTAAATTCTCATTGACTCTATGTAAAAGAAGGGGTATAATCCAATAGAACTTAATTCTATTTTGTGTTTTTATTTTAGAATTTATTCTATACTGTGAGGTGGACCATCATGCTCTCCAAAATCCATAATCTGTACCCTTCCCTCACCGAAGCCGAAAAGCGAATCGCGCGGGTGGTTCTGGATGAGCCCCAGGAAATCGTGAAGCTCCATGTGAACGAACTGGCACAGCGCGCCCAAACCGCGCCGTCCGCTGTCATTCGGTTTTGCAAATCGGTGGGAGTTGAGGGGTTTTCCAAACTAAAACTGCTTCTGGCCGCCGAATCGGCGCAGATCTCCGGAGCAGAGGAGCTGCCGCAGATCAGTGAGGAGGGCAGCGCATCCGCCGTATTCACCAAGGTGTTCCGCTCTGGGATCAGCACCTTGAAGGACACCTTATCCATGATGGATTTCCAGGAGATTGAAGCCATTTCCCACCTGTTTGCAAGCGCACGGCGGGTGGCCTTTTTCGGTATCGGCACCTCCTCTGTCATCGCCGTGGACGCACACTACCGTTTTGCACAGCTCGGCATCCCTGCGTCCTCCTGTACGGATATTCTGTTTATGAATGTCACGGCGGCAAACCTCAGCGAAGGGGACGTGGCCGTAGGCATCTCCCACAGCGGCACTACAAAGGCCACCGTGGACGCCCTCAGGCGGGCAAAAAAGGCCGGTGCGGCCACAGTGGCCATTACGAGCTTTGCCCACAGCCTGCTTGCCAGGGAGAGTGATTATTCCGTCACTGCGTTTTCCGATGAGCGCAGCTATCCGGTAGAGGCCGTCTCCGCCAGGGTAGCCCATATCTGTATCATCGACGCCTTTATGATGATGCTTGCCACCATCAATCAGGACACCCTGGCACAGCATCTCCTGGAGCGCAACCGAATCCTTCAGGATATCCGCTACCAGAAATGAGAAGGCTGTTTTATTTTATGAACAAGGAAAAGGTTATTCTTATCTCTATCGACGGAATGCGGCCGGACGAACTGCCATCCCAACCTTTTATATGGTGCACAAATTTCCAAAAGGCGTCCGGTTTGACGGCGGCAGTATTCTTGATATTGCGCCTGCCATTGCCAAGCTGATGGGAATCGCGCCCGCCCCCGAATGGGAAGGAAACCCTGTGCTATAAATCTTCTGAAGAGGGTATCATCATGCTGTTTTCTGCAACTTTGGGCCAAATGGCGTTTTTATTTTCTTTCATTGTCCTTGGGTTCTGTTTGGCAAAGTTCAAACTGATCCCCGCGGATTCCGAAACCGTCCTGTCCCGGCTGGAGAACTACCTTTTTATTCCCGCCCTGGTGCTGGGGACGTTTATGAACTACTTTACGGTTCAAAAGCTCTCGAGCTCATGGAAGCTTTTGGCGGGCAGCCTTCTGCTGGAACTCATGGTTGTGCCCCTCGCGCTCCTCTGCGTAAAGATATGCGCCAAGGACGGCTACACCAGGAACATCTATCTGTACGGCCTGTGCTTTTCCAATTTTGGATTTATGGGCAACGCCATTGTCAGCGCCCTGTTTCCGGATATTTTCCTGGAATATATGATCTTCACGCTGGTATTGTGGATCTTTATCTATCTCTGGGGAGTTCCCAGCCTGCTGATGGGGGAAACCGGCGTACGACGAAGCCCGCGGGATAAACTGAAAAATTTTGTGAACCCCATGTTCGGATGTATGGTGCTGGGGATGTTCATCGGCATCCTCCGGCTCCCGGTTCCGGACTTTCTGGATTCCCTGGTCACCTGTGCGGGGAACTGTATGTCGCCGGTTGCCATGCTGCTCACGGGCATGACCATCGCCAAAATCGACCTTCGAGCTGTGCTGAAGATTAAAAGCATCTACATTATAAGCGCCCTGCGTCTCCTGGTATTTCCGCTCCTGCTGATTGCGGGCCTCCTGTTGGCGGGCGATGCCGTCTCCAAAACCTTTATCATCTGCGCCGTATGCTCTCTCGCCATGCCGCTTGGGCTCAACACCATCGTCATTCCCAGCGCGTACGGAAAGGATACCCGGGTGGCCTCCGGCATGACCCTGGTGTCCCATGTGTTTTCCTGTATCACGATTCCGGCTGTCTTTGTGGTTCTGGGTTTTCTTCTTTAACTGCGAAACCAGGCTCCCAGGGCCTGGGATACCCCAGCGCCCATTGGCTCAAAGAGCGGCATCCCCGCCCATCCGGCGCCGGGTTCCCCGGTTGGGGGGGCGGCTCCTCCTTCGCGGGCCATAGGAAACCCCGGCAAAGCAAGCCCCAGCTGTGCCTGGGGAAATGTGCGGTTCCCTTGAAACAGGATTGAACCCCGCCGCGTATCTGAAAGCCAAGCTCTGCCAGCATCCGAATTCCCCGCCGTCACCCCTTCGTGACGGCGGGGATTTTTCCTTTGGCGTGCCCAGATTCTCTCCCGCATAGTCCGCAGTATCTTGGGGCGGCAAAAAGACAGGACGTATTTTACTTTTGCGGCAAGGGGACTGAATACTTTTTTCAGTAACTTTAAAGAAGCCCTGCCTTTCCTTAGGAAAAGGCCGGACTTCTTTTGGAACCCAGCACAGCGCGTCAGGTTTGATACCCATAGCCGCCGCTGCCTTTCCGGGCTCAATATTCCTCTCAGCGCAGGCCGTTTTCCCGCAGAAGGCTGTCCAGAATGGCATACACCAGCTTTACCGCCTGAATGGAAGCTTCAGCAGGCACCGCCGTGCCCATCCGGAAGGTCTCGGCGGAGAAAACGCCGTCATACCCAATGTCCCGCAGGGCGCTCAGAAACTCGGGCCAGGCAATGCTGCCATAGCCAGGCGCCAGGTGTTCATCATTGAAGCCGCAGTTATCGTGCACATGAAGCAGCTTCAGATGTTTTCCCAAAAGGCGCGCCTCTTGGGCCAGGGGCTGGCGCACCAAATGGCTGTGACCGGTATCCAGGCAGACCACCACATCCTCGCTGTCCAAAAGCCTTATGCACTCCAGCATCTCCTCACAGGTGCTGAAGGTGGTGCGGCAGTTCCGAGAAACCAGGGGATCCCATCCAAACATATTTTCCAGTGCAATTTTTACATGATGCTTTTTCGCCAGGGGCAGCAGGGTGCGGTACCACTGTACATTTGCCATCAGATCCCTCTGGGCATTTTCGCCGTTGATGCAGTCCGGCTTCATCCTGGGGTGAATCACCAGATAGGGCGCGCCGATGATTTCACAAACCCGGAAGGCGCGCCGGGTCAGCTCATCCAGGCGCTGGATATCCTCAGGCGTATTTCTCCAGGAATACATGGGGGCATGGGCCTGGGAAAAGAGAATCCCGCACTCCCGGGCGGTACGGGCCAGGGAATCGGCATATTCCTCCCAATCCTCATTTAAAAAGACGCTGTCCTCCCCCACATGGGCACAGTAGCCATAGTCCAGCGCATCAAAACCGATATCCGCATACCGCCGGATAGCTTCCCGCTCATCAGGCACCTTGTTGCAGATAGTTCCGGTATCAATTCCAATTTTCATACTCCAACACTCCTTCGACTCCAGTGACAGGCAATCGTTCTTACCTCTCTATGATAGTCCCTCGCCTGAAAAGAGCAAGTTTTTATCATGAGAAGCCCACATTTTCAGCGTCCTGCATAAGGGATTCCCCTGAAAAATTGTGAATTTTTTCCTGTGATCGGCGGTGCTTTCGGAACAGCCGCATGCCATCCTTTATCCAATTCTCCCCTTCCATAGTTTCCAGGCGTTTTTGTCTGGGGCCACCGGCGCTCTCTCCCGCATCCGGCCGGGATTCCTGCTGCAGCAAAGCTCTGCCGCCCGGAATTGACAAACCGCCAAAAGGCGGGTATAGTTAAAGTGTATTATTGTATTCTCAGCGGAGCCAATCCGCCGGGACTATGAATTTTTTGCAAGAAAGGTTTGAAGCAATCCATGGACCCTTTCAGTATACTCGCCGCCATACTGGGCGTTTTTTTCCTGGTATGGACGGCTGTATTCTCCTTTTCTGAAACGGCAATGCTCCAGCAGAGCGAGAGCCGCCTGAAAAAGGCCGCCGAGGAGGGCGATGCCCGCGCTAAGCGCATTCTGGATCTTCTGGATCACCCCGCTGTGTTCTATCTCAGTTTGCGGGGCGGCGCCTGCTTTGGTGTGCTCCTGGCCGGGATGTGCGCGATCCGTGCGCTGTTCCCTCCTCTCACGCTCATGGCAGAGCGGCTCTTTCCCCAGTTCCCCAGCATCTGGCTGTATTCGGTCATGCTCGTTTTGACGATACTGCTGGTCTGTTTTCTCGTGATCACCCTGGGGCTGCTGGTTCCCCGGAAAATCGCGGTGATCCGAGAGAGCTCCTCGGTTTGCCTGCGGCTGGTACGGCCCGCCTGTGTGCTGCTGCATCCGCTATTGTGGTTCTGCCGGCTTATCTCCCATGGGATTGTCCGGCTGCTGGGCATGGATCCCTCTCAGGAGACAGAGCGCGTCACAGAGGAGGAAATCCGCCTGATGGTGGACGCCGGAAACGAAAGCGGCGCCATCGAGGAGAGCCAGAAGGAGATGATCAACAATATCTTCGACTTTGACGATCGCAGCGCCGGAGATATTATGACTCACCGCACGGAGGTAACCGCCATCGAGGCGGACGCCACCCTGGACGAGATTACCCAGCTTGCCACCCAGACCGGCTATTCCCGCTTCCCTGTCTATGAGGACACGATGGACGACATCATCGGGATACTGTATGTCAAGGATCTGCTCAGGTTCATCGGGCGCCCGGCTGGGGAATTCGATGTGCGCAGTCTGATGCGGGAGGCTCTGTATGTTCCGGAGAGCAACCGCTGCCGGGATTTGTTCGCGCAGTTTACCGCCAAAAAAGTGCAGCTGGCCGTGGTCATCGACGAATACGGCGGAACCTCCGGGATTGTTACCATGGAGGATCTGCTGGAATCCATCGTTGGCAATATTCAGGACGAATATGACAACGAGGAGGAGCAGTTCATCGAAAATCCGGACGGCACCATCACGGCGGACGGCGCTATCTCCCTGGATGAGCTCAGCCGCCGCCTGGATTGGGAGCTTCACGAGGAGGAAGAGGATTACGACACCTTGGGCGGGCTCATTCTCGAAAGGCTGGGCTATATCCCAGAAGGGGAAGAACAGGTCTTTGTCACTGTCAGGGGATACCGGTTTACCGTAGTGCGCATGGATGAACGCCACATTCAAACCGTAAAAATTGAAAAGCTCCCGGCTGTCTCGGCACAGGCGCAGGAGCGGTAATCATACAGAAAAAGCGGAGAACCAATGGTTCTCCGCTTTTTTGATCCGATTGTCCGGGCGGGCCCTGCGCGCAGGGCCTCCATCCCACGGTGCAGCGTTCCCACGCGCCTGGAATCCCGGCAATTACAGCAGGGTTTTAAAGTAGGCGATGCTCCTGTCCAGTCCCTCGTCCAGGGCCACAACCGGCTCCCAGCCGCCCAGTTCCCGCTTTGCCACAGTGATATCCGCCTGGCGGCGCACCGGATCATCGCCGGGAAGGGGCCGAAAGACCAGTTTGCTCTGGCTTCCTGTCTTTTCCAGAACCTTCTGCGCCAATTCCAGCATATTGAACTCCCCGGGGTTTCCCAGGTTCACCGGGCCCAAAAAGTCGGGGCGGCTCAAGTTCATCATGCGGACAATCCCCTCAATCAGGTCGTCCACATACTGGAAGCTCCTGGTCTGGGTACCGTCCCCGTAGATGGTGATATCCTCCCCGCGCAGGGCCTGCATGATGAAATTGCTCACCACACGCCCATCCTGGGGATCCATATTGGGGCCATAGGTGTTGAAGATGCGGATCACCTTGATTTTGACGCCGAACTCCCGGTGATAGTCAAAGCACAGGGATTCCGCGCAGCGCTTGCCCTCATCGTAGCAGCTGCGGATTCCAATGGGGTTTACGCACCCCCGGTATTCCTCCACCTGGGGATGCACCTGGGGATCCCCATACACCTCGCTGGTGGAAAACTGCATCAGGGTTGCGTCATATTTTTTTGCCAGCTCCAGCATATTGAGAATTCCGAAAATACAGGTTTTGGTGGTGTCCGTGGGGCTCTTCTGGTAGGCAGGCGGGCTGGCTGGGCACGCCGCATTATAGATTTGATCCACCTGCAGATCGATGGGCTCTTGGACATTGTGCTCAATAAACTGGAAATTCTCCAGTTCCATCAGCGGCTGAATGTTGGACATCCGGCCTGTAAACAGGTTGTCCAGGCAGATGACATGGTTTTCGGGATCCCTGACAAGGCGGGCGCACAGATTGGAGCCTACAAAGCCCGCTCCGCCGGTGACTAAGATACGCTTCATATTCGTAATCCTTTCTCTGGGGGAGTAACTGGGCGTCAGTGCGTGATTTCTCCCCATTCAATCGAAGTTTCTCCCACGCCGATCTGATAGTATTCGATGCCGTATTCCTTCATCTCCGCCGGATTGTACTGGTTGCGTCCGTCAAAGATAACCGGCGCTTTGAGGTTCTCCATCATTCTCTCAAAATCCGGGCTGCGGAATTCTTTCCACTCCGTGATGAGGATCATGGCGTCACAGCCCCGGAGCGCATCGTACTTCCCGTCATAATAGATGACATTCTGGTTGCCCTTGAGGTAACATTCCCGGGCCTCCCGCTCCGCCTTGGGATCGTAGGCGTGGATCGTGGCGCCTCTTTTGGTGAGCTCGTCAATGATGACGATGGCGGCGCTGCAGCGCATATCGTCAGTGTCCGGTTTAAAGGCCAGGCCCCAAACCGCAAAAGTGAGCCCCGTGAGATCCTCGCCGTAACGGGCGGTAATCTTCTGGGGAATCACCAGCTTCTGATCCGCGTTCACGTCCTCGACGGCAGTCAGAATCCGCGGCGTATAGCCATGGTTACGGCTGGTTTTAATCAGCGCCTGCACATCCTTGGGGAAACAGCTTCCGCCGTATCCGCAGCCCGGATAGATGAAGTGGTAGCCGATACGGTGGTCGCTGCCGATACCCACCCGGACCCGGTTTACATCCGCGCCTACCATTTCGCAGATGTTGGCAATCTCATTCATAAAGCTGATTTTCGTCGCCAGCATACTGTTGGCCGCGTATTTGGTCATCTCAGCGCTGGCAATATCCATCATAATCAGATTCTCTGTACTGCGCAGGAAGGGGGCATACAATTCCCGCATCTTCTTGTCGGCACGCTCGGAATCCACACCCACAACCACACGATCCGGCAGCAGGCAGTCGTTGACCGCGGTTCCCTCCTTGAGGAACTCCGGATTGGAGATCACATCAAAATCCAAATCGCTCCCCCGGGCGTCCAGCTCGGCCTGGATGGCGGCACGCACCTTTTTTGCAGTTCCAACCGGAACGGTGGACTTGTCCACCACATACATATGGCGAACCATATAGCGTCCAATCTCCTTGGCCACCTGCAGAACATACTGCAGATCCGCGCTGCCGTCCTCCCCCATGGGGGTCCCCACTGCGATAAAGCAGATGTGGGCCGTTTTCAGAGCCTCCTCCATGCTGGTGGTAAAACGCAGGCGATCCGCCTTGGTGTTCTGCTCCACCAGTTCCTCCAGCCCCGGCTCATAAATCGGCATTTTTCCCTGCTTGAGCATCTGGATTTTCTGCTCCTGATTGTCGACGCACCACACGTCGTTTCCCATGTCGGCAAAGCACGCGCCAGAGATAAGCCCCACATATCCCGTTCCGACAACTGCAATTTTCACTCTCGATTCCTCCTGTTTTTCATCCCTCGTCTTTATTCCTGCCCTGAAGCATCCGCCTATCCCGCCGAACGATGGGAATATTCCCACTTATCCCAATTTTGGAGCGGAAAAAGTATCCGCAGGCATTGTATCAGTACTAGAATACCCATAGATCCCATAAAAAACCGAGAAAAACCGTCCGCAGGCCATTTTCACAGCTTGCAGGGACAGGTGTTTCCGTTTCCCCGTTTGGGCGTTTTGCTTCCTGTACTCTATTATACATCTCTCACCGTGCTTTTCAAGAAAAAAGCACGGTAATTCCGGCCCTGCCAAAAATTAGACAACAAACACCATATTTTACCGCAATCGTTCCCATTTGTTGCATCTAAGAATAGAAGATTCAACGAGCCGTCCCGTATCATTTTCCTTGACGGGCTACTGGGACGCGCCGGTGCGGTTCATAGCCTGAACTTCGCATATGATTTCATAAAGCCGGGAAAATCCCAGGGACAATCAACAAACTGGGCTGCCTGTTGCGGCGGCGCCGCAACAGCAGCCGGAATTTATCGATCGAAAAAGGCCGGGCGGTTTCACTCTGACACCGCCCGGCCTTTTTTGTCAGTCCCCGCTCACCGCCGGGACAAACGGCCTATTTCACCAGCTCATAGAGCTCATTCTTTTTGTATCCGGTTTTCGCCGCTATCTCCCGGCAGGCGCTGGGCAGAGAGAGCCCCTGCTCCTGCTGGAGCTGGCGCACCTGCTGTGCGGCCTCCTCCAAAGTGAGCGCGGGGGCCTCCTGCACTGGCTGCGCCCCCTCCAGCACCAGGACGAATTCCCCCTTCGGGGCGGTCTGCTCATAATAGGCCACCGCCTGGGAGAGCGTCAGTCGCAGCACCTCCTCATGGAGCTTGGTGAGCTCCCGCACCAGGGAAATCCTGCGGTCCCCCAGCACCTCCAGCATATCCCGGAGCGTATTGCACAGCTTATGAGGCGCCTCATAGAAAACCAGCGTGTGGGGATCCTGGCGGATGCTCTGAAGATGCTCCCGGCGGTTTTTCTTATTGGTGGAGAGAAAGCCCTCAAAGGCGAACCGGGAGGTGGACAGTCCGGACACCGCCAGGGCGCTCACCACGGCGGAGGGCCCCGGAACCACCTCAGTGGGAATCCCGGCCTGCGCGCACAGGCGAACCAGATCCTCGCCGGGATCCGAAATGCAGGGCATCCCGGCATCTGTCACGATGGCGCAGTCCTCCCCGGAGAGAATCCGCTGGACAATCAGCTGGCCCCGCTCCCGGATATTGTGTTCATAGTAGCTAATCATCGGTTTTTTTATTTGAAAGTGGTTAAGTAGCTTGATAGTGACGCGGGTATCCTCCGCCGCGATAAAATCCACCTGCTCCAGCACCTTGAGGGCCCTGGGCGAAAGATCCCCCAGGTTGCCGATGGGCGTTCCCACCAGATACAGCTTCATTCCTGTGCCGCCTCCTTTTCCTTGATGGGCAATGCCCTGTCCTTGTGATAAATCCGCAGAACCTCCTGGGAAAAGCCCTGCCCGTCAGGGGCCTCCATCAGCAGCGGGGCCTCTACCTCCAAGTGCGGGCGGCTCCCCAGCCTGCCCTCCAGCAGAAAGAGCCAGGGGGCGCTGGCTGCGCGCTGCTGTACCATTCGCAGACGCTTGGGCTCGATGTGAAATTTCCTCATGGCGGCCATGGCGTCAAAGAGCCGCTGAGGCCGCTGGCACAGGCACAGCCTTCCGCCGAAGCGGAGCAGCTTAGAGGCGCTTTGGCACACATCCTCAAGGGTACAGAACAGCTCATGCCGCGCAATGGTATGGGCGTCCTCCTCACAGAGGATGCCCGTCTGCGCCGCCTGATAAGGCGGATTGCAGGTGACCACATCGAAATACCCGAAGGGCACCTTCCCTTTGAGCTGGCGCAGATCCGCGCATACCGGATGGATTTGCCCCTCCAGATGGTTTTCCTCCACCGCTGCCTGAAGCTGCTGGATGGCCTGCGGCTGGATATCCACGCCCCAGGCCTCCCGGGGCGTATCCTCCTGGGTGCGGTAGCGCAGCAGAAGGACAATCCCGCAGCCGGTACCCAGATCGCACAGGATATCCCTGCGGCGCACCCGGGCGAAATCCGAAAGCAAAAAGGCATCCGTACCAAATTTATGTTCCCGGGAGACGCAGATCTTCAGCCGGGAATTTAAAGGTTCAAACTGCTGTGTCAAGCCGTTTCCTCCATTTATTCTGATCTTCCCGCTGTGCCTGCGCAGGCACGCGGTAACACTGCGCTTACGATTCCGCACGGCATCCAACTTATAACAGATTCTGCCGGACAATGATTTCCATTGAGGCCGCTCTCATCCGGACTATGGGAAGCTTTTTCCTGTGCCCCTTGGCCTATCGCAGGGAACCCAGGCCGGACCGCTGGGCGCAAAGCACGGTATTCCTGAAAAGTTATCCGGAAAAAGGCTGGGGCCTATAACCCGCCTCGGGCCTTTCCCTCTGGCGGAAACTCTGGAGAGCCCAGGCGCAGGCAAAGCCATGCATCCGGCCCGCAATTTGCGCGGCCCCCAATAGGAGCAGGCTCCCGCACCGTTCTCTCCACAAGCGCCCCAGCGGCAAAACGCCGTCCCTGTTCTCTGAGGGGGACGGCGGCCGCACCCTCCGCCAGCGGATACCAGCATCAAAGCCTATACCCTCCATCGGCGAACCCGGTGGGGTCTTCCAGGTAAGGCTACAATAAAAGCCGCGACCTGAAAATCAGTCACGGCTTTTATTCGCTTATTTTTTCGAAGCCAATTACTGCTCCTGGGGAGCGCTCACCGGACATACAGATGCGCAAGCTCCGCAGCTGATGCAGGTGTCAGCATCAATCACATACTTGGAATCGCCCTCAGAAATAGCAGAAACCGGGCACTCAGCAGCGCAAGCTCCGCAGCTGATGCACTCATCACTAATAACAAACGGCATGGAAAAGCACCTCCTTTTCATTTTCTCCCTTATTTTATCATAAGTACAGAAAAAATCAACCATCCGCAGACGCAAAGTCGGTTTTTTCCATAAATTTATTCCAAAACCTCCTTGAGCGCCTCCAATTCCGAATGTTCCACCCGGATCTGGGCATCCTTAATCACCTTCACCACGCTGCGGTGGTAGGGCCTCGCCGCGCCCTCGGTTTTTGCCAGCTTGACCTTGAGCACTCCGGTAATCAAATTGACCTCCACCACGTTGCCGCGGCCATCCGGGGTCTGTACATAGGCGCCCATCTTCGGGGTGATTTTCAGCAGATCCTCATAGGCGTTCTGCTCGTATTTTAAGCAGCACATCAGGCGCCCGCAGGCGCCGGAGATTTTCGCGGGATTTAAGGAAAGGCCCTGCTCCTTTGCCATCTTGATGGAAACCGGGTTAAATTCCCCTAAAAACGTGGAGCAGCAGAAGGGCTTTCCGCAGACGCCCAGCCCGCCCAGCATCTTTGCCTCATCCCGCACGCCAATCTGGCGCAATTCAATGCGGGTGCGGAACACAGAGGCCAAATCCTTCACCAATTCCCGGAAATCCACCCGTCCATCCGCAGTAAAGTAGAAAAGGATCTTATTGTTGTCGAAGGTATATTCCACATCGATGAGCTTCATTTTGAGCTTATGGGCCTCAATTTTCTTCAGACAGATGGAGTAGGCGTCCTTTTCCCGGCGGCGGTTGGCCTCAATCTGCTTTAAATCCGCCTTGGTTGCCGGGCGAATCACCTTTTTCAGGGGTTTTACGATATTTTCTTCCTGGATTTCCCGGTTCGCCATGGCCACCTCGCCGCATTCTACCCCCCTGGCGGTCTCCACAATCACCCGGTCTCCTTCCCTCATCTGGTTCTCCCCGGGATCGAAATAATAGATTTTCCCCACACTTTTAAACCGTACGCCAATTACCTGTGCCATTCGTATAACCACAGCCTCCGTCAAAACGAAGGCCTTCCTTTCTTTTGAAATCGGAAACCGGTCGCGCCGCAGTTGCCTGCCGCCGGCCTCAAAATGGGAGATTCCCACCCTGAAACGCCCGAAACCAGTCCTCCTATATCGCAAAATGCGAACCCCGCAGGCGGGGTAATTTTCAATATAATTGCAGGCGCAGTCCCCTATCCGATACAGCCGGCCCTCAAAACGGGACTCTTACCCATATCCGGGCGACCCATCGCCTCATTCGGCCTCATCAAAAAATGGAAAACCAATCGGGATGTTTTGCGCTTGGGCAGCCGCCGTTGGCTGGCAAGAAAAACTCCTCCAATCATCAGAGATGATTGCAGGTTCATGCCATGCATGAACATTGTACCATAAATTTAGAACCAGCCGGGATGTTTCGCGCTTTGGCTCTGCCAAACACCGGCCATGCCTTCGGGCCGGTGAGCCAAACTCCCAGATGTTCACGTCCCGTGAACATTGTATCACAAAGCCCTTGCCCTCAGCAATGCGCAGCAGGATTTTCCTGTACCGTCCGGGGGAGCCGCGCCCCACAAGGGCCCCTTCACCGTGTCGTCAGCTAGGGCCCCGGTTTCCAAACTGCCGCGCAGAAATACGGCTTTATCACCTAGTTCAGCCGAAACGCCCGTCCCGCCGCCGGACGGGATATTTCCAGCAATAAACGCACCTCAGGACAGCTGGCGCAGCTTAATATCCGCACACAGCTGGCACACACACAAGGCAGCCGACACATTCTGCAGCGCCAAGCTCTGGGCTTTTTCCAGGGAACTAATCATACTCAAAATTCCGGCGCCGTCCAGCTCCTCCTGGGTTTCCTGTAAATCCGGCGTGCACAGAACTCCCGCATTGCTGCCTGCCAAAAACAGGTTTCGGCACAGATAGCGCAGAATCTGCAGCGCCTCCAGAAGAACAGGCCCCTTTTCACACCAGGCGGCGGACTGCTTGAGCATCCCAAACTCGTCCCCCTTGCCTGCCCGCTTGAGAAAACCGATGCAGCTCCAAAACAGGGTGACGAAGTCCTCGGAATCCCCTCTCTGGCACCAGCCTAAATTTCCGCCGAAGGCCCGCATGAAGACGGAGAGCTCCTCCCCGGTCTTATGGGGCATCTTCCCTTTGAGAAACTCCAGCCCCTCCTGATAGGACGGATTTTCCACCCGGTATACCGTGGCCCTCGAGGCGATGGTGGGCAGCAGCTTCCCCACATTGTCGCAGGTCAATAAAAAGGTGACATTCTCAGGCGGCTCCTCGAATACCTTGAGCAGCGCATTCTGCGCCTGAACCGTCATATTCTGCACATCCGTAAGGATCATCACCCTTCCCGCGGCCTCATTGGGAGCCACATAGGCGCTGGCCTTGATGGCCCGGATGGTGTCGATATGAAAGGAGCGGCTGCCCTGCCCGCCGTACCACTCCACGTCCGGATGCTTGTCCTCCAGAATTTTGCGGCACGCCGGGCACTCCCCGCAGGGGGCCTCCCCCTGACCGGTACACAGGATGCCCGCCGCCAGCAGGCGCGCCAGCGTTTTTTTCCCGCAGCCGCTTTCTCCCTCAATTAAAACAGCATGAAGCAAACGCCCTTCGGAAAGCGTCCCGATGAGCGTTTGCTTCAATGCTTCATTTCCTAAAAACTGTCGTCTGAGTTCATTCATAAAGAATTAGAGCTTCTCAAATTTTTCGACATCCAGCACAAACAGGGTCGCGCCGCCAACCGTAACTTCCACTGGAAAGGAGGTGTACATTCCCATTCCATAGGAAGCGGTGGAGGGAACCATCTGCTTTCTCTTCTTGGAGTGCTTGCCGATAATTTCAATGACCTCATCCACCTTCTCATCACTGACACCGATGAGGAACGTGGTGTTTCCGGACATCAGAAAGCCGCCGGTTGTTGCAAGCTTAGTAACCGAAAAGCCGCCTTTGGTCAGTGCCTGGGACACTACTCCGCTGTCATCACTGGATACGATTGCAAGAATTAGTTTCATTGAAATGCCTCCATTCTGCCGAACAAGCCGCAATTTAAAAATTGCAGGCGGCACTAAAATCAGATTTCCTCAAGCAGGAATCCTGTTCCAGCCTGAGTAGGATTACACAAATCCGGTTTTCTTTTCATCCCAAAGAATATGGAATATGTATAATCTACGATTATTTTACCACGTTTCCCATTAAAATTCCATAGGTTTTTTGCGGTTCCTGAAAATTTTCCATAAATAGGGGCTGTGTACCGCCCAATTGACAGCAAATCCGTTTAGGATGAGCTAAAGGGCAGCCGTACTTTTGTGCAGCACAATTTCGCTGCAGCAGGTTCGCATCAGCACACCTTGTCTGTCCATAACCCCCATTGGGGCTGCCGGGCTTTATGTGAGGCTGCACAAACAGTTGGGAGTTTTCTTTACAAACCCTGTCCCAAGCGGATATAATAACGGTAATTGGCCGCACGGGGCAGCCGGCGCCTCTTGGCAACGACTCCGCCCGCTCCAGGGAAGGGGCAGGCGTCTTTCCGAAACCCCGGCGGCGGGAATGGAGGGCAATCACACTATGTGGATTGATAACAGCTGCTTTTATCAAATCTATCCCCTGGGCTTCTGCGGCGCGCCCCGGGAAAACGACGGCATCCTGGTTCCCCGCATCCTCAAGGTGCTGGACTGGGTGGAGCATCTGCGCCGGCTGAACATCGACGCGGTATATTTTTCTCCCATCTTCCAGTCGGACCGGCACGGCTACGACACCCGGGATTACCTCACCCTGGACTGCCGCTTGGGAAGCAACGAGGACTTTGCCCAGGTGTGCCGGGCCCTGCACGCCGCCGGGATCCGGGTGGTGCTGGACGGGGTATTCAACCACGTGGGCCGGGGCTTTTGGGCCTTTCAGGACGTGCTGTTAAACCGGGAGAACTCCCCGTATCTAAACTGGTTTACTATCCGCCTGGACTCGGACAACGGCTATGGGGACGGGCTTTCTTACGAGGGCTGGGAGGGCCACTATGAACTGGTAAAGCTCAATTTGCAAAATCCCCAGGTGCAGGAGTACCTGTTCTCCTGCATCCGGTTCTGGGTGGAGCAGTTCGATATCGACGGGCTGCGCCTGGATGTGGCCTACAGCCTGGACCGGGGGTTTTTAGAGCGCCTGAGGGGCTTTACCCGGGAACTCAAGGAGCAGTTCGCCCTCATCGGCGAGGTGCTCTTTGGGGACTACAACCTGCTGGTAAATGAGGGGATGCTGCACAGCTGCACCAACTACGAGTGCTATAAGGGCCTTTTTTCCAGCTGCAACGAGCATAATCTGTTTGAAATCTCCTATTCCCTGAACCGGCAGTTCGGGCCGGAAACTTGGTGCCTGTACCGCGGCAAACACCTGGTCAGCTTTGTGGACAACCACGACGTAACCCGGATTGCCAGCCAGCTGAGGGAGGAACGCCATCTTCCGCTGATCTACGGGCTGCTCTACAGTATGCCGGGTATCCCCTGCCTGTACTACGGAAGCGAGTGGGGGCTTCAGGGAAAGAAGGAAGACGGGGACGATGCTCTCCGCCCCTGTCCGCAGGCCCCCCAGTGGACTACCCTGACGCAGTTCCTCTCCCGGCTGGGGGAGCTTCGCCGGGAACATCCCGCGTTTACCCTGGGGGATTACCGCAACGTCTATGTGGCCAATGAGCAGCTGGTCTTTTCCCGCACCTGGGAAAAGGAGTGTATCTATGTTGGAATCAACCTCTCCGGTCAGCCGGGCGCACTGCGCCTGAACCAGGAGGCCCGGGCCACGGATTTGCTTACCGGACAGAGCGTGGTGCTCAACGGCCAAACCCAGCTGCCGCCCTTTGGCTTTGCCCTGTGGCAGCTGCAATAGCGCCTGGCAGCCGCGGCCCTCTGATTCGGGTCTGCCCTCCAACCCCGGGGGGGATAAAAAACTCCATTCGCGGGCTGTTTTTTGAGCGGTCCGGCTGTCCCGCCGCACAGTCAGCCCTCACGTACAAGAAAGGAGACTCCTATGCTGAAACTGGTCCCGTTTTCCCAGGAGCATATTCCCGCGGCCCTTGCCATCGCCAGGTCGCGTTATGAAGCCGAGCGGCAATACACCCCCTGGCTCCCTCATATAGGCGACTTCCCGGATCTGCGCCCCTTTGCCCAAAATGGTCTGGGAGTGGCGGCCTTTCACGGAGAATCCCTCATGGGGTATCTGTACGGGGTGCCTCCCTTCCGGCACGCCTTCGGCTCCACGGACGCGGTGGGGGTATTTTCCCCCATCCACGCCAACGGCGCCGCGGGAGAACATCGCGGTGAGGTCTATGCCCGCATGGTGCAGGCGGCAGCCGAAAAATGGGCCCGGGCCGGCGCCGCCAGCCATGCCGTCTGCCTGTATGCCCACGACCATGAGGGACAATCGCAGCTGTTCCGCTACGGCTATGGGCTGCGCTGTATGGACGCCACCCGCCCGGCAGTCCCGCTGAACGCCCCGCCCTGTCCCGGTTATACGTTTCGGGAGCTGGCGGCAGAGGAGCTGCCTTTGGCCTATCCCCTAGAGCTGGAGCTGGACAGGCACATGGCCCAGAGCCCCACCTTCATCCTGCGCCCCTCCCAGAGCCCGCAGGAGTTTCTCCAGGCTGCCCGGCAGGAGCATTCCCGTATCTTTGCCGCATTCTTCGGCATGCAGGCTGTGGCCTACTATAAGATCACCGAGCGCTCCGGCGAAACCTTTCTGACCGATTACCCCCAAACCCAGCATATTCACGGGGCCTTCTGCCTGCCTAAGCACCGGGGAAAGGGTGTTGCCGCGTCCCTTTTGGACTATGTGTTACAGGTATTGCAGAGCGAAGGCGTACAAAACCTGGGAGTGGATTTTGAGAGCATCAATCCCAGCGCCGACCGGTTTTGGCACAAACATTTTGCCGTGTACACCCACAGCGTCACCCGCCGGGCGGACGAGCACGCCGTCGCGGCCCTGCAATCTTCCTCTTTGTAATGCAGTCCCATCGCTTTTCCCCACATAAACCGGTACGGGCCTCTGCTTGGCAGAGGCCCGTACCGGTTTAGAGAGCAGCAGCTCACCGGATTTTCTTTTTAATCTGTACGAATACCCGCTCAATTCCATAGGCCAGAAGGAACACCAGCAAAATGGCTACGCCTGCCGTGCCGTATTCATAGCCCTGGATACTCTTGGAAATTACAAAGCCGATACCGCCCGCGCCCACCATTCCCAGGATGGCGCACTCGGAGAAATTTATCTCAAAGCGCATCCCCACCCAGGCAATCACCTGGGCCAGGGCGGACGGAAGCACCGCGTTGAGGAAAATCCCCAGCTTTCCCACGCCGGTGGCCTGCAGCGCCTCAATCGTCTCCTGGGGGATGCTCTCAAAGCTCTGGGAAAAGGATTTTGTAAAAAAGGCCGTGGTGTGCACACACAATCCCGCAATTCCTGCCGCCGGGCCCATCCCCAGGCACACCATCATCAACAGGACCCATACCGGCGTTGGAACGGCCCGCAAAAAGGTGAAAAAGGCCTGAATAAAGCGGGCCAGCCACTTTCTGTGCAGGATGTTCTGTGCTCCCAGCATTCCAAAGACAAGCCCCAGAACCAGGCCGTAGAAGGTGGAGAGCACCGTGATGCCGATAGTCTCAATTAGGGAGGAGAGGATCAGGCTCCACCTGGAAAAGTCGAGATGGAGCAGTTTCCAAAAGATAGTCCCCACATCGGGGACACGGGAGAAGAGCTTGAGCCACGGAATCTGCAGATAGATAAGGCTCACCGCCGTCAGCAGCCCGGTTCCCATGAGGAAGACGGGAAGCAGACGGTTTTTCTGCCGGCAGCCGATTTTGATTTTCCCGCTGCGGGTACAGCGTACCGGCAGTTCCCCTGGGGACATAAAACGTACCCGGCTCATCGATCCAACCCCCTTCTCAGGGTTCCGGTGGCGGCATCCACCAGAATCACCATCACGGCAATCAGCAGAATGATACTGAAGGCAATGTGGTACTGAAACCCCTTGATATAGGAAAACAGCACCAGCCCAACGCCGCCGCCTCCCACCATGCCCACAATGGTGGAGGCCCGGATGTTGACCTCAATACAGTACAAAAACCAGGACAAAAACCCTCCCATACAGGATGGAATAACCCCATGGGCCACCCGCTGGGGAAAGCTGGAGCCTGTAGCCTGCAGGCTCTCGATACAGTCCTGGGAGATATCCTCCATCGTCTCGGCGAACGCCCGCACCATAAAGGCAAAGCTGGTAATACACAGCGCCACAAAGCCCACGCCGGTTCCGATACCCAGGGAGGAAAACAGGATAAACGCCCACACCAGCGCCGGAATATTGCGCATAAAGGTGGCAACCGCCCGGACCGCCTTAGCCGCCCGGGGAAAGGGCGACACGCTTTCGCTGGCAAACAGCGAGACTAAAAAGGCCAGGATTCCCGCCACGGTGGTGGAGGAAATCGCCATAGCGATGGTGGTGAGCACACTGCTCAGAATATTGGTAATTTTAGAGGCCTTGGAGGGCAGCTCAGGCGGAAAAAAGTCCTGCGACAGAAAGCTCCAGAAATTTTCGCCGTTTTGAAACAGGACGACAGGGTTAAATTGGGTGAGCAGTGTGCAGATCACAAAGAGCACGACCACAACGAGGAAAAACGCCTCATAGGTTCTCTTCTCAGCTTGCGCAAGCAGCGGTATACGCTTCGGCATCCTGGTTCTTTCCTCCAATCATCAAATTTTCCCTTGTGGTTCCGTAAATCTGCTCAATCACCTGGTCGGTCAGCGCCTGGGGCGGCCCGTCAAAGACGATTTTCCCCTTGCACAGCCCGAGGATCCTGGTGGAATATTTCACCGCCACATCCAGC
Source organism: Marvinbryantia formatexigens (assembly GCA_021771035.1). Lineage (GTDB taxonomy): Bacteria > Bacillota > Clostridia > Oscillospirales > Ruminococcaceae > CALXEM01. The sequence goes on along the minus strand of JAETPU010000016.1, from coordinate 13,397 downwards.
TGGTGCAGATTTACAAGGCAGGCCATCCGGTGTTTTTTCGCCATTTGCTCCAGGGTATCCATAATCGTCTTGGCGCTGGAGGGATCCAGGGACGCGATGGGTTCGTCGCACAGCAGCAGCTTAGGCTCCTGCATGATGGCCCGGGCAATCCCAACGCGCTGCTTCTGCCCGCCCGAGAGTTCTGAGGCGCGGCTGTAGCAAAATTCCCCCAGCCCCAATTCCTCCAAAAGCTCCAGGGCCCGGCGCTTGTCCTCCTCGGAATACATCCCGAAAATCCCCTTGGCCCCTCCCAGGTACCCCAGTCGCCCATGAAGCACATTCTGCATCACGGACAGCCGGTATACCAGGTTGTAGTTCTGAAAAATCATGCCCGCCTTGCGGCGCAGGATGCGCAGGCGCTTTCCCTTTTGGCGGGAGACATCCTCCCCATCCAGGAGCACCTGTCCCTGGGTAACGGAAATCAGGCGGTTTATGGCCCGCAGAAGGGTGGATTTTCCGGATCCCGAGGGCCCGATGATAGAAATAAATTCCCCCTGCCGCACGGTGAAGGACACCCCGGAGAGCGCCTTCACCCCGTTTGGGTATTGTTTGGTGACGTTTTGGAAGCTTAGAATCGGCTCCATTATTTGGCTCCTTCCTTTTTCGCAGAGCAGCCCGGCGGCATTCCGGAGCAATCGGGAACCCAGCCGGGCGCATCGGTTTTGAGGGGAACTTCCCTATTGGGCGTTGATAATGTCGTTGAGCTCGATAATGGACTGATAGTCCTGCACACCGCACTCTACGAACCGGGCCCCCTCAACCTTGATAACCTTTGTAAAATATTCCTCGTTTTGATATCCCGTTAAAAACCCGACAAGTTTTTCCCTCAGGGCGCTATCCACACCTTTTCCCACTACCATTGCCTCCGCAGGGATATCCCCGGATTCAAAAATCACCTTGATATCGCTCTTGCCGGCGTTTCCGTTGGCTATCTCCGAAGCCAGAATCTGGTCGGAAATCGGCGCCACATCCACATCCCCCTTGATGACGGCCTGCAGGCCGGCCTGGTGCTTTCCGGAGAAGCTGACCGCCTCAAAGAACGCGCCGTTGGTATGAAGCAAATCGGAATCCAGCTTGTCATCGGGAAACGCATTGATAATCTCCGCTGTGGGAATCAGGTTGCCGGAGGTGGAGTCCGGATCCACAAAGGCCATGGTTTTCCCGCGGATATCCGCAATGGAATTGATTCCCGTATTGTCACTTCTTGCAATCAGTACCGAGCGGTATACCGCCTGGGCTTTGTCGCCCTGCGGCGCCTTCATCACCACCGGCTGCGCATCGGCGCGGTCCACCGCCAGGGCTACCGCCAGCGGGCCCATATAGGCCATATCGGCCTTCCCGGTGCGCAGCGCCTCAATGATGGCGTTATAGTCGCTGGCCTGGATCTCCTTGACCTCCATGCCAAGAACCTCCTGCAGATCCTTGGCCAGGCCCTGCCGGGCATCCACGCTCTGTTCTGTGGATTCGTTGGGCGCATAGGCGATGGTAAAGGTCTTTTTCTCCTGTCCCTGGGAGGAACAGCCTGTCAGCATCAGCCCGGCGGACATGGCGGCAGCCAGCCCTAAGGCGGCAAGCTTTCTGAATTTCATAGTATTGTCTCCTTTATCGATGTTACGGTTCACAGCAGGCCGGTGAGAATTTCCAAGACAATTTGTGGGGTTAATTCCACAGGATTGTTGTCAGCGCGGCCTTTGGTTATGCCTCTTTCAGCCAGCTGAGGCAGCGCCTGCCTCTCAATTCCCCACTGGCCCAGGCTTACAGGATACCCTGCGCGGCTCAGGATACCGGTAATTTTTTCCCCCAGCTCCCGGGCGCCGGACACGCCGAACGCCGTAAACAGGGGCCGCGCGTCTGCAGCCGCGCCGCAGTTGAGCGCCGCCACCGGCGCCAAAAGCAGGCTGACCGCAGCGCCGTGGGGAATCCCATAGTCCATGGTCAGCGGATAGGAAATGGAATGACAGGCAGTGGTCCTTGTATTGCTGAAGGCCAGCCCGGCCAGCAGGCTGCCCTGGGACATGGCGTCGCAGGCGCCCGGGCTGCGGGGATCCGCCAGCAGCTCCTCCATATGCCCCATCACCAGGCGGATTGCCTCAAGGGCCAGCGCTTTGGAGGCCATGTTGGAGGCCTTTGCCCAATAGCTCTCCGCCGCGTGTGCCGCTGCGTCCAGCGCGGAGGATACCGCCAGGGCCAGCGGCATAGAACCCAGCAGCAGCGGATCCACCAGGGCGGCATAGGCATAATTCGCCGGGGTGTCGATGGAGTATTTGCGTCCCAGCTGCGGATCCCAGATTGTGGCCCAGCTTGTCACCTCGCTGCCGGTGCCCGCCGTAGTGGGCACTCCAATCCAGGGGCAGGCGGGACGGTTATAGTCTTTGGTTGCAATCTTTTCCCGAAGCTGTTCCACGCTGTCCACAGGGGACGCGTACAGGCAGCATAACGATTTTCCCACATCCAGGGTGCTTCCGCCGCCGATGGCAATCACCAGTCCGATTTCCAGTTCCCTTGTCTCCTGATACATCTGGTAAAGCTGCTCCACATTGGGGTTGGATTGCCCGAAACAGCACACGTCAACTCTGCTTCCCCATTGGGAGCACAGCCGCTGCACCGCCGGGTGCTCCAGGAGATCCCGACAGTACAGTAACAGCAGGATATGCCCCTTGGGGCTCAGTTCCTCCACCAGCTCAGGCAGCTGTCCCAATGCGCCTGGTCCCTGGACAGTGCGCACCGGATTATAGTATCGGTTCATGCCCTCGCCTCCCTGTATTCCGCACACAGGCGCTGGTTCAACGTCCGGATGGCCTCGGGCAGCTGCCGAATGGTTTCAATCACCAAATCCGCCCCCGCCTGCTCATAGGCGATCCTGGCCGCGTTTTTCAGTTTCTGCAGCTTCTGGGGGGAAGCGTGCAGGTATTCCTGCTGTGACAGCCCCATCAGGTTGGAGCCCACCAAAATCCCAACGCTCCAGGCGCCGGCATTCTTTCCCTCCAGGATGTCCACGGCGGTATCCCCCACCTTCACCACATGGGAAGCCGGATACACATTCATACGGCGCATACACTCATATACCATAAAGGGGGACGGCCTGCTATGCCCGGTACAGTCGGGGGTAATCACACAATCCGGCGCATACCCGTTCGCCTGGGCTGCCGGCAGGACAAACCGCATCATCTCGGAGGTATAGCCTGTGGTGGAGCCGATGCGAAGGCCCATTTCCCGCAGGGTCTGGACCGTCTCGCTCACGCCGGGGATGGGAATACTGTATTCCCCTACAACCTGGCCCAGGGTGGTTTCAAACTCCTCATACAGCTTCTGGACATCCTGCTCGTTCCAGTCCCTTCCCAGGGCCTCCCGGAATTTCTGTCTCCCGGCCGGTGTGGAGAGCATACTGCGGATATGCACCTTTTTTTCCATTCCCATGGGGGCGTTAATCTCGTCGCGGGTAAAGTGAATTCCCCAGCCGGAGAAGGTCCGGTCAAAAACCTGAACCGGCGCCTGAGATCCAAAATCCGTGGTGGTGCCGGCCCAATCGAAAATTACCAGTTCTATCTGTCTGTTTTCCATACTGCAGGTTCCTTTCTGCCTCATAAGAATTTCTCATAACTTTGACAGTTTGATCATACCGTTTTGTGCCGACCGGTTCTGCCATCCTTTGGTTAAAGAAAAATCAAATGTAGCGCAGGCAGGGCAGTCTCAGAGGAAAACCAACCCCCGGGGAGCGTGCCTTTGGGCTGTTTCGAGCGGCACAGGCGTGAAAACAGGGGCAGTCCCCCTTCGGAACAATGTAAAAAAGGATTATGATTCGATTGAACCCAGCGGATGTTTCTGTCCCATTGTTTGTTACACGGGAACCGGCCCTAACGCGCTGGGATAGGCTCCGAAAGAAGTCCGGCCCCTTTCTTCAAAAAAGGGCCGGACTTCTTCCAAGTTGATGGATGTAATAAAAACAGGCATTCCGTCTCATTCCTACAACAGGAATACGGACTATTTTTACCACAGGGGCGGGAAAGCCTTCTCGGCTCTCCTTGTGTAACAAAAAAGCCCTTTTCAGCGGGCAGATTGGCCCTGGGAAAGGCCGGATAGCATGGCTTTGGAAAAATCCAGGTTAAAACAGGATGAGAAAAAGCGCAGGGATTATAAAAAGAGGGCCCCGTGCAAGCCATGCACAGGGGCCCCGCCGTCTTCAGTTGTGCCGCTGTACCGGGTACCCCATACAGCGGTATCAGTGATCCGTCAATACTTCTGGGCTGTGTTCCCTGCTCATCCCCCAATCATATCCCGGTACTTTTCCTCAAAAACGCTCTTATGCGCCAATGCAAGCTGGATGGTAGGTTTTATGGAACTTCCGGTTACCAATCCAAACTGTAATGTGGTATTTTCTGTGTCCCATCTGTAGGTGACGCTCTCCATCCCGGCCGTAACGCCTTCCGCTCCATTTCCAGAGTTCTCCACCTTTTCACTCTCCTGGCCAAATTGTTGGATTAGGTGCTCCACTTGTTCAGCAAACTGTTCTCTGTAACCGCTATCCTGAACCCTGAACCGAAAATTAACAACTTTTAATTCATCTTCATAAAACTCAAAACCAGCCTCTGCCTGATATCCGTCCACAGAGATAATTTTTTCTGTTTTATAGGGAATATACTGCCCGGACCCCGACTCAGGCGTTTTGTACGAATCCTTTTCTATGGAGTAAGGCAGGTTCTTTTCCACCTCTTCCGCAGACGCGTTCCACGCAGCCTTGACATATTGGTACTCGTCTCCGCTTTTCAGATCCTTCAGAGGAATCTCATCGTCCCGCTGGCAGCCGGATAGAGTTCCAGCTATAAAAATCATCATAGCAGCTATCACGGAATACCCTCTGACCCAACACTGTTTTGTTTTCATTCTCGTCACCTGCCAATTCTGAATAATACTGACATAGTAAAATACTCTTTAATACCTGGGAAATGGACATACGCGGTAGTCACCTTTTGAACAGGTAATATGATATTCACGGCAGTCATGGATTCCATATCGTTCTACCACATAGCCGCACGCCGTGCATACCTCAGCGCCATGGCTTCCATAGAGATACATATGACATTTCGTCAAAGTTCCGTGATAGTCATCCCCAAGTAAAATCATTTCCTCGAGACAAACTGGCGTTGCCAATAAGGTAGTGTCACAATTTGTACAGACCACCCTACGTGCGGAGTCCGCAACAGGAATATCCTTCTCTGCCGCATCAGTAGCAGAAGCCAACGGAACCATAGTGAAGGAAAAAAGCACCATGGATAAAAGCAATGCCACAATTTTTGAATTTTTCATATAAAAAACCTCCTTTTCCAAAACACCTTATACAGAAAATTACTTACATAATTTACTTTACAAATTAAGTATAACAAATTCCCCAAAATATGTAAATTGATTTTAAGCAATATTTTATTTACTTTATGTAGATTTTATAAACATAATATATATTTATTATACAATTTATTGAAATACCATATGTATTTATACAGATTTACATTCTTAATTTTTCCATAACAAGCGCCAGCATCCGGCGGATATGCTCCTGGCCTGTAATCCCGGCCTGGATTTCCTGCGGTGTGCGGGGCAGGAATTTGGTGGCGATCACCACCTCATCCCGTTTGGCAAAATCCCGCAGAGCGCGGCCGAGGTACTGTTCGCTGGTACCGCTCTGATAGGCGATGGCGGTGTCAAAAAAGTTTATGCCCAACTCCAGGCCATGTCTGATAATCGCGCGGGAGTGCTCCTCGTCGATGGTCCAGCTGTGCTGTCCATGGTGGGCGTCGCCAAATCCCATACATCCCATACAGATGCGGGATACCTGCAGGTCCGAATTCCCAAGCGTCATATATTGCATTGATTTCCCATCTCCTAATTCCCCGGCCCCGCCGGTTTTGTATCTTCTCCATGTGTCTCGTCCAGAGCTCCTGTGTATTTTCCTCCAGAGCTTTCCTGCCGCGAGAAGGGAATCCGGCGTGCAGATGCCGCCGGTGTACCGTTCTGGCAGCCGCAGGCCCACCATGGTCATCTCTCCTGCAGCCCATTGGCATCCAGCCATTTTTCCACCTCGTCCGCAAGGCCCCAGGCCGAATCGGCAACCTGGGAGCTGCCCAGGGAAAGGCCGCCGGATACCACGGCGCCAGGCTCCAGTTCCTGGATGGTGCTTACTGTTCCCGAAAGCCCGCTGCCGCCGCTGGTGACAAAGGGGGCTATCGTCTTTCCCGAGCAATCATAGGCGTCCAAAAAACTGTAGAGAATTCTCGGCATATCGCCATGCCAAATGGGATATCCCAGGTAGATTACATCAAACTCCCCAAAATTTTCCACGCTCCCGGCAATTTCCGGACGTGCGTTGGCCTTCTGCTCCTGGCGGGCGATGTCCAGCAGCGCGTTGTAATCCTCGGTGTAGGGCTGCGCCGGGACGATTTGGAACAGCTCCGCGCCCGTCTGGCGCTGAATCTCCTGCGCTGCCATTTCGGTGTTTCCTGACCAAGAAAAGTAAACCACCAGGGATTTTGTTTTTCCCGCCTGTGAAGATCCCGGATCCGGTTCGCCGGGTTCTTCCCCCGATGCGCCCTCCAAACTCCCCGCCCGGGAATTCGGAGAGGAGGATTCCCCTCGGCTGTCCTGCACAGAACCCTTGCAGGACGCCAGGGATACCATCAGAATCACAGACAACAGCAGGCTTGCCAATTTTTTCATATTGTACTCCTTTCCTTTTACACAGCACTCTTTACGGACGGCGTTTTTTCATCTTGTACCAGAGATAATCCAGCCGATCCAGTTGGGCTTGCCGAGAATGAATTTCATCCAGAATCCGCTCTCGTTTTCTGCCGAGCATCCGGATGCGTTCTTCCTGCGTGGAGTCCCCCTGCAGCAGCAAACGCATATAGGCCTCCGCCTCCTTGCTGTCAAACCCGATATCATGCAGGGTCATAAGCATACTGAGCCGCTGGATATCCCAGCTGTCATACTGCCGCGCCCCTCCGGGTTCCTTCCCTGTGCCGCACCAGCTCCAGCCTTCGTATTCCCTCCAAATCTCAATGGGAATCCGATAGCGTTCGCACGCCTGTTCTCCGGTCATATCCTCACTCCACATCCGTAAAAAAATCAGGGTGCCCCTTGCGGAACACCCTTATTGTAATGCAGGAACTCTGAACTGTCTAATTCCTATCGCCTATCGGAAGAAATGCTTTTCAGGTATTTCTCAGCATACTCAAGAAACGCAGCGGTAGCCGGTGAAAAAACCTGATCCTTCTTCCAGGCCAACACCGTGCGGGATTCCACCACGGGAGAGAGCGGAATGAACCTGAGCCCATCGTAGGTACAGTTGAGCTGGATGCACAAAACCGCCCCCATGCCGCTTTGGGCCAGCATAGCCTCATTGTAGAGCAGATTCCCGGTGGCCGCTATTTCCAGGCGGCCCGCCTGCTCTCCAAACCAGCCGTTGAGCTCGTTTTGGAACACCTCGGAGCGGGATGCCATAATCAGCGGAACCTGGTTGAGATCCTCCAGGCGAATCGATTCCTTCTCCGCCAGCCTGGAATCCTTCGGCACCAAAATTCCCCAGCGTTCCCGAATGGGCATCGGCACAAACTCGTATTTACGGATGTCCACAGGCTCCCCCATCAGCCCCAAATCCAGCAGGCCGCGCTGGATATAATCCTGAATATTGTCCGCATTCCCGCTGTAGATGCGGTATTGTACCAGGGGATGCAAGTTACGGAAGTCGGTCATGAGCTTGGAAAACACCTGGGTGCTGCGGAACTCGCCGCTGCCAATGGCAATTTCCCCAGTTAGCGCCGTCTCCCGGCGGACGAACTCCCGTTTCGTTTTCTCGGCAAGGGTCACCAGCTCCTGCGCCCTGCGTCTCAGGAGCAGGCCATCCTCGGTGAGGCGTATCCGGTGATTGCTTCTGGTAAACAGCTTAACCCCCAGTTCGTCCTCCAACTGTGCCATCTGCCGGGACAGCACAGGCTGTGTGACATGAAGCGTACGGGCGGCTTTGGTCATGTTTTCTTCTCTTGCAATTGCCAGAAAATAGTTGAGAACTCGGAACTCCATCGTCCATCCCCCTGATCGTATGAAAAATCGATACCTGAAAGGTATTATACCGCCGTTTCTATGCCGTTTCTATATTTTTAACGAATTTACATCTTTACGCCAATGCTGACAGGCTCAGCCAGGGGGCGTATCCCGCACTGGAAAATCCAGCTCCCGCTGCCCTGAGGCGGGAGAAGCTTCCTGCCAAATGGACTTCCGTTTTTGCAGCCAGCTTATCTTCCATCCCTTTCACCGGGGGCCAGCACCCAAACTGCGGGGCCTCCACTGACGGAACCGGAGGGATTCCCCTGCCGAAAGCGGCAAAAAGCCCCGGGGCTGTCCCCGGGGCTTTTAACGGAAAAACCGAGCATTGATACCGGTTTTAACCTATTTGTTTGCCTCTTCCACTGCAACAGCGCAGGCCACGGTGGCGCCGACCATGGGGTTGTTGCCCATGCCGATGAGGCCCATCATCTCAACGTGAGCCGGAACAGAGGAGGAACCCGCAAACTGGGCATCGCCGTGCATACGGCCCATGGAGTCGGTCAGGCCATAGGAAGCCGGGCCAGCCGCCACGTTGTCCGGGTGCAGGGTACGTCCGGTTCCGCCGCCGGAAGCAACGGAGAAATACTTCTTGTCATTCTCCATAGCCCATTTCTTATAGGTGCCGGCCACCAGGTGCTGGAAGCGGGTGGGGTTGGTGGAGTTTCCGGTGATGGAGACGTCCACAGCCTCTTTCTTCATGATGGCAACGCCTTCCAGAACGTCATTGGCGCCATAGCATTTCACCTTGGATTTGTCCCCGTCAGAGAAGGGAACCTCGCGCACGACCTTCAGATCGCCGGTGGAGAAATCATACTCGGTCTCAACATAGGTAAAGCCGTTGATTCTGGAGATGATATAGGCGGCGTCCTTGCCCAATCCGTTCAGGATAACCCGCAGGGGGGCTTTTCTCGCCTTGTTGGCGGTTCTGGCAATACCGATTGCGCCCTCTGCGGCAGCGAAGGACTCATGTCCTGCCAAAAAGCAGAAGCAGTCGGTTTCCTCACGCAGCAGCATTGCGCCCAGATTACCGTGGCCCAGGCCAACCGCGCGCTGCTCCGCAACAGAACCGGGAATGCAGAAGGCCTGCAGGCCGATTCCGATAGCCTCAGCGGCATCGGCAGCTTTGGTGGCACCCTTTTTCAGGGCAACCCCCACACCCAGTGTGTAGGCCCAGGAGGCGTTTTCAAAGGCAATGGGCTGTACGCCCTTGACAATGGCGTCCACGTCAATGCCCTTGGAGAGGGTGAATTCTTTTACTTCATCCAGGGACGAAAAGCCGTATTCCTTGAGACAAGCCTCAATTTTCGGCATTCTTCTTTCCTGACCTTCAAATTTAGCCATACTCGTAATACCTCCCCTAATTATTCTTCTCTCGGATCGATGTGCTTATAGCCCTCATAGCGGCCATAAGTACCCACGTTGCTTTCATAGGCCTCTTTGGGATCCTTGCCGTGACGGATATCCTCGAGCATTTTGCCCAGGCGCACGAACTTGTAGCCGCAGACTTCATTGTTCTCATCCACAGCCACCTTCAGGATATAGCCCTCTGCCATCTCCAGGTAGCGAACACCCTTCTCCTTGGTGGAGAAAATGGTACCAATCTGGGAACGCAGGCCTTTGCCCAAATCCTCCAGGCCGGCGCCGATGGGCAGCCCGTCCTCAGAGAATGCAGTCTGGCTGCGGCCATAGACAATCTGCAGGAACAGCTCTCTCATTGCCACGTTGATGGCATCGCACACCAAGTCGGTGTTCAGAGCTTCCAGGATGGTTTTGCCGGGGAGGATTTCACCAGCCATCGCTGCGGAATGAGTCATACCGGAACATCCCAGAGTCTCTACCAGAGCCTCCTGGATAATGCCGTTCTTCACATTCAGGGTCAGCTTGCAGGTTCCCTGCTGGGGAGCACACCAGCCCACACCATGGGTCAGTCCGGAGATATCGGAGATCTCATAGGCCTTTACCCATCTTCCCTCTTCGGGAATCGGAGCCGGACCATGATTGGGGCCTTTTGCGATGGGACACATTCTCTCTACTTCGTGAGAATAATTCATATCGTTACTCCTTTCAAAATTCGATGACAAATCGACTGGAAACTCCATCAATCTAACTAACATTATAAAAGATTGCCGAAGATTTATCAAGGGGACAGGCCCTCAAAATAGGCACGCGCATGAATTTTTTCCCGCATGGCTCCCCAACGGCCCCTTTATTTTGTCCCGGCAGGTCCCGCCGTCCCTTTTCAGCGCAGGCATTCTCATGGGCGGCGCCTTTCCTATCAAAGCCAAACTTCCTCTCCCCGGGCGCAGGGCAGCGGAGCCAGTCCGGATTTTGTCCGCCTTATAAAAAAGGAAGAAACCGCCCGGCAGCTTCTTCGCCGCAGGCGAAAATCCCGGACGGTAAGCCCTGCCCCAGAAGGAGCACCGGCGCCCCTACTGTACGGGCCTCACGCGGGATTCCAGCTTGACAAATATCCCATTGAGGAATAAAATAAACCGTGCCAATAGTTGTTAAACTAATAATTAGGATGGTGAACTGAATTGCCGCCTTCACATCGGATGTTTCATATTCTTCTGATTCAAACCTATCACGCTTATATGGGCAAAGTGCGTCCCCATATGGCCCGGGCCGGGCTCTCCAATGGGCAGCCCAAAATCCTGCGCTATCTGCGGGATCACGGCAGTTGTCCCCAGCGGGAATTGGCGGAATTTTACCACATCGAGCCCGCCACCGTGTCCCGCCTGCTGGACGGCATGGAGGATCAGGGGCTCATCACCCGCACCGTCTCCCCTGCCAGCCGGCGCACCACCCTTGTAGAAATCACCCCCAAGGGTTCCGGCTGCTTTGAGCAGTTTGAAGAGGGGCGCAAGCTAGCGGAGGCAGACGCCTTTTGCGGATTTACCCCCCAGCAGCGGGAGGAATTTCTGACGCTTTTGGAGCTCATTCACGCCAATGTGAGCGATACCAAGGACGACGGGGCAAAAAAGGAGGACACGCGCTGATGAACGAGCAGGAACACCAGCAGCAATATGACCGCATGACCAAAACCCCGATTCCCCGGCTGATCACCACTCTGGCCGTCCCCACTATGATCAGCATGATCGTCACAGCCATCTACAATATGGCGGACACCTTCTTTGTCTCCCAGCTGGGCACCAGCGCCGCCGGGGCCGTGGGGATTGTCTTTTCCCTGATGGCTCTCATTCAGGCGGTGGGCTTTACCCTGGGTATGGGCTCCGGCGCCTATATCTCCCGCCTGCTGGGGCAGCAGAACTACGAAAAAGCCAACGAGGTATCCTCCACCGGGTTCTTTACCGCCTTGTTCTTCGGGGTATTCCTCTCGGTGGTGGGCCTGCTCTTTTTGGACCCCATTATGGGGCTTCTGGGCGCTACGCCCACAATTCTCCCCTTTGCCCGGGACTATGCCAAATACATTCTCTTCGGCGCGCCGGTGATGTGCTCCTCCTTTGTGATGAATAACCTGCTGCGAAGCGAGGGCAAGGCCTCCCTGGCGATGATTGGGATCGCCAGCGGCGGGGTTATCAATATCATCCTGGATCCCATCTTCATCTTTGTGTTCGATTTGGGGATTTCCGGCGCCGCGATTGCCACTCTCATCAGCCAGTGTATCAGCTTTTGCATCCTGCTCAGCCAGTTTCTGCGGGGAAAGAGTATCCTCAAGCTGCAGCTTCGCCGGATGGCCCGCACCGCCGAGACCTATGGCACCATTCTGCGCACCGGCTTTCCCTCCTTCTGCCGGCAGGGCCTGGCCAGCCTGGCAACCGTGGCCCTCAATGTGAGCGCGGCGGTGTATGGAGATGCGGCTGTGGCAGCCATGTCCATTGTCGGCAAGATCTTTATGATCGTCATCTCCGTGATGATCGGCTTCGGCCAGGGGTTCCAGCCGGTATGCGGATACAACTATGGATCCAGGCAGTACCGCCGGGTAAAATCCGCTATCGTCTTTTCCATGAAAACCGGTGTGGTGCTCATGATGATCCTGTGCGTGCTGGGGCTTATCTTCGCCCCGCAGCTGATGGCCCTGTTCCGCCGGGAGGACGCCGAGGTTATCTCCATCGGGGCCAGGGCGATCCGGGCCCAGTGCGTAGCCCTTCCCCTGTTCCCCATTGTAACCATATCCAACATGACCTTCCAGGTGCTGGGGCGCTCCGGCAAGGCCACGCTGATCTCCGCCGGGCGCCAGGGAATCTTTTTCCTGCCTCTGATTGCGGTGCTGCCCCAGCTGTTCGGCATCGGCGGCGTGGTGTGGACGCAGGCCCTGGCGGATGTGCTGACCTTTATCCTGTGCGTCCCCTTCCTGGTTCCCTTCTTCCGGGAGCTGAACGGCTGGATTGCCCAGGAGGAAGGCGTCCGGGCCCAGTGACAGCCCCACATCACCCATCAAAAGCCAACCGGGCGGGAGTAAATCCCGCCCGGTTGGCTTTCTTTAATCGTGCAGCTTACCAGAGCCCGCTTATTTTATATCATCATGAAACGACACAATATCATTCGGCGTACAATCAAGAATATCACACAACTTTTCAAGAGTTCGTATCGTTATATTCTTATTATTTTTCAAATAGCTTAATGTTCTATTATCAATTCCAAGTTTTAACAATTTATATTGTGAAATGCCTTTTTCTTTCATCGTGTTCCACAGGGGAGAATAATTTATAATCGTAATCACCTTCTCTAATCCGATTATAAAGTTATTTTTTCAAAAATAATATTGTGCATATATGTACAATATGCTATTATAGAAGAACAATATAGAAAAAAGGAGAAGGTAAAGATGAAAAACATATTGGAAGAGCTGTACTATGGACGAGTACATCCAATAGGAGAGACGATGCCTCGGTCAAAAGAATACATGGAAACACGGCACAAGGGCTATGCCAAGGAAAAGGAGTTTAAAGAAAAATTAGAGAAAGTGGATCCAAACTTACGAAAGGAGTATGATGAACTGAACGATTTGGAAAATGATGCGGATTGTTTTGAATATAGCCAAACCTTTATGGTAGGATTTCGACTGGGAGCACGAATTGTAACGGCTGTTTTCACAGGGAAATAGTACTCTTTGTCAATTCTATCATCTATCAAATTACTACCTTAACCCGGGGGGTTCATCAAAGGAAGGGGGCTGGCCCCCTTCTTTGTCGTTTGCGGGTTGGGTGGTCAAAAGGAGGGAAGGGGAATCGAAACCCCTTCCCTCCTTTTTTATCTTTGGGTACTTTCTGTAACCAGAAAGTACCGCCGCCCGGCAGGGC
>JAETPU010000015.1 GCA_021771035.1 Marvinbryantia formatexigens | reverse complement strand
TGTGCAGTTGGCAGACCGCACTTTTATTCTAGCAAAAGGAGTTCTTTTGTCTACATCATCGGCATTAGCCTTCTTTTGAACCACTCGCCTTGCGAGTGGTTTTCTTCATACAAAAAAGGACGAATGAAAATTCATTCGTCCTTTTATTCCTGCAAACTCTTACTGAGCAGAAGAAACCGCTGCGTTGGCGAACCGGGCCGGGTTGACACGGACACCAGGGCCCATGGTGGCGGAAACCACACAGGATTTCACATACTGGCCCTTGGCAGCTGCCGGCTTTGCCTTGACAATCGCATTCATCAGAGTGTCGAAGTTCTGCTGAAGCTTCTCCACACCGAAGGAAGCCTTGCCGATGGGGCAGTGGATGATGTTGGTCTTGTCCAGACGGTACTCAATCTTACCAGCCTTGGCCTCGGTGATGGCGCGAACCACATCCGGGGTTACAGTTCCGGCCTTCGGGTTGGGCATAAGCCCGCGGGGGCCAAGGATTTTACCAAGACGTCCCACAATACCCATCATGTCCGGGGTAGCAATGACAACATCAAAATCCATGAAGCCTTCGTTCTGGATTCTCTGCATCAGGTCCTCGCCGCCAAATACGTCGGCGCCGGCCTGCTGAGCCTTGTCCAGATTCTCGCCCTTGGCGAATACGGCGACACGGACCGTTTTACCGGTACCGTTGGGAAGCACTACCGCGCCGCGGACCTGCTGGTCTGCGTGACGGGAGTCAACACCCAGTCTTACGTGAATTTCAATTGTCTCATCAAATTTAGCTTTTGCAGTCTGTGTGCACAGCTCCAAAGCCTCTGCAGTCTCGTACAACTTGGAACGATCTACAAGTTTGGAGTTGTCAACATATTTTTTACCATGTTTCATGATTATTCTCCTCCCTTATGAGTGGTCAATACGGATCATTTCCTCCCACCCGGGAGCATTAGTCGATCACTTCAATGCCCATGCTTCTGGCGGTTCCGCTGATCATGCTCATCGCGGATTCTACAGAGGCGGCATTCAAATCAGGCATTTTCTGCTCTGCGATTTTCTTGACCTGCTCCTTGGTGATTTTTGCAACTTTTGTCTTGTTCGGCACGCCGGAACCACTCTCGATTCCGCAAGCTTTCTTAATCAGAACAGCAGCCGGAGGAGTTTTTGTCACAAACGTGAAGGAACGGTCAGCATAAACCGTAATGATAACCGGAATAATCATACCAGCATCGTTCTTGGTACGCTCGTTGAATTCCTTAGTAAACGCCATGATGTTGACACCGTGCTGTCCAAGAGCAGGGCCAACCGGCGGAGCTGGTGTCGCTTTACCAGCGGGGATCTGCAGCTTAATGTAGCCAGTAACCTTTTGAGCCATAATAAGCACCTCCAAAATACGTGGTAGTTGGCGGAACCCCTCCCAATGAGAGTTTCCTCCCACGAGTACGGCGGCCCGCTCAAGAATGCACGCCATACCCTCGCCGATTAGAATCGGCTACCTCAAAAAGATTAACCCATTGCCTCGGCCTGGTTCAATTCCAGTTCCACCGGGGTTTCACGGCCAAACATGGAGACCACAACCTTAACCTTGTTGTTCTCCTTGTCGATTTCCTCAACCAGCCCAATGAAGCCCTCCAGAGGCCCTGCAATCACCTTGACGGAATCTCCGACCGAGTAATTGATTTCTACCTGTTGCGTGTTCACACCCAGCGCCAGCACTTCCTCTTCGGTAAGCGGCACCGGCTTTGAACCAGGCCCGACAAACCCTGTTACACCGCGGGTATTGCGCACGACATACCAGGAATCGTCAGTCAGTACCATTTTTACCAGGACATAACCCGGAAAAATTTTGCGTTCCACTTCACGCTTTTTGTTGTCCTTAATCTCCGTTACCTTTTCTGTCGGCACCATGACGGCGTGGATCAGATCGTGCAGCTTACGATTCTCGACAACCTTTTCGATGTTGGTGGCAACCTTGTTCTCATAACCGGAATAGGTGTGCACCACATACCATTTTGCATTTTCAGACATCGTTTTGACTCCTCTACACGCCAAAAGCCGAAGCCTTAGGCAGTTTTAAGGATAAGCTTCACCAGCAGAGACAGCAGTATATCCAGACCGCCGATAAAGACAGCAACCAAAACAACGGCAGCCAGAACAACAAGAGTGTTGTTGATGATCTGCTTTTTGCCAGGCCATACCACCTTTTTCGTTTCGCCCCGGAGTTCCTTAAAGTAGCGGCTTACTTTGTTCGCAGCCTTCTTGGAATCCTGCTTTTTCTTGTCTGCTTTGGTGTTAGCAGCGGAAGCCGGTTTTTTTTCGGCATTTTTCGACATAATCGTCCCCTGCCTTTCGCCTACTTCGTCTCTTTGTGAAGTGTGTGTTTCCTGCAGAAACGGCAATACTTGTTCATTTCCAGTCTGTCAGGATCGTTCTTCTTGTTCTTCATGGTGTTGTAATTTCTCTGTTTGCACTCTGTGCAGGCCAAAGTCACCTTTACTCGCATATCGGCACCTCCTGATTAGCGGATTTTTTTGCCTCCCTCGTAAAAGGAACGCTGAAATTTTGGCATAAAAAAATAACCCTTTTAGAGGTACTATCATTCTACCACAAGGGCCAGGGCTCGTCAAGAAAAGTTTTGCCAAAACCCCGGGATTTCTCAATTTTTTTCTGCAATCCCCGCCATAACAGCGTAAACTATCGCCGATTCTCCTTAAAAAACATTCGATGCGCCGCCGCGCCGGCAGCTTCACATGATAGGAAAGGGTAAATGCAATACGCCGATGATGCCGGGCCCCTGCTTGTTTGTGTCTCCCCGCCAGTACAGTCCCGATTGTGGATTTGCGGTCAGTCCCATTCCTAAAAATGCAGGCCCAGTAGCAAAGCAGAGGGAGATTTCTCAATCGTCACGGCTGTAAGGCTGCCTGCACCGCACCGCGAAACTGCTCCAGCGGCATTCCGGAATAGTCCTGGATTTGGGGAATTACATGAGCCGGATAAACCTTCTTATCCCAGGAGAGATACCACCAGCTGGAATAGTTGCTCACCACCTCATAGCCCTCCCGGATATAGAAGGACTTCAAAAACAGGACAAACTGGTCACCATAGGCCGGCTTGGGCTGGTATTTGAGGGTTTTTACATCCTGCCACAAAAGAATCTCCCGGCCTCCCGGATCACCGGAGAGGACTTCGTCCACATGAAGGCGGATCCGGATCCGCTCCGGACATGAAGACTCCTCCTCATCCCTGAAAGAATAAAGCCTGAGCGGGGCGGACACCTCCCGGACGGTACACACCGCCGCCACATCGGAGCGCATCTGCAATTCCTGCAGGCTCATCCCCCGCAGGCCATTCGTGTAACCCACCCTGGGCGTTTCTAAAACAGGATAGTCCTCCTGGCTGGAGGGCCTGCGGAAAAAATGCCCCGTCACGCTTCCCAAAAGCCCCGCAGCAACGCACAGGGCTCCCAGCAGCAAAAAACCATACCACACCCGCCGGAGGCCCGGCCGATGCCTGTTGATATGCAATTTAAGCATAAATATCCCCCTTTGCTGTGTTCCCTTCAGCTTCTATTTTGCGGGATTAAGGCCCCTGTGTCCCGGAAACGGCCGGCCAAAAGCCGCTCAAAAGGCCGTTCCCCCATTTATTCTTCATTGCAGCTCCTGGTACTGCTCCTGCCGTTTCCAACTCCATACGTCATATGCCACATGGATTTTCGCCACATTCGATCTCCGGGCAATACCTCGGAATTCCCAAATAGAGATTCCCACCGTTGGGGCCAAGTTGATATGGGGATTCACCGGATATAATCGTCTGTCCCTGGATACATAGTGGAGTCCCTCTGCACCCAGAGAGAGCTCATAGCCTTCCCGCGGGAAAAACTGATTTAACCACAGTATGAACTCCTGGCCACGGTGAAACTCCGGGAGATATTCCCTCTCGCGACTATCAATCCAAACGGTGATTCTGCGTCCGGGATTTGTCCCTTTAAAGCACTCCAACACCTCTATCTGCACTGGAAATGCCTTGCAGATCTTCATGCCAATGTCATACTTATATGAAATTTCATCCCCGCAGTCGGTTACTCTTCCCCATATAACCCAGTCCCCATAGTAGATGGATTGGCGCAGCCCCGGCATCATCCTGCACCCAAACCCATTATCCGGGTAGTCCGGAACCGTTGGAAAATCCGCCTGGCTGGAGGGCGGCACAGCCCAAGCGCCTACAGCACTGCCCAGCCGGCACAGAAGCACTGTAATGATGATGAAAGCAGACCAGCCTCCCAGCACACGGCGGAAACTGAAAGTCCGGCATCTTCTGCCACGGCGCTTTTTCATTCCTCTCACCTCATTTGACACCAGGCCTTTGACATCTTATCTTCCCTTGAACGCCTTGGGACGTCCCGCGAGTATGTTGGCATCCAGACGAGAGTCTCAGAGCCTCCCGCTGTTATCCTCAAACAAATCCTGGCAGTACAGCTTTTACACCTATATTGTAGCATATTTTCATACATTATCCATTGTTTCTTAATAATTCTTAGGAAATTAGTCTAAATCGACACTGCACAAGAAGGCCGGGGATTGTAAATCCCCGGCCAACAAAGCTGACTGTTTTGGCTGGCAGCGGTTTTTCTGAGCTTCGCCATATCTTCTCACACACAGCCACAGGAAAGTACACGCGTTCACCGGGAACAGAACAGATGGAATCAACCCGTATCCTCCGGCAGAATTTCTTTCATTTTGGCATTCTTGACCTGGCGTTTGAATTCTCCTAGGCTCATGCCCGAGGTCTCCTTGAGGGCTTCTGTCACGCGGGCGGGATATACCTTGTTGTCCGCTGCCAGATAGTAATAACCGCTCTGAGAACTAGTCATGACATAATCCCCTTCCATTAACGCTGAATGGTATAAAAAGAGAATCATGGTATCGCCTTTTTTCAGGTCAGGATCCAGATATTCATACTCCGTATGCCGCCACACCGAAATGACCTTCCGGGATTCTCTCCCCCGCAGAACCTGGTTTACCTTTACATCCACCCGGGTTTTATCCGAGGAGATGTTCTGGATCCCCTGTTTTTCCAGAATTACCGCCTCGTTGGAATCCTTGGGCGGGGTGTAGGTGACCGTCTGGGGAGGATAGACTTCATCCACCGTCGCCACCACTACCAAGTCGCTATAGGTGGACAGGCGCTCCAAATCTGTCACCGGTTCTGACGAGAAGAGATCATACTCCGGCAGCACGGGATAGTCCGACTGGCTGGAGGGCGGGATACTCCTCAGGTACGCCCAGCGGCCGATCCCCGCTCCCGCACCACCGAGGAGCAGCACACCCGCACACAGGCAGGCCGCTATTTTCTTTCCCCTTGTATTCAAAAGCTCTTTGAGCCCAAGCTTTTTCATAAATTCCCTTCTTTCTGTCTCTATCAAATGCTTTCCGTATATCTTCCTTGTTTACGGCGTCCCATAGAAATTGCGAATATCGTTGATATCGTGAGAATAGAGTTTGCACTTGATCCTCTCCAGATAGGGTGATATCATAATGGAATCCGTTGAGTAAGGCGCGTGACCCAGCCCCCAGCAATGCCCGATTTCATGGGCCAGGGTCACCTGGCGTTGCTCATCATCCATATCTCTCCCGTCATTGGGATGGACGAAAACCGATGCGTACTTAATCTTTCCGGTTGAACTGGTTGCTCCCTGAACGCTGGTAAAGGAATAGTTGTTGGTATCCGTCAATCTAGTCATGGCATCAGCAGATGGATCAAACCCCAAGTTTTTCCATGTATTATCTGAGGACACAGTAACAATATCCACCGTGGATGTGGAAATGGACGAATCATAAAAACACTGTACCTTTAAAGACTGGGACGGATTGTTCCAAGCGGACATTGCCGTTCCAATGGCGCTTCGGTAAGGGGAATTCGATGACAGCTGATTATAGTTCACCCGCATGGTATACCGGTTTCTCACCATGATGGACCAGCGCACCGGCTTTGCCAGCTCATGCGCCAACACCGTGGAGCACAGCAGCGACAGCACTGCCGCCAAGCACAGCAAAACTTTTGCTTTTTTCATGTTCTTCCTTTTCTTCTCATTCACACCAACACAACACCGTTTTGAATTGGAAGATCTTCCTTTATTTTTATTATATATTATCGATATATTTTCTCAACATAAACTCTACAATATATGGTATAAATAGACACAAAATAAGCACCGGTTTCCTAAAAACCGGTGCTTAATTGCAGGAATATAATCCGCTATGCGCCCATTAAAACCCGGTAGCCCACATACCCCATGGCGAAGCTGCGTCCCCTGGTTTTCACCTCCCTGGCGAAGGCGTTCACCTTCATGCCGGAGGTCTCCTGTAAATCTGAGGCGGGAAGGGCTGGGTATACCTTTTCATCCTGTGCCACATAGAAGTACCCGTGCTGGGGGGCCAATATCGTGTACTCTCCGTCCTGGTCCCGCTGTAAAAACAGAATCATCCTGTCCCCATCGCGGAGCTGGGGCTGATAGTCCAGCGAACCGGTACGGGCCAGGGTAATCGTCTC
This sequence comes from Marvinbryantia formatexigens, assembly GCA_021771035.1. Lineage (GTDB taxonomy): Bacteria > Bacillota > Clostridia > Oscillospirales > Ruminococcaceae > CALXEM01. The sequence continues at coordinate 52,685 of JAETPU010000015.1, read as the reverse complement.
TCCCCGCTGGGCCTCCCCCTTGATATTCTTTTGGATTTTTAGTTTAACTGGGTACTCCTGGGGCTTTTGCTTGCCGCCCAGCTTATTCTGGAACAAAAAATCCAGCGAGGAGGAGTTATCCGCCCTATTGCTGTCCCGCTGGGGTAGAAGCTCCTGCACCTGGGCCACCACAATGGAATCGGAGAGATAGCTCATCATTCCCAGGTTAAAATCCATGATGCCGGAGGACGCAGGCCCCTGGGGCAGCACCGGATAATCCTCCTGGCTGGAGGAAATTTTGGTATTGGACGCGGCTGTCACAGCAAGGGCCAGCCCCACTGTACAGCACAGTATCAGCAGGATGAATCCCACTGCCAGCCAGCGCCGTCCCGTTTTCACTTGTACCTGCATGAATCTTGATCCCTTTCCGCGGCGCTCCGCTGCATTGGTTTCGGTTAGGGGGTTCCCCTCTTCACCCGTTTTTTGACAAGCTCCGCCGTCCGGCAGAGCCTGCGCACCAGCCATACCATACCATCCCGGCCCATGAGCACAATGCCATCGGCAGAGACTCACAGGACGCCAGGCCGCCTGTATCCTGTTTGTCCCAAACGCCGCACCCGTGTACACGATTCCATCCAGGCACCAGGCGGCTTTTGGGCTTACTCAGGCAGGCAAAAGCCTGCGGACAGCTGTGCATTGTACGAACAGTATAGCACATTCTCCCCTGGATTTTTCGAAAAAGCAGAAAAACTGCAAAAATTTACAGTGTGTCCATCCTCTGCTCAGCATATGCAGGAGATAACGGCGTTTCCGGTACCCGCATCTTCTGCATGACCTGCCAGACCTTGAGGGCTGCCGGAACCGGCTGTTCCCGGATGGCATTTCCAACAGCATCGGACCATTTCCGCCTTTGTGCCGTGCCCAACCCGGCGACGAAAACCCTGTGCCTGCCGTTCCCGCGATGCCGCAGCTCCGGGGCAGGCGTTTTTTACGCCCTGGGGCCCAGCCATATGCGCCATCGAAAAGAGGAGAGCCATCCGGCCCTCCTCCTATGCTTTTTGCAGCCAATCCAAACCGGGCGGCGCATCCTTTGGCGTACTGTCAGTCCGGCTGAGTCTGCAGCTTCCACTGGTGAAATACTTCCTTTAAGGGGCTGTCATCCCGGATAAAGACCGGTATCCGCTGAATATCCGCCTGAACCTCCACAGTCTGGCCGCCGGAGTACACCGTCTCGCTCCAAATATCCGTCCACTGGGCGCCATAGGGCAGGTACACTCTCCTGCTGCGGGAATTTTCCTCCAAAATAGGGGCCACCAGCAGCTGGGGGCCGAACAAGTAGCTGTCCTCATAGTTCCAGGCCTTTTCGTCCTCGGGGAACTCATAAAACAGCGGGCGCATCAGGGGCGCGCCGGTTTCGTGGGCCTTGTGCATGAGCCGGGACACATAGGGCCGCAGGGCCTCCCGCAAAAGCAGGTAATCCCGCAAAACCGCATAGACCCCCTCGCCATAGCTCCACAGTTCGTTGTCGGCGCCGCTGGCGCACATCCCGCCGCCCACTTTATCCGAGAGAGGCGCTTTATCCGGCATCCGGGTGCCATGCAGGCGCAATACCGGCGTGAACACGGCAAACTGGAACCAGCGGATCAGGCACTCCTGGAAATGGGGATCCTCAATATTGCCGCCCCGGAAGCCGCCCACATCCGTGGTCCACCAGGGGATGCCCGCCATTCCCATATTCAGTCCCGCCGGAATCTGACGGCGCAGCGTCCCAAAGCTGGAATACACATCCCCGGACCAGGCCAGTACGCCGTAGCGCTGGCTTCCTGCCCAGGCGCACCGGGTTAAATTGACGATTTCCTTCTCCCCGGCCTCCTTCAGGCCGTCATAAAAGCCCTTGGCATACCACATGGGGAAGCTGTTGCCCACCTTCAGGTTGGGGCCCATATGATAACGGTAGTTGTCAAAGTCCTGTACGGCGTATTCCGGCTCCGCAACATCCAGCCAGAACTGGTGGACGCCCAAGTCGAAATAGTTGGCCTTCACCTTCTCCCATACATACCGGCGGGCCTGGGGGTTGGTGGCGTCAAATATGGTTTCATTGCCGCAGAAGGTCATTTGGGTGCGTACTCCCCGATCCGTCTGCACTAGGTACCCCAAATCCTTCATTTCCTTATAGTTTTCACTGTGCTCGTCCACAGTAGGCCACACGGAGACAATGGTTTTCACCCCCATGGCCTCCAGTTCCTCCACCATGGCCTTGGGATCCGGCCAATATTCGGGATCAAATTTCCACTCTCCCTGGTTGGTCCAGTGGAAAAAGTCAATGACAATGGCGCTCAGGGGCAGCCCGCGGCGATGGTATTCCCGCGCCACCTGCAAAACCTCCTCCTGAGTCTGGTAGCGCAGCTTGCACTGCCAAAAGCCGGTTGCAAACTCCGGGAACGCAGGCGGCGTGCCGGTCACCTGGGCATACTGCTCTAAAATCTCCCGAGGGGCTTCCCCGGTGCAGATCCAGTAGTCCAGCTGGCCGGAATTCTCCAGGTGCCACTCGGTGAGATTGGTGGCAAAGGTCACCCGCCCGATGCCGGGATTATTCCACAGAAAACCGTAGCCCCGGCTGGATACCAAAAAGGGCACGCTGGCCTGGCAGTTGCGCTGGGCCAGCTCCAGGGCTGCGCCCTTTAAATCCAGCAGCCCCTCCTGGTACTGCCCCATTCCATAGAGCTTTTCCCCGTCGTTGGGCTCAAAGCGCACCGTCAGCCCATAGCTGTCCGTTCCCAGAACCGGCTTATATTCCCTGGAAACGACGCCCAGGGGAATGCAGGGCTCCCGGTCAAATTCCTCCACCGTGCGCCGGTACTCCTGCAATAAAACGGTATTTCCCCGCAGAAAGCTGAGGGTTCCATACTGATCGAGCCTGGCGGTAATGGCGCCATAGATGAGCTCCCAATAGGCGCCGGAGGATTCCTGGCGGATGATAACGCCGCCTTCTCCGGCCCCCTCTCCCTCACCGGTAAGCGCCCACAGGCAATCGGGATCGATGGGCGTCCCCTTGGAGCCGCGCACACGGATTCCGCTGCCCCAGGGCTCAATCCAAAGCTGCTCGGTGTCATGGCAATAAATCAGGCGGTTTTTCTCTGCGCGAATCATGGCTGTTCCACCTTTCTTTTCTCCGAAATCCTCCTGCAAACAGGCGTCCGGAGGCGGTTTCATTGAGCTTTTCGACGATTATGATTCTATTTTCTAACTATTCTTGCCGCTGGCCTAAAAGACTGCTTACAGCCGGGCCAACGCCCCATAGGCCCCTTTCAGGGACGGGTACAGGCTGCGGTACAGCTGGTAGAAGGGCTCATAGGCATCCGTATTTTCGGCAATCGGAGCCTGCTCCTGCCCCAGCCGGATGGCCTGCCGGCAGCCCTCCTCAACGCTCTCATAAACTCCGGCGCACACACCGGCCAAAATCGCGGCGCCCAGGGCGGGGCCCTCCTTTGAGGTGACGGTTTTCACCGGGCAGCCGAACAAATCACACAGCATCTGCCGCCACAGGGGGCTGGTGGCCCCGCCGCCGCAGGCGAACATCTCGTTGGGATTGACCTTCATTCCCCGCAGGATTTCCAGGCAGTCCCGCAGCGAGTAGGACACGCCCTCCAACACGGCTCGGATAAAGTTGGGGCGGTTATGAATAGCGGAAATCCCAAAGAAGGCGCCCCGGCAGTCCGGATCCAGGTGCGGGGTGCGCTCTCCCATCAGGTAGGGCAAAAACAGCAGTTTTCCCGCCCCGATGGGAACCTGAGCCGCCTCGCTGTCCATCACCACATAGGGGTCCACACCCAGCTGTTGGGCGGTCTGGCATTCCGGGGCACAGAAGTTGTCCCGCAGCCACTTTAAGGACAGCCCAGCGCCCTGGGTAACTCCCATCATATGCCAGCAGCCGGGAACCGCACAGCAGAAGGTATGCACTCTGCCTTCGGGATCGATAACCGGGGAGTCGGTGTGGGCAAACACTACTCCGGAGGTTCCGATAGTGGTGAAGGCGCGCCCCTCCTTGACAACACCGGTTCCCACGGCGGCCGCAGCATTATCCCCGGCTCCCGCCGCCACAGGCGTTCCCTCCGCAAGGCCAGTCAGCGCTGCGCATTCCCCGGTAATGGAGCCGGTGTACTCGCAGGATTCATAGACCTTGGCCAGCATGGAGGGATCGATTTGCAGCTTTTTTAGAATTTCCATCGACCAGCAGCGGTTGGGCACATCCAGAAGGCTCATGCCGGAGGCGTCGGAGACGTCGGTGGCAAACTGCCCGGTGAGGCGGTAGCGGATATAGTCCTTGGGCAAAAGGATATGGCGGCACTTGGCATAGACTTCGGGTTCATGCTCCCGCACCCATAAAATCTTCGGCGCCGTAAACCCGGTGAGCACTGGATTGGCCGTCAGTTCAATCAGGCGCTTGGCCCCCACCAGGCGGGTAATCTCCTCGCACTGGCTGGCGGTGCGCTGATCGCACCAGATGATGCTGCGGCGCAGCACCTGCCCGGCTTCATCCAGCATCACCAGCCCGTGCATCTGTCCGGACAAACCCACGCCCTTCACCTGCTGCGGCTGCACCCCGCTCAGGGAGAGCACCTGGCTTATCGTCTTGACCGCCGCGTTCCACCAATCCTCGGGATCCTGCTCCGCCCAGCCGTTCTGCGGCTGGTAGAGAGGATATTCCTCTGTGGCGCTGGCCACGGTATTTCCCTGGGTATCGAAGAGCACCGTCTTGGTGCCGGAGGTTCCAATATCAAGGCCGATTAAATACTCCATTCCTTACACTCCTTTGTCGGTGTAGCGTATGCCGCCGCTTTTATCATATTTGAATTTTGTTGCCGCCCGGTATCATAATCGCGCAAAGCGTGATTATGAAGGAGGTTCGCTTGCCGGTTAACCAGCGGCCGGCATTCAGCCCAAGCTCAAGCGCAAAACGTCCCGGTGGGTTCTAAAATTATAGCAAACGATATCCGGGGCCGTGTTTGCGCCGCCGGCTCCCCCCTGTGCCTTTGGGAACCCTGTGCCATGTGCAGGGGAAACGCCGCGCGGCGGCTCCTGGACAGGTGGTTTTTTCAACCGGGGCATATCCAGATTTTCGCCAGGGCGCCAGCCGGTTTTCACCCAGATTGGACAGCCGCAGTCTCGCCGTTAGAATTTATCCGTCCGGCTACAGCCGCGCGCTGCACGGCCCGCTGACAGCCCATTAGCCCATTAAATATTTTCCTTTATTTTAATGACGATGTCCGTATAAAACAGCTCCTGAGAGGGCGGCACCGCATTGATGAGGTAGTCAAATAGCAGATAGATGGGCGTATAGCCCTGCTTGAGGGCCTCCTGGCAGATGACGGCGTTGACGACCCCCTCCCGCAGCAGCTGCTTATTGGGCTCGGTGTCGTCATAGCACACCACGCGGATTTTTTGCTCCAGGCCCAATTCCCGCAGGGCCTGAGCCGCCCCCTGCTGTCCGCCGGCCACCAAAAACAGGCTGTCCACCTGGGGATGGGCGCGCAGGGAGGTCAGCACCTCATGGTAGGCGGTTTCATTGTCATCATTGCAGGCCACGATATCCGCCACCCGAATGTTGGGGAATTCCTCCTTGGTACTCTGGCGAAAGCCGGTGATGCGCTGGTTGTGCCCCAGCATATGGATGGAACCCGTCACCAACAGCACATTGGCTTTCCCTCCGGTCATCAGCCCCAGAAGCCCGGCCGCCGTACGCCCGCTTTTCAAATAATCGTTTCCCACAAAGCACAGCCTGTCGGAATCCGGAAGATCGGAGTTGATGGCGACAACCGGGATCTGGCGCTCCCGCAGCTCTCCGATTTTCTCCCGGATGCTCCTGTGATCGATGGGCACCAGGCACAGGGCGTTGATATTCTCCTGCTCGAGCTCTTCAATCATCTGCAGCTGCCGCTGGGTGGAATAGCCCTTATACTGCCTGAGAATCACCTTGAGCCCATAGTCGGCAAATTCCTGCTGGGCCCGGTAAATGCCCGCAATCACCTCATCATAAAAGCGGTTTCCAATACTGGGGAGCATCACCCCAATCACCGTAGATTTTTTGCGTGCGGCAAGGGCCTTGCCCGCCTTGTTGGGGCGGTAGCCCAAATCTGCGGCAATTTTGAGAATCCGCTTTGCCACGTCCGCGTTCACCCCGGCCCGGTTGTTCAGCGCCCGGTCCACGGTTCCCCTGGAGACATTGGCAATCGCTGCGATATCCTTAATGGTAACTGCCATCCTCTACTCCTCTCCCATAACCCCGCCCGCAGTGTTTGCCCACAGGGTTACTGTCTGTTCCCCGGCGCCGGGCGCCAGGGAGAGCCGCACAGCGCGGCCCTTTTTGTTAACTGTCCGGGCACCTGATACGCCAAGCTGTTGGGCCTGCTCTTGACTGCCCAATATAAGCTCCAGGTTCCTTACCCCCTGCAGGCACAGCTGCACCGGCTGGGCCGGAAGCCCCTGCAGGATCAGCGTTTCCAGCCTGGGCGCGGCGCTGGTAAAACGGTTTTCCCCAAAAATTCCATTGACCGCCTGGTTTTTTACAAAGGACAGCCCGCTCATTCTGGCAAAGGTGGGCTGGGCGGCTATCAGCAGATAATTGCCGCTGCAGGCGTAGGTTCCGGGGACATAGCGCCCGGCATAAACCGACGTGGTCAGGTGCAGATCCGGCATACTCTCCCCGGCAGTCCCGGACACGCCATACACCTGCGGGGGATGGGGCGTGCCGGGGATGAGATCCGGGGTAAAGCAGCTGGGCATCCCGCCGGAGGGCTCCACCTTGCTCAAATTGGTGACAAAACCGTTATAGGCCTCCCTTAGCAGGTCATAATCCCCGTCGATACCCGCCAGAAGCGCCTTGGCCTGGGCCATCCACAGCGTCCAGGCATGGCCCGCGTTGATGGAGGGCCCCCAGTCCTGGCTCTCATACTGGGTCTCCCAGAACCGGGTGGAGGAGCCGTTCATGCGGCAGTCCGCGCCCGAGAGGGTCAATACATCATGGGCACGCAGGATTTCCCGGGCGGTATTCAGATACTCCGGCTTTTTCTCAAGCCGGGTATAGGCCAAAAGAAGCGTCAGCGCAGAGCAGGCCATGGAGCCGTCCTCCGTGCAGGGTTCCCCCTCGGTGGGGAAGTCAAAGCCCCGCGCGCACACCCGGTCTGCCAGGCGGACGGCGGCATCCCGGAAATACTGCGCCTTGCCTGCGTCCTTCGTTTCCAGGCAGTCCGAAAGCAGAATCAGCGGGGCAATGGGCACGTGCACCGTACAGTAGTCCACCCGGTGGCCGTCCGGCTCGTTCTGGCAAATCACCGTTCCGTCGGGGTCCATATGCTCTGCCACAAAATGTTCGCCCAGGGCACAGGCATCCCAAAGGATACTTTCATCGGCATAAACCGCATAATAATCCAGCATCTGCTCCAGTAAAAAGGCCTCGTGCTGGGGATAGTTGACCTCGTGGTACAGGTGCCACGGGCCATACTCCCGGCCCAGATACTTCTGCGGGCGCCGGCAGGCGGAGCCCAGGTAGGGCGAATCCTCATGTCCCCGGTTGAGCGCCCAGTTCAGCAGATAGCGCTCAATGGAGGGCGTCAAGTCCTCCTGCGCCCCAAACAGCAGGGCGTTTTTGATCATGGCCCAGCCCGCAAACCCGCCGAACTCCCCGGTGCGGCAGGAATAGGGGGTATGGATATCCCCAAAGGGCAGGCCTTCCATGGTATATCCGCCCTTGGGAGAAAGGGTATCCCGCCAGATCACCCGGTAAAAGGCGCCGCTTTCATCCTGGAAGTGGTCCCGGTAAAACCGGTTTACCTTATCATAGACCGTCCGCCAGCCCTCATGGCACAGCACACGGCTGGTATGCACCCGCTCTCCCGTGCGGCTTTGCAGCTCATAGATGCCCGGCTGCCGAAGCGTCAGGCTCCTCTGCTCCGGCGCCAGCTTCCGGCAGCTTTTGTCCGGAGCCAGGACCTTCACCTCTTCGGGGACCCCCACCGGCGAAAACGTGACGGAACCTCCCACGGGCGCGCCCGTCACCTCAAAGAGCACCGGGGCAATCCCAAGCCGGCGGGAAATGGTGTTCCAGCACTCCGCAGGGGTTTTACAGGGGGTCAGGGAAAACCGCAGCGACTCCACAGGGGCAAGCTGGATTCCGTCGGGGGTTCTCACATCGTCCGCCTGGCTGAGCAGCTGGAAGCCCACCATCCTGTGGCCGGCCTCGCTGTAGAGAATCCGCCAGGCCGCAAAGGGAGCCTCCACACACAGGGTCAGATACCGCTCATCCGCAGTGGAAAACACAAAGTAGGCGTACTGGCGCCGGGGATCCGTATACAGGATATACGGCATACACTGGCTGCGCCAGGGCGTGTCCCCGGGCAAATCCAGGAAATTAAAATCCAACTCCACACCGCTGCGCGGCCCCGCCATGGTGGAACCCCGGTATTCGGCGCACAGGCTCCCCTGCTGCGCCTGCCAGCGGATGGCGCTCACCCCGGAATGGGACTTTCCGCAAAGAGCCTCCCCATCCTTCTCAAGGGCAATCGGAAAAAAGTTTGTCTGACGCTGGCTGGAGGAGAGAAACGGCACGCCGAAGCGCCCGTCCTTGGCCACCCAGCTGCACTGGGGGTTTTCGGCATCTGTCAGTGTTTGCAGCGCACCGGTCTGAGCGTCAAATACCGCGGTGCAGTTCTGTGTGTTTAATGTATACGTCATGTTCAGAGCCCTTCCTTTCTGGGAACGGTTGCCATCCTCAAGTCCTGAATCGGAATTGTCCTTTGCGGAGTCAAACGGTATGGAAAACAAGGCGGGAGCAGCCTTGTTCGCCCGCCGTCCCTTGTTTTATCCCCGGCAGAGGCGCAATGATCCGGCGGCAAATCGTGCACGAGCACATCTTGCCTGAATTTTACACCAGTTCACCGGGAATTGTCAAGGAATTTCCAGAAAAAGCCCCCTTGCTCCGGCAAAAGGGATTCGGACAGGATCCAACCGAAAACGATAGGGTTTTTCCAAAAAATCTGGTACAATATGATTAACCGTTTCCACAGCGGGCATATCAACGATTCCAAACCCCGGGAGTGCATCGGTTGGCATCATATTCCACTCCGTTTCCATCGGGGGTGTTGTATTCCCAGGATAAAGGCGAACAATACCAGGAGTTATTGAAGGCAGAATCCGTCCTGTATGGCAACCCTCGCTGGGGGTGCGATACTAACCAACAGATTCCCTATTCCATAGTACGCTTCTTTCCCATTGGGCTAATTCGGCAGCACAGAGGAGGAATTATCCCATTATCCGAGTGGGTTCACCGCAATCCCCACGCAGAATTAAGATTTTGATCACCGGGAGGCATCGACACGCATGGAACCGATACAGACATCACAGAATAACAGGGCCGTGGTTTTGGCGGGCGGCGGCGCGAGAGGCGCCTACCAAATCGGCGTATGGCGTGCCCTGCGGGAGATGGAGATCCCCTTTTCCATCGTCACAGGGACCTCAGTAGGGGCCCTCAACGGGGCTTTTATGGTGCAGGGGGACTATGAGTTCGCCAAATCCATGTGGGAATCCATCAACGCCGGGCAGGTGCTGGACATCCCCGGATTTGACGAAAGCTGGCAGGAAACCCCCGCCAATTCCCTGCATTTCTTTCTCTCCAACATCCTGCGGCAGGGCGGCGCGGATCCCCGTCCGCTGGAAGAGCTGCTTCGCCAAAAGCTGGATGAGCAGAAGGTTTTGGCCTCCCCGGTGCGCTTCGCCTTTCTTACGGTGGAATATCCGGGCTTTGCCCCCTGCATCCTGGATAAAGAGGAGATTCCCCCGGGCAGCCTGGTGGACTATTTAATGGCCAGCGCCAGCTGTTTTCCCGCCATGAAGATGCGCTGCATCGGGGACAAGCGGTACATCGACGGCGGCTACTACGACAATATGCCGGTGGATTTGGCCATTGAGATGGGGGCCCGGGAGATTATTGCCGTGGATCTGGACGGCGTAGGGGTCAGGCGTATGGGGGAACGCCCGGACGGAATTCCGATCCACTATATCCGCAGCTACTGGAATTTGGGCAATATCCTGGGCTTTGAGGCCAAAACCGCCCGGCAGAACATCACCCTGGGGTACCTGGACGCCTGCAAAACCCTGGGGGACTGCCAGGGCCAGGCCTATACCTTTGCCCCTGGGGAGCTCACCAAGCTGGAAGCGCTGGGGCTGGGAAGCCTGTCCAAACGGCTCAGCCCGCTTCTTCCGGAGGATTCTCCCCGGGAGAACCATTCCCTTTTACTGGGAGCCGCACGCCAGGCTATCCTGCGCTGCCTGGCCAATAAACGAAGGCGCTCCCCCTTGAGCATCTCCCCCTTGGCAATGGCTGCCGAGCTTTGCGCCCAGACGCTGGGGGTGTCTCCCCTGCGCCGATATACTGCCGCCGGCTTCCGCCATGCCCTTTTCGCCCGCTGGCAGCGCCTGCAGCGGCGGGAGGAGCCCCCCGCTTCGGAACAGAGCATCTCCCTGTGGCTCTCCCAAGCGGCGCAAAGCCTCTCGGAGGCCTCAAAAACGGCCTACTGCCTGCGGCGTATGCAGGAGCATCTGGCAGGCACCCTGGAACTGTCTTTGCTGCCGGTATTGGCCGCGGCAATGCCCACGGAATTTATCAGCGCCTTCTACCTGCTCAGCGTATTGGAGGAGCTCCCCGGGCAGGTGTGACAAACGGCTTATCCGGCGGTATAAAACCCGCCGGTTCCTTGACAAGAAGTTTTACAGCGGTGTAATATAGGAAGTACGAATGCCTGTCCGCTAAACGGCGGCGGCAGGCACAGATTCCATTGTTTTGTGCGTGAGGTGCAGCCCGGGGTTTTATGGCAGGCAGCAAAGCCGGTCTGCCGGGTTCCCACCGGGATCCAAAACAGAGATACCCTGAGCGCAGGGAAACCTATCAAGCCTGTGTTTCATGCTGTTCGGATTCGGATAATTCAGAATTTGCCCGGCCCAGCATTTGCCCGGGCACAGCCGCTGCAACTCCGGAAAGGAAGGATTAGTTACATGAATTTTAATGAGGTGCGGACCCGGTTTGCCCCCAGCCCCACAGGATATATGCACGTGGGAAATCTCAGAACGGCCCTGTATGCTTTTTTGATGGCAAAATCCAAGGGCGGCAAGTTTATTCTGCGAATCGAGGACACCGATCAGGAGCGCTATGTGGAAGGCGCTGTGGATATTATTTATAATACGCTCAAGGAAACCGGCCTTGTGTGGGATGAGGGCCCGGATATCGGCGGCCCGGTGGGGCCCTATGTTCAGAGCGAGCGCATGGGGATGTTTAAGGACTATGCCCTGCAGCTGGTGGAAAAGGGCGCGGCCTACTACTGCTTCTGTGACAAGGATCGCCTGGAGGAAGTCAAGGTGATTCAGAAGGCCTCCGGCATGGCGCCCAAATATGACGGGCACTGCCGGGACTTAACCCCGCAGGAGGTTCAGGCGAAATTGGACGCCGGCGTGCCCTATGTCATCCGCCAGAAGATGCCCCAGGAGGGCACCACCACCTTCCATGACGAGGTATTCGGCGATATTACCGTGGAAAACGCCACATTGGACGATCAGATCCTGATCAAGGCGGACGGTATGCCCACCTACAATTTTGCCAACGTGGTGGACGACCACACCATGGGCATCACCCATGTGATCCGGGGCAACGAGTATTTGTCCAGCACTCCCAAATACAACCTGCTCTATGAGGCGTTCGGATGGGAGGTTCCCGTATACATCCACTGTTCCCCGGTGATGAAAAACGCCACGGAAAAGCTCTCCAAGCGCAACGGCGACGCCTCCTACCAGGATTTGGTGGCCAAGGGCTACCTCAAGGACGCCGTCCTCAATTATATAGCCCTGCTGGGCTGGAGCCCCAAGGGAGACCAGGAGATTTTTACCCTGGAGGAATTGATCCGGGAGTTTGATATTGCGGGTATCTCTAAATCCCCGGCTATCTTTGATGTGAAAAAGTTAAACTACATCAACGGCGAATATATCCGCAAGCTGAGCGCGGAGCAGTTCCATGAGATGGCCCTGCCCTGGATCCGCAAAACTGTCACCCGCCAGGATGCGGACACGCAGCTCATCGCCAAGGTTCTGCAGGCCCGCACCGAGGTGCTGTGCGATATCCCCGAGCAGGTGGACTTTGTGGACGCCCTGCCGGAGTATGACTTATCCATGTACTGCCACAAGAAGATGAAAACCACGTTGGAATCCTCCCTGGAGGCTCTTAGAGAAGTCCTCCCCGTTTTGGAGGGCCTGGAGGAATCCAGCTTCACCGAGGAGGGCATCCACACGGCTCTGTTTGATTTAATCGCCAGGCTGGAAGTGAAAAACGGAAAGATCCTCTGGCCGGTGCGCGTTGCCGTCAGCGGAAAACAGTTTACCCCGGGCGGCGGCGTAGAGCTCTGCGCCATCCTTGGCAAGGAGGAATCCCTGCGCAGAATCCGCAGAGGAATCGAGCTCCTGGAAGCCGAACTTCAAAAATAAGCCCATTTCTGCACAAATAAACGAGCCCCGTGCCATCCGGCACGGGGCTCGTCTGCGGTTTGGTACTGCCGGAGTACACTCCCTTGCTTCCAGTTTGGGAAGCCTGGCTTTTCCTTTGAAGTTTGATCAAATCCAATACTTCCGCAGCTAGTTTCAGTATTGTGTATCAATGTTCTGCCGAGACAGCGGGTATGGCAGGAACTCGATCGTTTGTATGGACAGAAAAAACGCTATACTGTTTTGACAATTACAAGGAATCCATTTTTCCAGCGTTACAAAAATGGGCGTTATACCTTCACCTGGACTATTCCTTCAAAAGTTCAGTTGTAATCCCCACCGCCCTCCGGGAGCATTCCTGAAAAATAATCCTGTAACATTTTGGGCTCCTGCAGGGTATTACTCATTGACAGGAAAAAACTGCGCGCCTAAGTGAATGCCAAAACAGCGTCAGCACCCAGGGCAGCGGTATTATCCGTCTCAATCAGAAGGGAAAGGGAGGCGAGGGTATGCAATCAGAGACTCCGTGGGAACCAGACAGTACAGAGCAGGTGATCCGGCGGTATTCCTCCATGGTTTACCGGCTGGCCTTTGCGCGGCTTGGAAACCGGTATGACACGGATGAGGTGTTTCAGGAGGTATTTCTCCGCTATGTCAAAAAGGCCTCCGGCTTTACCGGGGAGGAACATCTCAAGGCTTGGATGATCCGCGTCACCATCAACTGCTCTAAAAAGCTGAAAAATTCCCCATGGCGCCTGAAAACCCAGCCTCTACGGGAGGATTTGGCCTTTGAAGAGACACAGAACGCGGATTTGTACCGGGAATTGCAGAGGCTCCCCGAAAAGTACCGGGAGGTCATCCATCTGTTTTATTATGAATCCATGTCCCTTGAGGAGATGAGCCGGGTGCTCAACCGGAAAAACGGGACTCTGCGCACACAATTGACCCGGGCAAGAGCCATGCTGCGGGAATTTATGAGGGAGGAAGACTATGTTTAAGGAACGCTACCGCCAGCTTTTTGAAACAATAAACCCCCGGGAGGCACTGATTTCGTCTACCATACACGCCGCTGAAAACCGGAGTGCAGGAAGGATGTCCAGACGGCTCAGGCCCGCTTTAATTCTGGCTGCCATCTGCCTGTGCGGGACGCTATCACTTCCGGTTATGGCTGCGGTGGAACCTCTCTATCAGGCGATGTATCAAATCTCACCCGGCGCCGCTCAGTTTTTCAAACCCGTGAGTCTGACGGACGAGGATAACGGGATCCGTATGGAGGTTCTCTCGGCCAGCATCCATGGAGAAGTGGCTGAAATTTATGTTACCCTGCGGGATCTCACGCAAAACCGTGTGGATGCCACCACCGATCTCTTTGACAGCTATTCCATCAACACCCCCTTTGACTGCACGGCCACCTGCCGGCAGGTGCAATTTGACAGGGATACCGGGACCGCTACGTTTTTTATTCAGATTACCCAAACCGGGAACCAAAAAATCACCGGGGATAAAATCACCTTTACCCTGCGGGAATTTTTAAGCGGCAAGCAGCGATACTCCGGGCCCATAGACCAGATTGCGCTGGATGACCTCTCTCAAAGTGCCGCAGTTTCGGAGCCTGTGGATATCCGGGGTTTTTCCGGAACCGTACCGGAGCAGTACCTGAAGAGCTTTATGCCGCTCCTGCGGAACACTCCCGGGATTGGAGTTTTGGATGGGATATCGGTCACCGCTGTGGGAATTGTGGAGAATCAGCTGCGGATTCAGGTATTTTATGAGGATATTCTAAGAACGGACAATCATGGATTTGTCTCCCTGAGAGATGCCGCGGGCCGCCAAATTTCCTGTACCGGAAGCGTCAGCTTTTGGGATGAGCAGCGCTGCGGCAGCTATGAGGAATCCTTCTTTGAGATACCCGCGCAGTTGGACGGCTGCCGTGTGGAAGGGGAGTTTTGGAGCAGCAGCACATTGACCCAGGGCGCCTGGCAGGTAACCTTCCCGCTTGGGGAGGACTGAAAGCACAAGGAGCCTGAACAGCATTACAAAAAGGGCCGGGGAAGCTTCCCCGGCCCTTTTTGCATCAAACTTGGCAGAATAAAGCCTTCGGCGGCCCCTTTTTATGCACCGTTGGAGCTTCGGCTGCGTTGACACCCCCTGTCCGATGCGATAAAATGAAACAGAAGCAGAAACCGGAAAGGGGGAAAAGCTCCGTGAAGTTGTTGTTTGGAAAAAAACTGGGCATCCTGGGCGTTTCCCTGGCGCTGGTGCTGCTCAGCGGGTGTATGGGAAAAAACAATATCGAGGAATATATGCGCCCTCCGAAGCTGACCGGAGAACAGTCCGCCATCAACCAGGCGATGGAGGAGGCCCTTGGCAGCCAGTTTATCCTGCAGTACCCTGTGTCCGGCAGCTACCGCTCCGCCTTCCTGCTGCAGAATCTGGATTCGGACGAGGATTTGGAGGCCATCGTATTTTATAAGGAGTCCGCCTCCGCCGCCACGATGATCGGCGTATTGGATCGGGAGGGCGGCGAGGACTGGCATCTCATCTATTCGGTGGCCGGGGACGCCCCGGAGGTGGAAAGCGTTTCTCTGGCTCATCTGGAAGAGGGCTCAAGCGCGGATATCCTGGTGCAGTGGCGGGATCAAAGCGGACAAAACCAGGTGCTCTCAGCCTATTCCTTTAATTCCAGGCGCCTCAACCACCGGTTTTCTCAGGCCTGTGACAGCTATATCACGGTGCGTCCCCAGCAGGGGGCGCAGGAGAGCCTGCTGGTGTTCTCCGCCCAAAAAAAGGATTCCCTGGCCCAGGTGGTGCTGATTGAGGAACTCGACGGAAACCTGCGCGCCGTGGACAGGCTCACCCTCTCCGAGCAGATTACCGGGTATCAGCAGATGATCGCCGGAACGCTGGATACCGGGGAACCGGCAGTTTATCTCGATGTGCAGCTGGCGGACGGCCGCTATGCCACCCAAGTGATAGGCGTTGCGGACGAAACCCTTTGGATGCTGGAGGCAAAGGGAATCTCCCTGTTGGAGCTGACCGAGCGCTACCAGCCCATATACTGCCGGCGGGATGCCCAGGGCAGCGTGCGAATCCCGGTTCTGACCACCATGCCGGGCTATGAGAGCCGTGTGGCTGCGGAGCAGGAATACTCCGCCAATATGATTACCCTGGACAGTACCGGCGAGGTTACAGCCTCCCAGCAATGCTATATCAGCCTGTATGGGCAGTTCGTATTCCGGTATCCGCAGGTGTGGAAGGAAAAACAAATTACGGTTATCTGGGATCACGCCCTGGAGGAATGTATCTTCTACGAGTATGGCGGGAGAATGGATACGAGCTCCGTTCTGCTGCGGATCAAGGTTCTGGCCAGCGGAGAAGCGCTGGATCAGTTCCAATCGGAAAACTATCAGCGCCTGACCTCAAGGGGCCAGTATGAATATTACTATTATCTGCCCAATCCGGATAAAATCGGCCCGGAATTTAATTATGATGTGTGCCGGGATGCCTTTTCCCTGTTGTGGTAGCAGGGTATGGGGATCCCGATAGGGGGAGGAACTGTCTTGAAAAAAATATTGGTTTGTGAGGACGAGGACGCTATCCGGGAATTTGTGGTCATCAATCTGCGGCGTTCCGGTTATGAGGTGCGGGATGTCTCCAGCGGGGAAGATGCCCTTGCGGTCTTTGAGCGGGAGGGCGGACAGTTTCATGTGGCCCTTTTAGACGTGATGCTGCCGGGAATCGACGGCTTTGCCGTATGCAAAAAGCTGCGGGAGCTCTCCAGCACCCTGGGCATCATTATGCTCTCAGCCAAATCCCAGGAGATGGACAAGGTCAACGGCCTGATGCTGGGAGCGGATGATTACGTCACCAAGCCCTTCAGCCCATCGGAGCTGGTGGCGCGGGTGGATGCGGTGGTACGGCGGGTATCGCTTTTGTCCGCGGCGCCGCAGCAGGAGGAGGCGCTTGTCTCCGGCCCCTTTGTCCTGAACCTGCGCAGCCGTACCCTGACCAAAAACGGAGATCCCATTGAACTCACCCAGGTGGAGTTCCACCTGATGAAGCTGTTTTTAAAGAATGTGAACACCGCACTGGAACGCAGCGAGCTGCTGCGGCAGGTATGGGGTGACAACGGCAGCGATGTGAAGGTGGTGGACGTGAATATCCGCCGGCTGCGTATGAAGGTGGAGGATGACCCCAGCACCCCGAATTATATCACCACCGTGTGGGGCTACGGATACCGCTGGAAAGCATAGATCAGGCGGGTTTTCCCGGCAAACCCTCCAAGCAGCGGGAAAACCGGGAGAGCAGAATTTACGCAAAGGCTCGGGGCGCAGCCTGGGGTTCTTCCGGAAGCGGCGGCGCGCAGGGCCCGGGGTTAATGGGTTCAGGGCGGCGGTTTGCCGGCGCCGGTAATCGGACAGCTGAGGAAAGGAGGCGGAACTATGGCAATCAAGCGGGTCACCAAGCGATGGCTCATCAACAGCTTTGCTGTTATCCTAGTCATTTTGGTTTCCATCAATATTGCCGCCGTCTTTATTATCCGCAGCTATTATTATAACGGCGTGGCCCAGTCGGTGTATTCCCGGGCAAAAATTATCCTGACGCAGATGCAGAACCTCTCCTCGGACAGCGCCCGCAGTGATTTCGGCCTGCGGAATATGGTGGAGAGCTTTTCTGACCGGGAATATATGGAATTGATGATCCTGGATGTGCGCCAGAATGTCCTGATGACCTCCAGCGGTTTTGCCCCGGAAGAGGGGGCCTCGATGCCGGATGTATCCCAGGCGCTGTCCTCCCCCAACGGGGAGGGGGAATACCGGGGAAGGCTGGACTCCGAGCCGGTTCTGGCCTATTCCCTGTTGGTGACGCTGCCGGGCAGCGGCAGCGTTGTGGTGCGTCTGGTGGTGTCCCTCACCCTGGTGGACCGACAAATCCTCCTGACCTTCTTCACGGTGGCGGGAGTATCCGCCGCCATCCTGCTGTTTGTACTCTTTTCCAGCTCGTATTTTATCAATTCCATCGTGAAGCCTGTGGGCGAGGTGAGCCGGACAGCCCGCCGCATTGCCCAGGGGGATTTTTCCATCCGCCTGCAAAAGAAAAACGACGATGAAATCGGGGAACTATGCGATGTTATCAACTATATGGCGGCGGAACTCTCTGCGGCGGAAAAGGTGAAAAACGACTTTATCTCCTCGGTTTCCCATGAGCTGCGCACCCCCATGACCGCCATCAAGGGCTGGGTGGAAACCCTCTCCCAGGACGCCGGGGATCCCCAGACCAGAGCCAAGGGCATGAAGGTGATTTTAGGAGAGACGGATCGGCTCTCCGATATGGTGGAGGAACTTCTGGATTTCTCCAGAATCCAGAGCGGCCGCATGACCCTGATGCTGGAACGCATTGACATCCTGGCCGAATTGGGCGATGCGGTTTTGATGTTTGCCGAGCGGGCCAAACGGGAGGATGTGCGCATCGAATACGACGAGCCCCAGGACATCATCCCGGTGATGGGGGATAAAAACCGGCTGCGCCAGGTGTTTATCAATGTGATTGACAACGCCTTGAAATATTCCGGGCAGGGCGGGCTTATCTCCGTGGGAGTGCGCCGGGAGCCCAACCATGTGCGCATTATCATTACGGACAACGGCACCGGCATTCCCACGGAGGATTTGCCCAATGTGAAAAAGAAGTTCTATAAGGGTGCGTCCAGCCGCCGGGGATCCGGTATCGGGCTGGCGGTCTCCGATGAGATTATCCAGATGCACGCCGGGGAACTCAATATTATGAGCAAGGTTGGGCTGGGCACCACGGTGAGCATTACGCTGCCGCTGGCCCAGAGCAGGGAGAATACGCTTCAGGTTTCTGAGGAGCCTGAGGGGTCCGGCGCCGAGCCGCTTCAGGACAGGCAGCCTCCGGAATCCATACCGTAACAATGCGGCCTTCCCCGCTGATGGCACCGCTTTTGGGAATGCTGTATCGCCGAATCGAGGAAGTTCCCGACTTATGGGACTGGAAACTCAATTTGTTGAGCACAGAAAGGAATTGCTACTATGCCAGCTTTAAAAAAGACCTCCATAGGAGGACAGGCTCTCATTGAAGGCGTCATGATGCGCGGCCCTCAGAAGAGCGCCATGGCGGTTCGGCTTCCCGATGGGAGCATCGACACCGAGGTATGGGAAACCAAACCGCTCACCGCCTGGTACCAGCGCACGCCCTTGGTACGGGGGGTATTTAATTTTGTGGAATCGCTCCGGGTGGGATACAGGTGCCTGTCCAAGTCCATTGACAAAACCATGCCCGAGGAGGAGCCCACCTCAAAATTTGAAAAATTCCTGGAGGAAAAGCTGGGAGATCGCCTGACCGGGATTATTACAGGGGCCGGGGTTGTCCTCGGGCTCATCCTGGCCATTTTTCTGTTTCTGTTTTTGCCCAGCGGAATCATTAAGCTGCTGGAGCCGGTTCTGCATCTTCCCTGGCTGATGACGATCCTGGAGGCAGCGATTAAAATTGCCATTTTTGTCCTGTATCTGTGGGCCATCTCCGCGATGCCGGATATCCGCCGGATGTTCCAATACCATGGGGCCGAGCATAAGACCATCGCCTGTTATGAGGCGGGGCTCGAATTGACCGTGGAGAATATCCGGGGCCAGTCCCGGTTTCATCCCCGGTGCGGAACCAGCTTTATTCTCATTGTCCTGATTATCAGTGCTCTGATTTTCTCAATGGTCAGCTGGGACAGCCTGGTATTGCGGGTGGGGCTCAAGCTGCTGCTCCTGCCCGTAGTGATGGGGATTTCCTATGAGCTTCTGAAGTTGGCGGGGCGCTATACCAATGTGCTGACTAAAATCCTCTCCGCGCCGGGATTATGGCTGCAGCGGCTGTCCACCCGGGAACCGGACGACAGCCAGATTCAGGTGGCCATTGCCTCCATGGAACCGGCAATCCCCGACGACCCAGAGTGCGACCGGTGGTGACGGGAACCCGTACCGATAAGTCCGGACCCGACTTTTGTATTCCGCTGCCGGGAGAATCCGTTTGGGTATCCTACGAAGAGTATCCCGCCGTGTTCCTGCAAATTGGATGATTTAAAGCCGAGAGAGGAAACTTTCCCGCCTTCCCTGATTGAGTGAACAGAACTGCCTCAGAGGGGAGTTCCCATCGAAAGGAGACGCCCTGCGGCAGTTGTCTCAGCGTCTCCCGCCGTACCACACCGGCTCCCTATCTGGCCTTTTTTCTGTTGGAATCAATTGGAGAAAGGATAAGGGCTCTCTGAGATAAATTCTTGGCCCGACCCTACAGCGAATTTCCGAGCTGAAAGCTTTGCAGCTATTTTGGTTCTCCTCTTTGACTTCCCTACCCTCTTTTTATTTCCATAGGAAACAAAGAAGGCCCGGAATAATTCCGGGCCTTCTTGTTTTGAACACATTCTCGGCAATTTCCGCAGGCTGTTTTAAGGACGCCCGCTTTTCACTCGTTATCGGAAGCCGCAGAGCCCCCTAGGGCTTTTATCATCCAGGGAATACAGATCTCGCTCTTGTAGAAGTGATGCTCCGGCACCACGTTGGCATAGCGGAAATACTCCTCGTTGGTGATGCCCTCGGGGATGGGCTGGTGATCCAGGGGACGGCTGGCAGGATCTTGAAATTCCGGATAATGGACATACTGATACTGCTCCGGCGCGCCGGCCAGGGCATAGGCCTTTCCAATCCGCTCCAAATCATCCTGGACGCCGCCCTCGCTCAACAGCATGGGGTTCGGGGCAAAGGCGGCGATAAGGTCGGGGAAGGAAAACCATTCCAGCATTCCGGGCACCAGGTGGACGTGTCCCCCAAACATGAATTCCTCCGGCGGAAAACAGGAG
Organism: Marvinbryantia formatexigens; assembly: GCA_021771035.1. Classification (GTDB taxonomy): domain Bacteria; phylum Bacillota; class Clostridia; order Oscillospirales; family Ruminococcaceae; genus CALXEM01. Next base: position 32,329 of record JAETPU010000015.1, on the reverse strand, counting down.
AGGATCCGCTGTTCGTTGTCACTCATAAAGTCGTTGTGGGAGACCGCCTTGACGCGGGGCTCCAATAGTGCCAGGAACATGGAGGTCTCGGTCCCGAAGGAGTGTCCGGCCAGGCCGATGCGGGAATCGTCCACATAGTCCTGCCCAGCCAGCCATTTGAGCATGGCCCAGCGGTAAAGGACACTGAGCCCCGCATAGTTGCGGCCCTTAAACATCATTTTCAGGGCGAACTGCTGCCGGTCATAGACGCCGAGCTGCTCCCCTGTGCCGGCGTTGTCGCTGGCCAGGGCCACGATCCCCCGGCGGACATAGTTGAGCGCCATCGCGTTGGAAAATGGGAAAGCGCAGGCATATGGGGTGGATTCATAGGTGAGATCCGTGAAGTCCTCGCCGCAAAGAACTTCCTTGGGAGTGTCCCAGCCGGGGAAGCAGAGGACACCGGGAGCTTTGGATTCGGCGGTAGCGCTGTCCGGGATCAGCACCAAAAAGGGCACCCACAGTTCGGGTTCCGGGCTGATTTCATATTTTTCCACCCGGTAGCCGTCCCGCTGTTTGCTGGAGATGAAATGAACCTGAGGCTCCTCATAGGCATTATCGGGAAACTGCATCAATTCATAGGCCTTTTCCCGCACCTGCTGCTTCCAGGCGAAAAAGGCCTCGCGGGTCTGAATCTTCTGAGGGTCAAACCGGAGTTTTCCGGGATAATCTTTGTACAAATGCTGCACAAAGAGGTCGGTACGGTAACGGTCTTTCATAAAGGGCCTCCTGTTCTGTTTTCTTCATATATGATGGTAGTAAACTGCCTGTACCCTCAGTCTGCGCAGGGGGCTGATTCCTCAAAGGTACTGCCCACATTGCCCTCAATCAGGGTACGGCTGTGCCCGCCCAAATCCCGGATAACCTCCCGTGAGGCACACCGGTGCATGGCGTTTGAACTCACAACGCTGTCCGTCAGGTTTTTGACCACGATTCCATAGTATGGGGTGCCGTCCGCCGTGTGCCCCGCCTCGGAGAGCTCCCGGTGAGGCCAGCACCACACGGTATTTCCCGTCAGGGAAATCCCCTGGCTGTCCTCAAGCAAAAAGGCACAGCTACGATCATCGGTGCGTCCGCTGCCGTCGTTGCGGCTCATATTGCCGCTGACAGCATTGGCGCGGGAATTCTGAAACCAGATGGCCGGGCCGAAGTTGTGATCAAAGCTGTTTCCCGTCACATTGATGTTCTGCGTGTCGTTGCAGAACATCCCGCCCTCCTTGTTCCATTCAATGCGGTTGCCGGTATAGCATACCATGCCGGGGCCCGCGTTAATCCCCATGAGGCCGTTGGCGGAAATCTGGTTGTCAATCACCCAGCCGTCATATCCCCTGTCCACATCGATGCCGTGCTGGGCGTTGTCGATGATGATGCAGCGGCGTACGGCAAACACCCATACCCAGTCCAGCTTGAGCCCGCAGCCGGTAAACCGGGTGATCCGGCAGTCCTCATAGCAGTTGTTCTGCTCCACGCCGCCGTGCCGGGAATAAACCCCGTGCATCTGCGCGCCCAGATGACGCCCGTCCAGGGTGAGCCCCACAATCCTGGTGCCGCAGCAGGAATCCAAATCCAAAAGGGCCCTGGCATCCCCGGAAAGGGCCGCCAGCACCGTATTGCCCATATAGCCGGGATCCGCGGGCTGCCCGTTCTCCTCCAATCTGCCGCTGTAGCCCCAGGAGGAATTCCCCATCAGCGTGATATGGCTGGGGACCTTCACCGGATGGATACAATAGGTACCGCTGGGGAAATACACAGTTCCTTTATCCCGGGTTGCGGCGTCCATTGCGGCCAGCAGCGCCTGTGTATCGTCAGACTTCCCGTCTCCCCTGGCGCCAAAATCCCGGATATTCAGAAAAACTTCTGTACAAGACATAATTCAATACCCCTTTCTGTAGGAGAGTCTCTATGTGCTCCTTTGAATCCGCCGCACCAGCACTCCGGAAAACCGCTCCGGTCCCGGATACTCCGCGCGGATTTTGCCGCTGCGGCCTGTCAGACACCCGGCGGGCTCCATGACACAGCTGAACCCGTGTTCTGCTGCTCCAGGACGCCTTGGTTATCCCCTGCCAGGCGAATCATTTCCTGGCGGCAGCACTCAAAAAAGCTGTTTTTGCTGATCACGCAGTCTGTGAGGGTATCCCCCAGCACGCCGTACCGCGCCAGCCAGGGATTGGACGCCAGCGCCGGCCAGCCCCAAAAGCTGTTGCCCGTCACGCTGATTCCCCGGCAGCCCTTAAAGAGCATATGACTGTCGAACTCACCGGTGCAGCCCTGGCCGCACAGCCGGGCCATATTGCCGCTCACAGCGGCGGCACAGCAGTCCAGCAGGGTGACAGCCGGGCCGCGTGGGGAATCAAAAGAATTCCCGGTGATAGAGACCCCGGAAGCCCCCTTGAGCCAAACCCCGCCGGGGCATCCGCCCTCGATGCGGTTGGCGGTGATGAGCAGGTTCTCGATCCCGCCCTGGCCGCAAAGCCCCGCGCCGTCGTTGTAGGCCAGCTGGGTATCCAGAATCACGCCGTCGCGGGCCGCATCCGCCAGGATGGCGCTGCCCTGATTCTTGATAATCAGGCTGCGGCGCACCGAAAAGCCCCTGGTGTGGGAACAATCAATCCCGCTTCCGGTAAAATGGCAGATCCGCACATCCTCAAAGACCAGATTCTGCCTGGTATCCCCGCTGCCCGGGGCCCGGATGGCGTGAAAGGATTCCCCCATCATCAGCCCGTCAAAGGACAGCCCCGCCACCCTGGTGCCGCAGCAGCTCTCCATATCCCACAAAGCCCTGCCCCGTCCGGAGGCGGGGATCAGTACGGTGCTGCCGTTGACAGCGGGATCCGTCACGGGGCCCTGCTTTCGCTTGTTGTTTTCATATCCCCAGGCGGAATACCCCCAGGAGGCGTTTCCCAGGATAGTGATGTGGCTGGGGATTTTTACGCTTTCCAACCGGTAGGTTCCCGCAGGGAGATAGAGCGTCCCCGTCTCACTGGCGGCGCGCAGCGCCCGCTCAAAGGCGGCGGTATCATCGCTGACGCCGTCTCCCCGCGCCCCAAAATCCCTGATATTGCAATATGGCATACTTTCACTCCCAACCAAAAGCCGGAAAACATTCCGGCGCAATATTTCATTTCCTTTCCAGTATAGCAAGCCGTCAACACATTACAAGCGGGCAAGGCAACCGAAAAAAGCCATGAAAATCTGTAAAAAACCACAACAGCCAATCCGGAAAGCCTTTGCAATGCCTTTTCTTACATTCCTTTGGGATGACACTCCAGAGGTGCTCCCAGGCAGAGTCTTAACAGGGTGCGTGAAAGCATGGGCCCAGCCATCCGCACAAGCCGTGCAATCGGGCCCGGCAGTCTCCCGTTTCCCGGTACCGGTTCGTTTTCCCAGGCGGGGGCCGACTGGGACGGCTGCGGAATTCAAACGAAAAGCGCGGGCAGGCTCCTGTGAGCCCGCCCGCTGAGAATCCCTTGACTGGAGTTGTGCAGCCCTATCGGACACGGGAATAGAAGTACAGCCTGGATACCCTGGTATCCTCGATGGTCTCCCACCAGCCCTTCTGCGCCAGCTGCGCGCCCGATACTATCGTTTCCTCCCCGGTATCCGCATTTTCAAACCGGTACTGCGCTCCGGGATCAATGCCTCCCAAGGTAAAACGGCTGGTGACGCCTGTGGAATTGGGGCGCTTAAACACCATGAGGATGCCGTCGGACCCCTCGGGCCGGTCAAACTGCCAGGCACACCAGGAGCCATCGTCAAAGCTCTGCTGGGTGAGGGGGTAAAAATCACAGGAGAAATAGGGCCTGGCCCGCTTGTATTCCCGGTTCATGCGGCGTATCCAGGAGAGGGTCTCCCCGTCTAATTCGTCCTGATCCTCCGCGCTGAACCAATAGGCGCAGGAAAGGCCCGTTCCATAGCAGCTGCGCATCCGGTAGGTATCGTTGGCAATCCGGCCCATGCCCGCGGAAGAATAGGGAATCCACCAGTTAAAGCTCATAGTGTGCATCTGGGAGGTTTCCGGATCGAAATTGGCAGGGCACTGATAGTCGCTCCTCCATAGGGGAACGCTGCGCCTGAGCGTCTCAATGTCAATGCGCCGCCCGCCGGAGGCGCAGTTGTCGATCATCAGGTGCGGGAACCGCTCCAGAAGGGAATCCCACAGCCGGTATAACCCCATGATGTAGAAAATCTCCGTGAGCCCGCTGCGGTTGGGCTCATCCGCCTTCAGCCAATAGTCCAGCGGATCGAAGTTGAAGTCCTGGCGAAAAAAGCCCAGGTGCAAATCCTCAACAAAGCCGCTGATGGTTTGGAACAAATAGTCCCAGGCCGCAGGCTTTCCCAAATTCAGCAGCAGGTGCCCCGGGTTCTTTTCATTGGACACAAAATATTCAGGGTGCTCCCGGACAATGGGCGCCGTGGCGCGCACCCGTTCCGGTTCCATCCACAAAAGAAACCCCATTCCGTTCTCCCGGATTAACGCAGATACCTCTCTCAGCCCATCCGGATGGTGGTAGGGGTTCACCCGCCAGTCCCCCGTGTACTGCTGCCAGTGGGAATCGAACTCGTTGAGGCACACATGGGGGGAATCGCCGTACCAGCCCGCGTCAATCCAGAGATAGTCGAAGCCCAAATCGTTTTCCCCAATATGGCGCAGCCTACGGCACATCTGCTCGCTGCTCAAGCCGCCCCAAAAGGAGGCGCACAGCGGCCCCTGGGCATCCCGGCCAGCACTGCCCACCAGGGAGAAGCGCTCTTTCATCAGCCGGCGCAGGGCGTTATGGCCCGCCGTGGGGCCCTCATGGTACCGCAGCAGCAGAATGGACGCCGTGCGCACCTTTTCCCCGGGCTTCAGGTAAAAGGAAGCATAGGGAAGCCCCGCTTTGCAGCGCACCCCCTGGGCAGTTCCCAAAAAGGTGCACGCCCACTGCCCGGTCCATCCCACAGCCAGGAGAACCCCCTGCTGCCCCGCGTTCACATCAAAAAACGGGGCTTGTGCCTGGGAGGAGCGCCCGCCGCTGGTGGCATAGGTTCTTTCATCGCCCTCAAAGAGAAAATCCGGTTTTTTGCAGTAAAATTCCTCCTGGATTTCCAGGGAGCCTGTGGGGTGGAACACCCGGATGCCCTCCTCGGGCAGACAGGCCCTGGAGGCGGGCCGCTGGGTTTGGGGAAGGGACAGCGGGATGTCGCAGTCGCGGATCTCCCGGACGATCCCAGTGTTCTCCTCCCCGGTGTTTTCATACCAGGTCACCCATTCCTTTGCGTGAAACTGGGGATACTCGGTACAGATACAGGTGGCCCTGAGCGTTCCCACTGTGTATTCCACCGTGGTTTTGAGGCCCTCCTGGCGCTGGCTCCTGGTTATGTCCAGCTGGGAAAATGGGATGCCGTCATAGGTAAAAGAGATCACATCCTGCATATGTGTAATCCTGCCTTTCTATGAGCGCGCCGGTTTTCCCTGGCATGAGGGCAGCTTTTCAAACCGGCGGCGCAAAATACGGGTTTCTATGGAGGGCACTGCAGGGATTTCCGGCTGTATGGGCCCGGCAGGCCGCCCCGGTTGACAGCGCCCTTTTGAAGGAGGAGACACACGGGCCCCTTCCCCTTACCGCAGGCACACCCCCGCAGTTGCCGCGCACCAGTGGGATACACGCCGAGTCCATCCCCTCCGTTGGGGTTCCTGCGGGACAAACAACCGGCATCGTCCCGCACCCGGGCTCTCACACGCCGGCAGAATGGCCGCCCGCGCCGTGCCCCGGCACGGTTTGCCGCATTAAAATATAAACCAATTACTCCAAAGCGGACCCGATGGTCCCGCCCCCGGAGATGGTTTCGCCGCAGCTGCTGCGCAGGCCCCGGGCGCGGAGAGCCTGGATATGGCCCTGGTTTTCCATCAGTATGGGACGCAGGTTTCCGTCGGATTCCTGCACAATGTTGGAAAGGCAGAGGTTTTCCACAGTGGTGTCCTGTTCCACACAGATAAGAGGAACCTGGGACACCGTCTCCCGGCGGTACACCTCCCGGATCACCGCGTTTTTAATGAGCAGCTCCTTCTCAAACCAAATTAAGGGGAATTCAAAGGTGCCGTCCTTTTGGTAGAAGCTGTAGCGCATCGCCTTGGACGCATGGATATTTTCAAATACCAGCCCGTCAAAATATCCCGCGGTCTTCCCCGGATAATATTTGGTCACGCCGACGCAATACTGATAAAAGGTGCCGTGAACATTGTGGATATGGATGTCCTCCACCGCGTTTTTCACGCTCAGCAGGCGCGCGGCGCTGTGGCAATCCTCACAGAAGATGCCGTCCACCTCGATATGGGAGATGGGCCCATCGGAGCCCTCGTCGGCGTTGAGCGCCACCAAATCGTCATAGCAGGCGCCCTTCAGGTTGCGGATGAGCCCATAGTGGCAGTTGCCGTCCAGATGCACCCCATCCATATTCACCGCCGTAGGGTTTCCATGGTTAAAGTCAAAGGTGAGGTTCTCCACCGTAAAATAGCTGGCCCTGTCCAGGGTGAGGCAGAAATTGACCGGATCCTTGCAGGTGAGATCCGCCACCCTCAAATGCTTCACATTGTAAAAGTAAAACATCACCCCGGTGTACTCCGGCATCTCCGGATGGGGCACCTGGATGGGGTTTTCGGCCTGGCCCCGGTTGTTATAATCCCAAATCCCGCCGATGAGGGAAAAATCCCGGTTCCCGTTGAGCGGGTCGGCATTTTCCAGCATGGGGCAGTTGGCGCCATCGGCCATGCGGATGACGGCATACCGGGGCAGGCGCAGCGTCTGGAACGAGTGAATCTTCAGGGTGCGCCCCAGAAGGTAGTGGGCCTTTGGAACCCCCAGCGCCACCTCGCAGCAGCCCGAATCCAGCAGCTCCTGGATAGCAGGTTGATCGTCATGAATCCCGTCGCCATATAAGAAAGCCATCTCTGCGCACATCCTTTCCCAGTTTCATTCCGCTTTTCGTAAGAACCGGCCCCAGTAAGGGCAGTTCAAAAAAATTCTGTGTTCGCGCCCTATTTTAACTGAAAATTTTAAAAAATCAATCCCTTTTTTGAGATTTTTCATGAAACCGGTTGAATCCGGCCCGGCGTGTCTGCCATGATGCAGAAAATCCAGGGGATTTCCCGCGCAGCCGTCAAAGGATTCCGGCGCCGGCTCAAACATATGCCAAGGGTTCCCCTATCGGCTTCTTTTTAACCCTGAATGATAACAACCGGCACCCCCGACCTCCTTGCATCGTCAATGGTGTTTCTTGTCCCGCCTTTTGTTCCGCTGTATACGGCGATAACCCTAGCCGCATGGCTCACCATCCATTCATTTCGGATTTGAAAGCAGGAAGGCCGGTATCCGCCGCAAATATATTTTACCAGATCCGCCTGTGCCAGAATGTCCCGGTAGCGCCTCTGCCAATTGGGTTCCCATTTCCGCTCACATCCCTCAAAAGGGCAGGCGCAAATCAGTTTTACATCCTGTCCGGCATCCCGAAGCTTTAACACAATCTCAGCCGCCCAAATATCGACGCCCCGGGCCATTCCGGTAATAAACACCTGAAACCCGTCGGCCGCGGCCTGGCGGATCTGGGTTTCCAGTTCCTCCTTGATAACCCATTGGGAACGGGAGAGCTTCTCGGGCCGGTGCCCTGTAAAGCATACCCGGCGGCTTCGTCTTTCAATCTGCGTCATTCCAATACCCTCAGTTTACCATCCTTTTTAATATACATCATACTTCATATCTAAAAGCAATACAACTAGTATGTATTTTATCTTTCAGTCTGGGGGTAAAATAATTGTGATAAGGGTGGTGATGCAATGGATATACTCGCGCGTCTTAATCAGCTATTGCAGGAACGCGGCTGGACAGAATACAAACTGTCCAAAGAGTGTGGATTGGCACAATCCACAATCGGTAACATTTTCCGAAGGAATACGACTCCCTCCATTGCAACCCTTGAGACAATTTGTACTGGATTCGGTATCACCATGTCGCAGTTTTTCGCCGACGCCGATATGGTGGAGCTTACCCCAGACATGAAGGAACTGTTTGACTGTTGGGTATGCCTGACTCCGAGCCAGAAAACTGCCGCCATCCAGATGCTTAAGGCCATGAATCATGATACACAATAACCAGAAGCCTTCGGGCTTCTTTTTTCTGTGATTCCCGGGCAACAAATCACGGTTTAACAGGTTCCATGTCCGCAACAGAACGGCACTATTGACTGAAAAAACGCGGATATATCCCATAAAAATTTATAATGTCATTGGGATGTATTACGAGAGGAGGAGTGATTTTGACCGTCAAGCAGGCAATTGCCAATAGAATTGTGCAGCTTTGCAAGGAACGCACAATCGCTCCGAACGAGCTTGGAACTATGGCTGGAATCAATCCATCCACGATATACAGTATATTAGGGCCAAAAAGTAAAAGCCCGGAAGTGGCCACGATTAAAAAACTCTGCGATGCTTTAAATATCACTCTTGGTGAGTTTTTCACCACACCAGAGTTCGACGCACTGGAACAAGAGCTGAAATAGAGAAAGAGCCTTCCAAACTGGTTGGAAGGCTCTTTCTCTATCAATTTTGTCTTTCGTTTAATTGGAGTGTAAGGATCGATCTTGAAAAGCCATTCATAAGAAACCGGTAAGTAATAGTTACGCTATTAAAGTTTAATTTTCATTTGAATATCCGAAAGCTCCTATGAATCCAACCATAACAAAAGGCCGCCGATAAAAATCGGCGGCCTTTTGTTATGGTTGGGGTGGAAGGATTTGAACCCTCGGAATGACGGAGTCAGAGTCCGTTGCCTTACCGCTTGGCGACACCCCAGTTTTTTTCTGTTCTCATTTGAACGTTATATATATTACCATAATTTTTCCGTTTATTCAAGTCCTTTTTTCTGGAATTCTCCGTAAATTTCCTTACTCAAGCTTCCGCCGCGGCTTGCGTTTGGGCACAGCGGTACAAAACCTTTCTGCGGTCGGCACGGGAATTCTCCCACGGCATCCGCCGCAGAGAACACCCGTCTGCGCCGCTTCCCGGTTTGCTTGCCCGGTACAAACCAGCCGGTCCCAGGCGCCCGCGAATGTCAAACCAAAAAGTCCCGACGGGGGTTCTGGTTCTCCCGCCGTGCCGCGCTACCGGTATTCCCTGCGGTAAGTTCCCGGGGTGACGCCGGTGAGAGCCCGGAACTGCCGCATAAAGTGCTCGCTGTTATTGTACCCGCAGCCCGCGGATACGGCAGATATGGGCGCATCCGTACTCCTGAGCATATATTTGGCATATTCAATGCGGTTTTGTATCATATCCTGGGTGAGCGTGGTGCCGAAAAACTCCTTATACAAATGCTGGAAGCGGGAAAGGCTGATATGCAGCTCATCCGCCAGCTCCTGGGCGCTCCATGGGTGCTGGGAATCCCGGAACACCTCGTTGCGCAGCTGCTGGAACCGGTTGTAGTAGGAGTTGGCGTAGCTCTCCCCGTGGCGCAGGATATCCGCCACCTTGTAGATGAGTGTGCGCAGCTGTAAATCCAGAATCTGTTCCGTAAAAGTTTCTTTGAGCATGGCTTCCAGCCCGATTTCCTGAATGGCGTTGGAGATGGCCTTGGGATTTTGCACCTCAAATACAGTGTTGATGGGGATGCCCAGCTCCTCCAGAAGCCCCCGGGGGTTTTCCCCGTCGAAAAAAACGCCGTCGTGATAATAGTCGATGGAATTGTTATAGTACAGCTGCGGCGCCCATTTTTCATACAGGATGCAGGAATACTCCTTGGCCCGCACCATCCTGCCGTTCTGCCAGATGTCCACCGGCTGCTTGAAGAGCAGCAGCGTATACATATCGTTGCCGCGGGGCCTGTCAATCCGGTAGCCTCTCGGGTGCTTATAGTCCGAAATCCAGTGGAGCAGGTGCAGCATGGCATCCCCTCCCTCCTTTAGCAGAAAACATCATAATAACGACATTATATATCACTGTATTCGGCTTGGCAACTCTATATAATGAACCCGAAAACAATTGGAACAGGAGGGCTTTCCCTATGTATGCCGACGGCTATATCGATATTGTTCAGGAGACGATCCACCGTGCCTGGTATGAGCAAAAAGAGCAGATTATGAAGGCATCCCAGGCAATCCGCGAAGCACTGATGAACCACAGCGGCGTGTTCATCTTCGGATGCTCCCATGCCGGGATTCTGGCGGAGGAGGTCTTTTACCGCACCGGCGGAATGGCGGTTATCAACCCCATCTTCTTCCCCGGCTTTATGCTGAATACCCGCCCAGTCACCATGACCAGCCAGCTGGAACGGGTGGACGGCATCGGGAAAATCCTGCTGGAGCAAAATGGGCTGGCGGCAGGGGATGTGCTGATTATCCATTCCGTGTCCGGGCGCAACAATGTCCCTGTGGAAATGGCCTTGGAGGCCAGGGCAAAGGGCATCACCACCATCGCCATCACCAATGTGGCTTATTCCTCTTCGGTGTCCTCCCGCCATCCCAGCAAAAAGCGCCTGTTTGAAGTGTGCGATATCCTCATCGACAACAAAGGCGAGGTTGGGGACGCCGCAGTATCACTGAAGGGCCTTCCGGAGCGCATCGGCCCCACATCCACGGCGTGCGGGACCGCCCTGCTCAATGGAATCGTTATTGAAACCGTCGGCCAGATGCTGGCCCTGGGCGAGGTTCCCCCGGTGTTTGTCAGCGCCAATTTGGACGGCGGCGACGAGCACAACAAGGCTATCTTCGAAAAATACAAGGATCAGATCCATTACAATTAGGGGAGGAGCTGCCATGCGCTATTACCTTTCCTTCGACGGCGGAGGCACCAAGCTATTGGGAATCCTCTTCGACGGGCAGTACCGGATCCTCGCCTGCGCCAGGGCTTCGGGGGTCAATCCCACCCTGCACGGCGCTCAGGAAATCCGGCAGAATATCCGGCAGTGCGTAGGCCAGCTTCTGGAACGCTCCGGCTGCGATATCCCCGCTATCCAGACCGCCTATGCCTCACAGGACTCCTGTTACCAGGAGATTATCGAGGAATTCGTCCCCTGCAAGGGCGTGCATATCTGCGGAGAGGGCGTTTTGGGGGTGCTCACCTGCGGGCTCACCAGCGGCATCTGCGCCTTGTCCGGCACGGGAAGCGATGTGTTCTATATTAGGGACGGCTCCCAGGTGGATGTGCTGGGCGGCTGGGGCTATGCCCTGGGAGATCCCGGAAGCGGGCATGACATTGGGCGAAAGGCGCTGGAACTGGTGGTGCGCCAGATGGAGGGCGTGCGCTCTCCCAGCATCCTGGATGAGGTGATTATCGGGAACTGCGGGCTGGACACCAAGGCGAAACTGATGCCCTTCATCTATAACCAGCCCTCCCCCATCCACTATGTGGCCTCCTTCTGCCGAAGCGCCAATCTGGCCGCCGAGCGCGGAGACGCAGAGGCCCGGGAAATTCTGCGGGCAGCGGGGGTTACCTTGGCCAGACAGGCCATTCTTCTCATGAAAAAGCACCAATTAACCCGAGAGATTCCCTTCTGCACCACCGGCAGCGTGCTCAGGCACTGCGCCCTGGTGCGCAGTGCGTTTGAGGAAACGCTCCGGGAACAAAACCCCTCGGCTGAGATTTTTTACCCAATCTTCGAACCTGTCATCGGCGGGCTTCTCTATTGTATGTTCCAAAACGGTGACGCCCCGGGGAAAACCTTTTACAATGCCCTGACTCAAATGTGTCAAAGCTTTCAACTGATATAAAAACAGGAGGATTCAGCCATGTTATTAATCGATCGGTACCACGAGAGAATCAACCAGCAGATTACAAAGGTGGAGCAGTCCCAGCGGGAAACCTGCATGAAGGTGGGCGAGGTCATGGCCCAGTGTGTCAAAAACGGCGGATGCGTCCACGTGTTCGATACCGGCCATATTATCAACAGCGAGCTCATCTACCGCGGCGGCGGCGTTTTATTCCTCAAGGCCTTCAAATATGACCTGGCGGTGGAGGATGCCGTTCGCACCCGGGATCGCAGCGGTGTGGATCAGGATATGACCGGCCTTGCCGCCTACGCCTTAAAGAAATCCGGCGCCCTGCCGGGGGACGTGATCGTCATCGGTTCTGTCTCCGGCAAGACGGCCAATGTGGTGGACTTGGCCATCGAGGCGAAAAAATTCGGCATGACGGTAGTTGCCATGACCTCTGTGGCCTATTCCAGCTCTGTCCCCAGTATGCATTCCAGCGGCAAGCGGCTCTTCGAGTGCGCGGATTATGTGTTGGATAACTGCGCGCCGGTTGCAGAGGGGATGATCGACGTGGAGGGAATCGAGGCCCCCTTTGCCGCGGCTTCCGGGCTCTCCGCCGCCGTCATTATGTGGAGCGTTGTGGCCCATTCCATTGAAAAGCTGCTGGAAATGGGCATTACCCCCTCCCTACTGATGAGCGAGAACTACAAAAACGGCCCTGAGTTCAACGCCCAAATGAAGGAGCGCTATGCCAAATACGGCTATTAATCCTCTGTTATTCCGACCGTTTTCCGCCGCCCCTCACCCCGGCGGCTCTTGGTTTCTTTCCCATCCAAAAACCCGGAGGCATTGGCCTCCGGGTTTTTTCAGTCCGGTATGACGGGGGCCTCTGCGCTGCAATCTCCCAGTAGCAGCCCCTTTATCTCATCCTCACATTGATTTCCGCACCGGCTCAGTTCCCCCAGCACCCGTCCGATTCCATAGGCGCTGGTAAACCAGTTCTCCCGGCTGACCCCAAAGGAATCCACCGGGCAAATCCGCAGCTGGGTTTGAGGGAACGCCAGCTGGTAAAACATCTGGCAGCGGCGCGCATGAAAGGATTTGCATACAATGATGGCCGTCCTAAAATGCAGCCCCAGTTCATCTGCAACTTTGCGGGAAAAAAAGGCGTTGGCCTTGGTATATCCGGAGGTGTCCTCCTTGAGAATCGCCTCAGGAGGCACTCCGTTTTTTATCAGTACATCCGTGTAAAATTCGCAGTCAGTATGGTAATCCCCTGTATAGACATCCGCCTTGGAGCGTACCCCGGGCCATTTTTCCAGCTTCACGCTGAGCCCTCCCGACGGAAACACCCATTCGGCAAACCCTTCCCGGTACAGATTCGCCGCATATTCCGGCTGCTCCGGCACAGAACCTCCCGGCAGAAAAATCACATCCGACCTTTGGGGCTCGTCCCGCAGGAAAATAAATTCTGTAATATCCCGGATAAACTCCATAGTCCTCCTCCTTAGATTGTCCCAGTATCTCCTCATACAGAAGACCGCCAAGATATCCTGGCGCTCCCCGTATCCTATAGGGCTGCGCTTGAAAGCCCGTTTCCTCTTAAAGTATCCATCTGAACAGCACTATCAACCTATTTTCAAAATTCTGATCCTCGCCTCAGCTTTGATGTCGATTCCACAAAAAACCTCAGTATCCACGCCGCTTCTACGCGCGGATTGCCCAGCGCAGCTTAGCGGATTTGGCGCGGGGATTGAGAAAGCATTCCTGTGCGCCGGCACGTGTCACCTCAGAGGCCGCCTGACTGTAGATGCCCTGGCGGCAATACTGCTTAAACGCCTTTTTCACCAGGCGATCCTCGCCGGAGTGAAAGGTGAGCACCGCCGCACGGCCGCCGCTTTTCAGGACATCCGGCAGCTTTTCCAAAAAGGCGTACAGCACCTCATACTCGCTGTTGATATCAATTCTCAGCGCCTGAAAGGTACGCTGGCAGGATTTTTTCACCGCTTCCTTCCTCTGATTGGCTGGCAGGAAAGAGAGCGCCTGTTCGATGACGGCATACAGCTGCTTTGTGGTTTCAATGGCACGGCCCTGGCCCAATTGCCTAAGAATAGCGCTGGCAATCCTCTGCGCATAGGGCTCGTCCGCGTTGTCCATGAGCATCCCCACCAGTTCGTCCTCCCGCAGTTCCCGCAGCCGCTGGGCAGCGGTGACGCCGCAGGTGGGATCCAGGCGCAGGTCCAGCGGGCCGTCCTGTTTAAAGGAAAATCCCCGCTGCGGATTGTCAATCTGCATGGAGGATACGCCTAAGTCCGCCAGGACAAAATCAAACTTCACCCCGGGAGCCACCTGATCCATATCCGCAAAGTTCATCCGCTTTACCGTCAGGATCTCCGGGCCATAGCCCAATTCCTGAAGCCGAGCCTGGGTTTTTGCCGATTCAATGGGGTCCACATCGGTGGCATAGAGGCGGCCCTGTCCCTGCAAGCATTCCAGGATTCTCTTGGTGTGCCCGCCATAGCCCAAGGTAGCGTCATAACCCACTTGTCCCGGCTTTACCTGCAAAAACTCCAGGATTTCCTCCACCATAATGGGAATGTGCATTCCTGCGGGAGTTTTCCCCCGCTGGATGATGGCCTGTACATCCTCCCCGTATTTCTGCGGATTGAGCTCTTTATACTTTTCCTCATACCTGCGGGGATGCGTTCCCCGGTACCGAACCCGGCGCTTGTGCTCCTGCTCCATGAATGCCAACTCCTTTACTGAGTATCATCATAGCATAAAGCCGCCGAAAAGAGAAGCCGCCAAGCTCTTGCGCAAAGCTTGGCGGGGCGGGACTTTTGCCGTCATTTTCGCAAATTCTTCATAGGTATTTCAATCCACTCGCCCCGTGCGGGGCGAGACTTTCTTGGCAAAGCCCATTTCCAAATAAGGTGGACATTTCAATCCACTCGCCCCATGCGGGGCGAGACTATTCTAGGGTACGTTACACCTAAATGCGACAGGATTTCAATCCACTCGCCCCATGCGGGGCGAGACAATCAAACTCTTAGAGGAGCGCTGCCGGGAGCTGATTTCAATCCACTCGCCCCGTGCGGGGCGAGACTTGGCAAAAGATGGCGGAGGGCAACCTATCCATTGCATTTCAATCCACTAGCCCCATGCGGGGCGAGACATTATTCCTTTGGAGACTGGCCTTCTTTGCCCAAGAATATTTGAGCGATCTCACGGAAATCTGCTTCAGTTATAACCGGGTTGTCCGGATCATACTGTCCCTCTGCCGCCCCGGTACGAACCAGGAATTTGTCATGATTTGACAATTCCATGTATCGTTTTCGCCGATCGGCTTCTGTGAGGCGACGAAACTCTTCTAATGTAAGCACTATTCCTCCTCCATTTCCAAGTAAACTCTATTATCCTTTATCTCAGCCTTTACTATGCGGAAAGACGAATTTCTCTATTTCAATCCGCTCGCCACGCCGAAAACCATTCGACTTGCCATATTTCAATCCACTCGCCCCGTGCGGGGCGAGACGATACCGGGAGCGGACCTCCGGGGAGATGCCGCCATTTCAATCCACTCGCCCCGTGCGGGGCGAGACCCACTGTTCCGCCATGGCCCGGGCAACACCTGGATTTCAATCCACTCGCCCCATATGGGGCGAGACGAGACCCCGGCGCCGGAATACCAGGAGATCCCCGAATTTCAATCCACTCGCCCCATATGGGGCGAGACATTATGATTTTATCCTTATTAAGGCATCAGAAGATTTCAATCCACTCGCCCCATATGGGGCGAGACTGCAAAAATACACAATACAAGCGTGCATACTTTTGCAAAACACAACAAATTTTCTGATATGCTGTCAGCCAACCGTTCCTACAGTCAAACCGTTCCTTTGAAAATGCACCTGTTTTCTGTGAATTGAGGGTGCGAACCTCCCTGGTAATTTATGATCGCTCCCACTTCGCGCCCTCAAATCATTAAAACACCTTCCGCTTCATACGATGGTTTGGCTCCAAAATGCTCCACTTTCGTCTGATAGTGTGTCCCCAGATAATAAAAGCGCAGGCTGTCCTTTTGAGGATCCATCATGGAAATCAAGGTATTTTGAAGCTGCTTGCACTGTGCCGCATCCAACACACACTCAAACACAGAATTCTGGACACGCTGACCATAATTGACACATTGCTTCGCAAGTTTGCGCAGCCGCTTTTTCCCGGAGGCATCCTGGGTATTCACATCATAGGTAATCAGAACCAGCATAAAACGCACCTCATTTCCACAGAAAGGGCGGATATTCATCCATGTCCTCCCGCAGGAAACGGGCCAGCAGCAGTGCCTGTACATAGGGAACCAGGCCCCATACGATTTTTTCCTCCAAAAATGGATGCTTGAGGCTCTCCTGCTTTCGCTCCTGCCAGCTTTTCAGAAATTTCCTGCGTCCCTGCTCCGTCAGCAAAACCGCGCCGCTCTCTGATTGCAGAAAATCCTCCCCGGTCACTATCCGGTTATTGATGAGGGTTAACACAAACCGATCAGCAAAACAGGGGCGCAATTCCTCCATCAAATCCAGCGCCAGCGAGGTTCTGCCGGGCCGGTCCCGGTGCAGAAATCCCACATAGGCATCCAGCCCCACACTCTCCAATGCCGACGCACAGTCGTTTCCCAATAGGCTGTATGCAAAGGAAAGCATTGCATTCACCTTATCCAGTGCGGGCCGGCGGTTACGCCCATGAAAATAGAACTGTTCCTTTTCCCGAAGGATCATAGAATCAAACACGCTGAAATAGGCCGTTGCACCAGCGCCTTCCCATCCCCGGAGCGTATCCATATCCGTTTCCTGCATCACCTGCCCCAGCAATTTTTGCATCGTTTCGGATACAGCGCCAAAGGCCTCTGTATCAATACGGAGCTTATGGTCGCGCCGTGTCCGTTCAATACTCCAGCGGACATTGTACAGCTTGCCGAAAATCATATTTCGGGCAATCCTGCAGCTGGCGTCCGGGTCATCCGTCAGACGGTATTGCGTACGGCGAAGCAGTACATTCCCGTTGGAAATCCCGTCTGTTCTGGCCAAAAACCGACCGCGGGGCGTACAGAAGCTGAGCCCTATCTGCCGCTGTGCACAGGCTCCCATCAAAGCCGGAGAGGCGCCTGCATAGGAAAAAGTGATAATCCCGGATAAATTGTGCAAGGGGAACCTGCCGATCTCCTCTTTTTCCCGGTTGACCACGACGTTTTCCCCATCCAAGGAAAGATAGGCGTTTTCCGTTGTGACAAATAGGGTATTGAGAAACTGTCTCATAGCTGCTCCTCCAAATGTTCCCGAAGGTAGGTATGAACGAGCTTTTTTCTCATCAGCTTTGGCAGGCACAGTTCCTTGAGGGAACAGGCGTTGCAGGATTTACCGGGCTTCACCTTCGGCGTATAGCGGCGCTGGTACAGCCGGTGCATTTCTTCCAGAGCTGATTTTACCTCCCTGCGAAGTTCTTGAGTAAAGGGCACGGCCTCCCGGCGGCGTATTTCCCCGTAATACAGCGCCCCCTCAGGAATATTACAGCAGAGCATTTCCTCCAGACACATGGCCTGAGCACACAGCTGCAGATGGTTGGCATGATCGTCCCTGGGAGAGCCCCGTTTGTATTCGATGGGATAGGGCTGCCAGAGCCCCGTTGCTCCGGACAGCGGGACGCCTGTCTGTGAGGCGGTAAATTCCACCACATCGCAGGAACCGGAAATTCCCAGTGACGCTGAAAACACCCGCATATCCCGGGTAATCAGCAAAGTCCCCCGGCTTTCCCGCTGGGAGGCGTCATGGGCCCTCTGATGCAGAAGTTCCCCCTCAACTGTCCGCAGATTCTCCGCCCACAGCTGTTCGATATGGATCAGCGCCCATTGGCGGCGGCAAAACTGAAAATGCTGCAATCCGGAAATCTGAAGGAACTCCTCCTCTTTATATTCCATCGATAATCTCCGGTTCGAGCCCCTCCAGCGGTTCCAGCGTAATCGTATAGTCCTCCAGGGATTCGGGAACCCCGCCCGGATCCTTTTGCGCCACCTTCAGGGAACGGTGAACCTTTGCGGAGGAATACTGCCCGTCCTTGCAGTTGTGCTCCCACCAATAAAGCCGGGCCACCTCCATGGATCCCTCCGGACGGGCGGAGGAGGCGTCGTTGACAAACAAGGTACGCAGGCACTCCTTCACAATCTGGGCGTCCTCACAGCTGAACCCTGTCTTTTCTGCCAGCTGCACATTGATGGAACCCTTTAGCAGATACACTCCAAACCGGACAAAATGCTTCATGCCCATGGTGTCGGAGGTGCGGTTTGCACCCTTTTCCCCCTTCTCGCCGTTGACGCTCTTGGTAATCTGTAACGATTCCACCTCTACCGGGGAGACGCTCACCGCCTGATGGACAGACACCGGGCCCCGTACGCCTACGGACATTCCCTTGGCATCCTTGAAGGCAAACACCTGACCGAAGGTTCTCACATCCAGCCATGTTTTGCAGGCGGTCTCGGCATAGAGCTCCCGATCCTTTGTCCCCTTCATCACACTGGATGCCCGCTCGCTCAGGCTGCCGAAACCGTCGTCACACCGATCCTCTGACTGCACAAAGACACGCTGTCCCAAATCCTGCATCCGGTTGCGGATTTTACGCTTGATGCACACGTCGGAAATTTCGCCAAAGCCGTTATAGTCGGTACGCGGACGGTTTCCGTTGAGGGGATCCCCGTTGGCATTGGCCCGGTTCACACTGATAATGGCCGCAAAGTCGATTTTATTCTGCAGATTCGTCATGGTTCTTCTCCTCCATAGTTTCGTCATTTTCGCCGTCCTTGTGCGAGTACAGGGCGCTGCGCTGCAGGTAATAGCCCATCAGATAGGTCTCCTTCAGGGGCTGGTTCCACTCCTCCTCGGGGAATTGGGCAATTTGCCCCATAATCTCACCGATGAGCTTTTTATAGAACATTCGGTATCCCACAGGCAGCTTGGGAAAATAGGCCCGCTCCAGCTGGCTCTCAATGATGTTGGCGGCATACAGGGGCCGCCGGCAGAAGGTGGACTGCTGGCGGACAGCGTTGGGCTCCCGGCTCTCATCATTGCGGTAGGTATCCCGTTCTGCCTTCTCCAGTACCGCCAGCAGCCGGCCGAACTGGTAGCTGCGGTCCCTTTTATCAGGCTCCAAAATCATGCTCCACTCCTCCTTGAATCGATCCAAGTAATATTTTCGAATCACAGCACAGGCTGTACTTAAAAGCACTCCCCGCACAGAGTTTTCATAGGCCAGAAGGGAGGACGCCCGGTGAAACAGGGCCTCCACCACATCCCAGGAGAACCTTCCCCTATCAATCCGGCAGGCAATCAGACGCTGCATCTGCTGGCGCATCACCCTGTCATCCGTTATCAGCCGGGCCTTTCCCTTTTCCTCGCGCTGGGTGCCAAAGGCACAGTTCACGATCTGCAAAAGAGGCGGGGACTGAATGCCAAACGAGATACTGGGCCTTTCATAAGAGTTGACAGGCCAGCAGCAGGCGTTGTCCCAGTCATACAGGCGCTGCAAAAAATCCGATCCCGTCAGCTCATTGTAATAGGTCAGAGACAGCCGGCCGCTGGTGGCGGCGTCGAAGGCCGCAATCATCACCCCGGCCGATTGGGGCAGCTGGCTTTGATAACCCTGAAGCGTCCGTTGCAGCTCCTGCCGGTATTCCGTGGGCTTGTGCACGGGTTTGGCCAAATGGGCAAAGGCCCCGGCAATGCTTGCCACCTTGTGCCCCTGCGGGTTCCAGCACAAAAAGGTGCGCCCGCCAAAAACAACGCCCTGCTCCGCCGCCAGCCAGCGCAGGGCGTTGTGCGCCTTTTGGGAGGCCTCATAGCTGATTTGTGCCGTCTGCTCCTCACTGGTAAAACGCCCCAGATAGGTAAAATTGCTGGTATCATTGGAGGAGATGAGCTTCGCGTTGCCGTTGACGGCGATGATGCCCTTGGGGTGCTGCTGTGCCCGGCGCCCCTCCTGTCCGGTCACCATACACAGGCATTTGGGGCCATTTCCGCATTCCAGCCCGTAAAACCGGATAAAGGCGTCCATGAGGGAGGTATCCTCCCAGCAGGCTTCGGGGGCGCCGTCATCAAGCCCCATAACGCGCCAGCGCACCAGCAGCTTTCCCGCCTTGCCCTCATCCTCCAGGACTCCCTGGTCATTTCGCTTGACAAGGCCGCACTGCTGCAAATCTGCAAGGATAGAACCTCCCCGCACATAGGTGAGGATGGGCCGCAGCTTGGGATGGCTGTCCTGGGACTGTACCCACTTTTCCAGCTTTGTAAGATAGTCCATATGCTTTTCCCTGTGATAATCCGCCAGATAGCACAGCTGGTCGCACAGAGGATGGGCGCAAACCCCGCTGGTGCGCCCCGCCGAACTCTCCGTCGCCGGGATGACGATCTTCGCCTCGTCCTTTCCCACGGCTGAGGCGCTCAGAAACTCCCCCTGCGCGTTCAGGATAATTTCAATATCAGCCCGGGTGACGATATGGGAAACCGGGGCCAGCACCGTATGCCCGGACCGATACCTGCCCACATAGTCCCAGTGGCAGTCATAGGTTTCCACCGCCTTTTGCATCAGTCCCATCTTAACGTCCCTTCCTTTCCAGAAATCGTTCCGGCTGGGCAGTGCCGGAGTTTCGCCTTTTCCCCGAAATCCAAAAGGCGAAAAGCCGAAATCGAATGTCCATACTCAAATAACCGCCTCCTCAAATTCCGCCAAGCCGCAAAAGTTGCCCAGCGTCTCCCCGAAGGGCTTCATCTCCATGGGCCGCAGCGGCTTGTGAAGAGGGCACTCCTCAGGCCGGGGAAAGGTAATCGTTCCTCTTTCCATCACCGGGACCCAAAAATTCGCCGTCATATAATTGGCGGTCTCCTGGGAATAGGCCTCGTCCGCATAGGTAATCCCATGGAGCATCAGGCCGAAGGCCATTGTGGGAATGCTGTCATAGACGCCTTCTCCCTCGCCGAACACGCAGGGCTCCACATAGCCCTGGCACTCCCGGGCGCCCAGGAAAATATCCCGGCGTCCGCCCTTGCGGATCATCCTTTTTGCAATTTCATGGTGCTTATTCTCATTTCGGTCCCCCGCCAGCTCCGGGCGGTTTTCATTCCATTCAAAATGGGCCTGTACCTGGTACCGGCAGTCCTTGAGATAGGTATAGTAGGCCAGATCATTGCCGCCGTGGTATTTGATGGGCCGTATGCCCTTGACCTCCATCTGAATCGGGTTCATCACACGGACCTTATCGATATACCAGATTAAGGTGGGCTTCCAGTATACCGACATCAAAATGCCCTTGAGCGCCTCATAGGTGGGAATTTGGTAGGTGCACTTCTCGCCGCCCATGCGCATGATGGGGTCGGAAAAAAGGCCGTAGCTGCCGGTCACCTCAAATTCCACAAGATTGGGATATTTTGTGTTTTTCATTTCACACCTCCAAAAAATCGGATTTCGTTTCCAAAGTAAGCCCGGTCTGCAGGTCATAGGCCTGAGAATCCAGCACCAGAACGCCGTTTACACTGCGCAGAGCATGGCCCATCTTCCTCATTTGATACTCATAGACACTCACGGTGTAGGGCTTTGCGCGCCGGCTCCACTCCCGCAGCCAGGCTGGGCCGGCATAGGGGGCCGCCTGAAGCTGCGCAATCAGCGCCTGTCCGTTTCCATAGGGAACCACCACGTCCCAGGTGTTCTCATCAAACACCTGGAATCGCTCCCCCGCGGTACGAAACGCCTGGCCAAGGGTGAATTGTCCATAAAAATCGCAGTCCTGCGTATACCGGTTGGTGTTGCCCCCCAGCAGGGAGAACAGGGTGTCCCGCTCCTCCTTGAGCGTATAATCCTGAAACCCCTCCTCCATATTGGCATAGAGCCTGCGGTAATACCACCGGACGGCCTCATCGGAGGCCAAATCCTCCTTAAACTCCTGGGGATGGGCCCGAAACCTCTCCAATAGCGCCACGGTGGCTGTTTTCGCCCGCTGGATCTCCTGTAAGTTCCCCAGATTCTCATCCATGCACTGCACGATATAGACCGGAGCCGGAGCCGGATTTTCCCCGTTGCGGTTGCATCTCCCGGCAGCCTGCACAATACTGTCCATGCCGGCAGACAACCGGATGACCCGCCCGAATGAAATGTCCACGCCCGCCTCAATGACCTGTGTAGCGATGCAGAGCACCGGTTCATTCTTTCTCTCCAGCGCATCAAAGACCTGTTTGAGCGTATCCCGGCGGTGCTCGGTGCACATGGAGGCGGAGAGATGAAAACAGTTTTTTACGGTTTGGGACAGTTCTTGATATAAAAACTGCGCCTCGCTGCGTTTATTGCAAACCACCAGCAGGCTCTCGGCATCCCGGAGAATCCCGTCAATCAACGCCGGCATCTCCTCAAGCCGCATCTTGGAGGCATCCTTAATACAGGTGCGGGAGAAGGGCTCCCACAGGTTTTTTTCAAAGGGCACAACATCCGCAGGCTTCTGCACCAGGGGGTGATCCGCCTGTTCAAAACAGGGCTGGGTTGCCGAGCATAATAAAAAGGTGGTGCCGCAGATTTCCGACAGAAAATTGATGGTGAGATTAAACAGCGTCAGCATATGGTTCGGGACACTCTGCACCTCATCAATTACCACCACCGCGCCGCAGAGGCTCTGGAACCTGCGTACAGAGGTTGTTTTCCCCAGGAAAAACGTATTCAGCAGCTGTGCCAGGGTGGTGAGAATCACCGGCGCGTGCCAGCTCTCCGCCGCCAGCTCCCGCAAGTCCAGCTCGTCCCCGGTATCCTCAGTTTGGATGACATTGGAATGATGCTCCAAAATGATCCGGTCATCCTCGATATAATCCCGAATCACCTTGGCGTTCTGCTCCAAAATCGCCAGCAGGGGGGTGACGAAGATCACCCGCTTTTTGCCCCATTGGGCGGCATGGGCCAGGGCAAACCGCAGGGAGCTCAGGGTTTTTCCGCCGCCTGTGGGAACACTGAGCCGGTAAACACCGCCCGGCTTTTGGGCGCACCGGCGGCAGCAATCGGAAATTTGTGCCCGCGCCCGCTGTACCGGGGTTTTCGGTACCAGCGCCGCCAGCTTTTCCTCCACCCGCACCAGATACCCGCTCCAAAAGGCGTTCCAGTCTTTGGGCCCGGACGGCTGTATCCGTCCATCCATAAACTCCGCCGTATCCCGGCGATCCCCTTCCATCACAGCGGAGCACAAAAGCCGGGCGGTCAGGCCCAGGTAAAAGGAGAACTCCTCCAGAGTATCGTCGTGATTTCTCCCGGAAAGGCCCAGCAACTGCTCGTACACCGCTAGCAGCTCCCCATGGGCGTCCTCAAACCGGGTTTCGAGCTCATCCCAACCGGCACAGCAGGCGAGAAACCCCTCCCGGCTCTCCCGGTAGTGAATCCCCTGTTTTTGCATCCGGTGCAAAAAACCGGACGTCCGATTTTGATCCACACAGTCAAAGAGCCCATGATGGGCCCCGACGGCATAGGCCGCCAGTTCCGCAGTTACATCCTTGCATTGATCGGAAGATGTTCCATGGAACCGTTCCAGTATCATCCGGCACCCGGCAAATGTGTGGTTGACGCTGCCTCGTTCCCCCTTGCCTTCGAGCAAGTAGTCCTGAAATTCCTGTTTACACTTGCCCGCATCATGGATTAGCCCAGCCAGAAAGGCCGCCTGTGAAAGCCCGGCATCCTGAAGGCATTGGGCGGCATACCGGGCGGTATTCCGGCAGTGCTCGTCTATGGTCTGCCTCTCACTTTCCCCGTCGTCCCTCAGCTGTTCATGCGCAAAATATTCCACTGTGCGTCCCCCTTTGTACTACAGTTCCCGCCGTGTTGTCTCACACTGTGGCACAGGCATCTTTTGGCAAAAAATACGTATAATCTGTTTAATTTTCTTCGTTAAACCATACTAATTTATATATAAAATACCATATTTTGGCTCTGTTCTCAAGAATAAGCCAGAATATTTGTACGATTTTTCAGAAATACGGAGGATTTGCCTTGTGCCCACAGCAAAAAGTACACACTTCACGGACTTTAACCCGGACATAGCGGTTTTTAGGCAGTATATCTATAAAGTACGGCTCCTTCCAGAGGCAAAAAAACGGCCCGGCCATCCTCCTGCGGCAGCATCCAGGAGGCGGCTGGGCCGTAACCACAAAGCATTTCGGCTGTAATGGCGAGGGAGCATAAGCTATGTCTATCAGGTAATGAATCGTTTGAAAAGAAATCGACAGAAACAACTTTCTAGCAAAACAAAACTGTTGCTTCTCCAAAAATCCTGCCAGCTCATTTCGATAGTCGCAGACAATGCAGTTGAGTTTTAGCTACAAAAAAGATATTGCTATCAACGCGTGCATCTTCATTTAAACAAAAGAAAAGAGTCCGAACGCGAATCGCGTCCAGACTCAGTCTGGGAAGCATTGACAAAATAGATACCCATCTGCAGAAGTAAAACTGCGAATACAGAGTTCAGAGTAATTTGATTTGTTTGCTCAAATGACAAAACGCATGCTTAGATCATTTTCTCGGATTTAGAGTTCTGGTTTATCCCTTCAAGAATTTTTTGGCTTATTTCAGACTGAACTTCAGGAGAATTCATAGCTCCACTAAAAAGACGATTAAACAAACCTGTCATAGCATTCCCCATTGCGTTATATTTTGCGGTGTTTACCTGTTCCTTTTCTTGACGAATTAATTCGTTTTCATGCTCATTCAGCATGATTTCAAGCTTATACTGATGCTCTTTTTTGAATCCATTTCCAGACGATGCTGTTCTCGAATAGCATCAGTATTAACTTTATGTTGTTCCATCAAACGCTCAATTTCATGTTGATTGGATAATTGAAGTTTCTTGTTTTCAGACTTTGCTTGGCTTTTTGCCAAAACAAAACTGATAATACCACTTATGGTTGCAGGAACACATGCAATCAACAAAGTTTCCAATATTTCCATATATAAATACACCTCATTCTGTCCATGGTTGTTTGTTTATCATCATGGACAGGAGCTAGTCACAAAATTTATGGATAATGACTTGATAGAAAAAGGGATTGAATTGGTAAACGAGAATGGGAGCAATCAACTCTCTCTCCGTAAGGTGGCACAGGCTTGCAACGTAAGTCACGCTGCGCCGTATAGCCATTTTTCCAATAAGGACGAGCTGCTTCAAGAAATGCAATTACATATCACAAAACAATTTACAGCAGTGCTGCAAGATACGGTTTCTAAGTATAGCGGCACGCCCGATTTTCTGTTGGAATTTGGGAAAGCATATATCTCCTTTTTTATAAGCCATCCGCAATATTTTAACTTTCTTTTTCAGCAAGGAAATATACAAATTGACTTGGATATTGGCAGTGATAAGGATAGTAACTACCAGCCCTTTACAATTTACAAAGAACAGGTGTTGGATTTACTTGCCGGTACAAATATGACACAAAGCAAAAAAGAAGATTTGATAATTGCCTTATTCGCCTATGTGCAAGGGCTTACCGCACTTGCAACAATGAAAAATGTTCATTACTCCCTCAAACGGGAAGATAAGCTGGCAGACTTAATCGAGATCTTTGGGTGCGAATTTTAGGAGAATAGTATGATTGGAATTTATTTAAGCGGCACAGGCAACACAAAGTATTGCGTAGAAAGGCTGGTGTCCCTCATCAGTTCATCTGCAAAGGCCATTCCGCTGGAAAGTCCTGATGTCATTACAGAAATTCAGCAAAACGAAGAACTTTTCATAGGGTATCCTACACAGTTTTCTAATGCTCCATATATGGTTCGTGATTTCATTAAAAGAAACGCTGTCATCTGGAAAAACAAGAAAATACTGTGTATTGCAACAATGGGAGCTTTTAGCGGTGACGGCGCCGGCTGTGCGGCAAGAATATTAAAAAAATATGGAGCAACTATTTTAGGCGGAGTACATATCCGTATGCCGGACTCTGTTTGTGACAGTAAACTATTAAAAAAGACAATGGACGAAAACCGCCGCATTATCGCACAGGCCGATGAAAAAATAGAGAAGGTGGCCTTACAGATCACAAACGGTGTTTATCCCAAAAAGGGCGTTACGCCGGTTTCGCATTTTATTGGGTTGCTGGGACAAAGACTTTGGTTTTACCAAAAGACCAATGGATATTCTAAAAAACTAAAGATCGACAATCATTGCGTTGGCTGCGGAAAATGTGTTTCCGTATGTCCGATGAAAAATCTTGCCCTGCAAAATAAAAAAGCTGTGCCGGATGACCGCTGTACCATGTGCTATCGGTGCATTAGCCTATGCCCGAAAAAAGCAATTACCCTTTTAGGTGATGAGGTAGTGGAACAATATAGAATAGAAAAGTATAGGTAGATTCTCCATGCCCTCTCGGTTGTAGAGATGAGTTCGGGGAAAATCCCCTTGCAGAATACCCTTTTTATTTTTAGTATGGATTGTAATGAGATTGTAAGAAGTGGCCGCTATACTAAAATCATAAAAAGAACTTGGAGGTTTTAGTTATGGCAATTCTTGAAACAAAAGATTTACGCAAGATATATGGCAGCGGAGAAAGCGAAGTTCACGCTTTGGACGGGGTGTCTATCTCTGTAGAAGAAGGCGAGTTCGTTGCTATCATCGGTACGTCGGGCAGCGGTAAATCCACCCTCTTAAATATGATCGGCGGGTTAGACCGCCCCACTTCTGGCAGCGTCACAATTCGTGGCAAAGAGCTTTTGAAAATGAAGGACGAGGAATTAACCATTTTCCGCCGCAGAAACATCGGCTTTGTCTTTCAGAACTACAATCTGCTCCCGGTCCTCAATGTGTATGAGAACATTGTGTACCCCATTGAGATCGACGGCGGCAAGACTGATACAGGCTTTGTAAAAGAGATTATCCACACCCTCGGCTTGGAGCGAAAACTCAAAAATATGCCGAACAACCTATCCGGCGGCCAGCAGCAGAGAGTGGCGATTGCCCGTGCGCTTGCAACAAAACCCGCCATTATCCTTGCTGACGAACCGACCGGCAATCTGGACTCCAAAACCAGTATGGATGTTATTTTGCTGATGCAGGCTATCAGCCGCCAGTTCCACCAGACCACCATTATGATCACCCACAATGAGGAAATCGCTCAGATGGCAAACCGCACAATCCGCATTGAGGATGGCAAGGTTGTTTCGGGAGGTGTGAAGTATGCACGCTAACCGGAATAAAAGCGCAGTTAAGCGAGTGGAAAAAGGAATGATGAAAGCAAACCGCACCCGTAATCTGTTTGCGGTGTTTGCAATCGTCCTCACCACCTTTATGATCACCACGGTGTTCAGTTTAGGCATTAACTACATGGAAAATATGAAGTTAATGCAGGTACGAACAGCCGGTACAACCGCGAATGTATCCCTTGCGATGCCGACGGCAGAGCAGGAACAGCAGATCCGGAACTTGGATTATGTCAAAACCGTCGGTACGCAATATATGGTCGGTTCGGTTGCCGAGAAGAACGACGAGGGGCGTGAGCTTTCTATCGCGCTCCAGTATTACGACACCACCGAATGGGAAAAACACTATCAGGAAGCCATTAAGGATTTGGAGGGCAAATACCCCGCAAGCGAAAATGAAATCATGCTGTCGGAAGACGCCCTTTCACAGCTCGGCATTACAGACCCGAAACTGAATATGGAAATCCCTCTGTCCTACTATGATAAAAACGGTCAGCAGGAAAAAACTTTCACATTAAGCGGCTGGTTTCATTCCTATACAGGCACGGGAATGGGCTTTGTTTCCGAGGCGTATTGTAAAAACGCAGGCTACACAATGGCACAGGATGGCGTTCTCTCTTTGTCGCTGAATAAAATGCCCGATGATTTTCACCGTATTCAAAAAGATGTGGAGTTAAACGAAAACCAGTCTTTCAGCGGTTCGGTTTCGATGAAATCATCAAACGGCTCAGTTATCGCAATGGTAGTCCTTTTGGTATTCTTTATCATCGGCAGCGGGTATCTCCTTATTTACAATGTCCTGTATATCTCTATTTCAAAGGACACCCGTTTTTACGGCTTGATGAAAACATTGGGTACAACACAGGCACAGATCAAATCGCTGGTGAAAAGTCAGGCGGTTAAGTTTGCCTGTATCGGTATCCCCATTGGCCTTTTGTTAGCTACCGCCGTTTCCTTTGGAATTGTTCCCCTTGTTTTGAATGAGGGCTTTGAACAGGGCAAGTCGATAATGGATGCCGAGGTGTTCTTCCACCCGTCAATCTATATCCTGTCTATCCTCTTTTCGGCGGTAACAGTTTGGATTGCCTGCAATGCGCCGGCAAAAGCGGCGGCGAAAATTCCCCCTCTGGAAGCGCTGAAATTCCAGAACTTCGCGCCGAAGAAAACCAAAAGCAGAAATTCCACCAACGGCGGCAAGCTGCACGTGATGGCGTTCCACAATGTATTCCGTGACAAAAAGCGTGCGATTCTTGTGTTTATGTCCCTGTTTATGGGTATCACCATGATCTTAGGCGTAAACGGAGTCATAAGAAGTATGAACGCCGAAAACTTTATTAAAGAATATATGGATTATCACTTTGAGTACAACGATATCCAGTTTGAGCAGCCCGAACAGCCCAACAAGGAAGTACCGCAGTTTGACGAACATTTTGTGGAA
Source organism: Marvinbryantia formatexigens (assembly GCA_021771035.1). GTDB lineage: Bacteria > Bacillota > Clostridia > Oscillospirales > Ruminococcaceae > CALXEM01. The sequence continues at coordinate 3,891 of JAETPU010000015.1, read as the reverse complement.
CAGATCAAGCAAGTCAATGGTATTGAAAATGTGGATGTTCAAAAGACCGTTTGGGCGGGCATAGACTTTGATGAAACCGCTTTGGAAGGCTTTATGAAAATCCAATATGAAGACAGCAAATATAAGTCCAAAGGGCAATCCTATGAACAGACGATAGAGACGCTGAAAGGGTACGCTGAATCCGGTGAGTACGGCTGCTATATCACAACCCTTGACGATGACAAGGCGCTGGAAGAATACAATGCCAAGCATCCGGATACGCCCATTGACATGGAAGCATTCAAGCGTGGCGAAACAGCGATTGCGGGAAAAGATACCGAATATAATGCGCCCAATACCGCTTTAGTGGGTGAAACACTGACGCTGACCGCCGACAGCACTGACGGAAAAGCAACCGATTTCAAAATCGGCGGAGCTTTTTACTATGACGATTACTCGAATAATCTTTCCGATAGCATTGATAGGCGCAAGGACATTAATATGGTGCCCAATATTATCTTTGTCAGCGAAGCGGGTATGGAACGCCTGACGAAAGAACCAATCATTTCCGCAATCGGCGTTGACATTAAGGATATAAATGACTTGGAACGGATTGACAGCGAATTGCAGGCCATCAACAGCACTTTGACCACATCGGAGTGGCAGTTGAGATCTGCCGTTAACCAGAAAGAACTATTTGAACAGACGAACTACTCTTTGAGTTTGCTGGGAAACGGTGCGGCGATTCTGCTGATTGTCATCGGCTTGATTAACTTTGTCAACGTGATGCTGACGGGTGTCGTGGCAAGGAAAAATGAATTCGCCATTATGGAAAGCATCGGCACAACCAAAAAGCAGATTATGAAGATACTGACCTTGGAAGGTGGTATTTACGCTCTGATTTCTACTCTGCTGATTATGACTTTTGGCAATGCGTTTCTGCTGCTGGTGGCGGATGCTGTTCCCCACATAGCAAGCTATGCGGTGTTTGAGTATCCTGTTGCCCTTGTCATTGGTTTGATTGCGACAATCTTTGTGATCTGCCTGAGCGTTCCTGCCATTGTTTACAAGGCGACTTCAGATGAAACGGTCATTGAGCGGCTGCACAATTTTGAAAACTAAGTGAGTTTGCGGGACGGACGCAGCGCTGCTGCGTCTGTTCCCGCAACTCTGTATATTGAGGAAGGGGTGTGTTTTGCGGATATGGCAAATATTTTTCTCCTTGAAGATGACAAAATTTTGAGCAAGGGCATTTCGATCGCCTTAAAAAAGGACGAGCATACGGTTACAGCGGTCTATGGCTATCTGGAAGCCTTGCAGCAATACCAAAAGCAAAAATTTGATTTGTTCCTGCTGGATATTAACCTGCCCGATGGCAGCGGTCTGGAGTTTTGCAAAAAAATCCGTGAAACCGTTGAAACACCTGTTTTGTTCCTGACCGCCAACGACACCGAGGAAGATATGCTAGGGGGCTTTTCGGCGGGCTGCGACGATTATATTTCCAAACCCTTTCCTATTGAAGTTTTGCGGAAAAAGGTGCTGGCGGTCTTAAAACGGACCGGCGGCGGAGCTGCCCGCGTCCGATACCGGGATTTAGAAGTAGATAAGGAAAAGTGCCTTGTTTTGATGAAGGGACAGGAAATACACCTGACCTCAACGGAATACAAACTGCTCCTTTATCTGATGGAAAACAGGGGCAGGGTTGTTACAAAGGCCATGCTTTTGGAACAGCTTTGGGATATAGACGGGAACTTTGTGGATGACAATACGGTGCGTGTGAATATTAAGAGGCTGCGGCAGAAGCTGAACGATGAAAAGCAGGAATACATTGTGACGGTTTTTGGTATGGGCTATACCTTTGGAGAATGACGATGAAGCATTTTGGAATTTACAGAAAACTGATTTTAATGGCAGGTGCTGCCACAGCGGCGGTATCTATCGGTGTGTTCTTTTTTATGGAGGACATTCTTTTCCGTATGCTTTTTATCGCTTTTGCCTTTGTGCTTTTATGCGGTCTGCTGTTCCTGCTGGACTTTCTGCACAACCGCTATAACGATAATCTCTTGGAGGAGATCACACTGCTCATTGAGGCTTTGGTGGAGCAGCAGGAACAGACGGTCTTTTCAGAAGCCGAGGACACCCTGACCGCACGGCTGCAGCACCAGCTTCTAAAGCTCCGCAATATTTTGACGGCGCAGAATCAAATGCTGGCACAGGAAAAAGAGCATATCAAGACTTTGATTTCCGATATTTCACACCAAATTAAAACGCCGGTAGCGGCGGCGAACACCTTTGCACAGCTGCTCGGTGATACAAGGCTATCCGATGAGGAGAGAAACGAATATATTGCCACCCTGCAAGCTTCCCTTGAAAAGCTGACCTTTTTGACAAACAGCCTGATTAAAATGTCCCGTCTGGAAAGCGGCATTATCAGTCTGAAACCCGAAAAAAACAGTCTGAATGATATTGTTCTGCAAGCGGTAAAAACGGTGTATTCCAAGGCGAGGGGGAAAAACATCACCATTACCTTTGAATGTGAACAGACCTTTGAAGCCCTGCTCGATTTTAACTGGACGGCGGAGGCCATTACCAATGTGCTTGACAATGCTGTGAAATACACCCCAAACGGCGGCGTTGTGGGCTTAAAAATCACCGAATTCCCATCCTATCTGCGGCTGGATATATCCGACAACGGAATTGGGATTCCTGAAGAAGAACAGGCAAAAATCTTTGGCAGGTTTTACCGTGGGAAGCAGTCGGCAGGGGTTGACGGCGTAGGGATCGGCTTATATCTTACCCGTGATATTGTGAATAAGCAGAAAGGATACATCAAGGTGGCGTCCGATGAAAACGGCAGCACCTTTTCCCTGTTCCTGAAGAAAGATTAGAGGCGAGAAAATGAAAACAATTTTGCTTGTCGACGATGACTCTGTCATTCGGCAGCTATTAGCGAAACTTTTCCAGAAAAATGGTTTTTCAGTTGCGGAAGCAGACGGGGTATGGTCTGCAAAACAATTTCTTGAAACTGATCAAGCGGAGCTTGTATGCTGGAGTCGTAGACAAACCGCCATGTTTTCCTCTCGTTGTCGGTTACCTCCCACGGGTCATAGGTGCGGGAAGAACGGGAATGGACAGCGGTGGTCCCGAACAGGGAAGCCACCGCGTCCGCCACCTGCTGGCGGGTTAGCCCCGTCATCTCAATCTCGTAGCCAAAATACTGGTCTTTTAAATCAATCGATGGCGGTCACCTCCCGTTCTTTTCTAATTGTTTATATAAATATCAAGCTCCTTCGCTAAAATGTAAATATATATGAAAACACCCCCGCAGGCGTCTGGGGCTGTACCTCAGTCCTGCGGGACTGTTGTTAGCTTTTTATTCGTAGGATTCTTCTGTTTCAAAGGATTCGCCGGTTTCCATAGTATCGTCATCCGTCACGGTTTCTTCATCATCCTGATTACAGCTTTCCGGCATGGTATCCTCATCGTTCTCGCAGGGGTATCCCTCGCCGCTGTCATCTTCTTCTGCCGGGGCTTCCGCTTCGCTGTTTTCGTCGCCCCAGCCCTCTGGTTCCTCATTGTCGGGTACTTCCTCGTCCTCGTCGTTTTCGGGGCTTTCTGCGGGTTCCCAGCCGTTCTCTGACTGTTCCTCATACTCGGCGGCTCTGGCGGCTTCGAATTCTTCTTCGGCTTCTTCCAGCGCCTGTTCAATCAGCCCGATGACGAATTCCTTTTGGGTGAGGTGGCGATGATAGGCTTTCTCGTAGCGGTCAAGGTATTCCTTCACTCTCTGGAACAATTCCTCGCTTACCTGAAATGCTAATGTCCTTCCTTTTTCCATAGTCTTGTTAACCCCTTTCTCATAATGTTCCCGGATAACCATTTCGATGAATTTGCTCATGGTGCTTTCCGTTT
>JAETPU010000042.1 GCA_021771035.1 Marvinbryantia formatexigens | reverse complement strand
CATAGCGGCTCAGGCTGGACTGATACCACTGAACAGGCTCCGCGATACTATGTGCGTCTGAGTGATCTTCAGTGGATAGAACGTCAGATGCAGCTGCAGCTTCTTCCGGAGACGGCACCGGTAGTGGCTTCTGTGCTGAGGGAAAATCTTTGGCATTTTCTGAGCACCGGGGAAATGGTACTCAATCTTCGCTTCTGCACAAGGTATCTATTTCATCCCTATGAAATGTACCCGAACCGTATGGGGCTTTTTTTCAGGATTGATACGGAGATGTACGAGTCCGGCAGCTGTATTCCGGTTTCCATGTTATATGAGGTATGGGATGGTATCAATACCCTGCTGTTGACAGGCGCCGTCCTGTGCCTGATAGTGCCTCCGTTGTGCCAAAAGGCAAAAAAGCGAAGAGAACCTACAACAGATTAAAATGAAACGCCCCCTCCATGAGAATTTGGAGGGGGCGTTTCTAATGAATCCTTAAAAAATTAAGGTAATTATAGTAAAAAACTATGAAATATAGTACAATGGAGATGAAAATAAGCAGGGAAATTGTCTGGAACCGGGCGCGTTATGGAGAGGGGGGCAGTCCTATGAAACCACTCCGAGCCATCCTGCGTTGCGTAATCCTGATGCTGCTGGTTTCTCTTGGGATTTCCATCGCATCTGCATTTAGCTATAACTGGTATTTAGAGAAGAACTTCGTGCCTAACGGAGAAAATTGTGATTATGCGAAAGGGATCCCGCTAGATAAGATGGATCGAAAAAAACTCATTACAAGATATGATGACGTTATATTTCAAGCACTGTCGGTTTCGAAATCCGAAGTTGTGAAGTTAGATAAGCCATTAAACTTGTATCAGGAGCCTGACGAAGATACCGAGGTTGCAATGATTTTGCCAGCGGGTGAGTATTTCCTATCAAGAAATAGTTGTGACTTTGGACAAGGGTGCCGATCGTTGCCTACCTACAAAAAGGGATGGCGGTATTTTATACCTCCGATGCAATTGGTTGAGAGTGATGGTAAGGGGAATGAGGAAAGAAAGAATTTTAGCGATTGGTATTATATCAAATTAGAAGATCTGGAAAGGTTACAAGCAAAATACGTTTTGCAGCAACTGAATAGACTGTTTGAACTTTGGATTGAAAGGGATCCGACGAACTATACATTCAGTAGGTTAGTAAAATATCATGATTTTACCATATTGTTTCCGTTTCACCCCTCTTATATAAAAAATATTATGGGAAGTGTGGAACTATTAGCAATTGATAGAATCATGTTCGAAAACGGCGATTACCTCTCCCCGGATCTCTTCAGGCCCCTGTGGGACTGGAAATGCACCGCCCTGTCCATTGGGATCGTTCTCTTTCTTATACCAGAACGGCTTTTGGCAAGGCGGGAGAACAGGAAGAGCGCCTTATCTACCATATAGGCACCGTCCTGTGCCTGTTAGTACCTCCGTTGTGCCAAAAGATAAGATAACGAGAAAACACAACAGACTAAAACGGAACTCCCTCTCCATGAAAATTTGGAGAGGGAGTTTCTGATAACTTGAGAGTACCGGCAGAAAGCTACAGGATATCCAGTACTGCCGGCTTCGCCGGAGAAAAGCTGGCGCTGTAGAGCTCCAGGGGGACGGCTGTGCCGTCCGCCTCCCAGAAGGCGGCGTCCAAAACCTGAACCCGCATAGGGAGGCCGTGCGGGCCCGTCTTTGGCTGCGTTACCAGCCCAATCGCCTGGGAGGAGCCCTCGATGGAGCGGTCCAGAATCGAAGAACGGTAAAAACTCAGGGAGTTGGGAATGGAACTCTCATATTCCAAATACAATAGATTTTGATGGGGAAATTTCTCCTCGTAATTGCGGCGCTCGTCACCGGTTAATTCCTGGGCAGGCTGTACGGTTCCCAGGCGCAGAGCATATACGGGATGCGTCTGTTGGGTATGGGGGTCGGTCACCGGCAGGCTGACAGGCTCCTGGGTGCAGTTTACCTGCATGGTGAAGCTTTGCTGCAAAGGGATAGTGGTTTTGGGCCCGCTCAGCTTAATTTTGATGGAACGGGGCATACGCCGGCTTCCTGGAATCCCGGAAAACTGGATGCGCTGAATGGCCCATCCTGCCTTTGGGGAACCGGGGGCGCCCAGGCGGCCGTAGAACCGGTAGTATTGAAACAGGGTTGGATCGTGCTGAGAGCAGTCCATGTCGGGAAACCAATAGGACATACTGGTGGAAAACTCGCTGACAGGAGTGCCGTCCAGGAGAATTACCTCCGGCTCCAGGCAATCGGTGTTGTTTTTAATCTGGATTTCCCGCTGGAGCATCCGGCGCAGGCTCCACTGGCCGTCCTCTTCTAAAGCGGGCAGTGGATGGAAGGGAAAGGCCATGTCCACGGTAATTTCCTTTGCACAAAGGGAAGCCGACAGCAGATGGACCTCCAATTCCCCGTGGATCCCCTGTACGTTCTGGACGCGGTCCAGACGCAGTTCCCGGCCGCTGAATACATCCATAAACAAAAGGGCGCTGCCCGGTGTGAGCTCCCGGGGATGCAGCAGCATCCCGCTGGCGCCTACATTGACGATGCCGCTGACGCATCCGGCCGGGGCCGCGCGCCTGGAGGACAGGATATCCAGCCGAATGGGCCATCCGTGCAGGCAGTTGCGGCGGATTACCTTAAAGAAGCTCCTGCGCATATCCGGGTTTTTGGTCCAGCCGGCAACAGGGCATATCACCTCATACACTACGGGAAATCCCAGCGCGCTGAACCGGGATTTGGAGGAGCGGATTTGCCTGAAGGTAAAAAGAGGCTGTGCGTTCGGCGCTTCCTGTCCTCCCCCGCGGCGGGAGGCCTCCCCCAGAACCTGGATCTCGCCGGTTTTGGAATAGGCGTTGACAGGCCGAAAGGAACTGATAAAACAGTGAATCATGAAGATACCCCCTCTTTCTGAAAAATTCCTAAAAAATTGAATATGAAATGTTGATTTTTATTGAATTATTCCATTTTTCCCTGGTGTTTAAGAGAAGAGTGCGGTATAATGTTCCCAGAGACCATGAATTTGTCACCCTCTTCAATGCTGGGGAGTTTCACGTGCCGGCTGTATTCACCGCCGGCCGCCAGATGAAGCAGAATCGCAAAAAGTCCCGGCGGGCTCAGGTTTATTGCATTACGAGAAGAAACGCCCGCCGCCTGTCCGAGGCAGAAAGTTCTGCACTCTGCCAAAGGGAGAACGGCGGCCCTTGCCGGGATATTTTCTTCAGTATAGCTTTTGCCGATAAGAAATACAACTGCTGGAACCGTAAAAATTGGAGATGGTTTCCAGCGGGAGGAAAGGAATGTCCGGTTCATGTTTGCAACAATTTATCCGCTCTCGCTGAGCCCTGCCTATGATATTTCCCTATGGGTGGATCAACTGGGGATTGAGAAAATCAATATTATTGAAAAAGAAGTCCACAACGCTGCCGGAAAAGGCATCAATGTGGCCAGGACGCTGCATGCGTTCCATATTCCTTATTGCGCGCTGGTGCTGGCCGGGGAGGATAACCGGGAAAAATATTTCTCGCTTCTCGACCAGGAAAAAATCCGGTATGAGGCCCTGTTTCTGCCGGGAGCCACCCGGGAAAACTATCATATTTTCATCCCCGGACAGCTGGGCTGCACCCTGGCGCGCAAGGGCTTCTGGGTCAACCAGGTGGTGATCAGCCAGGTGCAGAGTATGCTGGAAAAGCACGTGACAGCCGATGATCTGGTGATTTTCGGCGGGCGGTTCCCCCTGGGGATGGATCGGGACGACTTTTTGAGTATCTGCCGTACGATTCACCGCCTGGGCGCCCAGGTGGCGGTGGACTCCAATTCCGTGGATCTGCAGGATTTATTGGAGGCCAGCCCCTTCCTGATTAAGCCCAACCTGGAGGAAATGCGGGTGATGAGCCGGCGCCCTCTCAACACTCTGGAGGAACAGATCGCGCTGCTCCACGAACTCAATGAACAGGGAATCCGCCATATCCTCTTGAGCATGGACGAGCAGGGGCTTCTGTATTCCTCCCTTGAGGGCGCCTGGCGGGTTCAGGTCCCCAAGGTGTTCGTACAATCCACGGTGGGAGCGGGCGACTGTACGCTCTCCGGATTCTTAGCCGGGCTGAGAAAGGGCCGTTCCCTACAGGAGTGTGCGTGCCTGGCGGCCGCCTTTGGGACGGCTTCGGTGATGTCCGAGGGGACAGTGCCCCCCACGCGGGAGAATGTCTCCTTTGTCCTGCGGCAGACCAAGGCCCAGCAGGTTCGCTAATCCCCAATACTGTCTAAATGGAAGCGCCCCGGAACTCCGGGGCGCTTTTTCTGCGCGGCTCTTTGTCACTGTATTGTAGCATTTACCGTGATAAACCACATCGGTGGTCTATAAGTTGTATAGCACCTCCATGAAGTTTTGGACGAGCCCAAAACTTCCGTAGTTGGTTCCAGTTCTGTCTATCAAAATTACTTCCGTAACCCGGGGGTTCATCAAAGCAGGGGGCTGGCCCCCTACTTTGTGGCCTTTGGGTACTTTTCCTCCACAGGAAAGTACCGCCCCCGGCAGGGTTTTGGGAAGGAATTGGACGACAGTTTTCATGGGTGAAAGATACTTTTCTATCCCATTTTCGGAAATTGAAGAAATCCATTGTTACAAAACAGCAGTTTTACCTCCCAAAAAGATTATCGTCCAATTTCCTACCCAAACCGCTGTGCCGCGGGGCACCTACTTTCTGCCG
>JAETPU010000014.1 GCA_021771035.1 Marvinbryantia formatexigens | reverse complement strand
GACCCGAACAACAAGGAATACCAGCGACAGATCATCGATATTTTCCTCAACAGCATCTATGTATTTGACGACCGGCTGGTTTTCACATACAATTACAAAAACGGGACGCAGACGGTGACGCTGGCGGACGTTTCTGCGGCCTTCGGTTCGGATTTGAAGTCTTGCACTCCACCACATCGGAACGAGTTCTGCTCGTTCCGATTTTTTTATTTTGAGGCAAATCAGTCACCGGCTCCATTGTCTTCTGGTGTTTCCGGTTTTTTCTTACTTTTACTTGGCTTTGTGTTCCGCAGAATTACTTTATATCCTTATCATAAAATACAAGTAAAAAATTCTTTAGAGGGACTGTGACGGAATGAGAATAAAACCAATTACAATTGCCGGCAGAATATGGGATATGGTTTCCGGCAAGCTTTCTTAATAAATTTTATACTCCCCTGTCATCACAACGCGTACCATATCAGGGCCGTTTGAGCACAAACCGGACAGTTTGCCTGCCATATTTCAGTACAAAAACCAAATTATCCGAGTCGGCCGCCTCCTTTGGCAGGGAAAAGATTAAAATTCCGGCAGCAGTATCCTGAGGCTCCAGATAGGTATCATGTAAATCGCCGTCATACCCCCACAAAACCGAGGGGGTATATTCATAGGTGTCCTGGTAGAGAATGACCCCTCTGACTGCCGTCTGAAAACTCAGGGCAGGCCAGAAGGTCTGTGCCGCGGTTCCCCTGTTTGTTACCGTCAGCCTGGGGCAGACATACAGATTTCCATTTTCCGGAATATAGATGAGTGTCTTATCAGGAAGTTCTCCCTGAACCGCGTAATTGTCCAAGGTGATTTCAAAGTCACCCAGGATGACTGTCTCTCCAATTTTCAGTGGTTTTCTCTGAAAAGCCGACTGAGAACGGCTGCTTTCCGTGGAACCGGATTGTGTTCCTCCAGGGAATCCCATACACCCGCAAAGATAGAGAACCAGACAGCCTGCCGCAAGCAGTATCAGAAATTTCCGCATGACAATCCCCCTCAACCACATTATCTCCCCAATAGTTACAGAGTACAACAAAATATAGAAAATTTCAATAAAAATCCATAAAATTATATAAAAAATTAGGATATTATCCTGCAATTAAGGATTATATATAACGAAACACGTTGGCGTTTGGGAAATAGGCCGTGGGGATCCTCCTGGAACAAGCCCCTCTTGTGAGGGCATTCCAAAGCGCACCGTTTTCCGGCCACAGGATCGAAATGAAATTCTATCCTCCACGGCCATCACAGATCCGAAGGCTGGCAGCAGGCGTTTTCCTTACACGGAACATTCTCTCGCCGGCTGGATACAGGCCGCCGTGCATTCAGCATTCATTTGTGCGGTGTCACCCCCTTTCCCACAAAGGATCGCCTGCCTCAGCTGCGGCTCAAGCCGTTTGGAGAATCCTCTCCGGAACGTCGGTTCATGCCGGTTTTTCGCCTTCTATATCGAGGGGAATCCAGGTCAATCCCTCAATGCGGGGAGCGGCAGAATACCATTCCTCCGGGAATTGGAACCAGTATTCAGCCAAGCTTCCCCTGAGGATTTTAAGTGAATTTTCGCACATCAAGGGAGACGGGGGTTATTCCGGAGACTGATTTTCTCCTTTTGAAGCCCGCGGCTAACCGATAAACAGCTGGGTCCAATAGGGTACACCGGATTCGCTCAGATAGTACCCCACACCGATTGCGGTGAATTTTTCGCTGAGGATATTGGCCCGATGTCCGTCACTGTTCATCCACCCCTGCATGACCTGCTGCGGCGTCTTCTGACCCCAGGCGATATTCTCTCCGGCGCTCCGGTAGGAGGCCTTTTGCTCGGTAAGGGCGGTAAATGGGCTGCTGCCGTTGGGCCGTGTATGGGAAAAGCTCACCTGGATTTCCTTCGCCCGGATCTGCGCGGCCCGCTGTGCCGGATGACTCACTGACAGCGGATCCAGCCCTGCCTTGGCCCGCTCCTGGTTGACCAACTCCACTACCTGCTGGACAAAGGGTGCCTCCTCAGTATCCCCGCTCCCAGAGGATTCCGGATTTGATGAGGACGATACCGGCGCAGAACTGGAAGGCGCCTGCGGTGCTGACGGCTTCTGAGGCTTCGACGGCGCTGGCCTGGAGGAACTTGGGGACTGGCCTTGCGACTGGGAGCCGTCCCGGGATTCGGTTTCATCGCCCGTCCAGCTGGAGGGACCAGATGTTTCAGAGAGTTCCTCTGAAGCGCCGGATGCCCTGTCCTGCCGCCATACTGAACCGGAGTTTTCCTGTACACCGGGTTCAGAAATCCCGTCCTGGACAGCCGGGGAGTTCTCCTGCCCAACAGAGGCCCCAGAAGAATCCGGACTCGGAAATTCAGGTTCGGATTCTTCCTCCAAGGCGGCATATATGGTATCAGAGCCCCCGGCGGAGCTGTCTGCAGCGGGATTTGTCTGGAATGGCTGTACAATGGTAATGGCAGTCAATACCCCTGCCAGTGCCAGCACTGCTATCAAAAGTATCATGGATCGCTTTGTCATATGTTTTCTATCCCTTCTTTGAAAAGTGGTTACAAATTGTAACTATTTTATGGTAACACAGATTCCAGAGTAAAAAATAGGAGTAAATTCTGGCAAGCCTCCAGAAGTGCCCCGGCTTTTGAGCCTGCCCAGCGGGCGCTGCGGCAGCACCCGTTGCCCCTCTCCCCAGCTGATTCCACAGGGCATACGCTGTGCTTTTCCTCATTGCAGCCTATTGGCCCTCTGCCCTGCGCCGGAATTTTTGGGGGTTCGTCTGATCGATGCAAAGCCAGAATTCCACATAAAAACTGACGGCGCCGCATTTCCAGAGGGGCTTAGGTTCTGCTAAGAACGGCCTTCTCTGACCGCCTCGCCGTACCCAGCAACAAGAAGCCGGGGCTTTCCCGTAGGTTTTAAACTTCCGGGATTGCCCGTCAGGCGCAAAGCTATATTGGTTACTCAAAAAAGCTAAGAAACAGCCTGGATCTGCGGGCTGCCCGCACAGTAAAAGAACCGGCAGCGCCTAAAGCTCCACCGGTCCCATTTATTTTTGATGTTCCTTTTTCAGCTGCCCGATAATCCTCTGTATACTTTTGACAGACAAATAATACCGGTCCGCCAGGCTCTGAATCCGTATCCCGGACATATAATCCGCATAGATGCTCTCATTTCTGGCTCTCAGCTCCCGGCGGGTATTGGTGCCCGCTCCCCAGCCCCGCCGATTCTGGGAGGTTCTGGGAATATACAGGAATTCCCCGTCCACATACTGCTGTATCTGCTCCAATAAATCCTTGGGAAGGATATGTGCTGCTCTCTTGTAGCTCATTTTTGCGCTCCTTGTTCAAATATTCCCGCAAAAACAGCAACGGCTATCACAGCACGTTATGAAACTTGTTCCTTTTTCTGCAATAGCCCCTGCTATGCAGCACACATAGGATCCAGCATTGTGATTTGTCCCTCCTCAGTTTTATCAGTACCTTTAAGATACCACATCCCCGGGCAGGGTACAACCTCATACTCGTTTATAAATTAAGACAGATCTAGGAAAGATTTCTCATACATTGTCTATGAACTGTTCAAAAAACCGCCATATTTCATGAAACAAACCGCTCTTTCTATACTCCATCCGCCAGGATATTTCCCCGCAGCCTTGACGAGCTGGGGATTCCCGATACATAATGGCAAGGTAAGAAAAAATACAGAGCGTTTCTCAGAGAAAGGAGACTGCTGTCCCAATGGGTTTTATGAAATCAGAAGAAAACAGACGTGCCCTCACCAAAGCAGAGCAGGCCAGGAAGGAACGGTTTGAGACTGTCCGGGCGCAGCTCGAGGCGCAGGGCTACCAGATGCACGACATGACCATCGGTCTTATTTTCGCCAATCTCATGGCCTTAGTGCTGGGACTGCCGCTCATCGGGATGCTCTGGCTGGCTTTATCCTGAAAAACTCCGCGGCCTCAGATTCGTTCGGATTGGGCAGCGCTCTGTTCATCCTGGCGGTGTTCCTAGTACTCATTGTCGTCCATGAACTGATACACGGCGCCACCTGGGCGGTTTTTGCCCCTGGCCGCTGGAATGCCGTATCCTTTGGATTTATCACCAAGTACCTCACTCCCTACTGCTGCTGCAATGCGCCGCTGAAAAAAGGGCCCTATATCCTTGGCGCACTGATGCCCACCCTGCTTTTGGGGATACTGCCGTGTACCGCCGCAATTTTCACCGATTCTCTGCCGCTGTTTACCATAGGAGCCCTAATGATTTTAGGCGGCGGTGGAGATTTGACCATCATTCTCAAATTGCTGTGTTTTCGCACTTCCACCCAGGATGTCCTGTATCTGGATCATCCCTATCAGGCCGGGCTGGCAGCCTTTACCCGGCAGCAGGGCTGAACTCTGCCGTGCCCTTCTCATGGAGCGGGAATCCTGGTGCCGCTTTCCCCCTGTGCCAGCGTCCCGGTTATCCCAGCTGCAGGATGGGGACATCTGCCCGTCCCATGGGAATATAGACCCCGGCATTCCTGTTTCCGGCTCAGGTATCCTCAGCAGCCGGAACCATATCCCAATTAAACGATCCCGCAGCTTTTTCAAAACCCTTAGCGCCGCAGTTCATTTTCGGCTCAGGCAGCCAGCCGGGCCCCCTGCCGGCATTCCTTCACTGTTTCAGTGAGGCTTTGTGTACGGCAGCCGGAATCTTCCGCCGGATGATTGGGCACAGAGGCCCGCCGCCCGAACTCCCCGGCGGGGCCTTTTTCCCTGCGGATTCTTCCATGCAGGACGATACAACGCCTCTTCAGCATAAAAACATGGTACTCCAGGGCGCGGGGGGTCGCCGACCGGACTCCCCGGCGGGGCCTTTTTCCCTGTAGCTTCATACACGCAGGACGATACAATGCCTCTTCAGCACAAAATCCTATGGTAATCCAGGACGCAGGGGGGGCGCCGACCGAATCCCCGGGGAACGATTTCCCCATATGCTTATCTCAAAAGCACAGAGGGCCGGATTAGCCCATGGCCTCCCGCACCGCTTGGCTCAGCTGGGGGGATATGCGCTCAAAGAGCCCCAGGACACGCTCCCGCACGCCGGTATCCGCCGCTTCCAGGCTGGACGCCAGATTAAGCGCCAAATGTTCCCGCTGCTGCTCATCCATGGCGGCATAGCGCCCGGCGGGCTGCTGGTACTCCTGTGTTCTGGGATTTTCATATCTGCCTGCGATACCCTGGAGCATCACGCCCTCCTGGCTGGTTACCAGGGAGGTAAAGGGAGAAAAGCCCGGCTGGCGGTTCACCGCAATTCTGCGGAAGCCATTGCCCAACCGGTAACGCTGGGCGTCCCAATAGGCAAAGGCGCGTCCCTGCAGCATCTTATCCTCCGAGAGCTCAATCCCCGGTACCAGATTCGCAGGGGAGAAGGCCAGCTGTTCCACCTGGGCGCTGTAGTCCCGCGGATTCTCCTGGAGCACCAGAGTTCCCACAGTGATGGGCTCGAACTGCTGCTCATCCCAGGTTTTGGTATCATCTAGGGGATCAAAAGGCAGTGTCAGGCGCTCAGAGAGTTCCATCAGCTGAACCTGGAGCTCATATTTTACCGGTGTGTCCTGGGCCAGGGTGTTCCACAGATCCTCCCCGGCCGCCTGGGGGTTTTTCCCCGCCAGTACCGCCGCCTGCTCCTGGGTGAGAAACTCCTCTCCCAAAAGAGGCTTCCAGTGGTATTTCACGTAGCGGCGTTCTCCCTGGGCATTTTTCCATACGAAGGTATTGACACTGTGCCCTGCAATATGCCGCAGGCTCCCCACGGTTCCCTGGTCGGAAAACAGATAGGTTATCATGTGCAGTGTCTCCGGGGTATCCGCCACAAAGCTCCACAGCCGGTTGGGATCCGTCAGGTTACTCTGAGGCGACGGCGAGAGCGCGGCAATCACCTGGGGAAACCGCATGGCGTCCTGGACAAAAAAGACCGGAATATGATTGCCCACAAAGTCGCAGATTCCCCCTGTGGTATAAAAACGGACTGCGAATCCCCAGATATCCCGCAGGGAATCCGCCGCCCCCTGCGGCCCGCCCGCCTTGGAAAACCGTACAATCACCGGCGTTTTGCTCCCCGGCGTCTGCAAAAAGGCTGCGGTGGTATAGGGCGCCATACTCCTGGCCAGCTCAAACTGCCCCAGCGCCCCATAGCCCTTGATGTGCAAAACCCGCTCCCGCGGCTTTTGATGGACAAAATCCTGCAGCACCTCATGCAGGACAATATCCTCCATGAGCACCGGCCCGGATTCCCCCACAGTTTGGGAATGCTGGGTGCCCGCCTCCCCCAAAACCGGGGATATGTCCCGCGCCGCCGGCTGATCCGCAGCTTCCGTTGGCGCGGGCTTTTGCTGTTCAGGCTGCGTTTGCTGGGGCTGGAGAGGCGTTATCCGCCGCTGCATGGAAATGAGTTCCCGGCTGTAACGGTTCATCATCTGCTGAAACGCGCTGTCGTCACGCATACTATCGTCCCCTTTCATCTGCCAGTCAGGCCAATGCGTCCTCGCCCCATTATATGCGCACGCAGCGCGCCGCGTGCCTGTCCCTTCCACAGATTTTCTTCGTTTTGGCCCGGGATTCCTCCAAACTCCCCCCACACCTCAAATGATCCGTACCCAAGGCCGGATTTCCCTCATCCAGGCCTGTCGATTTTCTCAGGGAGAGCCAATCCGCCTGTTCCAGCTGACACTGCGGCTTTGTCCGGGCAGAACCGGCGGATGACCGAATTGGGATCCCCTGTTTGTCGCCTGGCCATACGGAGTTAGCTGCCCGCCAAAACAAAAATCGGTGCTATCCGCTTTATGCCGATAGCACCGATTTTTCTGAACAACCACCGTTTTGGCTGCTTTATCCGAATCATTCTGGAAACTGCGGTTTATGCTTCGTGAGCGCGGACCATAAGCTGATACTGCGTTTGGACGGCCCGGAGACCGAGGTCTGCAAGACCCTCATTAAAATCCCCAATACGGTCTCTGTGCAAACCCCGGGTAAAAAGGAAGAGGGTACCGTCTGCAACTACAGCATAGAGGCCCCAAAGGGCAGCCGCATCCTATACCGATGACGAACCCCGGTTACTGCAGGGCCAGCTTATCCAATATCCCTGTGAGGGCGGCAATCGCCACACCATAGTTGGTGATGGGAACCCCCTGACGCCTGGCACTCTCAATACGATTGAGGACATATTTACGGTTAAACATACAGGCCCCGCAATGGATAATCAAATCATATCCGCTGAGATCCTCCGGGAATTCCATCCCGGCGGCCATATCCACTTTAAGGCCCTCCCCCACCCGCTTGCGCAGGAGCCGGGGAATTTTTACCCGCCCAATATCCTCCTCCAAGGGGGAATGGGCGCAGGCCTCGGCAATCAGGACCCTGGAATCCGGCGTGAGCCTTTGAATGGCCCCGGCGCCGGCTACAAATTCCCGGATATCCCCTTTATAGGCGGCGAACAGGACGGAAAACGAGGTCAGCCGGCTTTCCGGGGGCTTTTTTTCATACACCTGGGGAAACACCTGGGAATCTGTAATAATCAGGCTGGGAGGCGAGCTTAAAGCAGAGAGCGCCGCATCCAGGGTGGCGGTAGTGGTGCACAGTACCAGGCAGCGGTTCTCCATAAGATCCCGGATGGTCTGCACCTGAGGCAGAATCAAACGCCCCTTGGGGGCCTGAATGTCCTGGGGCATCACCAGCAGCACCACATCCTGCGGAGACACCAAATACCCGGTAATGCTCTCCTCCTGGAAATCCTGGGGCAGGCAGCGCACCAGCGCATCCCGGAGCCTGCCGATTCCCTGGCGCTTTAAGGCGCTCACCTCCACGGCGTCCAGGCCCAGCTCTTCCCGGATGGAGCTGCGCAGCCGTTTTACGGTCTGGCTTGGGAGGGCATCGGTCTGATTAATTACGGCAATCACAGGCGTTTTTCGCTCCCGCAGCAGCTTTACCCATTCCCGTTCCAGGCGAAGATCCTCCCCGGCTATCACCAGCAGGGCGATATCGGTCTTCTCCAGAGCCCCGCGGGTCCGCCCTATCCTGAGCTCCCCCAGGGCGCTGTCATCGTCAAAGCCCGCGGTGTCTGTGAGCAGGCAGGGGCCCAGGGGATGAATTTCCACCGCTTTGGAAACCGGATCCGTAGTGGTTCCCGCCACCTGAGAGGTAAGCGCAACCTCCTGCCCCGCCAGGGCGTTGACCAATGTGGATTTCCCGCTGTTGGTGCGCCCAAAAATTCCAATATGCAGCCGGTTTGCACCGGGTGTCTGACTGAGTTCCATTGTGCTATCTTTCCCCTTCCAGTAAAAATGCCAAGAGCCCGGAAGCCCCCTTACAGCCGTCGGGCCTATGTACGCACGCCGTTGTGCCGCCGCTTGGCCACCGCCTGCCCGATAGCCTCCCGGATCTGCGGCTGCACCTCAGAGACCTGCAGGGCGGGATAGCCTACATAATATCCCTGCAGGTAATCCACCCCGTATTCCACCAGGGTTTCCATCTCCTCCCGGGTCTGGACTCCCTCCGCCAGCACCTTCACTCCCCGGGTGCGCACATAGGTCATCAGGCTGCTGAGCACATCCTGCCGGTTTTGATCTGTATTGATATTGCGAACGATGGACATATCCAGCTTCACCACATCCGGAGAGAGGAAAATCAGCGAGGCCTCGCTGTTGTAGCCGGTTCCATAGTCGTCAATGGCGACCATCCCGCCCCAGGAATTGATGATCTGGATCTTCCGCTCAAAGAATCCCGCCCCTCCGGGCTCGCTTTCCATGAGTTCCAGCACCACCTGGCCCAAACAGGGGGCAAATTCCTCCTCCATATGCCTGATATCCTCGTCACTGAGCAGCTGGCTTCCGATGGAGTTGATAAACGCCTTCTGTCCAGGCTTGATTTCGCCGCTTTGCAGCTTATCCCGATAGGTTTCCAAAGCCCCATACCAGGTGAGCTGCTCGATATGATACAATTTGGACTGGGACTGCGCCATACGAAGCACATCCTGAGGATTTTTGAGGGATTCCAGCTGGGGCCGCATTAAAAACTCATAGCCGAAAACCTCGCCCGCGTTGACGTCGTAGATGGGCTGCAGGGCAAAGCGCACCAGGCGCTCGTCCAGCAGGCGGTTGAAGTCCTCCTGCCCATAGAGGATGGAGGCGTTCTGCTGATAGGACTGTTTATTAAACTCCTGGATACCGCCCTTGATGGTATGCTTGATATTGTACATGGCATAGTCCGCATAGTGGATTAAATTCTCCACGGTAGCGGCGTCATCCGGGTACCAGGCAAAGCCTGCGGAAACCCGCACCCGGTAGTCCACGCCGTTGGGCAGCATAAACGCGCGCCCCTGCACATACTCCCAGCCCTGGGAAATGAGCTCACGGATTTCCGCCTTGCTGTCATAGCCGTACAGCAGCGTATAGAACTCGTCGCCGGAGCGCCGGGCAACCAGGCTGTTGAAGGGGGCAAAGAATTGAAGCCCCTCGGACAGGGAGACGATATACCGGTCGCCGTAGTCATGGCCGTAGGTGTCGTTGATATACTTCAGGTTATCCAAATCCCACATCACCAGCGCAGCCGTTTTCAGCTGTCCCTGCACAAACAGCTCGGTGAGCTTCTGCTCAAAGGCCCGGCGGTTGTACAGGTTTGTCAGCACGTCATAATCCCGCTCATATTCCATGCGCTGCTTCTGCTGCATATCGCTGGTGACATCCGAGGCGGTGCCCAAAACGCGTTCGTTTTCCGACAGGGTGGTGAGCTGTACCCAGCGGAACTGCCCATTGGGCAGGGGCAGGCGGTAGAGCCCATCCTGCCGGCTGTACAGATACTGGTGCAGGCGTGCCATCTGTTCGTCAAACTCGCTGCGGGGAACGTAGCAGTTTTCCCTGGTGTCCGTATCAGATTCCCAGCCCAGCACATCAAACAAATTGCCGCTGCAGAACACATAGTCCGCGTTGTCCCCGTATTCGAACACACCGATGGATACCTTGGTGAGGGTGATAATTTTGGATATTTTAGACGCGGACTCCGCAACCGAGACGCTGAGTTTCTCGATGGAATCCGTCAATTCGTCGATCTCCTGGATTCCCAGCTTGCGCAGCCTGACGGATCGGTTGGGATCGCTGTGCTTGAGATCCCCTACCAGGGACGCAATGGGCGCCGTAATCTTTTTGCTGACCGCCACCGCGCCGCAGATGCTCAGCAGAAGGGAGACGGCTGTGGCGATTGCCACCAAAAGGATAATCTGCCGGGAAAACTGCAGCAGGGAGCGGCTCTCCACCAGGCCGATTAGGACCCACTGTTCCTGTTCAAAGGGCGTATTGTGGTTATACATCTTAAATTCCTGCACGCTGCCGTATACCGGCCCGCTCTCGCCGATGGCGGTGTCGAAGCGGCTGATTTTGCCGTCCACGACGCTTGAGGAGCGGAGCACCGTGCTGCTGCCGAACCGGGACTTATACAGCGGGCCGTTGGAGGCGATACAGCGAAAGTTCTGGCCGCCGTCGTCTGTAATTCCAATACAGTAGGCCCCCTGCTTCTCGGAAATCAGCTCGTCATAGTTTAAAAATGAGTACAGATAACTCTCCGTGATGTCGATGCCCAAAACGCCGATGACCGTACCGTCCTCCGCAATTAGGGGCACCGCGTAGGTGAGCACCGGAACATCGTCCTGGTTCAGGGAAAATCCGCCGCACCAGTACCCAAAATTGGAGCTCTCTTTGTTGCCGCTGGCCTTGGCAGCCGTCAGGGGCTTCATAAAAAAGTCCGTGGGGCCGCCGTCCTTCATGGAAAAGGCAGGCATCCAGTAGCTGTCCATGGTGAGCGAGGACTGCTTGACCGCCGAGGGAATGCCCCGCTCCACCAAAATATCCGTGTTTCCGGCGGAATAATTGGTAGGATCCAGATCGCGGATATAAAATCCGGCGCGGGTTTCCCCCTCCTCCTGTGTACTGAGCCCCGGGCCGTCCAGCACCAGGAAGGCACCGGTCACCGTATTGCGGCGCAGCATATAGATGAGATCCTCCACCGTGGCAGAAACCAGCGCCTCATTGAGCTGGGGATTGGTCTTAATATCCTCCAGAGAAGCTCCGTTTTCCTGCAAAGTCTCTTCGATAGTGGCAAGAATTGCAGTTTCGTGTTCATGCAGATTGCTCCAGCGGTGCACCATCTCATTTTCAATGTACTGCTTGCGCCCCAGCACACGTTCATTGAGAATATCATAGGCGTTCTGGTCCGCGTGGTTTACCACACCGCCCTTCCAAAACACCAGGATGTATAAAAACGCCTGTGCCAGCATCACTGCGACAATGGGCAGAAGGAGCCTGTGCAGAATCGTCTTCTTTTTTTGCGGGCGTTTGGCCGTCTTTTGCCTGAACACCGCCTCGCCTCCTTCCCTGCAGCCGTTACAGCCGGTATTCTTCTAAACGCTGCGGTACTGTCGTACCAAAGCCAAAAGGCCATTGGAACAGCGGACGAGGTATCAGTTATCCGTAACCGCGTGCAGCTGGGACACAAACTCCCCATACCAGGCATCAAAATTTTCATCCGTGGTATACTGGGCGGCGGCCTGCTCTTGAGTGAGCCCCGTATCCATGAGCTCATGAATCTTTTCTAAATCGGCGTTGGCCTTATCCTGCATGGAATTTTCCAGAATATTACGGGCCTGGGTTCCGTTGGTAAAGGGCCGGTTGGTATACAGCCGGTATCCCTGCACCGTGTCGATGCCCAGCTTCAGGGTTTCCTGCATGACAGGGGGGATTTCCTCCGCGGACTGGGAGATAGCCTTTTCCAGAGCCGGCTGGGTGTTGGCGTCCCGCTGCACCGGCAGATACCCGGAACCGATGGAAAAGCGCAGGTTCTGCTCGGGGGCGGTAAACCAGGTCAAAAAGGTAGTGGCCGCAAATTCCTTTTTCGGCTCGGACTTGGTCACGGCCATACCCGCGCCCTGCTGCACCGCGTAGTTCTCGCATCCCTCAAAGCCGGGCAGCGGCAGCACCTTGCATTCCACCGGATAACTGCTGCCGTCCGCGCGGGTAACCTCGGTGGGAAAATAGGTGGCACCTGTGGTGGAACCGGTCAGGGCGATGATATCCCCGGTTTTGGCGTCGTCGCTGCGGAAACGCCCCACCGCGGCAAAATATCCGTTTACATAGGGCACATAATAGTTGTCCCACAGGCGGCGGATGACGGACTTATCCAAATTCACCGTCACGGAGCCGTCCTTGGCAGAAAATAATTCGCTGCCCAGCTGCATACTTCCCACTATCATATAATTGGCCATGGCGTCCCGGCCGAAAAAAGCCTTGCCGCCGCTGTATTCATAGTATTTCTTGGCAACCTGGGCTACGCCCTCCCAGGTGGAGAGATCCTCCTCGGTGACGCCGGCGGCCTGGGCGAAGGGTTCGAAATCCGTGGTATTGATCATGAAAATCTCCGTGGATTTTGCCACGGGAATCAGCGTGATGCTTCCGTCGTCGCCAAACTGGCCCTCCTCCAAATAGGAGGACACATAGGCCTCCTTCTGCTCCTGGGTCAGGTAAGTGTTCAAGTCGGCGGTTAAGCCCTTTTTATAAATCTCATAGGCGGTGTCCGCATAGGCCGCAAAGATATCCGGCACCTCGTCCGCGCCTACCGCCTCGTTGGCGGCATCCATTACCTTTTCGCTGAGCTCGTTGACCGTGCCCTGGCTGAAGGCCTGGACAACAATACCTTTTTCGGCGCCTACCGTCTCGTTAAACTGGGTCACCAGTTCATCGAACATCTGCTTCTGCGCGCCGTTATAGTAATGCCACACCGTTATGGAAACCGGATCCTTTTTGCTCAGCCCGTAATTCTTTTCCCCGCACCCTGCGAGCGAACCCAGAAGCACCGCCGAGGCAGCTGCCGCTGCCAGCCATTTCCTGCATTTCATGCTGCATCTTCCCTTTCCAGGCGCCGTACCGGTCCGGCCTTGCCGAATGGGCCATAAGATTTAGCCCCAAGTGCGCGGTGCCCATGCCGTTTCCAAACATCACCCAAAAACCGCTAAAACTTTCCATATAACAAACCAATAACCCAGCAAAGGCTATTTGTATCATTATAATAAATTGCCCAGGGAAATTCAACTAAAACGCTATATTTTCCCCCGGGGCCCGCCGCGGCCGTTCTCCCCTTGAGGAACCCTTCCGGGAGCCCCGGCATAGTCTGAAAGGGAACGGCAGCCGCATTTTCTAAAAACGCTTGACAAATTGCCTGCGTCTGTGGTTTAATATTCACACAGGATACGAGCATTCTTGTTTTCGGCTGGTATGGCGTATCCCAAAACACACAAAACCTATGAGGCGGAGATAAAACCAGAAGCGCACTCCCAGAGAGCCGGGGCGGCTGTGAGCCCGGCAGGAAGCGGGCTGGACAAATGGACCGCCGAGGGTGCAAGGAACGAAAGGCCTGTGCCTTTTCAGTATGCTGCAACGGTTCGTTCCCGTTATAGGACGGTGAGTGTGTTGGCACTCTGCAGAGGTGGATATAGCTTTGGCTATGTCAATCAAGGTGGTACCGCAGATTTTTGAACGTCTGTCCTTGTTTTTCAGGGATAGGCGTTTTTTGTTTGCCTTTTGTACCCTGAACCCCCTGAAGAATCCCAACCTTTGTTTCACTCCGGCGGTAAATCCTCCGGAGCAAGGCGCCTCTCAGAGCGCCAAAAAATGAAAGGTGGAAAAAACCATGAAAAACCTGATGAAGAAAATGACTGCCGCCCTGCTGGGCGCCGCACTGCTGACCGCCTCCTTTGTGGGCTGCGCCTCCAACGCCGAGGGGGACAAAAAGCTCAATGTGGGCATTGTCCAGCTCATGGAGCACCCGTCCTTAAACACCATCCGGGAATCCTTTTTGGAGGAGATGAAGGCGCTGGGCTACAGTGAAGACGACATCACCTTCGACTATCAGGAGGGACAGGGCGAGCAGACCAATTTAAACTCCATCTGCCAGAAATTTGCCGGGGACAAAAAGGATTTGATCGTGGCAATCGCCACCCAGTCGGCCCAGGCCGCCGCGGCCTCCAGCAAGGAGATTCCGGTTCTGTTCTCCGCGGTGACGGATCCCGTGGCCGCCAAGCTGCTCAGCGATCCGGAGCACCCGGATAAAAACTCCACCGGCACCTCCGACGCCATCCCCGTGGATCAGGTGTTCCAGCTGGCGGGCAAGCTGACCCCCAACGCCAAGACCTTCGGGCTTCTGTATAACTCCAGCGAGGTCAACTCCATCTCCGTCATCAACGAGGTCAAGGCCTACTGCTCCGCCCACGGGATTCAGGTGGTGGAAGCTACCGTCACCAACACCTCTGAGGTGGCCCAGGCTGTCCAGTCCCTGATTGGACGGGTGGACGCCATCTACTCCCCCATTGACAACACCGTGGCCTCCGCTATGCCCACTGTCACCCAGCTTACCCGCGAGGCCAAACTTCCGGTGTACACCGGCGCTGACTCCATGGTGGCGGACGGCGGCCTGGCAACCGTGGGAATCGATTACACCGTCCTGGGCAAGCAGACGGCCCGCATGGCGGATAAACTGCTCAAGGGCACGCCGGTGAGCGAAATGCCAGTGGAGATTTTAGATAATTTCGCCGTCGTCATCAACCAGACCACCGCGGACGCCCTGGGCATCACCATTCCAGACGAGCTGAGCTCCACCGCCCAGAT
Source organism: Marvinbryantia formatexigens (assembly GCA_021771035.1). Lineage (GTDB taxonomy): Bacteria > Bacillota > Clostridia > Oscillospirales > Ruminococcaceae > CALXEM01. The sequence goes on along the minus strand of JAETPU010000014.1, from coordinate 52,989 downwards.
TGTAAAATAAGGCACAGCCGGTTTACCGCGCCGCGAGGGTTCCTTCCATCCGGGAGGCCCCTCGTTCTGCGCTTCCCGGCCAGCTATGAAACGGAGGAATTTTTCATGACCCTCACCGCCCTTGTCGGCGCCATCGAACTGGGAGTTCTGTACGCCCTGCTGGCAAGCGGGCTGTTTGTCTCCTTCCGGGTACTGAATGTGGCAGATTTAACCGTGGAGGGGAGTTTCACCTTAGGCGCGGCCTGCTCGGCGGTGCTTACCCTGGCGGGCCACCCGGTATTGGGGATTCTGGCGGCCCTGTTTGCCGGTTCCCTGGCGGGGCTTTTAACCGCCATTCTGCATACCAAATTGAAGATTATCCCCATCCTGGCGGGAATCCTCACCATGACCGCCCTGTATTCCATCAACCTGCGGATTATGGACAAAAAGGGCAACGTATCCCTGCTGGGCAGCACTACCATCTTCACCGCCTTTTCCGAATTCCTGGGAGGCTTCCAGTACGCTGAGCTGCTGTTGGGCGTTTTGATTCTGGGGGCGTCGGTGGCCCTGCTCACCGTATTTTTCCATACCCAGCTGGGGCTCTCCATCCGGGCAACGGGAGATAACGCCGATATGGTGCGCTCCTCCTCCATCAATACCAACTTCACCCAATCGGTGGGCCTGGCGGTGGCAAACGCCCTGGTTGCTCTCTCCGGCGCGCTGGTGGCCCAGTACCAGATGTTCGCGGACATCGGAATGGGCATCGGAATGGTGGTCATCGGGCTGGCCTCCTTAATTATCGGCGAGGTGCTCATCGGCACCAAGAGTATCCTGCGGCACCTCATTGCGGTGTGCGCGGGGGCTGTTTTGTACCGCATTATCATCGCCCTGGTGCTCCAGGCCAATGTGGCCCAGTCCGATTTAAAGATTATCTCCGCAGTCTTGGTGGCGGCCGCCCTCTCCTTCCCGGCAATCCGTGCCAACAGGCTCAAATTCAGGCTTAGAAAGGAGAACCGCCGTGCTTAACGTTCAAAATGTATCCAAGACCTTCTATCCCGGCACTGTCAACGAAAAAAAAGCTCTGGATCAGGTGAGCCTCACCCTGCAGGATGGGGATTTCGTCTCCATCATCGGTTCCAACGGCGCGGGAAAATCCACCCTGCTGGGCGCCATCGCCGGCAGTTTTCTGGCGGACAGCGGCAGGATCCTCCTGGACGGCGAGGACATCACCCTGATGCCGGAATACCGGCGGGCCAACCATATTGGCCGCCTGTTTCAGGACCCGATGAAGGGGACCGCCCCCTCCATGACCATTGAGGAAAACCTGGCGCTGGCCTATATGCGTTCCAGCCGCCACGGCTTTAGTCTGGGAGTGAAAAAGGCCGACCGCCTCTACTTTCGGGAACGCCTGGCACAGCTGGGCCTGGGCCTGGAGGACCGCCTCACCACCAAAATGGGGCTGCTTTCCGGCGGGCAGAGGCAGGCCGTTACCCTTTTGATGGCCACTATCGTAACGCCGAAGCTGCTGCTTTTGGATGAGCATACCGCGGCGCTGGATCCGGCCACGGCCCAGAAGGTGCTGGACATCACCCAGGAGATTGTGCGGGAAAACCGCATTACCACGATGATGATCACCCACAATATGAAGTCCTCCCTGCAGCTGGGCAACCGCACGCTGATGATGAATAACGGCTCCATTATCCTGGATATCCAGGGTGCGGAGCGGGAGAGCATGACGGTGGAAAAGCTGCTGGAACTCTTCAGCGAAAAGAGCAAGGAACAGCTGGACAACGACCGGATGCTGTTATCATAGGGACACTTGAAACGCCCCCTGATGTAGGAAACCTCAACTACATCAGGGGGCTTGTCTATTCCTTGTTTATTCTGCTGTATCACTGGGATCAGAAATGGCTTGGAGCATCCCGGCGTCCCTAAGAAGTTTCGGATAAGCTAAAACTTCCTTAGTTAATTCTAGTTCTGTCTATCAAATTATGCCTGTAACCCGGGGGTTCATCGGAGGTGCCCGATGCTTAGTTGTACAGCACCTCTGTGAGTTTTGGAACAAGTCCAAAACTCCCCCGGTTTTTACAAGGCCTATGGCATCCTTTGTCGTTTGCGGGTTGGGTGGTCAAAAGGGAATATATCTACTGAGTTTTAAACTCGCTTTAAAACTCATAGGGGCGCTGATAAACTTAGGTGAGAACACAACTCAGCGCGCCTCGAACCCCTTCCCTCCTTTTTTGTCTTTGGGTACTTTCTGCCGGCATTTCTACAGAGAATTGAAACTTGTTTCAATTCTCATAAGGGATGCCGTACTACTAGGCCAAGAATGAACTACCCGCATCCCGGCGGCAGGGCTTTAGGAAGGAATTGGACGACAGTTTTCATGGGTGAAAATTTTCCTCTGTTCTTTTTATAAATCTTAGAAAGGATATTCTCTTTCAATATTCAAAAATAGAAATTTTACTGCCCATATGGAATATCCCTCAATTTCCCACCCAAACCGATGTGCCGCGGAGGCACCGGGATGCGCTTGGCTTTGTTCTCGTCTTAGTCCCTCAGCATCCCTTTGAAGTTTTGGACAAGCCAAAACTTCCGCAGCTAATCCCCAATCGTGGCCTGCCGAACAGAAAGTAGGCAAAGATTCGCCAAAGAGGCGTTCCCCCTCTTTGGTATCTCCCCCTTGGGGTAGTTTTTCTCACTCAATCAGTTAAGGCTAGTAGAAACCAAGAACCCGCAAGCTCTTCTTGGTTTCTAATGCCGCTGATGCAAGTTTAGCATTTATTGCCGTCTATATAGGTATTACCGTAATCCGGGGGGCATCGGAAGTACGCCTGGTCCATGGAGCGCTTAGTTGTTCAGCAATTCCATGAAGTTTCGGGCAAGCCCAAAACTTCATGGAACTGCTGGGTCTGCCGATGTCCCCTGAAATTTACGCAAAAATGGAACAGGGACGATACAGCGTTAAAATCAGCGTTCTCTTGGCGCTCAAGCAGCTGTATCAGGTGGAATCCTTCGATGCCTTTTTTGAACATTTGACCCTGCCGCCTCCCCGCGGCTGAGATCAGGGCCTATCCGGTTCACATCTCTTATATTGTATCCACAGGCTGACGCTCAGTTTGGGAGATTCCTGTCCGTTTTGAGATGCATATGAAATAAGCAGACCTTTTCTCCCCTATTGAGAAACACAAACTATACTTTCCTTTCGGCGGCGTGAGTTCCCAACATTAAAGGGGAGCAAAATCCTCCTATAACTAAATCCCACCCTCTTTTCATCCCGCTTTCATCGTAATGGAACCGAAAAGCCGTGGGAGCGGCGCCTCAGAGACCCGCTGCCGGGCCTGCGGAAAAGGCGTGCGTCCCACGGCTTTAAAAGGTAATTCCCGCAAAGTCCTGGAGCAAATCCATCATGTGCTCCAGGGACACTCCGTTGCGGTTGAGCAGATCCACCATCTGCTGGGCGTTTTCCCGGGAGATGGAAATATCGCTCACCTTGACGGTGCGTTCACCGTCCTGACCCGTAATCCCATAGCTCCAATAGTCCTCCAGCTCTTCCCGGTGGATTTTTTCTCTGATCAGTTCGTAAGTTCCCATCCCGTCCTCCTGAATTACCAAAATTTGTAATCTGTATTCTAAGTATACCCAGCCGCCTATTATTTGTCAATTATTTCCTGTAAATTTTTACCTTTTTCTTCCTGAAACCGCATTTCTCCCCCGGCATCGCCGCTTTGGGGCTCATGTTTTTCTAAAACTTTCTATCCTCACCCATTTCCCAATGATAGCGGCCAGGGAATCGAAAGTCCCCTCGCCTGCTTCGACTGTGCCCGACAGGTTCTATTTTGGGGCTCAGTTTTAAACCCCGTCTGAATGCGGCCCCGCTGGGGCAGAGGAGCCCGGTGTTATTTTCATTATTGAAATTATATTTTAAAACTCTCAGCAGGATTTGTATCATTTAAAATACTGTTTTTCTTCTCAGCGCTGGACAAAGCAAATGAAAAGTAATAAGATAGGGTTTATAAGTTGGGGGTTTTGGGTTACCGTGCCCGTGACCGAACCGTGGTAATCCATTTTCCAAAAAATGAGGAGTGGTATTTTTGAGCGGCGAAACACGATCCAACGTACCAATTCGGCAGCGGTTCCATGCACTCATGGAGCGCAATTTCACCACCAGCACCATGAGCCTGCAGCAGGTAATTGCAATTTTTATCCCCATCCTGCTGGACTGTTCTCTGGTCTCCCTGCTCAGTGTGTTCAATTCCTCCATGGTCAGCTCCTCCGGGGCTGAGGCTGTGGCGGCTGTGAATATGGTGGATTCCCTGAATATGTTTCTGATGAACTTCTTTATGGCGGTGGCCACCGGCGGCACGGTGGTGGTAGCGCAGTACTGGGGCCGCCGGGAAACCGACAAGGCCAGCGAATCCATGGGTCAGGCCATCAGCGGCGCAACTCTGATTGCCCTGTTTATCGTGGTGTTTATCCTGTTGTTCCGGGATCAAACCCTGGGGCTCCTGTTTGGCGACGCGGAACCCGCCGTCATGGAAAACGCCAGGACCTATCTTACCGGTGCGTGCCTGTCCTACCCCTTCTTTGCCATCTACCAGGCAGTCACGGGCGCCCTGCGGGGTTCCGGCGACACCAAGGCCGCCATGGTTCTCTCCGTCATGATGAATGTGGTGTACTTACTGTTCAATGTGGTTTTCATCAACTGGCTGCATATGGGCGTTTTGGGGCTGGTGATCTCTCTGAACCTGGCCCGCGGCATCTTCAGCATACTGGCGCTCCTGTACGTCTTTGTGCTGCGCCGGGATTTGGGCATGAAGCTCTCCCACATCCTGAAGCTCAATCTGCGGATCCAGAAGAGTATCCTGTATATCGGCATTCCGGCCGCCCTGGAGCAGATCTTCTTCAACGGCGGAAAAATCCTCACCCAAACCTTTATCGTCAGCCTGGGCATCACCAGTATGACCTCCAACGCCATTGCAGGCTCCCTATCCGGGCTTCTGTATATTCCCACCAACGCCATGGGCATGGCGGTTATCACCTGTGTGGGCCAGTGTATCGGCGCCCAGCGGCCAGACGAGGCGAAAAAATATATCCGCAGCTTTGTGTATGGCTCCGCAGCCCTGGAGGTCATCTTCATGCTGATCTTCTTCCCGCTCTTCCCATTGCTGCTGAATATGTATAATCCTCCGGCAGAATGCGTCTCCATGATCTACTGGCTCCTCATTATCTGCGCTGTCGGCCTGCCTACCATCTGGCCTATCAGCAATATCGTCCCCTCCGCCCTGCGCGCCGCAGGAGACGCGAAATTCACGTCCTTTGTCTCCCTGGGATGTATGTGGCTGTTCCGCGTTGTGATGGGCTATGTCATGGGAATCATGCTGGGATGGGATATCTATGGCGTATGGATTGCCATGGTGCTGGAATGGGGTATCCGCGGCGTTATCTTTTCGATTCGAAAACGAGGGACCAAGTGGTACGCGCACAAGCTCATTTGACGGTATCATTTCGTTTCATCCATTCAAAACAGCAGAGGGGGCTCCCTCTGCTGTTTTATTTCAGCCGGCGGCGGGCAATCAGGGCGGCCGCAGGGCTTTTGGACAGTTTCGAGGTTTTGTCCCTACCCCTTGGAGCCCTTTTGGGGTATTATGTTGTTCGTAGAAAATCCGAAAGGAGTGTGCTGTGGCCATGAAGCTGGATACCAACCGGGTGCTCATCGAAGCCTCGATCCGCAAGGCGCTCAGGGACATGGAGTCGGCGCCGGAGCGCAGCTGCCGCAATTTAATCGATTTGGGGCTGAGTTTTACAAAGGGGCGGTTTCAGGAGAGCTTTCTGCGCACCGCACAGGAGATGCTGAACCATGAAAACAGCGCCTACTATGCCTTAATCAAGGATACCGCAGGTACAGTGAACCGGGATAATCTCATCACCTTCGGCATCAATCTGGGGTATCACGGCTGCACCAAGGGCGCCAGAGTCATCCGCGCCATGGAGGATCAGTACGGGTTTAATATTCCCTGGTCCCTGAGTGTGGAATTGGATGTGCAAATACTGCGCGCGCGGCCCGGGGTTTATTCCAAAATGCTCAGCCAGGGCGTTTCGCTGGGCATTCACACCTACCAATTCTATCTGGAAGGCTCTCCCCGGGCGGTCCTGCCCCTGCTGCAAAGCCAGCCCGAGTGCGCCTTTCTTCTGTTTTTACACGGGCGGCAGATTGACAGCGCCTTCCTGCAGGAGCTGACGGGACACCCAAACGTAATGGTCGCCGTATACGACGGGGACGATATGCCCGAGGCCTGTAAGATGCTGCGGGATGCCGGCAGGCTGTACGGGGTATACTGCCCGTATGGGCAGGCGCAGCAGGAGGAGATTCTCAGCGGGCGGTGGCTGGAGCATATCCTGCCGGCGCGTCCCGTATTCGCCTTTGTACGGCCGCAGGACGGATGTCCCGCTCCGGTTGAGAGGGATATCTATGCCTATGTGTGCGGTGTGCGCCAGGCCCAGCGGCATCCGGTGTTCCTGATGGATCTCAGGCAGGACGTGATGGCAATCGACGAGGTCATCTCCGAGGACGTATGCCTGGCTGAGTTTGCTTTGGACGGGCACCTGAAAACCCACCGGGGAGAATACTTCGGCGAGGAGTACAACCTGTTCTCCTCGCCCCTGGCGGATATTTTTAAGGGCGCCATGAAAAAAGTGATAAAAAGATAACCGGGCAATGAGCCCAGAGACAATACAGCAATGTAAAAACGAAAGGACAAACTCATGAAACATTGCGGAACTCAAAGATTAGAAACCGAAAGATTGATTTTAAGAAGATATGTAAATGAAGATGCTGCTGCGATGTATAAAAATTGGGCTTCCGATAAAGAAGTCACAAAATATTTAACGTGGCCACCCCATTCAAATCAGGAAATCAGCCAAGGAGTAACAGAAGATTGGGTTAAGCAATATTTAAGCCAAAATTACTATCACTGGGCAATCGTATTGAAAGACAATGGCAACGAACCGGTCGGTGATATTGTCGTAGTAGATATGAAAGAAACTGTTTCAATGGTACAGATTGGATATTGTATTGGAAGAGCCTGGTGGAATAAAGGAATTGCGTCAGAAGCCTTAAAAGCTGTCATGGACTTTCTTTTTGACGTAGTATGCGTAAACCGAATTGAAGCAAGACATGACCCAAGAAACGTAAACTCAGGCAAAGTTATGAAAAAATGCGGAATGAAGTATGAGGGAACGTTACGCAGCTCTGATTGGAATAATCAAGGAATTTGTGATGCTTGCTATTATGCACTATTGAAATCGGAACGTTAAACCAAAACGTATCGCGCAGTCGGACATCAAGTCCGACGAACCCCAAGTAATGGGGTTTTATCAGCAAACGAAGTTTGCCGATGCGAACCTGTTGCAGCGAAATCATGTTGCACAAAACGTGCAGCTGCCCGCGATGCGGGTTATAGTGAGGCTTTACCTCACCGGGGATGATTCGTTATCATTTACAGGAAGGGCGGAATGATCAACGCGGAAACTAGCAGAGCCAACCGTTCTTGCTTCTGTATCAATCAAGCGAGAGAACGCAACGAGCGCTTTCATTGATGATTGAAACTACAGGAAAAATTTCTGCGCCGTGGGTTTGATCCTCAAAAAAACCTGGGCACACTGTCCATACAGACAACGTGTCCAGGTTTTATAAACGAGCTTCCAACCGGCTTTGCCGCGTGGTCTCACGCCGTTCGCTCAACGATTTTCCTCATCCGGCCCGGTTTTGGAGAGAGCGCCCAAAACGCAGAGCCTCAGCAGGGCGGCAAATTCCTGCGCCGGCAGGGGTTCCTTCTGCAGCAGCCACCGCTTGATGGCGCAGAGCAGCGCATCCGCATAGAATTCCACGCAAAACTCCGTTTCCTGTTCAGAGGCAAACCTCCCTCTGAGTTCCTCGGCAAAGATGGAGACTATAAGCTCCCTCAAATACTCCGAAAAGGAATTCTGCCCCTGGATGGTCAGGGTTTTTTTATAAAATCTCCGGTTCTCATAAAAATAGGCGCAGATCTGGGCAAACAGTTCCCATCCGGATTCAAATTCCCGATGCCGGACGGCGGCGATACATTCCGTGTAATAAATCCAGTTCACCAGGTCAAACTTATCCCTGAAGTGGTAATAAAAGCTCTTGCGGTTCATTTCGCACCGCTCGCAGATATCCCCCACGCTGATTTTGGAAAAGGGCCTGTCCTCCATGAGCGCCTTGAGGGAGGCCGCCAGCGCCCGTTTGGTAATATTTGAATCTGCCAGAATGCCACCTCCCTTTTTCTGATCAAGTGCATCATAGCATAAAACGCAGGAAACTTCAACCAAACCGCCCTTTCCGTATTTTTGGACACTTTTGAAAAACTGTCCAAAAAGGTAACGGTTTTCCCAGGACGGTCAAAAATGAAACAGCCTGGATTTTTTGTCCAATGCAGCGGGGCGTTCCCCATGCTATCATATTGGTAAAGACCAAATAAGGAGGAATTTTACCTTGTCGTATTACAGCGAACCGCAGCAAGCCGTTCTTGAGAAGCTCTCTTCCAGCCAAACAGAGGGCCTCAGTGCGCAGGAGGCGTCCCGGCGCCTGGCTCAATATGGCCCCAACCGGCTGCGGGAGGGCAAAAAGAAAACGAATCTGCAGCGCTTTTTCGGGCAGTTCAAGGATGTGATGATCCTCATCCTCATCGCGGCGGCGATGGTCTCCTTTGTCATCGCCTGCGTAGAAAGAGAGCCCATGGAGTTTTTTGAACCGGTGCTCATTCTGCTGATTGTCGTGCTCAACGCCGTGATGGGCATGGTTCAGGAGAGCAAGGCCCAAAAAGCCCTGGATGCCCTGAAAAACCTATCGGCGCCCCACGCCAGGGTTCTGCGGGACGGCAGGGAATCCGTCATTGACGCCTCTCAGCTGGTTCCCGGCGACATTATCCATCTGGAGGCGGGAGATTTTATCCCGGCGGACGCCCGGCTCCTGCAAAGTTCCAGCCTGAAAAGCGAGGAATCCGCCCTCACCGGAGAATCGGTCCCCTCTGAAAAGGACGCCCAGGCCCAGGTGGATGAAACTGCCGCGCTGGGGGACCGGAGCAATATGGTATTTTCCGGATGCAGCATTACCTATGGAACCGCCGAGGCGGTGGTTACAGCCACGGGTATGGATACACAGATGGGAAAAATCGCCGGGCTTTTGGAGGGTGAACACGACACCCAGACCCCTCTGCAGCAAAAGCTGGCTCAACTGGGGAAATACCTGGGCTTTGTGGCCCTGGGCGCCTGTGGTATCATCTTTGTGGTGGGGCTGCTCAGCGGCATCGATATTCTGGAAATCTTTATGACAGCGGTTTCTCTGGCTGTTTCGGCAATCCCGGAGGGGCTGCCCGCCATTGTAACCATCGTTCTGGCAATCGGTGTCCAGCGTATGGTGAAGAAAAACGCCCTGATCCGCCGCCTTCCCGCTGTGGAAACCCTGGGCAGCGCTTCGGTAATCTGCTCGGATAAAACCGGGACCCTCACCCAGAACCGCATGACTTTGGTGAAGGCCTGGCGCAGCGGTTCCCAGCAGGCCCAGGATATCAGTACCCAAAATTCCGAACCTGTCCGGGAACTGCTGAAATACGCCACATTGTGCTGTGACGGCTCCGTGGTATTTCACGATGACGCCAAGGAGGAGCACATCGGCGATCCCACCGAGACCTCCATCATCGTAGCCGCGCATAAAAACGGAATTTCTCAGCAGGAGCTCAGCAGCGCCTATCCCCGCCTGGCTGGGATCCCCTTCGACTCCGACCGAAAGCTGATGAGCTCCGTCCATCAAATCGATGGCCGGTATGTGGTCATCGTCAAGGGCGCTTTTGACATGATGGCCTCCCGCTGCAGCCAGGGCGACCTCGAGGGAGCGCGCCGCATGAATGACGCCATGAGTTCCCAGGCGCTGCGGGTGCTGGCGGTGGGAATGAAGGAAATTGACGCGCTGCCCCAAGCCCCCTCTTCCGAGGAGCTGGAAAACCAACTGACCCTGATGGGATTGGTTGGCATGATCGATCCTCCCCGGCCCGAGGCGAAGGCCGCTGTTGCAACCTGCCGTGCCGCGGGCATCAAACCGGTGATGATTACCGGGGACCATGTGGTGACCGCCAGCGCCATCGCCAGAGAGCTGGGGATTTTACAGGAGGGCGATCGCGCCGTCACCGGAATGGAGCTGGATGCCATGACAGACGCCCAGCTGGATGAGCAGGTGCAGAACATCTCGGTGTACGCCCGGGTATCCCCCCAGAATAAAATTCGTATCGTCAAGGCCTGGCAGCGCCGCGGGCAGGTGGTTTCCATGACAGGAGACGGCGTCAACGACGCACCCGCGCTGAAAGCAGCCGACATCGGCTGTGCCATGGGCATTACCGGAACGGATGTGGCAAAGGGCGCCGCTGACATGACCCTGACCGACGATAATTTCGCCACCATTGTGGACGCCGTGCGGGAGGGCCGGGGAATTTACGCCAACATTAAAAAGGTGGTGGGATTCCTTCTGGGCACCAACATCGGCGAGGTTATCACCGTGTTTACCGCCATGCTGCTGTGGCACAAAACGCCGCTGCTCTCCATGCAGCTGCTGTGGATTAACCTGGTTACCGACAGCCTGCCCGCCATCGCCTTGGGAATGGAGGCGGTGGAGCCCGATGTCATGGAGCACAAACCCAAGCCCAAGGATGAAGGGATTTTTGCCCACGGGCTGGGCCTGCGCATTGTGCTGCAGGGGCTGATGTTCGCCATCCTGACGCTCGTCGGCTTCTGGGCCGGCGAGGCCGTCACAGGAACGCTGGCCGGCGGGCAGACCATGGCCTTTATGATTCTCTCCCTGTCCCAGGTGGTGCAGGCCTTCAATATGCGCTCTGAACGCTCCCTGTTTAAAATCGGCCCGTTTACCAATCACAAGCTCAACTGGGCCTGCCTGGCTTCGCTGGCGCTTGTGGCGCTGGTTCTGTTTACCCCGCTGGGCATTGCCTTTGGGCTGGTTATCCTCCCGTGGAAATTATATCTGCTTGCCTTAGGGCTCATTCTTACCCCGCTTGTGGTGATGGAATGTTCCAAGGCCTTCGGGCTGATTCGGCACCAGCACTAAGCCTCCAGCCGGCCATTCTGCCTCACGCCCCTTCCTGCCGGGCGCGCCGGCAGAGCATTTCCGGCAAAACACCTCCGGATGCACTTTTTCTGCATCCGGAGGTGTTTTTCTATCCAGGCAAGCGGGCGCGGGGATTTATTTTTTCTCTCCCGGGGAAAGGCCCCGGATGGGCATCAATTCAATATAGCCCCTGGTTCCCAGAGGTTCCAGCTGAATGCGGGGATTCTCCCTGTCCCAGGCATAGCCGATAACGGTGGGATCGTATTTTTTAATGGCTTCCCAGACCTCTTCTATCGCCAGGGAGTAGTTTTCCTCCTCAAAGGGCTCCCCCTGGAACATCAGATACTCCGCAGCGGGAAAATCCACCGCGTCAAACCCTTCGGGAATTTCGCCGTCATAGTCCCGGGGCACCTCCACGCCCTGTACATATTCCGAGGTACCCGGCGTGCGGTAACGCTGCGGCAGCCACAGGCAGACAGGCTCTCCGCTGATGGATTTGATGCTCTGTAAAAGCCCCCACACCTCGCATCCAACCTCTTCACAATAGGAAAAATATTCCGCCGCGTTTCTCCCCCGTTTCATAATTACCTTGCGCTCGGGCTTTGCAATCACCTGTAAAAACACTTGCTTTAATGGTTCCATTTCTGTTTTCTCCTTCCTCTCCTGAAATTTTACTCCATAGGGAGTGAAGAGATACAGAGGAGCGGGTTTTGCCAGATATTCAGAGGGGTTACAGCCAAATTCCCGCCGGAACGCGCGCTGATACCCATCCACACTGGAAAACCCGCAGGCAAACGCCACATCCGCCACCCGGCATGGAGGTTCACCGTCCCGCAGCCACAGTACAGAGGTGGAAAGCCGCAGCCTGCGGATATAGTCGGCAGGAGTCACCTTCAGATACTGGGTAAACAGCCGGTGGGCGTGCCAGGGGGAAAACAGCGCGGCCTTTGCCAGCTGGGCGGGGGTAATTTCCTCGAATAAATGCTCCCGGATATAATCCTGCATCCGCTGCACCGCTTCAATCTGCTCAATCATCTCTCCAACCTCCCTGCTTTTCAGTATAGATAAAAGCGTTCAGAAACGCTCGACCTTTTTTGCCAGCCTGTTCTGCGCAGCGGGAACGCCGTATGGCGGCGGCATTACTCCAGCCTGCGGATTCGTTTTCCCATGGCCGCGTACAGGGCTTTGAGGAGCCTCCAGGTGTGTTTCATCTCCAAAATTTCCTCGTCGGTGTGCTCCAGCCATTTAAAGTTCTCCAGCTGGGAAAACAGCTCCATAAGCTGCTGTTCTATCTGCGTGATGGATTTTGACGCCGAATCCGGCTGAACAGGGGCCTTCCATGACGCCTGCTCCCGGAAAGGCGGCTCCGGCAGTGCGGCGGGTTTCTTCTCCTGCTTTTGCGCCAAACGGTAAACCCCCTTCTGCACTAAGAGAATATCCGGGTTTCTTTTTCGCATTTGGTACACCGTGGAACGGATAATCGAGCTTTTTTCGGGAATCGTGATGCCCTGGCTCTCCAGGCGCATCCGGACTTTTTCAAAGGTGAGTTCCCCCGTAGTGTCCAGAAGTTCCTGAGACACCTGAACCACCTGGCTTCGCAGCGACATCATCCTTCCTCCCCTTCCGTACCCAGAATATCCTCGACAGTGACGCCCAGCGCCTCCACCAGCTTGCCTACGGTGACAATTCCTACATTTTTAGTCTTCCCGCTTTCAATGCGCTGAATCTGCCCGGGGCTGATACCCGCCTTGGCAGCCAAGGCCTCTTGAGACAAATTCATTCCCAGCCTCAAAGCGCCTACCTTCCACCCATTAACAACCAGCATTTTTCTTCCTCCCTTTCCAGCGTGTTGCTTTGTGTGTAACGATCATAACACGTCGCAGGACTGCTGACAACGTCATAGAGGATATCAGTTTCTCTGTTCAAGCCCATTTTCCGTATGCCACCGCCGGGCGATCCCGTGCGCAGAGCAGGCATTTTCATTGCATTCTCAGGGCTGTTGTGTTAAAATGGGGCAAAGAAAGCCGCCGGCCCAAAGGCGAGGGAATGCCTGACCTGGTAAAAGCCCCTGCACATAGGATGCGCTAGGGAACCTTTTGAGAGACGGGCATACCGGGTTTCTTTGAACCGGCAGCGGCAAGGTTATCAATAGAAAGGCAGGGTAATTTTATGGACAAAGCGGTAATGGAGTACACGGTGGAAAAGACAAAGGAGCTGCTTTCGGCGGCTACCTGCTGCGCTGAGGCCAAACAGGCGGCCCAGGCCTGGCTGGACGCGATTGGAACTCCCAACGAGGCGGCCCTGACCAAAGCCTATCTCCAGGAGCTGGAGGAGGATATCGTCACCATCGACGGGCTCATCAGCTTTGCTGAATCTGAGATGGGCGCCCAGGTGTTTGGAGATGACGCCCCGAATGTGGCGGCACACGCCAAAGAGATTAAGGCCGCCGGCGCAAAATACTGCGACTGCCCCGCCTGTGCCGCCTGCGAGGCAATCCTCGCGAAAAAGAGCCAGCTTCTCTAAAGGCAAATTCCTTTCGGCGAGCAAAAAAATCATCTGTTTTGGAGGGATCCTTCCGGGAGGGATCCCTCTCATACTTAGTATGGGCCGGCGGCTCCACATTGCCGCAGGAAAGACACTGGGAGGACAGGAAGAATGAAAATCGGAATCTTATGTGCGGGGGACGATGAACTCGCCCCGTTTCTGCCGGAAATCGAAGGCTGCACGATCCAGGAAAAAGCGATGCTGAAATTTTATGAGGGGAAACTAGCCGGTGTCCAGATTGTGGCCCTGTATTCCGGCGTGTGCAAGGTCAACGCGGCGATTGCGGCACAGATCCTAATTGAAACCTTCCACGTGGACGCCGTCATCAATTCCGGGACAGCGGGCGCCATAAGCCCGGAACTGGATATCCTGGATACTGTCATTTCTACCAAAGCGGCCTACCACGATGTGGAACCTACGATTCTGACGGAATTTCACCCCTGGATGGACAGCGAGTTTTTCCATGCGGATGAAAAACTAATTGAGCTTTCCAAGGCCGCGGTGCGCCGTCTTGGGCTTCCCCATCGTGTGGTGTGGGGAACAATGGTCACCGGGGAGGCCTTTATTGAGGACAGCGGCAGACAGGCAATCAGGGATCGCTACGCGCCGCTGAGCGTGGATATGGAGACAGCGGCTATCGCCCATGTATGCTTTGCGTACAGCATCCCCTTTCTTGCCATCAGGAGCATAACCGATACCGCAGCACACAGCGGCCAGGAAAATTTTGAAAAGAACTGCCTGAACGCATCCAAAATCGCCAAGGACATTTCGGTTGCCCTCCTCGGGGAATTGCGGAAAACCGCAGACATTGACTTTTAAATCGCCGCCGGCTTCCCTTCTCTTCTGACGGAGCCTCCAGCAAGTAAGGTTTTTCTTACACCGGTACCGCGCCGTATTCTCTTGGCGGGGGCCAATTCCCTTCATATGAAACGACCGGCCGCCGGCCCACATTCCAATGTGCAGCACCGGCGCCGGCCGTTTATTGTATATATGAAACATCTCAAAAGCCGGAAAGCCTGATTCCACAGGCTTTCCGGCTTTCGGCGTCTTTTATGGGGATTCCGCTAGTCTCCAAGTCCTCCTGCGTTTTATCATACCCATCCGGGAACCACAGACGCGCGATACGGCGGGCCGTCGCAGATCCTCTGCCGCCGCACGCATTACAAAAACGATGGACCTGGCCTATAGACAAAAGTAAAGAAACCGCTCACAGGCTTCTGGTCTTTATTCGCAGCCAACGCCTGGCCCGCTCACTGACAAGGGGAGCCAGCTGGGTATACACGCGCTGGTGATAGTCGTTGAGCCACTGGATCTCCTGGGGCGTAAGCAGCGCCAGCTCCAGGCAGTCCACATCGATGGGAACCAGTGTGAAGGTATCCAGCCGGTAGAATTGTCCGTATTCGGTCTTTTGATCTTTCACCACCACCGCGGTGTTTTCCGTGCGGATTCCATGGGAACCCTCCGTATAAACCCCCGGCTCGATGGTGAGTACCATGCCTTCTTTGAGCGGCACCTGGTTGGTGCCTCCAAAGCCCTGGGGCCCCTCGTGGACATTGAGCATAAAGCCAACGCCGTGCCCGGTGCCGCAGCGGTAATCCAGGCCGTATTTCCACAGCTGAACCCGGCTCAGGCAGTCCAGCATCCCACCAGTGGTGCCAGCTTTGAACACCGCGGTGGACAGAGCAATCACGCTCTTGAGAACCAGCGTGAAGTCCCGGCGCTCCTCCTCAGTGATGGGGCCCAGCGCGAAGGTGCGGGTGGTATCCGTGGTACCGGTGAGGTATTGCCCGCCGCTGTCAATCAGCAGCATTCCGGACGGATGCAGGCTCTTGGCGGTATCCTGATGGGGTGCATAATGCATCATAGCGGCGTTTTCCCGATAGCCGATAATGGGCTGGAAGCTTTCGCCCCGGTTATGCGGCTGCTGGCAGCGGAACTGTGCCAGCTGAACCGTGAGTTCATATTCGGTGGGGTGTTCCCCCTGCTGGAGGCATTCAAACAGCCAGGCATAGAACTCCGCCAGAGCACAGCCATCCTCCCGGTAGGCCTCAAAGGTATTCCTGGTCTCTGTCTCATTCTTACAGGACTTGAGCATCAAAATAGGATTGGCGCGACTGCACACGCTCAGCGCCGGGTTTTGGACAACAGCCCCGTACAGGCGCGCATTGAGTTCATTTTCGTCGCACAATACGGCCGTCGGCTCCTTGATCGAGGCGATGGCGTCAAACACAGCGTCATAGGGCTTTACTGTGACGCCGTTGCGGTGCAGGATTTCCCGAACCTGCTCAGGCAGCCGGGAGGAATCGGTAAACAGGACAGCATTTGCCCCATCAATATAGGCATAGGCGATAGCCACCGGATTAAACAGCACATCCTGCGCGCGGATGTTGAACAGCCAGGCCACATTGTCCAGCTTGCTCACCAAAAGCGCCTGTGCCTCATGCTTGGCGAGCCGGCTGCGCACCTGCTGGATTTTTTCGGCGGCACTGGCCCCGGTGTACTGCTCGTCCAGATAGAAGATCTCGGTCAATTCCTGCGCAGGGCGTTCCTCCCAAAGCTCGTTGGCATAGTCAACGGCGCCGTCCACCCGGATCTCTTTCTTGTCCCAGAGCTTCTGCATGGTTTTGAGCATCTGGGCAGAAAACAGTTCGGCATTGAGTCCAATGACAGCCCCCTTGTGCAGATGCTCCTGAAGGTATGCATAATAGCTGGGGCAGTCCGGCTCTGACGCACGGAACAGCTGGATTTCACTGCCCGCCAGTTCCCCCGCGGCCTGTACATAGTAGCGCCCATCGGTCCATAGACCGCTGGTTTCCTTGGTAATCACCACCGTACCGGCGGAACCGGAAAAGCCGGAGACGAAAGCACGGGTTTTCCAGTGATCCGAACAATACTCGCTCATGTGAGGATCCCCGCTGGGGATAATGACGGCATCCACACCGCCGCAGTCCATTTTTTCCCGGATTCGGGCTATTGTTTCATTGACGCTCAAAGCCATTGGATTATTTCTCCTTCCGTAGGCCCCATTCAAAAGGCCGTGATATACTCAACCGTACATAAGCCTACCGCAATCGGCGGGAAAAATCAATAGGCACCGGGATGCACCCGGCTTGATTCTTATCTTGGCTCCTCGGCTCCCTTAGAAGTTTGGGAGAAAGCCAAAACTTCCGCAGCCAATTCCAGTGGAGTCTATCAAGTTACATCCGTAATCCGGGGGTTCATCAAAAGAAAGGGCACGGTACGCCCGCAGGCGCTCTCTGTCCCTTTGAGAACCGCTTTTCCATGTTCCGGGACGGGCTTAAAAACCTCCCCAGCGAATCCGGCTGCACCTGCTGTCCCTGCAGCCGCAGGGGAAAATTCTCCACAGCAAAAGGCCCTGCCGCTTGCGACGCAAACAGCAGGACCCCAAAAAAGCCAAACCCTTTAGAACAAACCCTGAACCAGGCTGATGAGAACCATGATATAGTGCGCGGCAACACCGGCTACCAAACCGCCGATGGTATGGGATAACAGAGCCGCCCCTACAAACTTTCTCTTGTCCAGAGCATCCATCATAGAAATATGAGTGCTCAAATAACCGCTCCAGCACATTCCCATGGCGGTGAATACCGCAATTTCATTGATACCGGCTGTCCCTGCCTTGATCATGCCAGGAACCAGGCCCATGGCCGCTCCGGTGGCTCCTAAAGAAGTCAGCGGGAACGCGATGTTGCCGGCATCCTGGAAGCCGAAGAGAATCCGCATCACGGGAGCGATATAATTGCCCAGCTTGGGCAGAAGGCCTACGCCCTCATAGGCGGCTCCGGTATAGGCCGCGGCACCAGCCGCATCCGCGCCGGGACCGTAGGTGAGCATCATAACCATGGTACAGATAACCAGCACGCCGGGAATGATATCCAGGCCCAGCTGCACGCCGTTTTTACCGCCGTTTAAGGCCGCATTCATGACACGGCTGAATACAGAGCCGTAGGTAACACGGATTTCTCCATGGCTGGAGCGCTCCACCTGGCGGCGCTGCTCACGGATATCCTCTTTGGTGACGCCATAGGCCTTTTTGGTCTGGCGCAGCATCAGGCGCACGCTGACAATACTGCCGATAGTGGCGCCCAGGATACCGATACAGGCGGGAAGAATGAATTCCGTTCCGCTGCCCTGGCCAATCATGAAGGTGGCCAGCACCAAGCCCATACCAAAGGAGGTTCCCAAGTTACATAGGGCCGGAACCTGGTATTCTTTAAAATACTTGATAAATTCCTTATCCTTTGCCAGGGACAGAATGGCGGGGTTATCAGAGATAAAGGTGGTCAAAATTCCCAGGGACGCCGCGCCCGGCAGGCCATAGACAGGGCGCATAACAGGCTGAATCAGCCCATCCACCAGGGCAATGACACCAAATTCCGCCAACAGTGCCGAAAACGCTCCCGCTATTACTGAAATCGCCATGATATAAAAGACAACTTCCAGCAGCAGCTTGTGGGCCGTATTCATCATTGTGCTGAACATGGGGCCTATTCCCATCACTGTCCCCATGTAGCCAAACAACAAGATGACAACGCCAAGAAATACGAACGTCTCAGGGGATACCGCACGCTTTTCTTCCATATTCTCTACCTCTATTTCTATGGTCCGGTGTCCTCGCCGCCCCACAGCCCTTTTGCAGAACGCACCGCAACAGCAAACAGCAATAAGCCGTTTTCCGCCGCCGCAGGCCGCAGCACTCCAAAAGCGCCCTGGGACAAAGAGGCTATTCTCAAATTAATTATACATATTTTGTTCATAAAATCAAGAGAGCCCGTGATATTTGTCATTTTCGTAGAAAATAGCCTTCTTTTTTGTATTCCCACAGCCATACGGCACGATTCCTGTTTGATTTTGCTCAGGGAGGATGGTATAATATTCGCACGAGGTGCGAATATACAATCATCTAAAGATGATTGGGGAGTTTCGCTTTCCGGTCAAACAGCGACCGGCATTCAGCTGCCGCCCAAGTGCAAAACGTTCCCGGTTGCTTCGGGTTTGATAGTATATTCGATCATGCAATCATCCTCGATGATTGGGGGTGTTTCCCTCACCGGCCCAAAGTATAGCTGGAGCTTTTCAAGGCCAGCCGTGCCACATCTGCGTTGGTTCTGTTATGATTGTATCTGCAATGATTAGGGCGCTGGGTCAAGTACAAAATGTCCCGGTTACTTTTAAGGATCGGCCGGCTGCGGTGCGGTGTTCCCTGTTCACAGATGATAAAAGGCGGCTGTCCCAGGTTTAGGGGCAGTCGCTTCCCCGTATCCCCAGTGATAATGGTTGGGGCAATCCCCAGAAAGGAAGGCACTATGACCCGCTTTTTAATGCGCATCTTTTTAAAAAAGCAGGAGGATCCCAACAGTCCCAAAACCAGGGCCGCCTATGGAACCCTGAGCAGCTGTGTGGGGATTTTCTGCAACATCCTTTTATTTTTTGTAAAGTTCCTCATGGGCCTGCTGTCCAACAGCGTGGCAGTCACGGCGGACGCCTTCAATAACCTGTCGGACGTAGGGTCCTCCGCTATCTCCTTTTTAGGGTTTCATATGGCCTCCAAGCCTGCGGACCGGGATCATCCCTTCGGACACGGGCGCATTGAATACCTGTGCGGACTGATCATCTCCTTTCTCATCCTGCTGGTGGGCCTGGATTTTGTAAAATCCTCGATTGAGCGTATCTTTAACCCCTCACCGGTCACCTTCAGCTGGATTGTCATTGCCGCGCTGGTGTGCTCCATCCTGGTAAAGCTTTGGATGTCCCGCTTCAACCGGACCCTGGCCAAGGAGATTTCCTCCGCGGCGATCGCCGCAACGGCCAATGACAGCATCAGCGACGTGTTAGCCACCGGCGTTACCCTGCTCTCCGTCATCCTCTCCCAATTCACTGCCTTTCCGGTGGACGGTGTGATGGGTGTACTGGTGGCAGGCGTCATTCTCTACGCCGGGTATACCTCCGCCTCGGATACCATTACCCCGCTTCTGGGCCAGGCGCCGGATCCCGTTTTAATCGAGAACGTGACGCGGTGTATGCTCTCCTACGACGGCATCCTGGGAATCCATGATTTAATCGTCCACGACTACGGCCCCGGGCGCGTGTTTGTATCCGCCCATGCCGAGGTTTCCGTGAACGCCAATATCCTGAAATCCCATGAGATCATCGATCTTGCGGAGCGGGAGATTACGGAGCAGCTGGGAGTGCATATGCTCATCCATATGGATCCCATCGATACGGACTGCGAGGAGACAAACCAGCTGCGGCAGCTCACCCGGGACATTGTAGCCTCCATAGATCCAGACTTCACCATCCATGATTTCCGGGTGGTGCTGGGCGAACAGATTACCAACCTGATTTTTGACATCTGCGTCCCGGTGGAATGCCGCAGGACAGACGCCCAGCTGACAGAGGAAATTCAGACGCGCCTGCGTCAGGTGAATCCCAAATATCAGGTGGTGCTGACTGTGGATCGCTCCTATGCGCCTCAGGCCTCCCATAAATAGCAGCAGCCGTCCCCTGGGAGCCAACCGTACCGTTTTGCAGCCTCCCGTATTTGTGATAGCTTTCTGGGGATACGTCCAACAGGGCCTCCCGTTGTCCTCATAGACAACGGGAGGCCCTGTTTTACTTTATTGAAGAGGTTTATGCCCTTATGAACGCTCCCAGCGGCAGTGCTGCCAACCGTTTTTTATCCGCATCGGTTTTCTCCGGGCTTTCAGATATCATACAGTAAAAAGAAGCGCAGCGCCTGTACACCGCCAACAGGAAAACAGGATCTCCCTTCAATATCACCTATACTCACCGCGCCTCTCCCCGGGCCAAATAAAAGGCCCGGAGCCTGGCCTGATCCTCATCCGCTCCTAATTCGCGCTCCTTTGCAATGAGTTCCAGCATCCGTTCATATTCCCGTGGAATGACCTGATAAAACCGCGGCAGAAGGGAGCGAAACTCCCGGAGCACCCGGTTTCCCAAGGGGCTGCCGGTGAGAGCCGTATGCTCCTCAATCAATTCCCGCAGAACCCGGACATCCTCAGGTCGCCTTATCCGGCGCAGCGTCACCAAATCCCGGTTCAGCCGGCTGGGGAATTCCCCGGATTCGTCCAGGACATATGCCACGCCTCCGGACATTCCAGCAGCAAAATTTTTCCCGGTAGTTCCCAGAACCACCACAACGCCGCCGGTCATATACTCACAGCCATGGTTTCCCACGCCCTCCACAACGGCGCAGGCCCCAGAGTTCCGCACGCAGAAGCGTTCCCCGGCAACCCCGTTGAGAAAGGCCTTGCCTCCGGTTGCGCCATACAAAACGACGTTGCCCACGAGAATATTTTCCTGGGGGACAAGGTCAGCACGGCGCGGGGGGCGTACCACCAGCTTTCCGCCGGAGAGCCCCTTGCCCAGGTAGTCGTTGCAGTCCCCCTCCAGCTTAAGGGTAATCCCCTTGGGCAGAAACGCCCCGAAGCTCTGCCCGCCGCTGCCCTGGGCATCAATTACCAAGGTATCCTCCGGCAGGGTATTTCGGAATCTCCGTACGACTTCACTGCCCAACAGGGTTCCCACCGTACGGTCAGTATTATGAACCGCAACCGATACCCAGGCGCGGCTTCCCGTCCTCAGGGCTGTTGCAAACGCCGGAAGCAGGACGCGGCTGTCCAGCGACTGTTCCAGATTCCCGGAGCCGTTACCGGGAACATATTCCCGGTTTTGGGGCTCCTCGGGACGGTACAGCAGCCGTTCCACCTCAACCAGCGCCGCCCGGGGATTGGAGCTGGTTTGCCTGCGCCGGAGCAAATCCGTGCGTCCCACCAGTTCCCGCAGGGTGCGTACACCCAGACGGGCCATCAGTTCCCTGAGCTGGCGGGCCACAAACAGCATAAAATTCTCCACATATTCCGCCTTGTCGCAAAAGCGTTCACGCAGTCGGGGATTCTGTGTGGCTATTCCCTTGGGACAGGTATCCAGGTTACACACCCGATCCATGGTACAGCCCAGGCACACCAAGGGCGCCGTGGCAAAGCTGAATTCCTGCGCGCCCAGGATGGCGGCGACTGCCACATCCCGACCGGTCAGCAATTTGCCGTCGGTTTCCAGGCGGACCCGGGAGCGCAGCCCATTTGCCAAAAGCTCCTGATGAGCCTGGGCAAGCCCCAGCTCCCACGGCATTCCCGCGCCGTGGATACTGGTAATAGGCGCCGCGCCGGTTCCGCCGTCACCGCCGGAGATGACAATGACCTGGGCTCCGGCCTTAGCTACGCCGGAAGCCACCGTCCCCACCCCGGACTGGCTCACCAGCTTTACGCTGATCTCCGCGCGGGGACTGGCGTTTTTCAGATCATAGATAAGCTGCGCCAAATCCTCGATGGAATAGATGTCATGGTGGGGAGGCGGGGAAATAAGCCCCACCCCCGGCGTGCAGTGCCGGGTTTTGGCTATCCAGGGATATACCTTTGTCCCGGGAAGGTGCCCTCCCTCCCCTGGTTTGGCGCCCTGAGCCATTTTAATCTGGATTTCTCCGGCACTGAGCAGGTATTCCTCCGTTACGCCGAATCGTCCGCTGGCAACCTGCTTGACGGCGCTGCACGCGGGGGAATACAGGCGTTGGGGATCCTCTCCGCCCTCGCCGGTGTTGCTCCTGGCCCCCAGGCGGTTCATTGCAAGCGCCAGTGCCTCATGGGCCTCCCGGGAGATGGAGCCATAACTCATAGCCCCCGTCTTAAAATGGCGCACCAGCTCCTGTTCGCTCTGTACTTCCCTGAGTTCAATGCCGGAATCGGGGTACTTGAACTCCAATAAGCTGCGCAGATGCATTGCCCCCTGGTTTTCCTCCTCCACCATCCGGCTGAATTGACAGAACAGCCCGTAATCCCCGGTCTGTGCCGACTGCTGGAGCAGCCGGACCGCCTGAGGGCTGAACAGGTGCGCCTGGCCGCCGCTGCGGTACCGGTGGTTCCCCCCGCTTTCCAGGGCCGGCTTCTCCTGGGAAAAACCGGACGCAAAGCCCTGCTGGTGCAGCGCGCGCAGATCCTCTTCCAGCTCTCTCAGAGTAATTCCGCCCACCTGGGAGGGCGTAGCAGAAAAATAGCGACGTGTCACCGCTTCAGACAGACCAATGGCTTCAAAAAGCCGGCTGCCCTGGTAGCTCTGCAGGGTAGAAACCCCCATCTTCGAGGCTATTTTTAAAATAGAGTCCCGAACCGCGCAGTTATATGCCTGCACCGCCTGATCCTCCCCGGCGGGAATCCTTCCCTGCCGGCACAGCCACACTATGGTATCCTGCGCCAGATAAGGATTGACGGCGCAGGCTCCATACCCCAGAAGCGCGGCGCAGTGGTGTACCTGCCGGGCGTCGGCAGTCTCCGCAATCAGGGAAACGGCACACCGCAGGCGGGATTCCACCAAAAACTGTGACACCCCCGCCACTGCCAGCAGGCTGGGAATCGCCAGGTGTCCGGCATCCACGCCCCGGTCCGAAAGAATCAGCAGCCGGGCACCTGCCTTTACCGCCCCGCGCACCTGTTCGAACACTCCCTGCATTGCCGCATCCAGCGTCTGCCCCAGGGGATATACCGTGGAAACCGTCACCGCCCGCAAACCCGGCACCCGGTTTTCCCGGATCTTATACAGATCCTCTTTCGAGAGAATGGGGTTTTCGATGCGGAGCACCCGGCAGCCTTCCCCGCAGGGCTCCAGCAGATTTCCCTGGGAGCCCAGGTATACGGTGCAGGAGGTGACAAAAGCCTCCCGGACGGCGTCAATGGGCGGATTGGTTACCTGGGCGAAGCGCTGTTTCAGGTAGTCGAACAGCAGCGGATGCCGCCGGCTGAATACCGCCAGGGGAATATCGCTTCCCATAGCGCCAATGGGATCGCTGTGGGTATTGACCAGCTGCGGCAGCAAGGAAAACACCTCCTCATACTGGTAACCGAAAGCCCTGTGCAGCGTTTGCAGGCCATCCAGCTGCACAGGCGGTGTCCTCGGCGTCTCCCAATCCCGCAGGGAGATGAGATGTTCCCTGAGCCAATTGCCATAGGGCCGCTCGACGGCATACCGGTGTTTGAGCTCCTCGTCCGGGATGAGACGCCCCTCCCTCGTATCCACCAGCAGCATCTTCCCCGGGCGCAGCCGATCCTTTTTCTCAATCAGTTCCTCCGGGATCTTGAGAGCTCCGGTTTCGCTTGACAGGATGAGCCGCCCATCCCGAGTGGTGCAATAGCGGCAGGGCCGCAGGCCGTTGCGATCCAGGGCGGCGCCCACCACTTCCCCGTCACTGAACAGCAGCGCGCAGGGGCCGTCCCAGGGCTCCATCAGTGCGGCATAGGTTTGGTAAAAATCCCTCAGCTCAGAGGGCATTTCCCCATCCCGCTCAAAGGCCTCGGGGATACACAGCATTACGGCCTTGGGCAGCGGGATTCCGCTCATGGCTAAAAATTCCAGGGCGTTGTCCAGCATCGCGGAATCGCTGCCCTGAGTATTCACAATGGGAAACGCCCGGGAGATTTCATCCCCCAGTGCGCCGCCGCAGAGCACTTCCTGGCGGGTGAGCATCTTGTCGGCATTGCCAAGGATGGTATTGATTTCCCCGTTGTGCAGGAGCATCCGGTTGGGATGCGCCCGCATCCAGCTGGGGGTGGTATTGGTGGAAAAGCGGCTGTGCACCATAGCAATGGCAGTTTGATAGTCCGGATCGGTCAAGTCCCGGTAAAAGGATCTCAGCTGCCCCACCAACAGCATCCCCTTGTATACAATCGTCCTGCTGGAAAGGCTCACCACAGCCGTACCGGATTCCTGCTTCTCAAAGGTTCGGCGAAGCAGATACAACCGGCGTTCAAACGCCTCCCCGGGAGCCGCAGTTTGCGGGCGCCCTACAAACGCCTGCCAAATTTGAGGCATACAACTTCTGGCGCGCTGTCCCAAAATCTCTGCGGCAACCGGCACAAGGCGCCAGCCCAAAAAGGGGATCCCCTCCTGGGTGCAGGCCTGCTCAAAGCGCAGCTTTTCACTGACGCAGGGGGATCCCGCCTCAAAAAAGAACATCCCGATGCCATAATCCCCAGGTTTCCCCAGCCGCAGCCCCAGGCGGGCACAGGCCTTGGAGAAAAAACGATGGCTTATCTGCAAAAGGATTCCCACCCCGTCCCCGGTTTCCCCATCAGCATCCGTTCCGGCCCGGTGGCCCAGATGCTCCACAATGGTAAGGGCATCCCTCAGGGTTTGATGACTCTTTTTTCCCCGGATGTCCACCACCGCGCCGATTCCGCAGCTGTCCCTGTCATCGCCGGGGCGGCACAGGCCTGCGGCTGACTGTTTGTTCAAAGCAACCATTCCTCACTGTCTGAAATTAAAACAAAAAAGACGTTCTTTTCTTGCGGGGCTGCACCCACGAGAAAAGCAACGTCTTTGTTACGAACGTTATTATAGCACAGCTTTTCGGCATTCTCAAGCCTTTTTTTGAATAATCGGCTCTATTTTCTATCCGTTCTGACCATTCTTTTTTTGAATTTTGTGTTTGGAATTCCTGCACAAACGTAAAAAATTCCCATGACGGCGGACTGCCGCGGCCCGAAAGATGTATATTTCCCCGTTTTGTGTCCATAGTAATAAAAGGATCGGCACCTCATGCCACTGACACCAAACTGGAGGTAATTCCCATGACCGTTTGGATTCTCTGCACCGTCTGTCTGGCGCTGCTGCTCTCGGGGATTATGGTCTCAAGAGCCCGCCGCAGGCGTTCCAAGATAAAAATCCGCCCCAGGCGCAGGCTTCCCCACGTGGCCGCACAGGCAAACTGCCGCTGTAAACGTCTGGTTTTAACCATGCCTGCCAAGTCGCACCTCCCTTCCCCTGCAAAAAAGGATCTGTAAGCCATTTGGGCTTACAGATCCTTTTGTTTTTTCCCGGCCGCCTGTATTGGAGACCTTCCAAAGCCAGGCGCCTGGATACCGCGGCTACCGGCAATAGGAAGCCCGCTCCCAATCGCAGCAGTCCTGCAAAACAGCGGCAAAGGCGATCAGGCCCTCCAAATCCGTCTCGTCAAAACGGGAGAGCTCCGGGCTGTCGATATCCAAAACCCCCACCAGCTGAGGGCCGTCCCACAATGGGATTACCACCTCCGAATTGGAGGCGCTGTCACAGGCGATATGTCCCGGGAACGCGTGGACATCCCGTACCAGCTGGGCCTTCCCCAGCTGCGCGGCAGTACCGCATACGCCCTTTCCCACCGCAATGTGCATACACGCGGGCTTTCCCTGGAAGGGGCCCAGCAGAAGTTCGCCCCGGTTCATCAAGTAAAACCCGGACCAGTTCACCCGGGGCAGCGCCTCATACAGCAGAGCGGCCGCATTGCACAAATTTGCCAGCGGGTGCCGCTCACCCAGCAGCAGCTGCTCCGCCTGCCGGCAGAGCAGTTCATAAAAGGCCTTTTTTTCACTGTTTTCCATGTTGGATTCCCTCTCTTCGCCACTGAAAGCAGTCTATTCTTTCCAAATTTCTCTGTAAACGGCTGCCGCTTGGGCTTTTATGCCGCAAATCCTGCCGGCGGATATAGATGCCCTTGCCGGCGCCAAGCAGCCCACTTAAAATGCGTTTTCGCCCATGCGCCGCAGCCCCTTGGGATAGTGGTTTTTTAAGATTCCCTGGGAGAGCTTGGCCCATCCCAGCACAAAGGTATCCGCCACAACCAGCCGCCAGCCGCCGCCGGGCTGCTGGGAGGAGATGGTCATCCCCCGCAGGTAATCCCGAAGCTCGGGCGCATCAACATCAAAACATACGGATTGAGCCGCCTGCGGGCCGTCCAGCCCCATTGCCAGGGCGTGGGCAGGCTCAAACCTGTTTTTGCGAAAGCTCCCCAGCTGCCAGCCGGGCCGCACCACCTTGAGTTTCTGAAGGCTGGGGGTATCCTGTGGGAGCCGGTAGACACTCTCACCGAACAGCAGGAGCCTAT
Source organism: Marvinbryantia formatexigens (assembly GCA_021771035.1). GTDB lineage: Bacteria > Bacillota > Clostridia > Oscillospirales > Ruminococcaceae > CALXEM01. The sequence goes on along the minus strand of JAETPU010000014.1, from coordinate 26,383 downwards.
CCCGGACAGGCTCTGCCAGGGCCGCATCCATAAAGGACAGATAGTCCTTCCACTGCGCGCCCGAAGCCTGCACCGTCTCCTGAAACGGAACGGCCTGTATCCCGCCGGCATCCTCACGTTTTCTGAGTACGGCGGCAAAATGCCCCTCCCCCTCCAGTTTATGGGGCCAAAGCCTCATGGTGGATTCGATCCCCCGGGTTGGGTTTGAAACCCAGTCCCCGCGCCCCGGGGAAAATTTCTCGTGTCCCGGCACCGCCTGAAGCTCAAATTCCGGATGCCGTTCCAGAAATCCGCTCACCGCACCCTCGTTCTCCTCCGGGGAAAACGTACAGGTGGAATACACCAACCGCCCGCCCGGGCAAAGCATCCCGGCGGCCGCGTCCAAAATGGCGGCCTGCCGCCTGGCACACTGCTGAACCAGGGCTGGGCTCCACTGCTCCAGCGCCGCGGGCTCTTTACGGAACATCCCCTCGCCGGAGCAGGGGGCGTCCACTAAAATCCGGTCAAAAAAGCCGAAAAAGCGTTCAGCCAGCCGTTCGGGGGATTCGCTGAGTACAACAGCGTTGCGGATTCCCATGCGCTCGATATTCTGGGAGAGGATTTTGGCCCGTCCCGGATGGATTTCATTACAGATTAGAAGCCCCTCCCCCTGCATATCCGAGGCTATCTGGGTGCTCTTTCCCCCGGGAGCCGCACAGAGATCCAGCACCCGCTCCCCGGGCCTGGCGTCCAGGAGTACCGCCGGGGCCATGGCGCTGGGTTCCTGGATATAGTAGAGCCCGGCATCATGGTAGAGATGTTTGCCCGGCCTTTGGGAATCCGGATAAAACCAGCCGTCCGGAGCCCAGGGCACCGCGGACAAGGTGAACCCGGCTTCCAGAAGGGGCTGGGGATCCGTCAGCTTGAGCCGATTGATGCGCAGCGCCTGCCTGCGGGGCGCTTCGGTATAGCCGGCAAAAAAGGCCTGGGCCTCCTGTCCCAGCAGCCTGTGCATACGCTGTACAAATTCCTGTGGCAACTCCAATATGGTTCTCCCCTTTTTAAATCACAACTTCAGCGCCCCGGCCTATGCCAATTCCGGCGCTTTTCCCAATACCTTTCATCCCGATTCCAGCACCCTGCCCGGCACTGTTTTGTGGAGAAACCGGAAAGTCCATCCCCCTGGTGCCGCGGCAAAATGCCGATTCACTGTTACAGGTCCAATCGCGCCGTTCCCAGGCACTACCGGCCCCGGCGCTGTTTTCCGTTCCTCTTTGGCCTGCCCGGCTTGTCCAACTGATCCGGTAACAGTTCACGGACAAACCGGGAGGCCGAATAGGTTTCGCCGTTGACCAGATCGGCGGTGAGCAGTTCCAGATGGTTTTTCGCCCGGGTAACCGCCACATAGAACAGCCGGCGTTCCTCTTCCAGTGCCTCTGAGGAGCCTTTGAGCTGCTGCTCGATGCTGGAAGCGCTGGGGAAAAAGCCCTCCATCAGGTCAATCAGGTAGACCCGGTCGAATTCCAGCCCCTTGGCGGAGTGAACCGTGGAGAGCACCACCCGGCTCTCGCTGCGCTGGGAGGCGTGGGCAATCGTACCGCCCAATTCCTGGAGCCTGTCGCAAAATTCCCGGGTGCTGCCGCAGGCGGCCGCAATGCTCTTGAGCACCGTGAGCTTGTGCGAGAGCTGTTCAAAATAGGTCCCGCCGCCGGTTTTCCACCTCAGGAAGTTACGGTATCCAAATACATATTCAATTTCCCGCAGCACAGCCAGGGGCTTCTTCTCGAAAAAGCGCCCGGTTTCCTCGCATATGACGGAGATGAGCTCAGCTGACGCCCTGTCCAGGTTCTCATTGGCGAGCAGTACCTCAAATAAAGTTTCGCCAGGCGTGGCGGCGGCACGCACAAATTCCAGCATTTCCCGGGAAACCCGGGCATCCGTCTTGAAACAAATCCGCTGGAAGGCCGCCATATCCGCCGGATTCTCCCCCAGACGCAAAAAAGCCCGGATATCCTGCACCACATAGCCGGATAGAAAATGGTTGGTGTGATCCCGTACATAGAAAGGGATTCCCGCCCGCTCCAGGGCGTCCATGACGCCCACCGCGCAGTCGTTGGTGCGGTAGAGTATTGCCGCCGTCTGGTTTTGGGGCAGCTTTTTGAGCTGGCGCACCAGATAGTCATACTGCTGGTTGGCGTCGCTCAGCACCGTGCACGCCACTTTTGGTCCAGCTTTGCGGCGGGTTGCCATCTGCTTTGAGAAGCGGTTTTTATTATGGCAAATGAGCTGAGAAGCCGCCTGGACAATTTGAGGCGTACTGCGGAAATTTTCCTCCATCTTCAGGATTTTCCCGCCGGGATACTGGTGTTTGAACTCCAGAAGCTCCTGGGGAGAGGCTCCCCGAAAGCCATAGATGCTCTGATCCTCATCCCCCACCATGAACAGGTTGCCGTCCTTCCCCGCCAGCTGGCGCAGGATGGCGTGCTGCACCCGGGACGTATCCTGGGCTTCATCCACATTCAGAAAACGATACCGCTGGCGGTAGTGTTCCAGCAGGCCGGGCAGCTTATGAAAAACGCTGCGGGTATACAGGAGCATATCGTCAAAATCCATCCAGGCGTTTTCCCGCTTGATGGCCTCGTATTGGGCAAACACTCCGGGAAAATCCCCCACCGGGCAGGAAATTTCCCCCAGCTGTTCCCGGGGCGTCATATTATTTTTGGCAAAACTCACCGCCGCGCCCAGCTCCTCCAATTCCTCATCCGCGGGAATGCCGCAGCCCGCCTGAGTACAGGCCTGGCGCAGCAGGGAATCCCGCCGCACCGGTGAGGCGCCTCCCTCGATGAGCTGAGGCATTTTGGTTTTTCGCAGCGCGGCATACTGGCGGAGCACCCCAAAACAGAAGCTGTGTATGGTGGAAAACTGAGGCGCAGGGCATACCGTACCGAACAGCTGGGAAAACCGGCGCTGCATATCCCGGGCGGATTCCCGGTTAAAGGTGATGGTGAGAATCTGATTGGGATCGACTCCCCGGTTGCAGAGGAGATGTGCCAGACGCCCCACCAGGACGGTGGTTTTTCCTGCCCCGGGCACTGCCAAAAGCAGGTATTGGCCCTCATCGGTGAGCATCGCCTGCCTTTGCTGCGCATTGAGCACCACGCCGTGCTCTGTGAGATAGGCCGGTACATCCAGCCCGGGTGTTCCCTTCGGCATTTAGGCACCTCCTTTTCGGTCGATTTAAGACAGTCCCCTCAGGGATATTCCATCTAACTTCAAAAGTTTTGCTGCCACTTGCAGATTTCGAAAAATCTACACTTACTGGTTTCCATCACAGAATTAAGAGACTGTCTTTTTTTCTCGATAATATTAAAACAGCTGTTCTCTTTCCCATGATTGAACCGGGAGTTTCACCATCCATATGGGATTTCGTCCAATTACCCGCCCAAAGCGCTCAATGCCGGGAGGTGCTCTGGGTTCTATCGAAACGGTAATCCCACAGCACCTCCGTGAGTTTTGAACTTGTTTCAATTCTTATTAGGGATGCTGTATTACTCAGATAAGAAAGGGCTTAGCGCATCCCGGCATCCCCGCAGCAAATTCCAAATCGTGGTCTGCCGAACAGAAAGTAGGCAAAGTTCGGTTCCCCCTTTAGGGAAGTTTTTTGCACTCAATCAGTAGGGGCCGGCAGAAAATGAGGAGCTACAGGCTCTCCCCGTGGATACTGTGAGAAATTGCGCAGTCGTAGAAATGACCGGAAAGTGTCCGTCCAGCTAACGGCAGCTCCTGAGCGTCACCAGCACCACTTCCCGGGGGTTATGGATACGAACCAGAGGGCTTCCGGAACACAGGCCCCGGCTGACCACCATCCTGGAGCTCTGACGCTCATATACTCCGGCGGAATACCGCGGAAAAAATGCGCGCTCCGGGGAGAGCAGCCCTGCCACACCGGGGATTTCCACCGCTCCGCCATGGATATGCCCGCACAGAACCAGCTGTGCGCCCCACTGGGAATAGGCCTCAAAATACAGAGGGTTATGGGTCAAAAGCAGGGTAAAGCGCTGTGGATCCGGCTTTCCCAACAGCTTCTGCACTGTCTGGGCGGTGAGCAGGATATTTCGATCCGCGGGATGGTATGCCCGTTTATAATACCGCAGATGCGTCCACAGCCCTGCCAGGGCCAAAGTCTGCCCCCGGTGGGAAAAGCTGCGGGTTTCATTGTCCAGCACCCAGACGCCCAGCCCGCGCAGGGTATCCAGGAAGCTCTGCAGTGCCTGACGCTCCATACGCTGCTCATGGTTTCCCACCACAAAGGCCACGGGCCAGCGGGCAGTCAGCAGGCGCGCCAGGGCCAAAAAGCTGGAACAATCCACCTTGCGGTAACTATTCATCATGTCTCCCGTGACGGCAATGAGATCCGGATGCGCCTGTTCCATGAGCCGCAAGAGCGGGGTGTTGTCCCCGCCATACCAGATCCCATGCAGATCGGAAAGCTGCGCAATCCGCAGCCCGTCGAACGCCTGGGGCAGGCCGGAGTAGCGCAGCGTATAGTTTGTTAACTGTACCGGAGAGCGCGCCAAGCACTCCCCGGGGGTTCCCAATCGGCTCTGCAACCCGCATCCCTCCTCTTTCCTAGCTGATAATGGGGTGTTCCGGGCTGCTGTAGTCCTGGGTGCGTATGGGCAGCTGCCGCTTTTTCAGGCGGGCCTCCACATTTTCCCGAAACAGCGCATAGATGACGGCAAATACCGGCACGCCTAAAAACATCCCCAAAAATCCAAACAGGCCGCCGAAAAGGGTCACGGAAAAAATCACCCAGAAGGCGGAAATCCCAGTGGAATCCCCCAGGATTTTCGGGCCCAGGATATTGCCGTCAAACTGCTGGAGCAAGAGGATAAACACGCCGAACCACAGGGCCTTCCAGGGATCCAGGAACAAAATCAGCAGAATACTGGGGATAGCCCCGATAAACGGCCCGAAATACGGGATTACATTGGTGACTCCCACAATTACACTGATGAGCATGGCATAGGGCATCCTGAGCAGCGACATTCCCAGAAAGCACAGGATCCCGATAATCAGGGAATCCAGAATCTTCCCTGAGATAAAACCGCTGAAAATGGAATGGCTGGAATGCGCCAGCTTCACCAGGCGCTCCACCTTATCCCTGTCCAAAAACGCGGACAGGATTTTTTTCAGCTGGGCAAAAAAACGCTCCTTGCTGGTGAGCACATATACGGAAATGATGATTCCCAGCACCACATTGAGCACTCCCGAGGTGATTTTCTGCGTGGTATCCAGAATATAGGGGATGACCTTATCCAGGATGCCATAGAAAAACAGAACCACCTGCTCCACCAGCTCTGTGGCCTTTTCAAAGCCCTCCTTTGGGAAATTCTGGCTTTGCAGGGAGGCCACCAGGGAATTCACCCATTCGTCCGCTGTGGATAAAAACTCCGGGATCCTGCTGGCAATGCCATACAAGCTGGCCCCCACCTGGGGGATGACGACCCGCAGGAATACGGAGATGCACACCAGCACCACAATATAGGCGCACAGAATTCCCAGCCTGCGGCGCAGCTTCGGCCCCATTTTACCCTTGGACACCTTGGGAAAAAGCCAGTCCTCAAACCAGTGTAGGATGGGATTGATAAGGTAGGCCAATGCGAAGCCGTAGATAAAAGGCATTAAAATTTTCACAAGATACCCTAAAAACGCCATGGCCTTGGAAAAATTGAGTACCAGACTGAAAAACAGGATGCCGGCTACCAGCACCAGGAAGCTGTAAACCGCAATTGAGAGATATTTTTTATCCCATTCAAATTTCATCGCGCCGTTCCTCTCTGTCATTATTAAGCCGCATAAATGCCCCGCATGGGAGCTGCTTTTTGGAAGCCTATTCCGGCCAAGGCGCAAAACGCCGTCCGGAATAGGCGCCCTCCTTAGAGACAAGGGGATTTATCAAAATGCTGTCATCCGAGAGTTTCCGCCAGCTGAAGCCACTCATCCTCTGTCCGGGAATACTGGGCTTTTCTCTCCTCCAAGTCCACACAAACCTGCTGCATTTTCACATAGTCGCCCATTACCGCGGGATCGCTCAAGCTGTCCTGAAGCTGGGAAATCTCCTGCTCCAGCCCGGTGAGCGTCTCCTCCAATTCTTTTAAACGCTGTCGGCGCTTATTCTCCTCATTTTTCTCCCGGCGGCTGCGGTAGCCTCCGGAATTTTTCGCTCCAGCCTGTTTGGGTGCCGGGGCCATAACAGAGCCCTGTGACTGCTGGGCAGCCTCATAGGCCCGCCGCTCCAAATAGGCGTCATAGTTACCCGCATATTCCTTTACCGTATTTTCCGGAAGAAATTCTACAATCCGGCTGGGCAGCTTGTTGAGCAGGTACCGGTCATGGGAAACCAGCAGAATCGTCCCCGGAAAGCTGCACAGCGCCTCGTCCAAAACCTCTTTGGTGTCCAAATCCAGGTGGTTGGTGGGCTCATCCAGCACCAGGACGTTTCCGTGCTGGGCCATCAGGATGGCAAAATTGAGCTTGGCGCGTTCCCCGCCGCTGATAACCCCCACCTGCTTAAACACATTTTCCCCGGTGAGCAGCACCGCGCCCAGACGGCTGCGGATTTTTTGTTCATACTCTGTGGGAAAACGGCTCCAAAGCTCCTCTAAAACCGTATTCTGGGGGTTGAGCTGCCGGCCCTCCTGGTCAAAATAGGCTATCTTTACATTTTTGCCCCATTCCACCATTCCGCAGGTATGGGGAAGCAGCCCCTGCACCACCTTGAGAAACGTGGATTTTCCCACGCCGTTTGCGCCGATTACCGCCACCTTTTCGCCCCGGTACAATTTAAAATTCAGATGCTCGAACAGGCATTTTTCCCGGGAGCCCTCGCCCACCCGCAGATCCAAATCCTGCACGGTGAGCACATCCTTCACCGGATCCCGCTCAAACTCGAAGGCGATGTGGGCGCGCTTTAATTCCCCCGGCGGCTTTTCAATGCGTTCCATACGCTCCAGTGCGGCAATCCGGCTCTTGGCGCTCTTGGAGGTGGAGGCCCGCACAATATTTTTCTGTACATATTCCTCCATGGACGCAATTTGCTGGGACTGTATTTCATATTCCTTTTGCTGGCGGGCGATGCGTTCCTGTTTGAGCTGCAGATATTTGGTGTAGTTTCCCTTATAGCGGATTAAATGATGCCGTTCCAAATCACAGACGCTGGTCACCAGCTTATCTAGGAAATACCGGTCATGGGAGACAATCAGCAGCGCTCCCCGGTATTCGCTTAAGTAATCCTCCAGCCAGGTGAGGGTACGGAAATCCAAATGGTTGGTGGGCTCGTCCAGAATCAGCAGATCCGGCGCCTGCAGCAGCAGCTTTGCCAGGGCCAGGCGTGTTTTTTCTCCGCCGGAAAGGGTGTCAATCACCGTATCCAGCGGCTTATCCGCAAAGCCCATTCCATTGAGCACCGTTTTAATTTTCACTTCAACCTGATAGCCGTCCGCCGCCTCAAAGGCCGTGTGCAGGGCGTCGTACTCCTTTGCAAGGCGCTCATATTCCCCGCCGCTGGGCTCACACTGGGCCAGCGCCTGCTGGGCGGCGTGCATCTGGGTTTCCAGATCTATCGTCGTTTGAAAAACACGGCGCATTTCCTCGTGAATGGTGGAAACTCCCTGCAGGCCGCTGTCCTGCTGCAAAAACCCGATCTGCGCACTGCGGTTACGGGATACCGTGCCCTCGTCACAGCTCTGCAGGCCCACAATCACCTTGAGCAGCGTGGATTTTCCAGCACCATTGGCGCCGATGAGGCCGATGCGGTCGTTATCCTCGATTTTCAGGCTGATGTCCTCCAAAATCAGGTTGGCCGCATAGCTTTTATAGATATGATCCAATGCCAAAATCATGGATAGTCTCCTCGGTTGTCATACAAATAGCAGGCGCCGCCGGGCCTCGGCAAAGAGGCCATGCAGGCTTTTTAATCAGGGGACAGGCCTCCTGTTCCCTGTATCAAGCACTGTCCGGCCGCTCAGCGTTGGCCATGGGCGCCCAAATATAGTTCGTTCCTTTGTTATATCCGCAGAAAGTTCGCGGCCTGAGTTGCCGCCACAGCGCCGTCCGCGGCAGCGGTCACAAGCTGGCGCAAAAACTTGGTGCGGGTATCCCCAGCCACAAACACGCCGGGAACATTGGTTTTGCAGTCCTCCTGGGCCACGATATAGCCGGTTTCATCCAGCTGCACCGGGGCAAACATAGCGTTGTCCGGAACCATTCCCACCGCTACAAAGACGCCGTCCACCGCCAAATCCTGAGTCTCCCCGGTCTTTTTATTCTCCAGCACCACCGTTTTCACCTGAGTATCGCCCAAAATGGACTGCACCGCGCTGTCATAGTGGACAACGATATTCTCCCGCCTGAGGACAGAATCCACCACCACCTGGGAGGCCCGAAAGCTGTCCCGCCGGTGCACCAGATGGACGGTTTTGCAGTTATCAGCCAGATACAGGGCATCCTCCAGGGCAGTGTTGCCGCCGCCTACGATAGCCACATCCCTGCCCCGGTAAAAGGCGCCGTCACAGGTGGCGCAGTAAGACACGCCCTTTCCGGAAAATTCCTCCTCGCCGGGCACTCCCAGCTTGCGGCGCTTAGCGCCGTTAGCTAAAATGACCGTTTTGGCCTGGTATTCCTCACTGGGAGTTTTCACCGTTTTGGTTTCCCCCTCCAGGGACACCCCGGTGACCTCCTCCATCTCCACCACCGCGCCGAAGGAGGTGGCCTGATTATATAAACTCATGGCAAAGTCGAATCCGGAAACCTTCTCCAAGGCCGGATAATTCTCCACATCCGGAGTATTGGTGATCTGTCCGCCATAAAGCGTCCCCTCCAGGACAACGCAGCGAAGCCCTGCCCGCTGTGCATAGATAGCCGCGGTGAGACCGGCTGTTCCGGCTCCGATAATAATGGTATCAAATTCCTTCATAGTGTGTTCCTCCTGTTCCAAAGGGGGTATCAATGGGCCGAAGACCCTGTTTGTTGTTAACTGCCCCGCCGGACTCAAAGTTTGCCGTGACGCCGGCCCATAGCAGTTTCGATTTTTCCTGTTCTCTGTGTCAGTATGCCCAGTTTTTATGCCGGCGACACCAGCCGGCCCGGTGCACTGTTCAATCAGCGGGCACAAACGCCGGCTTTCCTTTTATATTAACACAGAATACCCATTGTTTCCAGAGATTCCTTGTGTTTTGTTGGCAGCCCGTCGTCCCTGTCCCCGGGCCGCTGTCCTTCAAAGAGCTTTTTGCATACACTGGAACATAGGCTCTCTTCGCTTGAGGGCGAACCGCCGGCCCAAGGGATCGGCAAAGTTGGAGCCTGAAAAAAATATAATTGGATTCTTTGGCACCAATCAGAGAAATCCTCATAAACTGATAGTGAGCAATCGGATTTCCATGCTCATAAGCATGATAAGATTAGGAGGATTATTATGGCAGAACAAAAGGTAACCGCTACTGCCGCCCCCGGCGCAAATTGCTTCAAAGAGGCAGTTTGTATTGACGCCGGAAGAATTTATGATTCCTGCTGCGAAGAACACCCAGCACCTTATAAACACACTCCCGCCGCGCGGCACGCCCTTTATCAACCAAGTTTTCATACAATCGGCGGCCATCCCCTCTCATAGCCGCTGCTCCCCGCAGCGTCTTGGCCGTCCCACAGCGTTTCCTCTGCTCCATCCAGAGGGAAACGGCGCATCCTGTCAGCTCAGTTCCGGTCAGGCCCCCTGGTTCGATACCCGCTGATACCCGCTGAGCAAACGCCGCCAAAATAGCCCTATTTTTTGAGATTGGCGGCACCGGTCCTGCAAGGGTCTTCTCCCGCAGATCCATGAAGCGGCCCCGCCCTTCCCCCAAAAGGGCCTGTAATAAATCCCCATCCCAATTCCCATACCTTAAAAAAGAGGGTTGACTGGATAAAAAAAACGTGGTATTATATTTCACACAGAGTTTTGCGGGTTTAGCTCACCTGGTAGAGCGCCACCTTCCCAAGGTGGAAGTAGCGAGTTCGAGTCTCGTAACCCGCTCCAAACAAAAACGCCCATAGATCGCATTCTAGTGCGGTTCCGTGGGCGTTCCTTTTTGCTCTTTTTTCCTGTTTGGTCTTTGTTTGGTCTTTATTTTTCCAATTATGCCACTGAGAAGCGGCGGGTTTCGGTGGTCTTGGTGTACTGCTGTACCAGTTCGGGGAGGGCCTTATATTTCTGTAGGATGAATGTCCTTTTCGGTGTCGAAAATAAGATAAAACGAAAATACAGTTGACAAAAATTGATAAATACTAAAAAATAGGTTCAACTTTATTCGTCACCTAAAAGGCGGACGGCCCGAAGGCTGCCCGCTCTCTTTATGCCCGCCCGCTCACGGTGAGCAAAAATCCCCGCCTTTTTGTTTCGCTTTTTTCCCGTTTTTGTTCCAGCTTACACCCAGAAAAAACGAAAGTTCGGGGCCGGTCATCGCAGAAGATCCCCCCTTTTCTTTACGTTTTTTAACTGCTCAGCGAAGGGGGTGCTGTTTGCGACACCCCCTTGGGCAAGTCGACCGAATGAATCGTTCTATCAGCATTTAAGCGACATTGGTTTTTCGCAGGAAGTTGCGAAAGACGATTTCAAAGACTTTGTATAGAATTGTCAGGTTTGTCAGTCCTTAAAAAGGGCGATGTGAAACCGTGGCCCGCGGGCTGGGGTTTACCACCGTTGCCACTTGTGGCAACGCGGTTGTGCGGTGGAACCGTGGCCTACGGGCTGGGATTCACTCAGAGAGACTTGGATTTTCTCCAAAAGTGGGGAAAGACGATCACCCCGGAAAACATCTTCTGCCGTCCTCCGGATGGCTCCCTAAAACAGGGATGCATAACGAAGTGTGTCGTGAAACGCGACATACCCGGACAAGCTGGCTAAGTTTGACTTAGGCAAGGGGTTTCCAAAACGGAAACACCCCGGGTAAGCTGAACTACCGAATCGGCACCCCGAGGCCCGGGAGGCTGCCCTGAGTTCAACTCGTATCAGGTAGGCGAGGTGCTGTCCCAATTTAGGATCTCAAAGGTCGCATTTCCCGATTTTAGGCAGGCGAGAACGAAACAGGGTAACGACAGCGGGGCGGGGCATACGAGGGGGACTAAAACCATATATGATCACAAGTGGGCACAGGCATCCCATGAAACGGGGGCAAACCTATCCAAAATCTCACCACCTCAGAAAACTTCAGGCTATCCTGCTGTAAATCACTAGAAATCACTAGTTTTCCCAAAACCTGATACAAATAATGTTTGTATCAGCATGAGATTCTCCGTTCATGGGGATTGATATTTATAAAAAGGCGCAAAGAAAAGGGGCTATGTTTCCATAGTCCCCTTGTAAGATGGGCTTTGGCGGGCGTCGCATCTCCCGCATCTCTCGGGATTTCCCCTGTCATACCATCGGCGTGTGGTCGCAACGAAGTTTACCACCTCAAAGCCCTTTTAAAATTATTATAGTCGAAATATCCAAGAGCGTCAATTATTTATAAATCGCCCTGTGGTTCTTTAACCGTTGTAAATTATTGTAGATGCGAGAATAGATATATTGCATCCATAAACCCCTAACAAGTGAAGAATTGCTTTATTCTTTCCCGCTGTTTGTTCTCCATGGCCTCCAGTTCCTGGGCCGCCCGCTCCGTAGAAGAAAGCCATTCATTCCCGCCACGGTACGCCTCATAGAGCAGCACTTCCCGCCGCTGCTCTATGTATCCGGCAAGAAGCCTTTGGCAATCGTGACGCCTGAGCCGCCGCAGCCCCTTGCGTTCCTGCTTGCGTATCTCGGCAACGCTTACGCCATTTTGCTCTGCTATCTGCGGCAACGTCTGCCGCTGGTAATAATGCTTTCGCAATATGCTGGCCTGTACAGGCTCCACAAGGGAAAGGCACTGCTCCATGGCTTCTTTACGCTGCCTGCGGTACTCTCGTTCCTCCATGGCCTCAAAGGCTGCCTGTGCGCCCGGGTCTGGAACGTCCAGTTCTATTTCCCCGCCTTCTGCGTCCAGCTGCGGGGCATCCAGGCTCTGGCATCGGTTGAGCGGGTCTTGATTGATGCGCCGGTTCCGTGTACCAACAAGGGCGGCAATGGCATTTTGTAAGTAATACCTGAGCCAGCCAATAAAGGCGCAGCCCTTGCCCTCCTGGTAGGTCTGCGCGGCCTGAACCATGGCAAGAAAACTCTCCTGCTGCAAGTCCTCCAGTAATACGCCCCGCCGGGCGCAGAGTTCGCCGTTCATCCGGTAATACCGTCCCGCCAAACTGTCACAGAATCGCCGTACCTGTTCCCATAGCTCAGGGAGCCTTTCCCGTTCCCCGTTCTGGATGCGCTGGGCTAATTCCTCATTGCTCACACAATCCCCCCGCAAACAAAGTTTAAAATCTGTGCTGTGTATATAAAACTCTGCCCCCTCCGGTGCTGTTCCCCCAAGAGCGGGACAGGGAAGGCAGGGGGGATGCCCTTGCCGGGTTCACCGGCCTGGTACTGCCTTCTATCCCCTTTTAGGGGCTCTGTTTTCTCTGGCCTAGTGCTGCTTTTTATCCCTTTTTAGGGTGTCCGAAATGTACCGATCCAACGTTTTAGGGCAGGAGAAAGGGGGGTATTCGCTACAGTTCCAGGCTCTTATCCCTGCGCAGCCCGTCCCCCTCAAATATCACCTGATAGGGGCACATCTCCGTGATGCGGTCATAAATGCGGGCCTTGTCCACATTGTCGGCCTGAAGGGCTGCGGCGGTCAAATTGGTGGTGACTATCAAGGGCTTTTCCTCCCGGTATCGGATATCTATCACCCTGTATAGGCTCTCTGTGGCGTACTCTGTGGCCCGCTCTGCGCCGATATCGTCAATCACCAGCAAATCACAGCGCCGAATTTTCTCTATGTATGCGTCCCGCTCCACGTCCTTGCCGCCTGTCCTGGTGATTTCTGCCACGTTGGTGACGAAAGAGGCAAAGCCCAAATCTATGAGGGCATTTGCGATACAGCACGCATAGAAGGTTTTCCCGGTGCCTGGCTTTCCCATCAGGAGTAAACCCCGCCCCTGCCGGAACATGGTTTCCCATTGCTCCACATACCGCCGGGCAATCCTGGAAGGCCGGGAAGTAGGAAAACGGTCATTATCAAACCGGCTTTCTCGGTGCCGCTTATTCGTGATTCCCTCTTTGCGCAGCTGTTCCCGGGCCTCCTTCTGCCGCCATTCCCTGCGGGCCTGTTCCTCCCGCTCCTTTTTTTCCTGACGGCACCGGCACAGAACCCCCACATTATCGGCCTTTCCCATGAACTCTAGGCGCATCTGGCGGGGAGTATGGCACCGCCCGCAGTATAACAGCCCATCGGCGCCGATATAATCACCGGCCCCGGCCTCCCCCTGGGAGCGGGTCTTGAGTTCGTCCAGTGTTTTCTGCATCTCCATGTTATCACCCTTCCAAATCTCGGAACAACAAATCCGCATTGTCGCCATCATACACCATACGGGAAAGAGACTTTTCCGGGGGTGTCCCTCCCCTGGATGGAGCGGGAGCCCTCCCGCCCCTGTCCTGTTCCCGGGCCAGCCAGTTCGCAATAAACCGGCCTATTCCCCGCCTGGTCTTGCGCTTCCCCGGGTTCCCGTCCAACCATCCCGCCATCTTCCGCAGTTCTGCCATCACATCCACAGCCGGATAATAGTCCCGCCACTTCTCCAACTGCTCCCCGGTAATCCCGTACAGGGTTTTGTCATTCAGCGGGAGAGAGAATACAGGAGCGGGTTCTGCCGGCTTTTGCTCCGGCGTGGAGCTATCGCAAGAATAGCTCTGCGCCGTATAACTATATGTCTGTGGATCTAACTTACTGTCTAATATATTCTTATCATTCTTATCCTTCTTATCATTCTTGTTAGTTGCCGCCTCTTTGCCGGTGCTTTGCCCGCTCTTTGCCGCCTCTTTGCCGGTGTCTTTGCCGTCTGTGGAATCATAGCCTTGGTAAAGCTCCCAATTTACAACGGTTATGAGCCTTCCCGTCTTTGTCGATTGGTTTGCCAAAAATCCGTAGTTTTCAAATTTTTGCAGAGCGGTTCTAACATTCTTCACACTGATACCATCCCCGCACTTTTTAGCCAAAGAGGAAAGGCTTGTCACCATCTGCCCGGGCTGGCATTTGAATTTCTTCCCCTGCCATTCCCATTCTGTCTCCTCATGGTTTACCGTCAAAAGAATGGTGATAAGAACGATCTTCTGCTCCACGGTGGAGCATTGCCAAATGGCTTTATCTATCAGCTGCCGGTACAGCTTTACCCAGCCTCCCAATTAGTCCGCCCCCTCCTATCTCTCCCCAGCGCTCAGGGCCCGCTCCAGGGGCTTTCCAAAGCTGGGGTATATGATTCTGCTTCCTGCCGTCCCTGGGCCTTGTGAGGCCTTCTGGCCTGTGCCGTACTGCCGCCAAACCCACAGCGCACAGAAAACGGGCTTTGTGGTTGGGTTGGCCTGCTCACTGTCTGCCCGGATTCCCGCCTCTCCGAACCGCTCCAGACGTACCAAGGCATCCTCAAAGGCTTCGGCCGGGGCCTCTGATTCCATGCTTACCAGCAGATGCCCCAATTCGTGAAAGATTACCCGCCTTGTCATGTCCCTGTCCATCCCGTCCTGGTAGAATATGTACTTGTCTCCTTTGGGAGTATTCAGTCTCACCGCGAACCCTTTTGAGGACTTTGCAAGCGGCTGCATCCCCATGGCCTCAATCAGCGCCCAGCCCATGGAATAGGACAGCAGGGCGATTCCCATATCCATGCACAGCCCCAGGATGTCAAGCACTCCCGGTATCGCCTGGCCTACATAGCCATTCCCGGGAGCGGGATTGACAATATCCCCGCTCTCTGGTATACTGACTGTGCTATATTTTTCCATTGTTAAGGCGGCTTTCCTGTCGGGGGACGGGGAGGCCGCTTTTTTATGCTCTGCCGTCATATTATCCCGGTTCATTCCCCCTGCGCCTCCCTCAGATAGTCCAAAAGACGGTCAAAGTTTATCATCCTCTTACACCCGGCGCATACATGAGGCAGGGCCCCAGTGAGCACCAGCTGCCGGATATAGTATTCCGTCACCGCCGTATCTGGATCCATGGCCTTGAGCATTGCCGCAGCCTCCCCGATGGTGCGCATCCGGGGGAGCGGGGCCGCTCCCGGGGTAAGGGTAGGAATCAAACTCCGTCCCTTTTCAGTTCGTATCCTGGGAAATGGGGCCAACCGTGCCGCCTGTACCGCCCTTCCTCTATGCCTGAGCCTTGTATTCTCCATCATTCCGCACTCTCCTTTCCTGTTTCTCAACCTCTCCCACGTTTCCCGCTCCTTTCCAGCCAGGCGACAAACCGCATCACCAGCTTGTCGGGCGCATAATCTGCCAGCGCTACCGCCGCAATGCAGCATAGAAGCAGCACTTCCATCCAGGCCAGCAGTTTTAATATACTCCATAGAATTTCCATGTTGTCCTTTCTCCCTCGACGTCCAGGGGGTCATTATTTCGGTGACGCCTTACCGGCATTCCTCAAGTAGTTTCACGGCATAGCGGAACCCCATTGCGAAGCCGTTCGCCTCTCCAGCGCAGTACATCGCCATCGTTGCCGTGCGCAGCCTCTCTGCGTCCTCTGGATTTTTCATCCGGGCCGCTGTTTCCTCAGTTTCGTTCTGTATTTCCCGGGAGTAGGTAAGTTCATTGTCATGCTCTGAACCGCTGATATAGTCAAGATACAGCTTTTCCAAAAGGCTTAAATCTGCAAGTTCCACTTTAATTCCCATGTTATTTTCCTCTCTTTCATCCCCGCTCCCGGTGAGCGGGTTCTCTTTTGTCCCCTGAGGCACGGCCTACCGAATTGGTAGAGCATCCTTTGACTGGGCTGGGGAAGTGCCTACCAGCTGCGCAAAGCTGCCCAGGCGGGCCCTGCAAGCGGTGTATATATCCCGGTAGGGCTCGGCCCGCTGAATCCCGCTCTGGATTTCCTGCGCTATAAGGTTTTCGACCAAAAGCAGGGTGTTCAGCTGTATCACGCTTGCCGTATCCCTGTCGGAGATTCCCGCCGTTTTATCTGCCAGGCGGGTGAAGCTGGTATAGTACCGCTGGGCATTCTGGCTCCCCTGGGCCTCGGCATATACCACAAATTCCCGGATACAGTCCGTTTCTTTCTTCCGCACTTCTTTCCCTATAGAGCGGGTTTCCTTCCAGGTGGGGGAATTTAACTCCTGTATGTACTCTCGCATGGCGTAGAACTGCCGGACAAGCTCTTTCTTGAATCGGCGTACGGGCTCAGTATTCTTGAGATAGGTCAAAAGCAGCGTGGCCTGGGGTTCATTCAGGTGGTATGATTTTTCCGGTTGTCCACGCCCCTTGATTACTTCGACTTTAAATCGAAGTATTCCAAACTCCCGAAAATCTGCTTCGTGCTTCTGGATAAGCCTTGTCACTGTGTGATGCTGAATCAGAGCGCCTTCTGCAATCACGTTTGACGTGGTAAATGGCTCATAGCTTCGGCCCTTGGGTAAAAAAACTATGTCTTGCACTTGTCGGCCTCCTTTCTTGTCACCCTTTCAGTTTGTTGCTTATTTGGGACATTTAGCGCAAAAAAATTTCCGCTCTTTTTTCTACAGGAATATTGAGCAGCGCACATAATTCCGTTGCCTCCTCAACAGTAAAAGAACGCTTTCCCGTCATTTTTCGACTTAAAGATTGCTGAGAAATCCCCATCTGTTCAGCAATTTTCTTTTGGCTGCTTCTTTGTTCAGCTATTTTCCCACGAATAATATCAAGATTCAAAATTGGCACCCCCTTTTTGTTGCGTAATCGGGACAAAAATATAGTATTCCGAAAACAACGGCTTGTCAACCCATTTGTGCAACGAATTTAAAATTATGTTGCAATTGTGAAACATACGGTATATAATACCAACTGAAAAGGTGGTGCCTAAAATCGTGAAGGACTTAGATATTATCCGGGAGCGTATCAAAGAACGGAGAGAAGAACTAGGATACAGTTATCAGAACCTGGCAGATTTAACTCATTTGAGCAAATCAACCTTACAAAGATATGAAACTGGAGGTATTGGTAATCTTCCCTTAGACAAACTAGAAGTTCTTGCCAATGCTCTTAAATGTAGCCCCACATATTTGATGGGATGGGATGAATGTGGAGAAGCGAAAGTCGAATTAAGTGATGATAAATATGAGCTTATATACCAAACACTCGGACTGACGAAACTAGCCGTAGATCAAATACTAAAAATGAAAATTGAGCAAAAGTATGATAAAATGCCCACTTTAGCTATGCTTAATGCACTGATTGAGCAGGAGGCTTTTTACAATTTGCTCACAGCTTCATCATTCTATGTTCAAGATGACCAAATCCAGATAGATATGTATCAAAAATTTTCAGAACTTTATAAATCCAAAGACTTTATCATCTCTGCAGAAATGATGAAATATTTTATTTCAAGTGTAGTCGAAAAGGAATATATCAGCATTTTGGATTCAATAAAGAAAAATATAAATAACAAAGATGAATCCAACGGAAATATACACACACAGAGCACGCAAGAATAATACAACCCGCTCACAGACACAAAAAAGCCCTGGTATAAGGCCAGGGAAAGGAGATGATGGACAATGGAAGAACTGTACCGCCGCATTGCGCAGCTGGCAAAGACCCACGGAGCGGGCAAGGCCGTGCTGTTCGGATCCAGGGCCCGGGGAGACAACCGGGAGCGCAGCGACATTGACCTTGCCATATACGGGATGCCGGAGCGGGAACAGGGCGCTTTCCGGCTGGAACTGGAGGAGCTGCCCACTCTGCTTCAATTTGACGTGGTGTTTATGACAGAACGCACCAGCTCGGCACTGGTGCAAAATATTGAGAAAGACGGGATTTCTCTCATGAGCAAGATGGATGAAAAGTATCAGAAACTGAAGGACGCCTCCCAGCGGCTCCAGGAGGCCATACAGGACTACGAGGAAATGGGGCTGGATTCTATCCGGGACGGAGTAATACAGCGCTTTGAAATCTGCGTGGAGCTCGCCTGGAAAACCATCCGGGAATATCTCATAGACATGGGGTACACCGAAGTAAACAGCCCCAAAGCTGTGATGAAAACCGCCTATGCCGACGGGCTTCTCACGGATGAACAAACCTGGCTGGATATGGTAAACGACCGGAACCTTACTTCCCACGTGTACGATGAGGATCAGGCAATCGGGATTTATAACAGCATCCGGGAACGGTATTGCCCGCTGTTTGCGGATATCCTGGAGAAATTGGCCGGGAAATGAACCGGTAAAGCCTAAGTATTTCCGAAGGAAGTGACAGAATGAATATCACCTTTTACCCTTCCCAGGAGGCCACAGCGGCGGCCCAAAAGGCCAAGGAGCCCTTATTGGTACTGGTATCCTTTGGCGGCGAAAATGTGTTGGCGGGGCCTCTGGACGATGCCATGGAGCATCATATTCTCCTGGCAAAGCTGGGACAATCCAGCATGGATATAGACAAGTATTTCCGCTTGGTGGTGGACGATGAAGGGGCAGATTGGACTTTCGTTTGCCCACCGGACTATAAGGGCATCCAGGACAAGGCCCGGCGCATCGAGGCGTTCTATAAGGACGGTTTCGCCGTGATTCCCGTTGCACTCCATGCCCTGGGCTACCTGGTGGGGATTGATATTCCCCGCCGCTACCGGCGCCACCTTGATATGCTTCGGGATGATACCCCCATCATAGGGCAGTAGAAGGAGCGGGCACCCGCCTTAAAACAGAATAGAAGTTCCGGGAAACGGCTTGCCGTTGGCAGAAGGAAGGTGAATAATTACCCTCACAACTGCCGCCTGCTTGAGAGCGGGGTATAAATCCAAGCTTGAAAAGCACCCTACCGGAGCCAAAAGCCGATAGGGTGCTTTCTTTTCGGTATTCTACGTTTAACCAGCCCATGGCAGTAAGCCGCCCCTAAATGTGGGGATGCGCTGAATCCTGGGCTAAAATAAAAAAATCCCCCGCCGGCGGCAACCGGCAGGGGGTTCCACAGCCCGAGGCCATGGGGTAAGGAGGTATTTCGCATCATGTTTCGATGTCTATTATACCCCATCGGCCCGGGCAATGCAAGGAAAGAGGGGGTACTATGGCAACCGTACAAAAACGGGGAAAAAGCTACAGAATACGGGTATCGGACGGATACACGGCGGCGGGCAAGCAAGTCACCCGCTCCATGACCTGGACACCAGCCCCAGGCATGACGGAAAGGCAGGTTCAAAAAGAACTTCAGCGGCAAGTAGTCCAGTTTGAGGCCTCAGCGGCGGCGGTTTCCGCTTCGATTAAATTTGAAGTCTTTGCAAAACAGTGGTTTGAGGAATACGCCGCAACCAACCTACGCCCCCGCTCCCTGGAGAGATACCAGGACTATGAGCAGCGCACCTATAAGGCTATCGGGCATCTGAGCCTGGATAAAATTGGGGTACGGACGATTCAGAAATTCATTAACAGCCTAAGCCAGCCGGGCTCAAATCAGCGGTCGGGAGCGGGCCTATCCGTCAAAACTCAGCGGGGGTACTTATCGTTTATATCCAGTATCTTTTCCTATGCGGCCCAAATTGGAGTTATCCGGGACAATCCCGCCCAATATGTGAAGCTGCCCAAGCGGACAGCAAGCGAAAAGAAGATATACACGGTGGAACAGGTACAGACTATCCTGGAGCATCTACCAGAAGCCCCCTTGTGGTTCCAGGTTTTCCTGCTGCTGGCTATATACGGCGGCCCCAGGAAGGAAGAAATACTCGGCTTTGAGTGGAGCGATTTCGATGCAGAATCGGGGCTTGTGTCCATTTGCCGGGCCTCTCTGTATTCTAAGCAGCTGGGGACATACACCGACACAACAAAAACGGCCGGTTCCACCCGTATCATCAAGTACCCGGCTTTTATCTTTGACTATGTGCGGCGTCTGAAAGTGGAACAAAACGCGCAGCGCCTGAGATTGGGCGACAGGTGGCACGATACAGAACGCCTGTTCACCACCTGGGACGGACGGCCCATGAGTACCAATACCCCTTACAGGGCGTTACAGCGTTTCTGTGAGCAGCACGATCTCCCGAACCTGGGGCTCCACAGTTTCCGGCATCTGAATGCCTCCCTGCTCATTGCGGGCGGCGTGGATGTACGTACCGTATCCGCAGCCCTGGGGCATACGCAAACCAGCACAACGCTGAACATCTACGCCCACGCATTCGCCGAAGCACAGGCCAAAGCCTCCCAAGTGGTAGCCGATGCGCTGCCATTCTCCCCGCCGCAGCAAAAGGCAAAAGCATAGGGTTTCCCGCTCTCTTATGGGGAGCGGGTTTTTCTTTGCCCGATTCTAAAGGCCTACAATCCATTTTCAAGCCTCAGCAGTGGAAGATACTGCTGATACCACAAAAGCGAGTTTTAGGCCGGTTTTGAAGGGCTGGCAGCTATTACGGGCCTCTATTCAAATCCAGGTTAATTCATGCAGCCAATGTTCTTTTTCATGGAGCGGGCCCAATCTCAAGTTTTTTCAGGTTCCTGGCCTCAAATTCTGGCCTTCATTTGGCCCTTTATTTGGTCTTTATTGGTCTTTGTTTGGTCTTTATTTCTACAAGAAAAGAACAAAAGTTCCAAGTTCTTACCCATTTTACCCACGCAAATCCGCATTCTAATGCTGCCCACTTTATCTTACGAAACTCCACAAAAGGCCAGGGCACGAGTTCGAGTCTCGTAACCCGCTCCACGTCGGAATGGACTGCATTCCATTCAAAATCCCCAGCCGGATGGCTGGGGATTTCT
Organism: Marvinbryantia formatexigens; assembly: GCA_021771035.1. GTDB lineage: Bacteria > Bacillota > Clostridia > Oscillospirales > Ruminococcaceae > CALXEM01. The sequence continues at coordinate 5,560 of JAETPU010000014.1, read as the reverse complement.
CATATCGCTTCGTCATTCCTCCTCTCCGCAAAAAGTCACGCTCGGCTCGCCTGTTCGGTTGCAAGCGTCCTCACCACGGTTCGCTGTCACACCAACTTTTTGCGGGTTTGCGTCTTGCGGCGCTGGAGATTCATTTTTGTTTCACCCTTACATTTAAAATCCTCGGCCGAATAGCCGAGGATTTTTCATATTTGTACTTGAATACGCTTTATCAGTGATTTTAAGGAAAGTCTTTTCTGTCGAAGTAAAGTGGTACAAATATCCTGGTTACAGTTTCACAATCGTCTTGCTGTTATTGTCCCGATTTTGCTTGAGTATGTCGGCAAATTCTTGAGCCTGTCCGGGTGAAAACGTTTGAAAAGAAATATATTTGATTTCTCCATCCTCTTTTTGATACGTTACTATCAAATAAAAATCTGTTGTTTCGGTTTCCTTTTTCTTTACTCTGCCGCCTATAATTGCACCTAAGGTACCAAACAACCAGGCGCCGGCCACCGCTCCGCCAATACTGCTCACATAGGCCCTCTGGATTTCTGTTTCAGTTTTTACCTGAGCGCCAGCTATTTTATCTAACCCCAACTGAAAAGTTATTCCGCCGCCTTGGATCGTTAAGAGTTCATCTTGGATACTCGCACAGCAAGACACCCCCTCTGCCAATGGCAGTCCAGCTATATGCAACAAATTTGAGAGGCTGCGTTGATATCCCTTCCAAGCTTCCCTTCTCTGCCTTTGCCTCTCCTCCCTTTTTTCCTTACTTTGCTTCGTATTTCGCAGGAGCACCCAAATTCCAAGTGACAGAAATGTCAAGCCAATCATTACAAGGCTTAATAGTGATAAGGTACTATTTAGCTTTGCGAGGGGCAGAGAACGGTGTGACCGTAATGGTCACGCCGTTTTTCTGCGTCCAAGGGTAGATTTCGCAACAACAGGCTCGGAAATCACAGGAATCTCTACGTCATCCACGAAGTTGAAATAGATTTTCACCTTCTGTACCCGCTTGCCGCTGGATTTGTCCGGCGCAAACACCTCAATCTTCTTGATATATTCATTGACTATCGTAGGTGTCAATTCCGGCACATCCACATACTTCTGGGTTAGAGCGACAAAGGCATCTACATCTGCACTCATGGTTTCCTGTGTTTCCAGCCATTCTTCCGTCACTTCAATTTCGAGTTTTAACCGCTCCTGTTCTGCCTCGTAATCGGCGGTCATTTTCTTGTACCGCTCCTTGCTCAGATCGCCCAGGACAAAATCCTCATAAAGTCGGGACAGAAGAACATCCAGGTCAGCCAGCCGTTTCTTCGCCTGCTCCACTCGCTTCCGATCTTCACGGATGTTGCGTTCCTGATCGGAGCGGCGGCATTGCAGCCATTCCTCTTGAAAACCCTCCACGTCCTGCCGAATATAGGCATTGACCGCACGGATGCGCTCCAACACCAGTTCCCGCAGTACATCTTCCCGGATATAGTGGGCAGAACAGGTGCCTCGACCGCTTTTGTAGCTGGAGCATACATAGTGGTCTTGCTTGCCGTCAAAGCTTTTGCAGGTAGCAAAGTGCAGCTTATTCCCACAATCGGGACAGAACAGAAGCCCGGAGAACAATCCCTGCCGTTCCGCTTTTGTGGGACGGCGTTTGTTTTTTCGCAACTCCTGCACCCTGTCCCACTGAGCCTGAGAAACGATTGCTTCCTGCGTATCAGGGAAGATACACATATCTTCGATGGCATTGGGAATCCGCTTCTTCAGCTTATAGGACTTGGAATAGGTCTTGAAATTGCAGGTACAGCCGGTGTACTCCATCCGTTCCAGAATACCCACAACCGATTGACCAATCCAATGGTAAGGGCGTTCCGGCATCTTTTTCCGCTTTTTCGGGTCAGGATGGTTTTCCGACTGTTTGGCATACAGCGCCTTGGTAGTCAACACCTTATCCTTCTCCAGTATACGGGCAATCTGTTCCGGCCCCTTGCCGTCAATAGCCAAGTCAAAGATGCGCTTGACTACTGGGGCGGCATCCTCGTCAATAATCCAATGGTCTTTATCGGCAGGGTCAGTGCGATAACCATAGGGCGGTTTTCCCAGATGCTTTCCGCTGGTGCCTTTCTGACGGAATACGACCCGGACTTTTTTGCTGGTGTCCCGTGGATACCATTCGTTGAACAAATTACGAATAGCAGCAAAGCCGTCGCTGTCACCTCGTTCACTGTCCACACCATCGTTGATGGCGATAAGGGCGGTCAAAATTGGTTCCCGTATATCCGTCATCCACCAGAATTTTCAGGTTGGTGTAGCCATGCTCGGCTGCGTACCGGGTTAAAAACTCTTTTTGATTCTGTATCGAATTTGATTCTCCATCCAGCGCATCCTCATTGCTGAGGCGGCAGTACAGGATGGTGATTTTCTGCTGATCCAACATAGCGTCCTCCTTTACGGTTGGGTCAGCTGACAGAATTGGTGTGCATGGTGATATTGTAGCATGAATTTGAGTCTGTGTCATGAACAAAGCGCCTCCTTATCCGAGAAAATGAGCCGTTTTACCTTGTGGGTAAGCGGCTCATTTCCGTCACATACAGTCTCCAGCAGATACCAGGTATTTCCGATTTTTCGTTCTACCGTACCTGTAAAAGGATTCATTAGGTTTTCCCAGCGTTTCCGGCATTCTTCCAGAAAATCAATCGGCGGCTCAAAAATCGGGTCAAAGCAGGATTCAATATCGATTTCAGCACAAGCGTTAATCAGCTTTTCCGAAGGAGAATCATCGAGCACCAGCTTATTGAGTTTTGTTGTCAGATTGGTCATAAGCAAAAATTCCTTTCTGTTAAAGTTCCATATCTTGCGATTTGCGGCGAGAAGGTTGATCGTGCTGCCTTGTTTGTCGGGTTCGGGTCAAAATGGCATCAAGAAAAGCCCGCACCTTTTCGGGTGCGAGCTTGACAGCTTCCAGATAGGGCCGTGCCTGTTCTTTTAGCGATTCATATCGCTGTTTCCAGACAGCGGCACTCTTTTGTTCGCTTTGCAGTTTTTCTTTTAAGCGGCTGTTTTCCGCCTTGGCAAGAATCCCATTGACCGCATAATCCTTGAGTGTGCTGCACTCGGATGGGGTCAGAGTGATATTGCCGGTGATCGTCTTTTTCCCCATAGAGCGGATTTCCTGTACGGTCAGGGCGGCAGTGCGCTGTTCTTTGGTCTGCTTTTGCAGGGATTGTAGCTCCTTCTGCTTTTTCTCAACGGCAGCCTGTGCGGTGCCCAGCGCCTGTTCTGTCTGAGCGATTTGGGCGGTCACATCTTCCAGCCGCTGCTGCTCCTGTGCCACCTTGAACTGGGTCACAGTCAGATGTTCTTCAGTGCTGCCACGCTCTCCACGCTCCACATCGGTATATCCGGCAGCTTTCATATAGTTGAAGAAATCGTCTTGCAGGACACTGTACGATGTTCGCAGGACTTTCTTGCCCTTGGCGGTCAGAAGCGGATTGCCCTGCTCATCCAGAGCTACCTTGGATTCCCACTTTTTGCTCCGGCTGACCTGCATGATCGTTTCCTTGACTGTACCCACAAGGGACTTATCCTTGCACCGCTTCGACCAGAGAATCTGTTTCTCCACCACCGGGACATACACCACATGAAGGTGGTAGTGGTACACATCCTGCCCCAGAGCTTCCGACATAGCCCGGTTGCGTTCATCGGCGTGCATGACGGCAGAGAGGATGTACTGCTCACCGCCCACGATCTCCACGGCTGCTTTGTATGCGTCGGTGTAGAACTGCTTGGCATATTCGTAGCCGCCGTGATTGTGGAAGTAAGCGGAGTTCACATCAAAAATCAGCTCCCCATATTTCACCGCATCGGCTTTCAGGCCACGGGTGGAGATGACGCCATCGGCAATCATTTGATCGAACATAGCGGCATAGCTGTCGGTGGGAGCTTTGAAGTGGATATTCCGGTAGGTCTGGGTGGTATCAATATCCTGGTTGGAGTAGCTGTCCTTTTCTCGTTCGTTATGCTCCTGCACCTTCGCCACATCATCGAGGGTGGGCAAGTCCTGGTTACGGGCAAAGGTGCGGTCGATTCCGTCGTTTCTGGCCATACAAATCAGCTCCTTTCCATTGTGCGGCAGACGGCTGGGGGACGGGGATGCACTTCCTGCGGGAAGTGTAATAACCCACTATGACACTTTCATCCCGAAGGACTGCAAAGTGTCGTGGGCTCTCCGAGGGGGAATGCGGCATCTGCGGATGCCTTGACGCCTTTAGAGACTTGTGTGTGGCACCCAAATCCTCAAAAGGCGGTGTGACCGACAGCATCTCCGCAATCTCGATTGCTTCATTTCTGCCGCTCACAGGCAGAGCAGATTTTGCAAATCCACTCTGCCATCCATCTCCAAATCTGCGGATTTGTCAATGGAGACGGGAGATACGGCGGGTAAGAACGGCGGGCATCATTTGTCCCTCCGTTTCTGCCATACGAGGTCATAGCCAAGGGCATCGGCAAGCTGTACCGCCTCTACATACCGCAGAGACTCCCGCTGGAGCTTATTGGACAGGTTTGAAACGCTGTCGCTCCAACCGTAATCCTCAGAAAGCCGGTCAACGACTTCCTGCATCGTGTAGCCGGAACGCACAATGTACGACTTGATTTCATTTCTCAAATTGGATTTCATAGAAAACACCTCATTCTTTCATGAAATGATTTTACCGTGGATCATACACGCTGCACGGTACAGTTAATCTTAATTACTTCTCAAAAATCGCTCAGAACTGCGCCCATGAAGAACTGTCCGCAACAGCACCCCATCGACTTTGCCATTAGGTGGGCTTGCAAGCGAAACTGTGAAAATAGTCACCTTACCGCATACCAGCGTCACTGTTTCGCAAATCACCGAATGATGATTTGCATTCTGTTTACAGTAGTGTTTTTCACTGTTTGCACAACCATTGATCGGGAAGTGCGGATTTTAGAGCGCCCTCTGAGCTGAACAATAAAAAATGAACTTCGATTTTTTACGTTCGTGCGTTCCTTCGTTCCACAGGCTGTACCCGGTCAGGAACGCATGAACGCACGAACAGAAGGTTTTGAAGTTTCATTACAACTCCATAGGCGAGAGCAGGACATAAATGCCCATGTATCCCCGACACCGTTTTCCACCGCCGATGTGCAGGTTATTGACCGGCTCCAAATGGTAGCGTTCAGCATTTTGGCTAAGCTGGTTTGCGAAGCTCTTTGGGGATAGTGGGTTTTCTGCGTTGTCCTCACACCACCGCTTATACGCTGCATACAGATTTTTGGTGCTGGCTTCATAATCGGCCTTGAATGCCACATAACCCTCAGAATCGAGAAAGTCCAGAATGTTATTGGCATCCCGAACAGCGGAAGAGATATTGTCCTTGGCTCTCTGGCTGATGGTAAAGTGATAGTGATTGGCGATCAGCCGCCGCAGTCCCTCCAGCATCCAGAGGAAGATTCCCTCTTTTTCGGCAATCAGTTTCTCAGCAAGAAACGGGTCATCGAACCGATCCGCAGGCTTGTCTTTAGTGGTCAGAATGATCTGGCGGCGAAAGAAACC
>JAETPU010000041.1 GCA_021771035.1 Marvinbryantia formatexigens | reverse complement strand
CCACGGAGGACCTTGTGGGCCCGGCGGTGTTCCTTGCCAGCGACGCTTCCAACTTCGTCAACGGCCATGTGCTGTATGTGGACGGCGGCATCCTCGCCTACATCGGCAAGCAGCCGAAATGAAAGATAATAAAATCATAATTGAATTGTTTGGAAAGTACACTGCCTTTAAATGACTAAATCTCCTCAAACATTTTCTTCATCTCAAAATCCGAAAAGCACCCTCGCTGAGCCTGCTCCCTGATTTCCTGTGCTCTGGCGACCAGAGCATTCCACTCATCGGTTGAAATCTTCCCGCGTGCCTTCCGCTTTTTCAAACGGTTGTAAGTGTTTTCGTATTCGACCTGTACCGGCGTCTTGCTGTCCCGGTCCGCCTGCTTGTTGTGCGCACCGACCTGCCTGCAGGTGCGCTTCGTTTCTCCCGGCGCGATCCGGGTGCAGTACCGCACATCGTATCCTTTCTGCAGCAGGAAGAACTTCCTGCAGTTGTGGCAGCGGCGCGGAACATTTCCGTGCATCAGGCCACGGAAGAGATCCATGTGGAGAAAATCGGCCAGGCTGGAGAAAACAACACGCTCCGCAAGGATGTACTTTTCCGGCTGCACAGGATCCGGCATCGTCACATATTCCGTCATGACCGGGCGGCTCTGCAGGAACTCAAAAGTGGGATAGGGCGGCAGTGCAGCACGCAGGGCCTCCTGTACAGCGGCATCGGAAAAGAACCGGTAAACACCCACTGCATAATGCTCCGCGTTTCTGCGCCGCAGCGGTTCGAAATAGAAGTCCAGCATCGTGGAAACATAGCTCCGGAAGCACAGAAGTTCATCCGGCAGCCGGAACAGCTTCCCGAAGAAGGAGCTGAGGGCTTCGTTTTCCGGCGTTCCCTGCGTCACGGCTTTCTGGAATTCTTCCGGCGCACTCCGGCACAGCTCCTCCAGCATCGTCCCGTATGTATCCCTGTCAATATTCAAAAGAGAAAACAGAGGAAGCGGATACACATGCTTCAAAGCCCTGTTCAACTGGCGCTGCACGGCAGCGGCCAGCGCGGGGCTTTTTTCTTTGTCCCGGGCAAAAAGGGAGTCCCGCACGATGGAAAAAAGCCTGACGGCTTCATCATGCAGCGCAAGCAGCTCCTCCACAGGATGATCCAGCAGCTCGCAGGAAATCTGCCCCAGCGGCAGCTGGTTTTGTTCGATCATTACCGTGCCGCCGTAGAACTGTACAGTGAATTCCTGGATGCTGTTTTCTGTTTCAATGAGCCGTTTTGTTTCCATCTGACCACCTGTCCCCGATGCACTTTTTTAATGTCCCCGTCTTTCTTTGAAAGTATTGCGGACGGGAAGACTTCTTGCTAGAATGAGTGTACCCGACAGGGATGAGAAAATCAACCGGAAGGAGAATGCTATGCACAAACAAACAGGAATCCCAGGAGGTATTGATGGCCGGTAGGCTCAGAACGATCGACGCCCGCACATTGGCGGATGCGGTATTGGAACCGCCGGGGTATGCGGTGAAAGACCTGCTGGTGCAGGGCCTGCACATCCCGGCGGGAGCGCCAAAGACAGGAAAGAGCTGGCTGGCGCTGTGGCTGTGCCAGCAGGTGGCAGGCGGAGAAAAGGTCTGGGGATATCCGACACAGCAGGGTACGGTGCTCTATCTGTGCTTGGAGGACGGCTATCACAGGCTGCAGGACAGGCTGCTGGACATCACGGAGGACCCATCGGAAAACTTGTATCTGGCCACACATGCGGGAACTCTGGCGGATGGATTGGCCGGACAGATCGAAACCTTTGTCCGGGAACACGGGAGGGTGTCGCTGATCGTCATCGATACGCTGCAGAAAGTGCGGGAAACTTGTACGGACAATACCTATGCCAGGGACTATGCCGACCTGGCGCGGCTCAAAAAGCTGGCCGACCGCTGCAGGACCACTGTGCTGCTGGTCCACCATCTGCGCAAGCAGTATGACAGCGACCCGTTGAACAGGGTGTCCGGAACAGCGGGCATGAGTGGGGCTGCGGACGGGGCTTTCATCCTGCAGCGTGAGGACGGGAGTTCAAACTATGGAACGTTGTTCTGTACGGGTCGGGACATTGAATCGAAAGAATTAAAGCTGCAGTTCGATCCAATGTCTCACATCTGGGAATGCAGAGAAGATGAAGAAACAGCGCGGAGTGCAGACGAAGAAGTGATCGGGATTGTAATTGATTGGCTGCACGACGAAAAGCAGTTCGAAGGCACGGCATCGGAGCTGTTGGAAATTCTCCATGACGCTCTGCCCTGCGAGCTCCGTCCCAACATTCTCAGCCGCTGGCTGAACAAGCACAAGGGAATGCTGAAAGCAAACGGCGTGAGTTACACGCTCAGGCGCACACGCGACAGCAGGACGATCTGTCTGAGCTGTGACGGTAATGACGCAAATGACGATATTTCTTGGAGCGGGGCGGCGTCCAAAATACCGTCACCATCGTCACGACCGTCACGGGCCGCGGCTTTGCCCGGTGTTTCGCGTCAAAGACCGGGGACGGAAAGATGCCCGCCTCTGCCCTGAAAAGGCCTCACAGGGCCGCTGTGGCCGGGATGCGGCGAAGCCGGGCTCCGCCGGAAGCCCGGTGAGTAACTGGGCGGGTCTCCATGGGGCCAATCGAAAAATATAGCAGGAGAAAGGAAGACACCGCTTTCGCGGCGTCTTGAGGATACATCAGCCCGCAGTGCGGGCTGAGCGTGGTACCGGAGTGACACCAAAATGGGGGTGTGGTACCAATTGAGCGCACCAAAACAGCGAAAAAGAGCCGGATTTCGGCAGTGTACCGCGGTTTCTCCGTGACACCAAACCGGCTGAAAAACCGGTACCATGCAAAAAATGAAAGGATGGATGCGATGTACAGATTTCATCAGGAAAAGAGGATAAAGCCCGGCCTGGCCATCACGCAAAGGCATATCCGTTTGTGCGACGACCATCTTCGGGCGGCGGATGTGAGTTCGCGCAATGAATTTGTAGAGAAAGCGATCGAGTGCTATGCGGGCTGGCTCGACGTCAAACAAAACCCGGAGTTCTTTCGGGAACTCTTTGGGCCGGATATCGGCCGATAAGGAGTTTCCCTATTGGCCAGTCTGAAACAGCTGGATGAGCGGCGGTACAAAATTACGGTCTCAAACGGATATCGGCCGGATGGAAGAAAGGTGTGCAAAGCAAGAACGCTCCATGTTCCGAAAAGGATCCCCCGGCGCTCGGTGCTTCAGTATGTGATGCACGCAGCGGAAGAATTGGAAAAGGAATTCAAGTACGGTTATGCGGAGGATGGAGAAAAGACATTTGAGGCGTATGCACGCGGATGGCTGGAAAGGCAGACGCATTACGCGCCCAGTACGCTCGCCGGGTACCGGCAGATGCTGGAACGGGTGTATGGAGAGATCGGACAGATCCGTCTGAAAGAGCTTCGTCCGATAACGATAGAGTATCTTTTGGAGCGGCTCCGAAAACAGCCGGGGCCAAGCGGCAGGCAGCTGGGCGAGGCGACGGTGCAAAAATATTGGGGCGTGGTTTCGGTGGTGCTGAATGATGCGAAGAGAAACCAGATCATTGCGTACAATCCCGCACAATGCATTGGAAAGCCGGAAGCGAAGTATAGGGAGCAAAAGATCCCTACAGACAAAGAAGCCAAACGTTTTCTCGGACTGCTGGAGCAGGCGCCCGTCCTGTACCGAAGCTATTTTACATTGATGATGCTTACAGGAATGAGGCGCGGAGAACTGTGCGCGTTGCGGTGGAAGGATATCCGGCGGGAATGCATCGCAGTGTCGCGGAGCAGGGGTCGTGTTCGGGGAGCGGGTCTGCTGGAGGGTCCGACAAAGAATAGAAAGCCAAGGCTCATAGCGGTCAGCAGGACGATGTCCGGAGTGCTGGATGCATTGAGGCAGTGGCATTTGGAAACGCAGGGAGAGATCATCGAGGATGCGCTGCTGTTTGTCAATGAGAATGGTTCGGCTCCGGACCCCGCCACGTTCACACACTGGCTGAGGCGGTTCTACGACAGGAATGGATTCAGCAGAGAATTCCATGTGCACACGCTGCGGCACTATGCGATCACGACGATGCTTGCAGAGGGGATAAGCAAGCAGACGGTCGCGGGGATCGCGGGGCATGCGAGCACGGATTTTCTGGAAAGGACCTACTGCCACCCACAGATGGAGAGCAGGATGCTTGCGGCGGAACGGCTGTCAAACGTATTGTTTCCATCATAGTATTGAATGAAAGCGGCAGCGCCGGTGTGAGACATACCGGCGCTGCCGCTTTTGTATTGGTAATGCCATATCTCGTTTTCTGCAATGTCAAAGCGCCTAAATTCAGGGATGGCTTTTTCGAGGCTATCAGACAGGATTGAATCGTCCTCCTTAACTTTCGCTAAGGTGAGAATGTTTTGGGGATATATGGGGTCAGCGAATTTTTGTTTGCGCATATCGTTGTAGGCATTGCACAAAGGCAGTCTGTTCTCTCAACTCGGGTAGTCTACCACCGCCAATAAATAGAAGGCCTGAGGATATTGCTTTTTGTCGTAATATTGACGTATTTCGTCAGACTTTAAAGTTTTGATAACACATGGGATATCTCCGCTGTCTTTGGCAGACGTTGCTTTTGAACAACTCAAAGGAAATGGTGTTTTACGAAGGTTTGATTCCTTTTATGGAATCAATAATTTAGAGCCTATCCATAAATTAATGAAGTAAAGAGAATTGGCGTTTCAACAGATTGGGCACGATGGGATGGCGATGGCGGGAGTTCGTGGTGGCTTTGTAAGCTTTTTGTGCATAGAGTAGGATTCCTACGGCTTTCATCAGCCGATGGATCTTCTCACGTGAGCAGGAATGGTGAGCCTTCAGCATGTGATACAGGCTGTCCAGCCCAAGGGCGGGATAACGCTGGTGCAGGCTCAGCAGCCGGCGTTTCAGTTCCTGATCCTTCTGCCGGCGCAAAGAGGGTTTGCGGCCCAGCCATTCGTAGTACCCGCTGCGGGAGACCTCCAGCAGTCGGCATACAAG
>JAETPU010000040.1 GCA_021771035.1 Marvinbryantia formatexigens | reverse complement strand
AACTTCTCTAAATGCTCGTTCTTTTCCCTGTAAAGTTCCCGCAGCCGTTCCAGAGCTTCTTGCTGATCCGCCATTCCTTACACCTCTTTTCGTACATTCTGCAAACCCACAGGGGGAAAAGGGGGAGCCAAAGAGCGGCCCCAAAGGGGCCTTAAAGAGAAAGTCACCTCCCCCTTTTCCCCCTCGCTCTGGGGCATGGAAATGATGGAAAACCTTTCAGGTTTACCACATTCCCACACCCCGCCGCTCACCCCCATAACCCCCTCCGACTTTCTCCCTGTCCGAGAGAGAATATTTTATTATTTTTCTCCCTGGCCTAAAGGCCATAGGGGGGCATATATTATCAATATATTTTATTCCCTATTTTACAACCCACTAACTCCCTGCCATCTCCCATACCCCATAGGGGGGCATATATTATCAATATATTTTATTCCCTATTTTTACTGTTATTATAGCCTGTCCGGGCGGCTCTTGCAAGGCCCCCTGACAGGCTTCTTTTACAGCTCCATACCACCCCAGGTATGGCCCCGTTCCTGCTCTCTTTCCGGCTGCTGCACCTCTGGCATAGGTAGTAGCTCACGCGCCTTTTCGACCAGGGGCCGGAACTGCTCTGGCAAGTGCCGATCCAGGAAATCCAGCACCGCCCCGATCCCTTCCTGAAGCCGCGCCGAAAACCCGCGCTCCCGGCTCAAATCTTCTTCCAGATATTCGACCTGCACTTTGAGCTGCCGATTTTCATTTTCAAGCCGCTGCCGCTCCTGGGCCTCCTTCAGCTTTTCTTTCGTCGAGGGGATTTTCTGCTGAAGCTGCTGGTTTTCTACCTTCAGCTCCCGCACCTTCTGCTCTGCCGCCGCGCCCCGGATCACCGCCGCCTTCAGCTCCTTCACCTGCTCCACCGTCACGCCCTTGACGGCCCCTGTCAGCGTCTTTTCCGGCTGTATTGCGTCCAGATCGGGCTTGACCTTCTCAACCGCTTTCAGCAACTTCACATTCCCTTGCAGGGCCTTCCTCTGCTTTTCCAGGGCCGCAATTTCCTGCTCTGCCGCTATCACCTGTTCCTGGATAGCTTCAAGCCGCTGGGCCGCTGCTCTGTACTCTAGCAGCTCCATATGAGGCCGGCCACCGCCCAAGCTGATGATCTCAAACTCGTGCGCCTGGGCGATTTCCGTTAGAGCCTCTTTCTCCCGTTCCATCCAGGCTTTCCATTCCGTCTGCTTCCGACCCAGCCCTTCAAATCCCTGCTGCTTTAACGCCTGTTTCATTGATACCCGTGTTGAGAGGCCCCGGCTCTGCTCCGTTGCCACCGGCACGAAGTCCACATGGAGGTGGGGCGTGGCCTCGTCCATGTGCAGCACCATATTGAACACCCGCAGATGAGGGTTGCGCTCCTGGAAGGACTCCGCAAATTCTTTGAGAGCTGCCGCCGCCCGTTCCCCTCCAGGGGAGCCGCACCCGCAGTCCGTCAAGTTGCCGATCTGAAAGATAGCCTCGTGAAATAGCTTCTCCTGCTTGCTCTGCCGGATATGCTCATAGTAATCTGGTATCTTGTCCCTGGTCTTTTTCTTTTTGGCGTTGTATGCGGCCAAAGCTTCATCGAAAAGTTCGTGGTACACCTTTTTCAAATCCTCGTTGCAAAAGGTGACATTCTGCCCCGATCTGCTTCGGTCTACATTCGCCGCTGAAAAGCTCCTGTTGTTGTGCCGGATACTTCCCCGGCCCGTCATTCCCGAAATGGTTGTACCTATAAAATCACCCGTTCCTTTCCTGCAAAAGCCTATATCTTACTACTCTTATTTTACCATAACTGGCCGCAGGCCACAACCTCTTTGTTACTTTCTTGTGAGAAAGTAACGCAAAAGCACTTTCACACCGCCTCCCTTTCGGGGCTGGCAGTATGAAAGTGCTTTTGCGCCCTGCCGGGGGCTAAAAGAGCAAGTGAACGACTTCCATTTTTATGTACCCCAAAAAAGCCGCCAACACAATTTCGATTGCAAAACAAAGAACTAATAGACAATAACAAAGTATTTTTCGGTTCACTATCTCTTTTACAGTTTCAAGATATTTTGTCGATAAATAGACATATGTTCCCATAGCAAGTATTGATACGATACTACTCTTAAAGGACAGGCACATTGAACATAACAAATATTGTAAAAAAACAAGAGCGAAACTCTCTATAAGGATTTCTACTGCCATTCCGACCTTTGACCTTTTCATATCAACACCTCTTTTCATCCTCGAAACAACTTGCTAAACCAGCCCCGCTTCTGCTCCGGCTGATCCGCTCCGGCCTCCCCGGTAAGAAGCTGCTGCTGGATTGTCCCCGCGTGAAGGGCCTGGGCCGCTGCCGCTGTCTGCTGGGCGGCGGCCAGTGCGTCAGTGAGCCGGGTAATGGTCTGGGCCTGCTGCTCGATCTGCCGGTCTTTCACTTCAAGCTGCTCTTGCAGCGTGTCGATGGTGGCCTGTAAAACGCAAACCAAATCGCCAACTTCGTGGTTTTCGGTTTGCGTTTTAGTTTGCGATTGGTTTGCGATTTCAGTTTGCGATTTTTCAGAAAAAGCCTGTTTTATCAAGGCTTCCTGGTGTTCATCAATCGCAAACTGGTTTCCGTTTTTTCGCAAACCTGATCGCAAACCCAGGTTTGCGATTTGCTTACTTACCGCTGTCTTTGATACCCCTATCTCGTCGGCTATCTGCCGGATCGTTTTCATACTTTCACGAACAGGCCCACAGGACACACACCCTTAAACCCAGGCGTAGATATGTACCAGCAAGCCGGGCCTGTCGGCTCCCAGGCTACTTCAAGGGTAATCTCGTGCCAGCCATCTGGAAACAATGCGGTAAATCCCTCTCCTGCGTGTATGCCGCGCCCTTCCAGGAGCAACCGAGGGTGCGGATCATCGTCTGCCGGATCGGGAAGCTGTATCTGCGCGATCCTCTCTTTATCCCAGCTCATAGACCTTTCCTCCTTCCCCTAAAATAAGTCGCTATGCGATCCCGTTCTGGTAAGATACAAAATCAGCTCGTCCCCGTCCACTTCGTAAATCAGCAACCAATCCGGCGTAATATGGCACTCACGACACCCCGCATAATCCCCGGAAAGTTGGTGATCCCTGTTTTTCTCCGGCAACGGCTCCCCCGCTGCCAGCTTTTTAATAATATCGGTCAGCAAAGAAATATCAAAGCCACGCTTTTTCACACGCTTCAAATCCTTCTGAAACTTTGTGGTTGGTCTTATGTTATACATCGGCAAGCAGCTCCTCCATCATCTGATCGACATTGGAATAGGTCTTGCCGAGGCTCGGATCGGCCTTCATTCTCTTTACTTCCTGGATTGCTTCGACGGTTTCTGCGTTCGGCACATCGCCGCTGATTTCAAAGGGTATTCTATACTCTCTCACCGCCTTACGCGCAAAAACATTGAACGCCGTTGTCATCGTCATTCCCATATCAGCACAGAACGCCTCAAACTGCCGCTTCAAATCTGCGTCCATACGAATGTTAATATTTGTATTCGCCATAGATAGCAACTCCTTTCATTCTTATTATATACATTGTATCATTTTTTATTTACAATGTCAATACGCTTTCCTGCCCATTTACCCACGCCCTGGCTCTTAAACTTCTGCCCTGGTATGTACGCATTTAGGGGGCAAAAAAGCCTTGATTTATGCGGCTTTTCGGGCGCGGTAGAGAGGGGGCCGGTATATTTACCCTCGAAGGGCTGAAAACGGCTTCTAAAGCGTAACAGGGGCCTTTCTGGGCCTTATTTCTGGCCCCCATCGTGCAGCGCGTCCAAAAGCCAATCGCTCAACTCCTGGGAAGGGGACACCCGAACCGTTATATGCCCATTTTCAAAGCGCACCGCTGGCGGCGGGCAATCCCACCACTTGCGGATGGTTTTCGGATCAAGGCCAGTTTCCCGGTGACAATCGGCTTTGCGCCCCTCCGGGTGCTGCTGCCGCCATTCATAAACCCGCGCCTGAGCCGTTCCGCTGCCTTTAGGCCGCCCGTTCCCTTCTCTCCAATCCTTTTTCCCTTGCTGTTTCGCTTTAATATCCCGAATAGCTCTTGCAATTTCAAGATGATCTGCTTGTCTTTGAAAATTACGCTTATTGACAGGCATAGTCAGGCCGGAGAGCTTCGCTATATCGTCCCTGGGGAATGTCACATAGTCCTCATTGAACATTTCCAGAGCGCACACCACATCATCTTTTGTAAAGCGGTTTATATCCTCCACGCTCATATCATCGTAAGGCCGGAGCAGCGCGAAAGCGTCCCGGCGCAGCTCGTCCTCGTCTATCCCGCATTTTTTCGCATAAATCGCCAGCGTCATAATGCCATAGAAACGATGGCCCACCCGGATTTCATCGGCGATCCGGTGCAGCCACCAGTCGTAAAGGTCACGCTTAACCGTCCATCGGCCCCGCCGCTCCTTCTTGACGATCCGCCGCTCATACCAATCCGGGTACTTCTCTTTCGCCTCGGCCAGCGACAGGCGGCTCTTTCTCATAAGCCCCTCAAGCCGCTGCTGTTCCCCGTTGCTGTCCGGGATATAATCAAGCAGCCACGCCAGCTCCACCGGCCCACCGAGCCGGAACGCCCTCACAGGATACTCACGCCCCAGCTTCGAGCCAGAGCCGACCACCCGAAAGCCCTGCAAAATCCCCTGCATTTGCGGCTCCTTGATAGTGGAGGTAAACTTATTCCAAATCTGCCGGGTAAGGGAATATTTCAGCTCTTTCAAGCATTTCTGGTTGTACGGGTACATAGGCACCGGCTCTTTCAGCACATAATACAGGTGAAGCCCTGTCCCGCTGTTTACAACAAAGGTTGCCTGGGGCAAAATATCCTTATTCATCTGGTGCAGCGTGTCCCGGAGCTGAGGCATACCCACCCCGTCCAGGTCAAAGACCAGAGCATAGAGATACCGGGCATTTTTGCCACACCGCCGCCGCCCAAAATAAGAAATCGGGGACATAATCGTAAAATCGGTGTCTTGCAGCTCCCGCAGCTCGTCCAGCTCGTCAGTGATGGTACAGCGTTTCGCTTTACCGTCCCCCTCGATCTGCAAGGCAATCCCCGTTGCCTTGTCAACCTCACCTTTCGGCACCGTCACCGCAATTCCATTTCCCTTCCTGTCCTCAAAATGACCCTTCCTCTCGAAAGATCCTTCCGGGAAGATCTCACGATAAAACTCATACGGCTCCACCGGCTCCAAAAACTTCTCTAAATGCTCGTTCTTTTCCCTGTAAAGTTCCCGCAGCCGTTCCAGAGCTTCTTGCTGATCCGCCATTCCTTACACCTCTTTTCGTACATTCTGCAAACCCACAGGGGG
>JAETPU010000013.1 GCA_021771035.1 Marvinbryantia formatexigens | reverse complement strand
AAATAGCGGTAAAAACGGCATTGGCCGTTTTTGCGGATGCATTTCTTTTACCGTACTGGTAGCAAGCCGATGGGCGGCTTGCATTTATGGTATAATAAACGCAAATAGCGGTAAAACGGCGCTGGCCGTTTTTGCAGATGCGTTTTTTTTACTGTTCTGGTAGCAAGCCGATGGGCGGCTTGCAATTATGGAGTTTCGCTCACCGGCCCAAAGGCAAGGCCGGTATTTGGCAGAGCCAAAGCGCAAAACGTCCCCGTTGGTTCTAAAATTATGGTATATCATGTTCGGGGATGATGGCGCTTTGTTTGCCGGTCAAACAGCGCGTGGTTCTATCACTGCAGCAACTGAGCGGGGAAAATGAATTTGACTTCCGTGCATACCGCTTGGGATCGTCGCGTTTCGGGACAGTGTGTTTGCTGAATTTTGATTTTTATGGGTACTATAATGGTAATAAAAAAAGCCATGGGGCTTTGGCCTCTAAAGACTTTCAGAGATTTTAAGAGAGGTCTGAGCAAATAACGTTGGTATCGATGAACTATCAGAGAGGAGCTGGCCAGTAATGAAAGAACCGATTGTAGGCCGCATCCATTCTACGGAATCCTTTGGGGCTGTAGACGGCCCGGGAATTCGTTATGTTGTGTTTTTACAGGGGTGCCCGCTGCGGTGCCTGTATTGTCATAATCCGGATTCCCGTCCCTGCTCCACTGGAGCGGAAAAAACCATGACGGTGGATGAACTCATGGAGCGCATTCTCAGTTACCGCAATTTTATCCGCAGCGGCGGAGTGACACTCTCCGGAGGAGAACCTCTCTGGCAGCCGCAGTTCTGTCAGGAAGTCATTGAGAGATGCCATGCCAATGGCCTTCATGTGGCAGTGGATACTTCCGGGGTGATGGATCCCCAGGCGCCGCAAATCCGTGCGGTGCTTGAGACAGCGGATCTGCTTCTCTTGGATCTCAAGGCGATGGATCCTCAGCTCTGCCGGCGCCTGACTGGACAGGACAACGCGCGTGCCCTACAGACGCTGCGTCTTCGGGAGGAGTTGGAATTGCCGGTTTGGATCCGGCACGTCCTGGTTCCAGGCTACACGCTGGATTTTAGTGAGCTGGAGAAGATGGCGGCGTTTTTAAAGCATTTTTCCTGTGTCCAGCAGGTGGAACTCCTGGGATTCCACAAGATGGGGGAATACAAGTGGAAAGAGCTTGGGGAGGAATATCAGCTGTATGACACCCCGTCTCCCACCTCTCAGGAGATGGCCCAGGCAAAGGAGATTTTTGTCCGGCATGGGCTGAAGGTGCATTAAAGCTGCGAAACTGCCAAACCCTGCTGCATAACTGCAATTTTGAGATTTTAGTAAAATGCAGCATTTTAACTCTGGATCCGAGGCTGTGTGAGGACAGCAGCCGGCACAGTCATCGATAGGGGAATGCTATGAACCCGCTGCGAACCAGCGGCAGCATTGAAAACGATGGGCTTCTAATACGATGAACAACGCACGAGTTCGGTTTGCGGCGGCGTAATATCCAGCGTACCAAATACGTTTTGGAGAACTGCAGCATCCTATCGGGAGGCTTTTTCTCTGACGGCGTTGTGCCGCCGGGGAGAGGGATTCTCATTGAGAAAAGACAGAAAAGGGGATAGGACAATGAATATCAGTGAGCATGGGAAATACATTTTTCGTCTGGTTTGTGCCATCGTTATTATTTTAGCGGGCATTGGATGGGGAGTACTCACCATCATAGAGGCGGTCCTCACTCACCGCAGCGGGTTCAGTTTTGAGGCGGTTCTCATTCCGGCGTTGGGGTTATGTGTCTCTCTGATTGGGGTTCTGCTGCTCATTTATACCCGCAGGGAACATACGGCGGCTGGGCAGCTGGAGCAGGAAAACGGGGAAGAAGATCTTTAAGAACGGTTTTGCTGTGCTTTCCCTTGACTTTTTTTAACTTTTTGTGTATGATAATAAACGTCTTTTCAGACAAGCCGCTGTGGTGGAATCGGCAGACACAAGGGACTTAAAGTTTGAGCACCGGTACAGGAAACTGTCCGCGTGAATCGCGTCAAATTCGGTGGAACTCCCCTTGGGGACAATACCGAGCGAAGCCCAGGTTATATTTGGGAACGTGTAGAGACTTGACGGCGCGCACCTAAGGATTCATCTAAGGTGAAGATAAAGTCCGGACTACAACGCTCTATTGAGCGGCTATGGCAACATAGTGTGGTAAGAAAATCCCTCGCTGGCAACAGCGTGACAGTTCAAGTCTGTTCAGCGGCACCAGGCCGAAGCAAAGCTTGCTTTGCTTCGGCTTATTTTTTATTATATGAACAGAAAATCGTTAGATTTTCATTCCCGCATATCAAAAATAGTACGTTTTTACTTTCATGATACAAGGACTAAAAATACTATTTTTTATTGCATCAAAAGGAAAACCGAAGGTTTTCATACCCGTGCAAAATAAAATAGTATGCAAACGTTCGTTGGATTCAATCGGATCACAATACTATTTTTTATTACATCAAAGGAACCATCAACTTTGAAGAAGGCCGGCCTTTTTCTGTAGAAAAGGCAGACGCTGTGCGTCTGAGGACTTCTTCCAGACCCTAACGCAGCGCGTTAGGGTTGATACCCGTGCAAAATAAAATAGTATCCAACTATCTGCTAGGTTGAATCGAATCATAATCCTATATAAATGTTTAAGATGCCATGAGAAAATGGTTTAAAATCAAGATTCCCGGCATATCTCTGTTTATTGCTCTATACTTCGGCATAAGTTGATTTTGTAGCGTTGGGCACCACTTTAGCATCACGAGTGAGACAATACACATAAGCACAGGACGGTATTATCACGCCCATATAGCAGTTTAGAACCCATGCTATTATCTTACGCAATAGGGGCTGAAAAAGCCTGTATTATGTGGTTTCAGATAGGTGTAATGAGGGTGGGTAAAGGTTTTATTCCTTTTCCCTCAAAATACCATTTCGCGTAACATTCCAAAGAGAAATGCAGTTCGTTTAGAGGTTCTTTTCCTTTCCGCTCCTTTTGAAATGTTCCGTCGCAAGCATAGGAAAGGAGGGGCATTTCCGTAAAAATCGCTCATTTTTGCTTGTTGGGAATATCCCAAACCCTTTTGAAACTGAATATTATATTAATATTATTTTGTTAGATTCAATATAAATTGCTTGTCCATCAGTAAGTGGAATATCACTACTATCACTTGGTAAATCTATTCTTTTATCACCACTCCAATGAGGTATTATAGCATTACTAATAATATGCAGGCCCTCATCAAGATTTCCTGCGGCATACATACTTCCTGCACTTATTCCGACATATATAAGACCATTATTAATAGCTTTTTTAATTGTATTATTTAATCCTGTCCTAACCATTTCACGACACAGTACCGCACTATCTCCCCCACTCACAAACACTGCATCAAATGCCTTTAATTCTTCAGCAGTTAATAATTTTGCAACCATAGGTATTTCTTCAATATAGGATGAATAAGTTCTCTCATAACCTTTTGAAAGAAGCAACTCTAAGTTATACACTAAAATATTGTCATAATGAATACCCATTAATAGAAGTTCGTGTAAGCCTATTGCAAAGCTCTCCCTCGCACCATCTGTTTCAATCCCAGCAGTTGGAATATAAAGAACTCTAACTTCTTTAGGGTTCTTTCGAATAATATCAAAAAATTTCTTTTTCATATCATCTGTTAATCCGTCAGACGTTAGAAACACATATCTCTTATGCACTTTATCTTCTCCTCTACAACTTCAAATCTGCCGATTTATATACCATATATCGTAGCACGCATATATGAATTTTTCAATTATAATGATACCCCATATGGAATAGCAGAGCCGGCCCCCCTTGTCAACGGTTAAGATGAACGGGCTTCGCCCGCCGCCTGCAAGTGTGTCTGTCCCTGCTAATGTGGTGGGCAAGATGGTAAAAGGCAATATGTACTTTCGTCCTCGAAGATTATGATATTTCCTTGCATCTGCTTATAGTATTTTATATCGTCATAGGAAATCCGGGTACCAAAACAACAAAGTTTGTTGTAGTTCCAAGTTCCATAACAGACGAAAAAGCCAGTATTTACAACGGCTTTCACAGTTTAAGACTTTTTTTGCTTGAAATTAAAACACTATTTTTTATATGCGCTGGAAAATAAGCCTCTTACCCTGTCTCTTTCAAAAATCAGGGTGTTGGAGCCGCGGGGCGGCAGCTCTTTACAGTATACAATATGTTTTATGGGGCAGGAATCTGAGCCCATTCTTTTAAAAAGGCAGGAGGGCGCGGAGGATTTCTTCACAGGCATAGGGCCTGGCGTTCCAGCTGCTATCCATACCCCCAATATAGTTTCAGCTTGTCTTGACAGCTGCGAGTATGGTTTTCCGCCGCGTCAGGCGTAATATGCCATTTTTTATGCTGGGCGGACACGGTGTAAGGAAAAAGAAAAGTGCAAAACAGGAGGTCAAGAAGATGACTGTAATAACAATTTGCGGTAGTATGAAATTTGAAAAGGAAATGAAACAAATTGCTTGGAACCTAGAGGTTAGAGAGGGCTTTTCCGTCATTCAGTGTGTGTATAATGAGCAGGGAGAAGGGATCTCTGACGAAGACCAAAAACGGCTTGCAGCGGCGCATTATAGAAAAATAGATGTTGCGGATGCCATTTATGTGGTTGACATCGGCGGCTATATCGGCCAGTCAGTTGCCGCTGAAATTCTCTATGCAGAGCAAGCGGGAAAGGATATTATTTATCATAGCCGCTTCGCAGCTGAGAAAGAATCCATCTGAAAATCAGGCAGTTCATTCCAGGGATAGAAGCTGTCCTCATTAAAAAGAGGGCTTACTGAGAAAATCTAAAAATGTCATATGGCCGCTTTGATATGGCTGCCGGGGTCTGCTGCTTGAGCTAAATACCACAGAAAAACTTCATTGGGCCTTGTCTGTCTGGCAGCTATCTGGTGGGTGCGTAACTGGTAGAACAGCCGCGTCAAAAAGCTGAGGCATCTTCCTGGCTGGTATTAGAATCAGCGGCTGTTACAGGGGAAAATTCCGGCCGGGTAAGCCAAAATAAGCCATAAAGTCAAAAACCCCCAGTCCCATTTGGGACTGGGGGTTTTTAACCGGTTTTAATTTGCTTACAGGCCTTCCACCAAGGAAATCAGCTTCTGTTTAGGCACAACGCCCACAGAACGGTTGACCTCTTTGCCGCCTTTGAAAATTACAATACAGGGAATAGACATGACATTATACTCTCTGGCTAATTCCATTTCCTCGTCAATATTGACTTTACAGACCTTCAGAGAGCTTGCCAGTTCATCGGCTACCTGATCCACAACAGGGCCAAGCATCCGGCAGGGCGCACACCAGGTGGCCCAAAAATCTACCATAACAGGCTGTTCAGACTGCAGAACCTCTTGTGCAAAGGTTGCCTGTGTTACATCTTTCACTGCCATTTTTAACTACCTCCTTTTTGAATTCGGCTGTTTTTTCTAATTATACACTAAATTTGTGTATTTGCAAGAGGATCCTGCAAATTTTTCCAAAGCCTCAGGGCCTGGCGGTGCGCCTGGGCGTCGCTGGCCTGGGAAAGCCCGGCAGTGTCAGTGCCGGACAGGGCCCAAGTGCCCGCTAAGTCCATATTCAGGCAGGAAAACATCATCTGTGTGGTTTTTTCCATCACCTGGAGACCAAAGGGATCCTGAGAGCCGCAGCAGGTCAGCAGCACCCCGCGGCGGCGCTTTAAAACGGGATGGGGTTTTCCCAGCAGGACCTTTCTGGTAAAATACTGCTGCAGGCGGTCGCAAAAGGCCTTGAGCGGCGCCGGATAGGAGAGAAAATAGATGGGGGACGAAACCGCGAGATACTGGGCACCCAGTGCCCGGCTGAGAATGCCGGCGCAGGAATCCTGATGATCCAGCACGCAGCCGTCGATATGGCGGCAGGCTTTGCAGTCCCGGCAGGAGAGAATGGCCTCTTCAAATAAATTTACCCGCTCAACTGTGATATTATGCGGGGTATGGGCAAGAAATGTTTCCTCCATGCGCCCTGTAAACCCATGGGGCTTGGGCGCGGCGCTGAGAAGCAGCAGGGTTTGCGGCTGAAATTCAGATGAGAATTCGCTGGTCGCAGTAATCGCAGACAAGCATATCCCCGCTTTCACTGAAGGATTTGGGCAGATACCCCTCGGACTGTGTAATACACTTGGGATTGGTGCAGGCGATAGACGGATACACCCGATTAAAATGGATGCTGCTTCCAGTCTGCGGATCCTGTAGCATGGTGAGTATGAGCGCCATGCGGGCATACATTCCGTTGACCGCCTGCCTGAAGTAGGCGGCGCGGGGATCCTCATCCACCTCGTCGGTAATTTCATCCACCCGCGGCAGCGGATGCAGGACCACCATGTCCTTTTTAGCCAGGCTCATTTTGCGGCGATCCAGTACATAGACGCTCTTTTGCCGCTCGTATTCTTCTCTGGAACTGAACCGTTCCCCCTGAATCCTGGTCATATACAGAACATCCAGCATGGGAAGGGCTTCCTCCAGGGAGTAAATTTCCTGGTAGCTGCATCCGCTGGCGTTCATGAGATCCTTGAGGTATTGGGGCACCGTCAGTTCCCTGGTGGAAATCAATATGAATTTGGTGTGGTGCCGGCACATGGATTTTATCAGCGAATGCACCGTCCGGCCATATTTTAAATCGCCGCACAGCCCGATGGTAAGGTTTTCCAGCGTGCCCTTCTCCAGATGCAGCGTTACTAAATCGGTCAAGGTTTGAGTGGGATGCAGATGGCCGCCGTCCCCGGCGTTGATTAACGGCACATTGGAGTGGTAAGCCGCCGCCTTGGCACAGCCCTCACTGGGGTGACGGATTACAATGATGTCCGCATAGCCGCCCACAATCCGGATGGTATCCTTGAGGGACTCCCCCTTGGACACAGAGGAATTTTGGGGATTATCGAACCCGATAACCTCGCCGCCCAGGCGGAGCATTGCCGTTTTGAAGGACATCTGCGTACGCGTGGAGGGCTCATAAAAGAGCGTAGCCATAATTTTTCCCCGGCAGACATCCTGATACTGCTGGGGATTTTCCTTAATTTTACACGCCAAATCAATGATGGCATTCACTTTTCCCTGTTCCAGATCGCTCAAATCGATGAGATGCTTTGCTGCCATTCCATCCACTCCCATTCCATTCAATTCTGCAGGACTATACTTGGGGCTGATTCATTACGAATATTGTAGCACGTTCGCGCTTCTGTGACAAGATTTTGCAGGCCTGGGCATACGCCGGAGAAAAAAGGAAAATATTTCGCCTTTTTAGAACAAACTTATTGACAAATCAAGGTTAAATGGGTATAATAATTTCTGTCGCGTGAAGAGAAAGGATGTCCTCGTCTCCTCTCCGATGACTATATTGCCCGATTGTGTAAAGGTAGCACGACAGACTCTGACTCTGTTTGTCTGGGTTCGAATCCTAGTCGGGCAACCACGGGGTGTAGCGCAGTTTGGTAGCGTGCTTGGTTCGGGACCAAGAGGCCGCGAGTTCGAGTCTCGCCACTCCGACCATCAAAAAGACCGTCGACAAAAGTCGACGGTCTTTTGCTATGCCTTTATTCATACGAGTTTGCAGGATAAGGAATAGGTCAAAGTCCCACAACTACACGCAGAAGCAAAATTGAGTGACAGGATTGATTTTATAAGTTATAATTTACATATCAAAATGATTATAGCCGTAATTAAGTTGGAGGGTTTTGTATGACCAATCAAGAACGCATTGATATGTTAGAAGAAATAAAGCTTGATATATCTAGCAACTTTTCTCAAATTTGTCGTCATCATCAAATTGATGAAGAAGTTCTTTACAATGCTGAAAACAATATTGAAAATATATTTGACTGGATGATCGAATTTTATAAACAAGATATACGACATGATAACACAAGCAAAAAAGCATTAATGATTGGGATGGCAAATACAATTTCAAATTTAAATGTTCCTATTATTACTAGTTGGATGCATCAAAGCCCCATTGAGTTTTTGCTTTTCTCTGCATTAAATATTTCTATACCCCCACATGTGTTGGAACGTGCATACTTAATGCCACAAGTACCTGTTTGCAATAATAAGTATATTCTTGATATTGTACTTATGGATCGAAGAGATCCGACAAAAGATGGCACGGAGGGCGTTCCAATAGTTGGTATTGAATGTGACGGGTATGACTATCATTATAACGATCCAGACAAAGCTACAAAAACCCAAGAAAGAATACGAAATATTGAAATGAATCTTGGAATCCCTATTTTTTCATACACTGGTAAAGAAATCTACAGTAACTGCACAAAGCTAGCTCTTGACTTCTGGAATTATGTAGAGCAGAAAATATATACTGTCAAATAATTTGAAATACAGCTTGCCGATTGCCTCTAAACAATTGATATGACAGGGCTTTTCCAAGTCCTATAATTACACTCCGACCATCGTTAGAAGAAACCGATTTCTAGAATCAGAAGTCGGTTTCTTCTTTTTTGTTCGTATGGTGGTTTCTGGATTTGACACCAGCAAATCGGCGGGCCGTACAGCGGCGACGGCACAAGCCATACGGTATGGCTGCATCCCCCGGGGAGAAACAGAATTACCCTTACGGGGCCCTGATCCCTTGAGAGGAGGCTCCTTGAGATTTCTAACATTTCATTTGAAATTCCTAACAGGCCTGCGCCGCTTTTTAACGGCTCCAGCAGTGGAGCAGTCCGCCAAGGCATTGGAATAGATGGCCTGTCCAGATTTTAGTTCCGCGAACAGGAAATCCTCCTGGGAATCATCTTCCGCTTTACTTTCCCTCTGCCGCGCTGATAGGAAACAGAATTATTTCCAGGTTTTCCTGGTGTATATTTGCCGTTTCCAACACCCAATACTTTCGGTAGAGGGTATAGATTCAATGATATAAAAAGAAAAAGGAAGAATGATTATGTGCGGACGATACAGCTTACTGATGGATGAAACCTCCTTGAAGCTGCAAAAACTCATTCGTCAGGCCCAAGTATCCGGTGGGGAAGCGATAAAGACGGGCGAAATTTTTCCAACCAACCTGGCGCCGGTTCTTAAAGCCAAGGACGGAGAGCTGGTTGGGGAAGCCTGTGTTTGGGGATTCCCGAATTTTGCGCGCAAGGGCGTCATCATCAATGCCCGAAGTGAAACTGCGGCGCAGAAACCCCTGTTTCGCAAAAGCCTGCTGGAACGCCGGTGTGCCGTTCCCACCACCGGGTTTTATGAATGGAGCCAGGATGAAGCCCATCAAAAATATCTGTTTCGTGTTCCTCAAAGCCCGGTGCTATATCTGGCCGGGATTTATAACTGCTTTGAGGGGGAAGAACGCTATGTAATCCTCACAACCCAGGCCAATTCCTCCATGGCGGCAATTCACCACCGGATGCCGGTCATTCTGGATCCGGACAATCTGTCCGGATGGCTTGAGGATCCAGGTTTTGCCCTGGAGATCCTTGCCCGGCCTATGCCGCAGCTTGTGAAAACTGCGGTTTAGGCGTTTTGCCTGTCGTTTCCCCGATGAGCGTCCGTTTAGGTGCCTGCAAGGCGGCAGCCCACACCGGGTTCAGCTGCGGCGCAGAGACTGCTGCTCCCAGGCCTTGGGGCATTTGAATCCGCTCTCCATCGATTCTGCGGTCCATGTGGGTTCTGCGGAAACAATGGGATTCAGGGATAAAAAGCGTTGTATTTGGAGTTCCTTCGGATTTATGGGGTATACTAACAGTAAAATTTGGAAAGGGGATTCTGTTATGAATACGGATAAGCCATTTGTTGGAATTGGAAAAAACCCAGACGGGAAGGATTTGCCGATGGGATTTGGAATGCGGCTGGTGCAGTCGCCCGAGGCGTTAAATACCTTTGGGAATTTAACACAGGCCCAGCGGGATTCCATTGTGGATTATATCCACGGCTGTACCACCTCTCAGGATGCCAAGGAGCGCATTGCACAGGTGATAGACGGCCTCAAGGATGGACACACCCAGTTTTAAATCCGGTGCCGGATGAGGTTCTATGCTGTATCAAAGCTGCCAAAAAACACCTGCCGCGGACAACTGTTTCTTTGCGGCGGGTGTTTTTGATGTCCCCGAGTAGCGCGGAAAAAATCCCCCGGCACAACCGGGGGACAGACAAATTCAGCGCTGCTGCCGGACTGCTGGCCGCAGCTGTTTCGAGCCAAAGACCGGGCTTCGAATATGAGACTGGGCGCTGCCGGGTTCCTGGTACCCAACAGTGCTTTGGGGCCGATGCAGCCCGCTTTACAGGCATAGAAATAAAGCGATAGGGCGCCGGATGCCCTATTGGTGATGGCCGCACGTGTTTCACCGGCGGATGAAAAGGCGGTTGGGACCGGCTCGGTATGCTGTATGCCGCGGGCGGGAGCGGGACGGGATGTAACCTGTCAGGCAATCAGGCCCAGCCTGATTTTTAAATTGAGAATCCGCAGGACTGAAGCATCGATCTGTTCCTGGGAAATTTCACCGGACTGGACAGCCTCAATTAAAGCGGGAATCTGAACCTCAAAATTAGTACAGCACAGCATATCGTTTCCCCCCTGCACCGCCAGGACGGCGGCCTCGGCCTCACCGGCATATTGGCGGATGGCATCCATATCCAGATCATCGCAGATGATTACCCCGGCAAAGCCCAAATCCTCTCGCAGAATCCGGTGAACCTGCGGGGAGAGGGAGGCGGGGGACTGAGAGTCCATGCACATCACCGTATTATGGGAGACTAAAACCATGTCGGCGCCCGCGTCGATTCCAGCCTGAAAGGGAAGAAAATCACTGGAGGTAAACTGCTCATAGGAGCGCCTGTCCACCGCCGCGCCGGTATGGGTGTCCGTGTTATTGCCGTAGCCGGGAAAATGCTTGAGTACAGCGGCGACATCCTGCTGCCGCATGGTCTGGGTCACGGTCCTGACATAGTCCGCCGTGAGCTCAGGATCTTCCCCAAAGCTTCTGGGATAGATATAATCGCTGTCACTGGGCGGCACATCACACACAGGGGCGAAGTTGACATTGATCCCCAGGGACCGGAGCAGCTTACATTTTTCGGCGGTATCGCTTTCAATGAGCGGCCAGCCGCCCTCCTGGTAGAGTTCCTGCGGAGAATGAAACGGAACTGCCCGAAACGCCCGGTATTTGCTGATGCGGTTTACAGTTCCGCCTTCTTCGTCAACCCCCAGCAGCAGGGGAACCTTCGCCTGATTCTGATACCGTTCCAGGGTATTTGTCACTTCTTGGCGGCTCTTGGACTGGAAATCCCGGGCGAACAGCAGGTATCCCCCCAGGTGGTACTGGGATACGTGGGCTGCGGCGTCGCTGTCCGGGCAGCGCGCAAAGAACATCTGCCCAACCTTTTCCTCAAGGGACATCCCATCCAGGATGGCCTGGGCGCGGGGTTTGGGCAGCTTGTTTCCCATTGAGGCGCCCTGCGCGGGACTGGAAGAGGACACGGAACCATTGGCGGTGTAGATGGAATCCGCCACAAGCTTTGGCAGCATCAGGGCACAAAATCCGACAACGGCTGTCAATACCCCCGCGGTGATACAGATTCCCAGCAGTTTTTTCCCCATACTGCGGCACCTCTTTTCTGCAAATTTCGATTGCATTCTTGTTTCTATCTTAGATCGATTCCGGCCTTTCATCAAGTCCCACGTAGGAGGTTCGCGGCGTTTTTGTGAGTCCTGCTTCCTTCGGAATGGGATATTCCGCGCCGCCGGAAGGGAACTCACAAAAGGAGCCTGCCCCTCCAGGAGTTCCTCCCTTTAACGACGCGGCCTGCCTGCCGTGTATGCTGGAAGACCCCGGCATTGAGCCATGGAACAATCCTGCGCGCCCGGCACTCAAATGGGAAAACATTTCCAGTGTTTTTTGCCGGTTCAATTTTGTATAATAGGGATAGAACAAACGTTCTTTACTGGAGGCGGTAATTTTGCACAGAGTGGTTCTTCACTGTGATATGAACAACTTTTACGCCAGCGTGGAGTGCCTGCACAATCCATCCCTGCGGGGCAAGCCCATTGCGGTTGCGGGGGATGTTTTGGCCCGGCATGGGATCGTCCTGGCGAAAAATGATTTGGCCAAGGGATTCGGTGTGCAGACAGGCAATCCCCTTTGGCTGGCGCGGCAGCTGTGCCCCCAGATTGTATTTGTCCCGCCCAGCTATGATCAGTACCTGAAATTTTCTGCCTTAGCCCGGGAGATCTATTCCAGCTATACCGACCAGGTGGAGCCCTTTGGACTGGACGAATGCTGGCTGGATGTGACCGGGAGCCGGCATCTGTTTGGGAACGGGCGGCAGATCGCCGATGAGCTGCGCCGCAGAATCAGGTTTGAATTGGGGATCACCGCCTCGGTGGGGGTGAGCTTCAACAAGGTGTTTGCCAAGCTGGGCAGCGATATGAAAAAGCCGGACGCCACCACCGTCATTTCCCGGGAGGAGTTTCAATCCCAGGTGTGGGGGCTTCCGGCGGAGGATTTGCTCTATGTGGGGCGTGCCACCGCTCAAAAGCTGGCTGGGTATGGAATCGGCACCATCGGGCAGCTGGCTCAAACCGACTGTAAATTTTTGCAGCAGAGGTTTGGCAAAATCGGGCTGATGCTCTGGCGGTTTGCCAACGGTATGGACGATTCCCCGGTGAGCCAAAACGGCAGCAGCTTGAGTATCAAATCCATTGGAAACAGCACCACAACACCGCGGGATCTCACCACGGACCAGGAGGTGCAAATTACTTTGACCGTACTGGCTGAGAGCGTGGCCCAGCGTATGCGCGCCTGCGATTTTCTGTGCAGAACCGTACAGCTGACAGTCCGGGACAGCCGGCTGCAGTCCTATGTCCGGCAGCTGCGCCTGCCTCAGCCCACCTGTACGGCCGGGGAGATTGGCGCCGCGGCAATGCGGCTTTATCGGGAAAATCCCCCTGAATATCCTCCCCGCAGCCTGGGGGTTCGGGCCTGTAACCTCCTCACCGCCGACGCCGTCCAGCTCTCCCTGTTTGCCCAGGCCAGAAAGCGGATCCGGGATGAGCAGCTGGAACGAACTGTGGATGCCATCCGTTCCCGGTTCGGCCATTTTTCTTTGCAGCGCGCGGTGATGCTGACGGATCCCCAGCTTTCCCGCCTGGATCCCGCCGCGGAGCACATCATTCATCCAGTGGGATTTTTACAAGGAGCCGGATAACGATACAAGATTTTTCGAACCTCTACGGTATCCTGCCGTGCCGGATTGGCTTCTCTCCCCTTCCCCATCTCTGAGCAGCAGGTTGTCCTGCTCGCGCCTGCAGCCCAATGGGGCCATACCCCGAAAACCGCGAGCGCTACCTTCTGTGAATCCCGGCTGCGCGCCATAGACAGGACTGAACGATGAAAAATAGTATTATGTTTCTTGCAAACCCGGACGATAGTTGAATACTATTTTGATACATGGGTATCAACCCAAACTCGCTGCGTTAGGTTTTTGATGAAAACGGGACTCCTCAGATGTGATAAAAACCGAAAGAAAAGCCAAAGATGCAATGATTTCTTTCGAATTTTAGGAAGGATGCATATTTTACGGGATACAATTTTTGTCCGCCGGCAGTGTTTCCATCTTCATGATGCAACGATGAAAGGCTGCTCGCAACGGCTCCGGCAAAAAAACTTTTGTCCAAAAATAATCGTCATCCAGTGCCCAAAAGGCTTGACAGAGCCCCGGCAGATCTCTATAATACCATAAAGAACAAATGTTCTTTTTAAAAATGTTCGGAAAGGAGCAGTGAATTGAAAGACGAAACCCATATTCTGCCGGGTCTTATCAGCCAGAGCAAGCAGGCGATCTCCCAGAAGGTCGCCTGGTTTTATCTGAACTGTCTGCCAGGGGCTGTGGGCACGGCGGAGAAAAAACAATCTTCAAAGGAGGTGTTATCCGATGCCAACACCATCTTGAACCAGCAGGAACGCAGCCTGATTCCGCCTGCGTCCGGCGAGAGGGAGGCCGCTTTGCTTGAACGGGGATCGGTGGTAAAAAAGGACTATCTAAACGCGCAACTGTATGATAGTATTAAGGCATATGCCGAGCCTCTGCGCATGGCCCAGGGCCCTGAGCGTATTCGGCAGGAGCTCAATAGGCAGATTGACCGTTTTCTGGAAAATACCTCGAGGGAAATGCGGGAGCAGGTGCAGTTTGGCCTTCTTCGGGCAACTTCCCCCTCCCAGCTTGCCAAAACGCTTCAGGAGATCTTTGAGCGCAGGGCAAAGGCGCTGAATGTGTATGTATGCCTGTATTATGAGCGCAGCGCCTGGCAGCAGCTTCTGGAAAGCACACGGGATTACCAGGTAAAGTATCAGTTTATCGTGGATGACGGCGCGTGTCCTGCGTGTAAGCAGCACCAAAACGTAACATACACCTATCAGCAGCTCATGGACAAAAATCTTCTTCCCGCCATTCATCCCCACTGTGGCTGCCGGTTGGTGCCTGTGGGCAATGTGCTGGACAGCCATCCCCAGCTGAAAACCAACTGGTATGATCCGATTCTGCGAATCCCGGATGATTTTAAGGAGATGATGGAGCAATTTTGGACAGCACAGCAACAGCGTTTAGAGGCAGGCAATGAATCTGGCAATTATTTAGATTGGGCAACCTTAGGATTTTTCAGCGGTATCTGGAACTCTCTCAGACAAAATGCGGAGCAGATGTTGAAGGAACCTAATTTTGAGACTATTCTCAACTGGCTCACCTTGGGCCTCACCGGGCTAATCAAGAGGTCCCTTATGCCCGAAGAACCATTGTCGTTGGAACATTGGCTCAATTCCTTCTACCTGGCGAGTGTTATCACGGGAGTATCTCAAACTGCGAAGGCGGTGCAGGCGCAAAGGGCCGGTGTGCCCAAGAGCGGGGCGGGTAAGATAAACAGAAACAGTGGGGTTGGAAATTCTGTAAAAATTGAAGGAAGAGGTAGTACAGGGAGAGTCAGTCCAAAAAATTTGAACGAACAAATGATTATGCATGAAGTACAATCAAATCCACTTCCGGGAGCAATAAAAGTACCTTTAACTCTGCAAGATTCAAGATGGCCTATTTCAGAGGGATGGATAAAGATGCAAAAAACAAGTACATTGTTAGATGGCAGTAAGGTAACAATCCATTTCAATTATAATGTACGAACAGGTGCCTTTGATGATTTTAAATATATAGGAGGAAAAAATGGCAGATAGTAATATTCTGATAGAAAAAACTTGGAGTGACGAGACTGTAATCGAGCTGAAGGTAACAGCCGAATCTGAG
Source organism: Marvinbryantia formatexigens (assembly GCA_021771035.1). GTDB lineage: Bacteria > Bacillota > Clostridia > Oscillospirales > Ruminococcaceae > CALXEM01. The sequence goes on along the minus strand of JAETPU010000013.1, from coordinate 60,039 downwards.
TTTGTAACAGCATATCAGTACTGTTATGTGGATCCCCACTTTTTAAAGGGCCTTTCTGAAACATTTTCCGGATTCATCAATGACTACAAAAATGGATGTTATATTGAGTTTGGAAAAAAGGATGGCAATTATACCCCAGCTTTTTCTTTGGAGTTTTTACCCATAGATCGTGCCGGGCATATAAAAATTGAAGTGGATCTGGAGATAGCCGATAATGATAAGCGGGCACACCGATGCTGTTTTTATGTTTATAGTGAACTGGGGCTAATTGAGAAATTCGGGAAAAAGCTGAGTAAATTAGGGGACGCTGAAATAGGGAAAATATGTATATTAAATGATTGTGTATTTTAAACAACCACAGTTTCCGACTCTCTCGAAAAGAGTTTGCGCCCCCTATGGGGCGCCTTTCTTTTTCAGTGCCATAATAGGCGGACTGGGAACCATTGACGTGATTCCAAATTGTCTTTTATACTATAAGAATCAACTATCGAAAAAACCTGTAATGACTACTAAAAGCAGCTTTGAAAATCGATTGGTTTTTCTGCCCCGGACTTATCAAAAAGTCCCTTACGCCCAAATTACCACTGCCTTCGGAGCAGTTTTGATGGGTAAGAAGGGCAGAACAACGTGCAAAGTCCAAAGGGTATCAAGTTGGTACGTTAGACTACTATCGATTTTTTCAGGATTATGTCGATCTCAGAAATATACCGCCATCAGTGATAGAAGATGCTATCAATAGTACCGCTGCAACTCCAGGACGCAGAACGGGAACATTTGTCCATCAGACTGTAGAGGTCACGGCAGTAGTAAACTCATCTGGAAAGGTAATCACAGTAATCCCGAGATAGGAGGAAACATATTGTTTATTAGATTTGATGATTTGGATTTGTTGGATTTTTTTGAAAATGAGGCAATTTCAGTTGGGGCAATTGAAGAAGATCGACTAATATACTCTACCAAAGATAGAACAGAACTTTCCATGACCATGGCAGTGGATGCTTACAGCAGAATCATTCATATTTCGATAAATTATAAGAATCAAATCGTTTTTTCAAGTCAATTTCAAAATATTCTTGAGATTAAAAAAAGAAATGATACTTTGCTTGTGGAAACAGAAGAACATAAGAGAATAGTCATCAAGAAGTCTCCTTGCTTGGGGGTTATCATCGAAAATTATGAGAGGAATTAGAGACTTAATTTGATTGAACCGAAAACACGTTGAAACTGGCGAGATGCTGAATACGCAACGCCGCACTCTCTCAAACCGGAAAGCGCCCCATCGGGGTGCTTTCTTTTTTACTGGAATAGTTGTAATATCGTTATAGGTAAGTTCATTTTACTTGAGATCTGCGTCTCATTGAAAATGAATTGAGGATTAGTTTTCAAGAGCCGAATTCCTATGTATTGACAAAAGTTCACCCAGGAAGGAACTTTTTTAATATTAATGGTTGGGAAATTGGAATAAATGGAGATACCGGTGTAGTATACCACGCGTTGCATCAATGAGGAGGTTGAAAATGTATCTGATGAAAAAAGATATTGTTGAGGAAACGAAAACAGAGATTTGTTTTGAAAAAATCGTTGATGATCTAATAATGATATCCATTACAAATGAGTTGCCTTTTGATTCCATTCCAAGTTACTGGAGATTAACAAAGGTTACGGGGATACCTCCGTTGGAAATAGGAATCGATTGTAAAAGCCACTGTTTGGCGAGCATCACTTTTTATCTCGATTCAACTATGATAGTTGAATGGCCGGAAATTAAGGTCGATGTTGCTAATGGAAATGTAGTGATTGATGAATCGCCCCGATTTCAACATAAGAATGACTTTATTGACATTTCAGGAAATTATAGAATATGTCTACAAAAAAACAAATTACTTTGTTTCTTTGCAGACAGTCCAGAAATCAAACAAGCTTATCGAACTGATAGAATTGAAGTTTATGTTGATATGATGAACAACATAATCGGGTTTGCGGTATGTGATTTATCTGTGCAGGAGATAAATATGGTAAAAAGCATCTGATTAACCACGGTTTTGTTAAAGACTAGCAGAGGCGGTACCGGAAGACTTGTATTCGGGGAAGATGGTTCGGTTTGGTATACAAATGACTATTATAATACCTTTAGGAGAATAAAATAGATTGGAGTAAAACAAATGGATATAGGTAGTCTAAACTTGTTAAAATCACAAGGAATTAAATTTGATACAGGACTTACCTCTGACGAAGTAGTCCAGATAGAAGCTATTTATGAATTTACCTTTCCACAAAGTATACGAGAATTTTTGATGCTGGCATTGCCCGTATCAAAAGGTTTTTATAACTGGCGCAATACTACAGGGGAGAATATTGAATTTATAAAGCAAGTCATGGAAAGCCCCGCAACTACTATTGAAGATATGGCAGAGGAGATAGATTGGTGTGACATCTGGGGAAACGAACCGGAAGATAAAAATTATGCCATAAAAACACGATTAAAAAGCGCCCCCAGACTATTACCAATTTATATACACAGATATATGCCAATTGTACCTGATAAAAACCCGCCAATACTGTCAATCCATGGTATCGATATTATCTATTATGGTAAAAATCTCAAGGATTATTTTGAGGTGGAATTTGGAGAGAAAAAGCAATCCGAGATAGAGTTTTCTGATATTCGCCCCATTCCATTTTGGTCGGATTTTATGTGATTACAGGTACAGCATTGTATTTTCCAATGATAGAAGAAAGAGCCGAATATCGCAGAAATCAGGTCGCGCCCTTACCGGTGTGTTTCCTTTTCAAATACAGTCGTTGTACTATCGCTGTCTGAAATCGCGGAGGCTTTTGATTAACCAGGCGGAGGACTGCAATACGAGTTGCCGGCAACAGTCAATCGACTCGTAAAAAATATGTTTTTGAGGGAGATAAAATGATGACACGAAATGAGCTGCTGCACACGCTGAAACGGATGGGAGTATCACCAATGTTCTATAATTTGGATGGTGAAGGACGGATGGATGAGCGTTTTTGTTTGGAATTTACAAATGGTGAGTGGTATGTTTACGTTATCGAGAGAGGAACCAAGACAACAAATGAGAGATTTGAATCTGAAGAAGATGCATGTCAATTTATCTATGAACAATTTTGTTGATTTCAGATTTGAGAAACATATGCCCTCTATGATGTCGATGATTGGTACAGAGTTAAAGCCCGGCAACATATGGGAAAATGCAGAGCTTCCTAGATTGAAAGCGAACCCGAAAATCACAGAAATAACCGTTATAGATCCAAAACAGGGATAGAGAAAATTATATTCGAAAGGAAAACGCGATAATGAAAATTACTGGTAGTTCTTATTATATTAAATTTGATCTTGAAAATGGATATATTCTCAAGGCAGAGGGGGAGAGGCTGATCGGAAAAAAATTTATAGTTTATAAAGATTCAATGAAATCCTGGGAACCTCCACATGAAGATGAACTCGTTACAGAAGGACAGATTGCCGATATCATAAAGGAAGTAAAATTAAGCAGCGATGAAAATACAATACCAATCATATTTGAGTAGGGTAAATAATGAAATCATTGGAATACTTCTAAAACAGATTTTACCCGATGAACTTAGAATACTCAACGAATCCAGGGTACGATAATAATTAAAAATGTTTATTGATTGATTGCGCCCCATCGGGGTGCTTTCTTTTTTACTGGAATAGTTGTAATATCGTTATAGGTAAGTTTACTGTCCTTGAGGTCTACGCCTTTGGGGATGTGTGACTTTATCCCAAATCCTCAGTTCTGAAGAAACGCCATCTTGGGAGCAGTTTTGATAGGTAAATCAATTGTTTTACATAGGTTTTTCTCTCAAACGATGAATACTACACCAGTAAAATAGGCAAAAGTTCGAATGGCTTATTTGCCGCCTATGTTATGAATGAAAACAGGGATGGGGCTGCATACGGTACAAATGGATCCATGGAATCTTTATCCGATAGATTAGAATTGAAAAATAGGAAAGGATGTTTGCCTTGTATCAGTTAAAAGCAATAACGGAAGCGATGATGACGCGCGATGTTTTAATTCAAAGTCTCGATACCAATACAGAAGATTTATGCTTTGATGACTCCGCATTAATAAGCGATGGCCACAATTTTGAATTTATGAAGCTGGGAGGAATATACAATTGTAAAATTGGACTCCTGGGAGAATTTATGGAAATTTCTGAGGATAAAGTGATAGAAATCTCAATAAACAGGGAAAATGTTATCATCGGAAATACGCAATTCGCTGAAGTGGTTTCCAATAATGATATTTACTATATTTCCAATACTCAATTGAAAGGAAGAAATAATGCGGAAAAACACCTATTTAAAGTTGCCAGGAAAAATTTAATACAAGTAAACGATGTCATACATGAAGACTTCACATAAAAATTTCCGAACACTTCTCCATCAGACTGTAGAGGTCACGGCGGCAATAAACCCGTCTGGAAAAGTAATCGCAGTAAATCCAAGATTGTAGTTTAGGAAGGAAATCTTCTGGATATATCGGACAATCCTGTTGTTTGCGGGAGTCCTGACGGACATATGCCTATCGGAACCAAGGAGAGTATTATGATTACAGATTTAATCAAACAAATTGAGAGCAGTTATTATTGGGATGCAAGGGTAAAGAAACTGGATTGTAGTAATTTCGGTGATGAAGTAAATTTAGTCTTTGAGGATGGAGATATCGACGTGGTTTACCACTTTGAAGATTGCTATCAGATTCAAATTAAACACTCGATAGAATACTCTAAAATCAATTCTTCAAAGGAACTAACCCGCAATCAGCTCCCATATTTTATGCAGGATGTTCAGGTTGAAGAGATAAGAATCGATGAGATGAATTTTCTGCAATTTAGAATCAATCTATTTCCGATTGAACTGCATATTCTATGTAAAACGTTTAGGATACGGTCTGATAATCCAATTTCTTGACGGATGAGAGAGCCTATCGCTTCGGCAAATTTGCGCCTCTATCGGGGCCGGTTTTTCATTAACAATAATTGTCATATCGTTATAGGCAGTAATCATTATTTCAGAAAACGGATTATAGTTGACATAAACCCAACTTCCAGCAAGGAAGGAGACGATACCATGAATCAGTTAAAGCTAGCATTGGAGTATCAGTGCTTTCCCGTTTGGGAGTATGATGAAGATGAGAACTTGATATTCAATGAACTGCCAGATACCCTGATAGGAGATATTGAATTAGACCCTTTATGTGTAAAAATACAGGAACAGTATGACAGTTTATTTCAGAATGACAGCCATGCATTTCAGTATCGGGGGTTTCTGACCTCTGCGGAAAAAGCCGCCTTTGAAACTGATATTTTTCGGTTAGAACGGTTGCTAAGAAACAAAGTAGGGGATGATTGCGTTGTAATAAATGATATTGACTTTGATGAATTATGATAGAAATTTAGATCCTCCAAAATTCAGGTGGACTATCATGATAAAAAAGTATCCCCCAGTTATCTAAAATCCAGTACCAAATATTTTGGGCGTCCTATGGGGCACTTTTCTTTTTAGAACAATAATGCGGATGAGCAAGAAAACCATTGACGCAGTTCCCATCCGCCTCTTATACTAAAAACAGCATCTGCTGGGAGTGTCACACAATGAGTGCTGGCAGCCGGACTTGAACGTGGAATTAAGAGCCCCCTATGAAACCTGGTTGGGATTGGACAGGCAGCACTCCGATAAGAAGTACGTAACTGAAGGAGTGAAACTATGAAAGGCGCTATGATCGATCAAGGGGAGCCCTACTTTACCCATCTCAAAAAGATATTCCACACGATCAGCCATATTGAAAAAAACTATAATTGGCTGATTCTGGGACATGAATGTTATCCCCAGAATGAGGAGTACAAAAAAATATTAGCCGGGGATTATTGCTGGCTCTCTGGTGAACTCCTGACGGAAATGATAGAGAATGAAGATTTTCAGTGGATATGGGGAATTCTTTTTGCTTTTGACAGGCAGGTTTCCAAACAGGAGGTTCTGCAATATGATATTTCAGGATCAGCAGTCTATGCTGACCTATGGAAGAAGCCGGTATCCATTTATCATCCGTCTGCTCACATAGAAATTGTTGCCTGGGACAGTACCGCAACGATTTTTATTAGTGAACAGGACAGTGTTATCGATGGCTTGAAAAAAGGCTATCCCCTTGCAGAAGATTTAGAGGCATATATTTCAACGATTCAATAGGGTACCAATACTCTCTTACTCCATAGTAATTTTGATACTCCATTCCCTGATTCGGTGATAACTCGATTATTAAAAAATTCCGGAGCATCTGGCCCGGCTCCTTCTATCTGGCAAACGTCATCACGGGAGTGTAGCAAGCCCACAAAGGGCCGGAGTACCGAAGAGCGGGGCGGGTGGGGATAGTCTCGCTGCCATAATTAGGGAAGGGAATGTTTCTATCGATGATATCAAGGCTTATCCAAAAGCCTTTGCGGAAAGACGGCTGAAGAAACTGCAGACGCACTCAGAAACTGCGGCAATTATTTTTTCTGGAGGAAATTAGGATGACTTTGATACAAAATGAAGCACCGATTATTCCGTTTGTCGGATTAGGCAGAATCACACTATATAGTACCATTGATGAATTGAGGGATATTTTATCACTTAGTAATAGTACCTGTTGTATTATCAATGGTAATTGGATAAGATATGATATCCAAAATTGCATAGAATTGTATTTTCATCGCGAAAATCAAAAGTTATTTCGCATCACAACCCTGGATGACTATAGAGGAACGCTGTTTGGAACTATCACAATAGGAACAACGGAAGAAGAAATGCTGAAAGCAGAACCGAGTTTTATATATGATGATTTTGAGGAAACCTGGGAATCCATAAAAGGGGTATTTATAGAAATGGATGCACAGACAAATACAGTCAGATGGATATCGGTATACATCAAAGAATTGGACACGGAAGAGTTTGAACAGGCTAATTGGTAGCAAAGAATATTGTAAAATTCCTTAGTGCGGATGGATGAACCCCGTCGTCTAAAAATGCAAAGAAGCAATATTATGAAACGAAATACGGGTGTTGAAGAAATCCACAGGCGGTTTATCTAAAATATCGGATACGGAAAGGTAATAGAATATTATGACGGTACAAGAACAATTATGGTATTTAATTGTTGGGCTTTTAGACGAGTCCTACGATATTAAAACCTTCTGTATGGAATTCACCAGAATCTACAACTTAGAAACCGACTATACACAACTAACTCAACTGGAAAATCGTGAATTCAGCGATTTGTGCGATATGGCGGGTCGATTTACGGCAGATAGGGAGGAACTCTCAATTCCCAATCTGTATTATTCTAAAGAGGAAATTTTTGACAGAGCTCGGAGAGTTAGAGAAAACCTGTCACCCCGGGAAACGGGTGTTTAAACGAACCGATAAAAATAGGTATGTTGGGCGGTTCCTGAGGCAGCATCGTTTCCGTAGTTTGGAACGCTGATAAAAGGATGAACTGCTAATTTTAAGAAACGGACAAATCCTTTGCTGATTTTAAAAGTTTGGAGGAGAAAAAATGGCAGATAGTAATATCCTGATAGAAAAAACTTGGAGTGACGAGACTGTAATCGAGCTGAAGGTAACAGCCGAATCTGAGTTTGTAACAGCATATCAGTACTGCTATGTGGATCCCCATTTTTTAAAGGGTCTTTCTGAAACATTTTCTGAATTCATCCGTGACTACAAAAATGGATGTTATATTGAGTTTGGAAAAAAGGATGGCAATTATACCCCGGCTTTTTCTTTGGAGTTTTTACCCATAGATCGTGCCGGGCATATAAAAATTGAAGTGGATCTGGAGATAGCCGATAATGATAAGCGGGCACACCGATGCTGTTTTTATGTTTACAGTGAACTTGGGCTAATTGAGAAATTCGGGAAAAAGCTGAGTAAACTGGGGGACGCCCAGCTTGGAACACTATGTGTGCTCAATGATATAGAAAACTAGTTCAACGCACCGGCCTTCTCTGAAATCGGAAGCTCTGTTGCAGGGGTACCTTAAAAAGCGGCATTCCGAAGTGTTCGGAATGCCGCGATGTCTTTAAATATCTATAGACACAAGGGAGGAATGCATTCAGGACCATAAGAAATGTAGGACAAGCGGTTTTAGGCACAGCCGGAGGTACAGACTCTCTATGAAAAAAACACTACCGCCGCGTCATCCTGCATCAGGCGTATGGTACTCATAAGGGAGTGTAATCTGGTAACGTTCGCCGGACGTGGAATGAATTTGGGCAGGGAGAGCCTTGAGCGCAGCGGCTCTGTGCTGTGCCAGGCGGGAAGGAGGGAAGCAGAAAGCCGAGGCAGAGGCCTTCCCGTTTCCAGCGCAGCCGTTGGCAATCCGGTTGGACGCTCCCTGGGGGCACCAATCTTTGTTCCGCTGCTCTGCGCCTTCCTAATCATGCAGGCGGCTCCCGAAGTTTCTACAGGGCGTATGAAACCCGGGGACGCTTACCGAATGTAGTGAGACAGGGTCTGCATGAGCTTATCCAACTCCAGAGGTTTTGCCAGGTGTTCGTTCATGCCGGCCTCTTTGGCCCGGCGGACATCGTCGGCAAAGGCGTTGGCTGTCAGCGCGATGATTGGGATGGCTGCGGCGTCTGGGCGATCGAGAGCCCGGATGGCCCGGGCGCACTGGTAACCGTCCATTACCGGCATTTGAATATCCATCAGGATCAGGCAGTATTCCCCGGGCGTACAGGCCTGGAATAGCTCCAGCGCCTGTCTGCCGTTTTGCGCTTCCTCCACCAGAAGCCCGGCGGACTCCAGCAGATCCACAGTGATCTCCCGGTTCAGGCTGTTATCCTCCACCAAAAGCACCCGCTGGTGTTTGGAAAATTTCACATTGCCTGGACAGGGCGCCGCGAAATACGGCCGCTCCGGTTCGGGCCTATGGGCTTGTTTGAGATACAGGCAGACTGTAAACCGGGAGCCCCGGTTGAGCTGGCTTTCCACCTGAATGGTGCCGTTCATCATCCGCACCAGGTTTTGAGTGATAGCCATCCCAAGCCCGGTCCCCTGAATTTGGCTCACCCGGGAATCCTCCGCCCGCTCAAAGGGCCTGAACAGCTTTTGCTGGAATTCCTCCGACATCCCAATTCCATCGTCCTGCACGGTGAATTCATAACAGCCGATTCCGTGGGAATTGGAGGGCTTTTCCAATAATTCCAGGCGGATATGCCCCTGCTCCGGGGTGTATTTTACCGCATTGGACAGCAAATTCAGGAGAAGCTGCTGCAGGCGCACGGTGTCGCCGTACACCTGGTGAGGCCCGGACAGCCGGCAGCTGAGTTCCAGCTCCTGGCGCCGTTCCTGCACGTCAGAGTGCACCATATCCGCAATTGTCTGCATCAGGCGGTTGAGATCCACGATTTCCTCATGGAGATGGATGGTTCCGCTTTCGATTTTTGACATATCCAGGACCTCATTGATTAAATTGAGCAGGTGACGGCTGGAGAGCTCTATTTTTTGCAGGCAGTCTGTCAGCCGCTTTTGATTTGAGGCGTTTTTTTGGGCAATGGCGGTCATGCCCATGATGGCGTTCATAGGGGTGCGGATGTCATGGGACATCTTGGAGAGAAAATCGCTCTTGGCCAGATTGGCCCTGTTGGCGGCCTCATAGGCCTCCTCCAGCGCTTGCTTGGCCTTCTGCTCCTCCAGGCGGTGCTCCAGCTCCTGCTGGCGTTCCTGGGTCACGTTGCGGAAGGTAAAAACCGCATTTTGAGGCTGGGCTCCCTTCATGGTGATGAGCTGGATTTCCAGCCTGAGCCAGATGGAAGTTTCAGGGGAGGACTGGTGCCGGTATTCGATTTCAGCCCGGGCCCCCACCCGGGTGAGCAGGCTTTCGAGATTGCCGGGGCTGCAGAAGCGCAGCATCCTCTGGCGGTCCTCGGCGCCTACAAAGGCGTTGATATACCGCTGAAGCTCGGCCTGGATGCTGCCTCTGCGGGGGATTGACGGCGCCGCATCCTGCTGGGGAAGACGGACGCCATAGTAGGTATCGCTGCTCAAATCACCATAATAGATGCACACATACACTTCGCTGATGGCCTGCAGGGCGGACTGGTTCATATAGAGCTTTTCCGCGTTTTCAGAGAACGCCATCTTTTCATGATGGATATTGCGGAAGGTTCCCACAACCCGGCTGGGGCCGCTTGGCGGGGAAATGAGCTTTCCAGTTACCCGGTACCACCAATACTGTTCCCCGCGGGGAACTTCCGGTGTGGCAAAACGGGCCTCAAAAATTTCGGCGCGTCCCTGGCAGAGGTTCTGGATAACGGCGGGGATATCATCCGGATGAACGGTATGCTGCCGGCGGATTGTCCGGCTGAACTGGGGGAATTCCTCTCTGAGAACCGTTTGCTGCTCCTGTGCGGAGGTCTGGGGCCGATAGGTAATCAGGGTATCCGTATCCATCCGGTATTCGTACAGTACATCAGAGCTGCTCTCCATAGCGACCCGGTAGAGCTCCTGCTCCCAGGCCAGCTGTTCCTGGAGCTTCCGGCTGTCGGTTACATCAAACATCATGCGCTGGATGACATCCAGGCCGTTTATGCTGGAGACTATCATATTTGTGCCGCTGAGCCAGCGGATTTGACCGTTTGGCGTGCGCACCCGGTAGAGGATATCCGCGCTGTCTCCAACGCGGCGAAGCTGAGCATAGGAGTTCTGAAGCCCGGGCCTGTCCTCCTCCAGTACGGTTCCGGCCGTACCGTTGCGCCAATCGGCACGCAGGCTTTCCTCGTCCCGATAACTGAGCAGCTGCAGTGCCGCCCGGTTCATGGAAACCAGGGTGAAGCGTCCGTTTTCCCGGGTGAAGCGCAGGATGCCGCAGGGAACCGTGTCGTAGATGCTCTGGAGAAGCTCCCTCTGGCGCTTGAGTTCCTGGGCATCCAATTCCGATTTGGTGATATCCAGGTACAGGGAGTTGATTACGGTTTCCCCATTTTCCCCAGGGGCTTTTTTGCCGCTGTCCAGAATCCATTTCAGGGAACCGTCCTTACAGCGCACCCGGTATTTTGTGGAATACTGGGTGCCGCCGTCCCGAAAGGCTGCGTCACAGGCGGCCAGGGCCTGGGGGAGATCGGGGGGATACACGGTCCCCACTGCGGTTGCGCCGGTGGCCTCCAGGAATTCCTCTACCGTATACCCAAACAGGGCGGCAGCATCCCTGCTCACATAGGCAAAAGAATAGCTGCTGTCATCCCGGCTGATTTTCAGCCCGCCCGGAATGGAGGACATGATAACCTCCAGCTGACGGTTTTTCTGTTTGGTTTCTTCCTCCAGAAGCTCCAGGCGCTCCTGAATGTATTCATAGGACTGTTTTCCGATTTTATCCGGGAAAAGCTCTCCCTCCACCATCTCCATATAGGGGTTGGAGCAGTGGATATGGGAGCATTTCAGCCGGCCCTGAATCGTTTGAAATACGAAGCTGACACGCTGGTGCACCTTCAGGTACATCTGGGTGCTGGGATCGGTGGTAATCCACATCCTGCCGCTGCAGAGATAGGAATCCTCACTGAGCGCCAGGACGTCATAGTGTTCTTCTGTTATATTGCATTTGGGGATTGCCCCGGAGAACCGGCGGAAAAAAGCCGCCGCTTCTTCATGGCCCACCACATATTGTTCCTCTCCGGCGCCAATCCAACTGAATTGCGGCGCAAAAAAGGAGATGACGCCTTCGATATTATTCTCACAGTAGTGCAGGTGCATCACCTGGCTGGCGGCAGCCTTGACTTGCTCGATGCTTGCGCAGCTGCTCTGGGTATGCTCCAATGCCTTCACCGCCTTTTTTATCGTTTCCCGTTACATAACACGGCTGAGCCGCAGCGGCGTTTTGGCGGCGGACCATGTGTTTTTCCCGGGGGATGACTTTTCCCTTTTATTATACAGGAAAAATCATAATTTGAAACAAATTTCGGCAAAAGATTTCCCAAGGCGGCGCCGGCGGGATATGCAAGTAAAACGAAAAGCGCGTGCCGGATGGCACGCGCCTGAAAGCTGGGGTCAGGTTCACAAATATTTTTTTAACGTGCGGGTCAATTCCACGATATCGATAGGCTTTGCGATGTGGGCGTTCATGCCGCAATCCAGGCAACGCTGGATATCATCCGAAAAAGCGTCCGCACTCATGGCGATAATCGGGACGCACCGGGCATCGGGGTGATTCAGCTTCCGAATGGCCTTGGCGGCATCATAGCCTGTCATGTGGGGCATACGGATATCCATGAGAACGGCGTCATAATACCCCTGCGGTGACTGTTGGAATTTTTCCAGGCAAAGCCGGCCGTCTTCCGCCCAATCCAGCTGCGCGCCCAGGTCAGACAGCAATTCCCTTGCCACCTCCCAGTTGAGCTCATTATCCTCGGCAAGCAGGATGCGGCGCCCCCGCAGATCGGCATTATGACTGATGGTTTGGCTGTGTTGAGTTTGGGGATCCATGTACTGGCGCAGCGAGTGGTACAGCGTGGAGCGGAAAAGGGGCTTGGATATAAAACCGCTGATCCCCGCTTCCCGGGCCTCCGCTTCGAATTCGCTCCAGTCATACGCAGAAATCAGCAGGATCGGCACGTCATCTTCCAGGCTGCGCCGGATCTCTTTTGCAAGCTGAATTCCATTCATACCGGGGAGCTTCCAATCCAGCAGGATAATTTGATAATCCTCTCTGTTTTTGTGATGCTGGATTACCAGATCCATCGCCTTTTCTCCGCTTAACGTGTATTCTGCGCTGATTCCGATGGATTTGAGGGTTTGTGCCGCCGTCCTGCACAGGAGTTCGTCATCGTCAACTATCAGCATATTCCAAGAGGGCAGGACCATATCCACTTCCATTTCAGACGCTTTTTCAAAATCAAAGGTCAGGCGGAATTCGGTACCTTTTTCGAGTTCGCTTTGGATGTCGATGGTTCCCTGCATGGCGTCCACAATATATTTTGTAATCGCCATTCCCAAACCGGCGCCCTCGGTTTTATGTACTCTGGCTCCATCGGCACGGCTGTAGGACTCGTAGATCCGTTTCAGGAATTCCGGGGACATCCCGATTCCATTGTCCTTGACGCTGATATGGATTCGGACATAATTTTCCCCTTTGGGGGAGGCTTCTTCACAGAGGGATAACTGTATGAAACCGCCCTCCGGCGTATATTTGACCGCGTTGGACAGGAGGTTGAGCAAAACCTGGTTGAGGCGTACGCCATCGCACCAGACATTTTCTGTGAAGATATTTTCCACATGGATATCGAAGGCCTGTCTTTTTGTCCGGATCTGGGGCTGCATAATATTCACGATTCCTTCGACAACTTCCTTCAACGAAATCTGCTCATCCGTAATTGTGAATTTGCCGCTTTCAATTTTAGACATATCCAAAACGTCATTAATTAAACCCAACAGGTGTTTACTGGACAGCGTAATCTTTTTCAGGCAGTTCTGGACCTGCTTGGAATCATCGATATGGGCTGCGGCAATGGCGGTCATGCCTACAATTGCGTTCATGGGCGTACGGATATCATGGCTCATATTGGCTAAGAATTCGCTTTTGGCTCGGTTCGCTTCCAGGGCCGACTGGCGTGCCCTTGCCAATTCATTGAGCTGTAAACGGGTCATGGAGAAGTACCGAAGAAAAATCAGCGTCAGAAGAAGTAAAACAGAGGCACAGGACAGCAGGGTGATAAGCGCACGCTGGCCGCTCAGGGTGCTGATGGAATTGTCCAGGGCGCTGTAGGGCATGACCGATACCAAATACCACTCAGAATAGGGCAAGGGGATACCGTAAATCTGACACTCTTCACCGCTTGTTTGAAATGCGGCGGCGGATTCCCCATGGCTTTTTATCGCGTCACCGAATTTTATAAGGGAGCTGTCAGCAGGTGCTTGGGTGCTTTGGGAATTGAGATGTATGCGCAGCTGTTCAAAGAAGGGGGCGTATTCCGTGTTGGGGCTTTGGATGACAAAACTGCCGTCCGGCCTGATTATAAAATAGCTCATCAGCTGTTTTTCATCCTCTAAGGACAGAAAATCCGTAATATATTTCAGCGGAACGGCTGCTATGAGCCCGGTGCTCCTGCCGCCATTGCGCATGGGATAGGCGGCGCCGACGCCAAACAAAACTACTTCGTTTCCCTGAGAATCAACGCCTACCGCAACTCGCTGCTCCCCCTGCAGCAGGGCCTCCACAAAGGGCTGCGGATTCAGCGGCTGGATTGACTGCCCATACAGCATTTCAAAGTCCCCCTGGGCGGAGCAGAGCGCCAGATAGCTAAAATCCCTGACCTGTGCCCGGTAAGCAAGTTCCTCATACAGCTTGTGTGGATCATAATCATCGGCATCATCGGCCGGAACAACGGAGACAATGCCTCTGGCCTGGCTAAAACGCAGTTTAATGACAGTTTCGAAGTGCCTGGACATCTGATCATTCATTCCAGACATATAGATTTCTCCGATTTCATAAACGGCGGTTTTGCTTTTTTGGCCGATATAAATTCCAAGCAGGCTGAAAATAATAATACTAAAGATCAAAAGCCCAATGAAGCTGTATATCAGAAAACGCGTGGTAGAATTCTTTTGTTTACTGGTTTCCATTGACGTTATTCCCCCCGGAAGCCCTTAAAATTCTCATTCATACTTACTTTTTATTATAAAGGCTGTTCTTGCCGGATGGCAACAACAATATTGGTAAGGGGTGCAAATAGGTTGGGGCATTTTTGTGCTGACAATGGTGGTAAATCATGGTACAATGTTCGCAGAAGCCGCGAACATTGTGGAGTTTTGCTCACCGGCCCGAAGGGATGGCCGGTGTTTGGCAAAGCGCAAAAAACCCCCGGTTCTGTCAGGAGCTTTTGACATCATTGGCAGTGGGGGAGAGGAGGCAGTATGAACCCGCAGGAAACGAAGTTTCAATTTGTCTATGATGAAATTAAGAAGGAAATATTGGATGGGATACTACTTCCCGGAAGCACCCTGCCGTCCTCCAGAATGCTGTGCGATCAATTTCATGTGAGCAGGTATACGATAAACCGCGTTTTTGACACATTACGGGAAGAAGGACTGATTGAAATTCGGCCCCGCCTTGCGCCGGTAGCTGCCAAAGGGAAGAATGGACCCGGCCCATCGAACGCTGCCCTTGAGATTTTAAAACACAGGGATGGCATTTTGCAGGTATACCAGACCTTTGCTTTGATACTGCCGCCTTTGCTGGTTTTCTCCCTGCAGGGCTGTGATGTGGAGATTATGCCCCATTATAAACAGGCAATGAAAGTGCTGCGGATGCGGCATTCCCTGGGCGGATGGCGGCTGCCGTCAAAATTGGGATATGATATTTTAAAAATAGGCGGTAATTCATTGTTCAGCGAACTCTATTCCACATTCGGCCTTTACAATAAACTCGCCTTTTTTATAGAGGAGTGCCCTTGTTTTGCAAAACACCTTTCGCAGAATCCGGCAGAGCAGACCCGCGCGGTTATCGACACCTTGAAGGGCAGTGATCCGCGGATAATGTGCAGTGAGCTTTCCAGAATGTATCAACGTCTCGCGGATTCCATTGAAAGTACGTTACAGGAACTGGCGGGCACTATGCCTGAAATTCCTGTACAAACGGGGACGCCGTTTTCCTGGAACCCGATGCGTGGACAGGATTACTACTACTCGAAAATTGTCGATGACCTGAACATGAAAATCGGCCTTGGGGAATATGCCGTTGGAACATATCTGCCGTATGAAAAACAGCTGGCCGGCCGGTACGGCGTCTCGTTATCGACTGTCAGAAAGGCGCTGTCCGAGCTGGAACAAAGAGGGTTTGTTAAAACCTTCAATGGGAAAGGGACTGTTGTAATAGAACCGGACGGCACGAAACTGTATCAGCTGGCCCTGAACTCCGGATATGTGGAAAAGGCATTGCGGTACCTTCACGCCCTGCAGCTGATGGTACTGGTGATTCGTCCCGCGGTTTCGGCGGCAAAGCGGTTCACCGGAGAGGAATTGGACCGGTTGGCGGACAGATTTGCTGCTCCGGGTTCGATTCCTTTGGCAGAGATATTTGAGGCCATCGTGAAACACACCACACTGGCTCCTCTGCGGGTTATCTTGGTTCAGACCAGCCGCCTTCTTGGATGGGGGCATCATTTTGCATACTATCCGTCCAGGCAGAATGTACTTTCTCAGATCAATAAGAAGGTCATTGAAGGGCTTGGGCAGTTACGTGAGGGGAACACGGATTCCTTTGCGGACACAATGGCGGACTGTTACCGGGCTATCCTGGTGCGTGTAAAGAACAATTTAGTAAAAGTATACCGGTTCCAGGACGCTGAGAAGATCCGGATTCCGCAAAAACACTAGCGGGACGGCGGCAAAAAAGGCCTCTCAATGAAAGACATTGGGCTTCGGATACCGGCACGGCACAGGGGCCAGCGCGTGGCTTAGACCGCTTGCGGCTTTTGTTTTGAACCGGTAAGGCGGCGCCGATGCTCCGGGTTCTGCGGAAAATAGCCTCTATTTATGTCGGCGGTTTTATACCGGTTCGGGGCGTTCGGGGCGCGCCGGTGGATAGGCTGGGCCATGCTGCCGTTTTTTGGAGGCTGTGCACCCGAAAACCAAAAAAGGACACTGTTTTTAACAGTGTCCTTTGTCCTTTTTTGAAACAATACGGGCCGCAGGGCTTGCATACCCGGCTGCCGTCAGCTTTCGCAGCCGGTATCCGCCCTGGATTCCAAGGATTTGTTAAGTTTAAGAAGGATTAGCCACGGAAATAGTCCACAGCCCCCTGGAAAATCTTCTGGTCGAAGCTGCCGGGAACATTCTGGTACAGGCCCTCGCCGATTCGCTCGGAGTGCCCCATCTTGCCCAGGATGCGCCCGTCCTCAGAGGTAATGCCCTCGATGGCCTGGACCGATCCATTGGGGTTAAAGCGGATATCCATGGTGGGAGTTCCCGCCAAATCCACATACTGTGTGGCAATCTGCCCATTGGAGGCCATTCTCTGAATCCACTCCTCGCTGGCGACGAATTTTCCTTCGCCGTGGGAGATGGCCACCGTGTGCACTTCGCCCACCTGGCTGTGCATGAACCAGGGAGATTTGTTGGAGGCCACCCGGGTGTGCACCAGCATGGACTGGTGACGCCCGATGTTGTTATAGGTGAGAGTGGGACAGGTGGCGTCCATTTCCACAATTTCGCCGAAGGGCACCAGGCCCAGCTTCACCAAAGCCTGGAAGCCGTTGCAGATGCCGCACATCAGGCCGTCCCGGTTCTTTAAGAGCTCATGGACCGCATCCTTAACAGCGGGATTGCGGAAGAAGGCGGTGATGAACTTTCCGGAGCCCTCGGGCTCGTCGCCGCCGGAGAAGCCGCCGGGCAGGGCGATAATCTGGCTGCTGCCGATCAGGCGGACCATCTCCTGCACGCTCTCCTCAATGGCGGAGGAGGACAGGTTGCGGATGACAAAGATTTCCGGGCGAGCCCCCGCCAATTCAAACCGGCGGGCAGTGTCATATTCGCAGTTGGTTCCCGGGAACACCGGGATGAGCACCTGGGGTTTGGCAAGTTTCACCGCGGGCGCGGCGTGCTTATCCGCCACATAGGAGAAGGACTGCACCGCCAGCTTCGGGGTAGGAATATTGCAGGGGAATACCGGTTCCAATTTGGATTCCCATACCGTTTGAAGCTCAGTCAAATCCAGGCGGGTGCCGTCGGGAAGCGTGACGGCGTAATCCTCACAGGTATGCCCCAGAACCTGGAGCTCCTGGCAGGGCGCCTCAAGCTCTACGATAAAAGCGCCATAGGTGGGACTAAACAGATCGACAGAGGAATTTTCCAGAGTGACACCGATACGGTTGCCGAAACTCATCTTCATGATGCCCTCGGCAATGCCGCCATAACCGATGGTCCATACCGCCTTGGCTTTTTTCTGGGCCACGAGCGCCTCGATGGTATCAAATACCCGGCGTACGCTTTCAAAGCAGGGAAGGCCGTTTTCCTCGTATTGGGGAGCCAGATACCCCAGCACATGGCCGGGGGCTTTCAGCTCAGGAGTGGCAATGTTCCCGGTTTTGGCCACGGATACCGCAAAGGAGACCAGGGTGGGGGGGACGTCGATATCCTCAAAGGTGCCGGACATGGAGTCCTTACCGCCGATGGAGGCGATTTTCAGTTCCAGCTGTGCCTTGAGAGCGCCCAGCAGAGCCGCAAAGGGCTTACCCCAGCGGGTGGGGTTATTCTGGGTGCGCTCAAAATATTCCTGGAAAGTCAGCCAGCACTTGTGGTAGCTGCCGCCTGCCGCAACGATTTTCGCCACGGATTCAATGACCGCCAGCATGGCGCCGTGATAGGGGCTGCCGCTGGAGATATCCGGGTTAAAGCCCCAGCCCATCAGGGAACAGGTGGTGGTGCTGGCGCCCAAAACAGGAACCTTAGCCGCCATGGCCTGGGCAGGCGTGAGCTGGTACTTGCCGCCGAAGGGCATCAGTACCGTGTTGGCGCCGATGGTGGAATCAAAGCGCTCCACCAGGCCCTTCTGGGAGCACACATTCAAATTGCCCGCCAGCTCCCGGAAGCGGCTTGCCATATCCGTTTTCTCACTGCCGCGGGTGTGCAGCTGCGGGGCGGACACGCGGATGCTGGTGTGCTTGGGAGCGCCGTTGGAATTTAAAAATTCACGGGACAGGCTGACAATCCGGTTGCCGTTCCAATCCATCTCCAGGCGGGGCTCCTGGCGTACCTCGGCCACCACAGTGGCTTCCAGATTTTCCTTCTGGGCCTGTGCAATAAAGCGCTGGACATCCTCTTTGCGCACCACTACCGCCATACGCTCCTGGGATTCGCTGATGGCCAGCTCGGTGCCGTCCAGGCCGTCATATTTCTTGGGAACCTTGTCCAGGTTGATGAACAACCCATCCGCCAATTCGCCGATGGCAACGGATACGCCGCCTGCGCCGAAGTCGTTGCAGCGTTTAATCATCCGGGTGACCTGGGGATTGCGGAAGAGCCTTTGCAGCTTGCGCTCCTCGGGGGCGTTGCCCTTCTGCACCTCGGCGCCGCAGGTTTCCAGGGATTCCAGCGTATGGGATTTGGAGGAACCGGTGGCGCCGCCGCAGCCGTCCCGCCCGGTGCGCCCGCCCAGCAGGATGACGATATCGGACGGGGAGGGAACCTCGCGCACCACATTTTCAGCCGGAGCAGCGCCCACCACGGCGCCGATTTCCATGCGCTTCGCCACATAGCCGTCGTGGTAGACCTCGGCCACGTGCCCGGTGGCAAGGCCGATCTGGTTGCCGTAGGAGCTGTAGCCGCCCGCCGCGGTGGTGACGATTTTTTTCTGAGGCAGTTTGCCCTTGAGCGTCTTTTCAAAGGGGGTCAGGGGATTGCCGGCGCCGGTGACGCGCATGGCCTGATACACATAGGAGCGTCCGGACAGCGGGTCGCGGATAGCCCCGCCCAGGCAGGTGGCGGCGCCACCGAAGGGCTCAATCTCCGTGGGGTGGTTATGGGTCTCGTTTTTGAACATCAGCAGATAGGGGATGGTCTCGCCGTCGGCGTCCACATCGATGCGTACGGAGCAGGCGTTGATCTCCTCGGACTCGTCCAAATCGTTGAGGCAGCCCTGCTTGCGCAGAATTTTCGCGCCGATGGTGGCCAAATCCATGAGGGTGACCGGCTTGTGCTCCCGGCCCAGCTCCTTACGCCAGGACAGGTATTCCCCATAGGTCTGCGCCACATACTCCGGCTCGATATCGGCGCTGTCGATGTTGGTGAGGAAGGTGGTGTGCCGGCAGTGGTCGGACCAATAGGTGTCGATCATGCGGATCTCCGTGATGGTGGGATCCCGCTTTTCTTCATTTTTAAAGTAATCCTGACAGAACTGGATATCGTCCAGATCCATGGCCAGGCCGTAAGAACTGATGAAGTCCGCCAGTTCCTCCCGTGTTTTCTGTGTAAAGCCGGTGAGGGTCTCCACGGTGGTGGGGATGGTGTAGTCTGCGGCCAGGGTCTGGGGCTTTTCCAAGGAGGCCTGGCGGCACTCCACAGGGTTAATCAGGTAATTTTTAATTTTTTCAAATTCCTCATCGCTGATCATACCCTCCAGCACATAGATCTTGGCGGTGCGCACGGTAGGGCGATCCTTCTGAGTGGAAAACTGGATGCACTGCTCGCAGGAGTCGGCCCGCTGATCGAACTGGCCGGGGAGAAATTCCACGGCAAACACCCGCGCGCCCTCGGCCTCGGGCATTTCGTCATAGGTATCGTCTACCTGAGGCTCAGAAAACACGGTGCTGCGCGCCGCGCGGAAGTCCCGGGAGTCGATATTCTCCACATCATAGCGGTTGATAATACGGACGCGCTGCAAATTGGAGAGACCCAGCGACTGGTGCAGGTCTGAGAGTACGGAGGCCGCCTCAACGGCAAAGTCCCTCTTCTTTTCCACAAAAATCCGATAAACTGCCATTCTGATAACCTTTCCTTTCCCTTTTGAAAGCCCCGCATGGAAGAAAGCCCCAGCGGCGACCAAGTTTGACTTGATGTAAGCGGTGTGCCAATCAAAAATTTTCCGGAGGATTCCGGTTTTATCCTGAAAGGGGAGTTCCCCTGGGGTTACTCTTCCAATATCCCGATGCAGAAGTCCGCTTCCACAGCATTCAGCCGGACTTTTTTAAGCTGACCCTGCAAATTTTCAGCGGACGCCAGGCGCACAGGGGTATAATTTTTGGTATATCCTTCATAGATATGCTCAGAGACCGCCGACTCAAAGAGCACTTCCTGTACGCTTGACACCTGCTGGAGCAGGAAGCGGCGGCGGCTCTCATCGGTGAGGGCAATCATTTTGGCGCTGCGCGCCTCCTTCACCGAACGGGAAACCTGGTTTTCCATCCTGTCGGCGCGGGTGCCGGGCCGGCGGGAGTAGGCGAATACATGGGCCTTGGCAAGCCCCAGTTTTTCAACAAAACGCAGGGATTCCGCAAATTCCTCATCCGTTTCGCCGGGAAAGCCAACCATAACGTCGGTGGTGATGGAGGCGTCCGGGAATACGGCGCGGATATCCTGCACAATCTGCAGATATTCCTCCCCGTTGTAGTGCCGGTTCATCCGGCGCAGCGTGGCGTCACACCCACTCTGCAGCGACAGGTGGAATTGGGGGCAGAACTGGGGCAGAGCCGCCATACGGCGGATATCCTCCCGGGTGAGGAGCTCCGGCTCCAGGGAACCCAGGCGCACCCGCATGACGCCGGGCACCTGACAGGCGGCCTGGACGGCGTGAACCAGGCGCAGGCCCCATTCCCTGCCGTAGGAGGAGAGGTTGATCCCCGATAAAACAAATTCCTGGTATCCGGCGGTTACTAAATCCGCCAGCTCGGCTTGTAAATCTTCCAGGGGCTTGGAGCGTATAGGGCCGCGCGCTGTGGGAATAATACAGTAGGAGCAGTACCGATCGCAGCCGTCCTCAATTTTGATGAAGGCGCGGGTCCTCTCCAGGAAATGGTTGGCCCGCATGGGCTCAAATGGTTCCCCGGCATCGTGGGGGATGATGCGCACCACCTGCCGGCGGGTGACAAAGAATTCCTGTACCGCATCCAAGAGTTCTCCCCGGTGGCGGGCGCCGGTTATCACATCCGCTTCCTTTAAGGATTGGGCATCCTTCGGAAAGGCCTGGGGAAAACATCCCGTTAGGGCTAAAACAGCCCCGGGATTTTCCCGCCGCAGACGCCGCAGCACCTGCCGTGTTTTTTGATCGGACGTGCCGGTCACCGTGCAGGAATTGATGACAAAGACATCCGCAGGATCCCGGTGGGAGACAATATCGAACCCGGCCGCGCCAAAGCGCTGCATGAGAATTTCCGTCTCATATTGGTTGACCTTGCAGCCCAGTGTATAAAAAGCAGCTCTCATTCTCTGATGGCCTTGCAGCTTCCTTTAAAAAGCGCAGGCTTCCTTCCTTTCCGCATTCGGTGAAACAGGCCGGGAACCCCTGAGTGGAGACTGGTTCCCGATGGAAAATGTGAGGACATAATTTATCCATTTTTTGCCGAAAAAATGACGGATTCTATTGCCTGGAATCCACTCATTTTAATACAATTATACTCAATTTTTTTAATGAATACAATTAGCAGTTGACGAAAAACTTGGCGGCTGTTATAGTATAGTTATGGTGATATTGTTGGGCGCGCTTCCCAGCAGGATGCACGCTGAGCAGCACCAAATAATGAATTGGAGGAATGCAAAATGAAAAATGTTAAGATTCAGCTCCTGGCCATTAACGATGTGAAAACCTTCGTTAATATCGTGTCCAAGTACGAGTTTGACGTGGATTTGATCTCCGGGCGTTATTCCGTAGACGGCAAGTCTATCATGGGTATTTTCAGCCTTGATCTTTCCAAGCCGATCGATGTAACCATCCACAGTGACGACTGCGACGCTTTCCTCGCTGAAATTGCCCCGTATATTGCGCAGTAAACGATACGGACAAAGTAAGGTATGCTGCTTTGGCGGCATATCTTATTTTTTTGCCTGAATTTGACTGGAATTTTCTTCCTTGTCGGGACATACACTGAAGGGAATCCCCCATATTGATGGGGAAAACGGCCTGAAACCCGCAACCCCCGGACTTTTGGGGGGGATTGGGTCGACAGTGCAGATTCCAATCCGGCGGTGCCGGAGCGATACAATCCCCAGAAAGGAATGCACATTGGAACTGAGCGTTCCAATGCCGGGGGGATTGCATCTTGGAAGCGATAGGGCAGGCTTCCATCCGGCAGTGCCGGACCGATACAATCCCCAGAAAGGAATGATTATTTTATGGGAAAATTCCGGCAGGTGAAAGGGATTACCGCCCTGGCGGTGGCCCTGTGTATGGTGTTAAGCGGCCCCGTTTTAGTCCATGCCGGCTCAGAGGAGGACGGCCCTCCGGCAATATCAGCGCCCAGCTATCTGCTCATGGAGCCGGTCACCGGGAAGGTGCTTTTGGAGTCCAACGCGGATGAAGCGCGTTCCCCCGCCTCCATCACCAAGGTGATGACGCTGCTGCTGACCATGGAGGCTCTGGACGAGGGACGCATCCAGGAGGAGGACATGGTGACGGCTACGGAACACGCCTGCAGCATGAACGGCTCCCAGATCTGGCTGGAGCCCGGGGAAAAGATGGCGGTCCGGGATTTGATTAAGGCGGTCGCTGTGGGAAGCGCCAACGACGCGGCGGTGGCCTTGGCGGAGCATCTTGGCGGCAGTGAGGAGGCCTTTGTGGAGCTGATGAACCAGAGGGCCAAACAGCTGGGGATGGAAAATACGGTCTTTCATAACGCCAGCGGGCTGGATGAGGAGGGCCATGTCTCCACAGCCAGGGATATCGCCATCATGTCCTGCCAGCTGCTCTCCCATGAGAAAATCAAGGAATACAGCACCATCTGGATGGATGAACTGCGCGCAGGGAAAACCCAGCTGGTGAACACCAACCGCCTGGTGCGGTTTTATGAAGGGGCTACAGGGCTGAAAACCGGCACGACGGATACGGCGGGATGCTGCCTGAGCGCCTCCGCCTCCCGCGGGGAGCTCTCCTTAGTGGCGGTGGTGCTGGGCTGTAAAACCGATGACGACCGCTTTGCGGATGCCCGCAGCCTTCTGGACTACGGCTTTGCCAACTTCACCTTTACTGCCCCGCCGGAATGTTCGCAGGAACTGGGGGAGATTCAGGTTCTCGACGGAGTGTCCCAGTCTGTAGGCGTTGTTCCCAACCCTCCCGCCGGAGTTCTGGTGGAAAAGGGGACGGAAAAAAGCCTGGAAAGCGAAGTGGAGCTGATGGAGTCAGTCCAGGCGCCGGTACAGCAGGGTCAGCAGCTGGGCACGGTGACGCTGACGCTCAGCGGGGAGACCGTATGCACGTACCCGATTCTGGCGGAAACTTCGGTGGAAAAAATGACGATTTGGACAGCCATGGGGTTCTTTTTCCGGCAGTTAATCCAGCTTTAGAAGAAAATGAGCGCGGCGGGACGGTGGGTTCCCGCCGCCGTTTGCGGGGGCTGTGCGCTTATGCGGGGAAGACTGCCGCTTCCAGAGCGGGCGGCGTTTTTGCTAAGGCGTATCCCGCAAAAGAAATCCCGAGGGGTTCGCCCGGCCAGGCTCCATCGTTTGTGCCACGTTTGAGCCAGACAGGCAGGGCGCTGTTTTTATCAGGCGAATCGCGGTTTCCCGCTTAAAAAGGGCGGATGCGCTGCGCCTGAGGGTTTCCTGCTATCCGGCTGTCAAACGCGGTTTGCTGAGCGTCTGCATCGATGGAACCGAGCCTTTTTGCGCATTCCGGCTGGAGATAATGTGAAGTTCACCAAAAAACAAACAACTCACATCGGGATACTTGCAAATATTGTCATACTGATGTACAATATAACTACCTGAAACGGAGGATGATTGAAATGGCTGTAACGTTAAACACAAAGCACGTTTCCAAGTTTTTGGCCCCCAATGAACTGGCCGGGATTGCCCCTCAGGTCAAGGCTGCGCATGAGATGCTCCATGCCGGCAGCGGCTTGGGCAACGACTATTTGGGATGGCTGACCCTTCCGACTGATTATGATAAAGAGGAATTTTCCCGCATTCAGGCGGCCGCTAAAAAAATTCAGCAGGACTCCCAGGTTCTGATCGTCATCGGCATCGGCGGATCCTATCTGGGCGCTCGGGCTGTCATCGAGCTGCTGCGCTCGCCGTTGTACAATAATCTGAAAAAAGACACCCCGGAAATTTATTTTGCCGGAAACAACATCAGCCCCACCTATCTCAACCAGATTCTCTCCCTGTGTGAGGGCAAGGATGTCTCTGTAAACGTCATCTCCAAGTCCGGCACCACAACAGAGCCCGCCCTGGCGTTTCGGATTTTCCGGGAGCTTTTGGAGAAAAAGTATACTCCCGAGGAGGCACGTTCCAGGATTTACTGCACTACGGACAAGGCCCGGGGCACCCTCAAGGAACTGGCGGATAAAGAGGGCTATGAAACCTTTGTCATCCCGGACGACGTGGGCGGACGGTACTCCGTGCTCACCCCGGTGGGGCTTCTGCCAATCGCGGTGGCAGGCTGCGATATCGGGGCTTTGATGGAAGGCGCCCGGCAGGCCCAGCAGGATCTCTGCGAGCCCGATTTGATGAAAAACGACTGTTACCGCTATGCCGCCATCCGCAACTGCCTGTATCGCAAGGGCAAGACGGTGGAGATGCTGGTGAGCTATGATCCCTCCTTTGCCATGATGAACGAATGGTTCAAGCAGCTCTTCGGCGAGAGCGAGGGCAAGGATAACAAGGGGATTTTCCCGGCCAGCGCGGTGTTCTCCACGGATCTGCATTCCATGGGCCAGTATATCCAGGACGGCTCCAGAATTTTGTTCGAAACCGTGGTGGATATCCAGAAGCCGCAGCAGGATCTCTTTATCAAGGCGGATCCCAACAACTTTGACGGGCTGAATTTCCTCTCCGAACAGGAGATGTCCATTGTCAACCGCAAGGCGCTTCAGGGGACTGTCATTGCCCACACCGAGGGCGGTGTCCCCAATATGATTCTTCAAGTCCCGCAGCTGTGTGAGAGCGAGGCGGGCTATCTCATCTATTTCCTGGAAAAGGCCTGCGCCATCTCCGGATACCTTCTGGGAGTCAACCCCTTTGACCAGCCGGGAGTGGAGAGCTACAAGAAAAATATGTTTGCTCTTCTGGGAAAACCGGGCTATGAGGACATGAAGGCCGCTCTGGAGGCAAAACTCTCTTAGTTTCCCCCGCCATACGGCGAAAAGAATTATAAAATCACCACTTTGGGAGGAAAAAACTATGATTAAACTCATCATCGGCAACAAAGGCTCCGGCAAGACCAAGAAGCTCATCGATCTGGTCAACACCGCCTCGAAAACAACCAAGGGCAATGTTGTCTGCATCGAAAAAGGAACCCAGCTGACTTATGATATCGTGCATTCCGTAAGACTTATTGACATCGATACCTACCAGGTGTCCGGGTTTGAGGCCTTCTATGGCTTTATCTGCGGCGTATTGGCCGGCAATTATGACATCAGTGAGATGTTCATCGACGCCACTTTCAAAATCGGCGGCAGAGATTATGTGGCTTTCGCCGAAATGATCCGCAAGCTGGATTCCGTAGTGGACAAGGAAACTGTGGTTACCTTTACCGTCTCCTGCGATATTTCCGATCTGCCGGAGGATATGAAGAGCTACAGCATCTAACACATTTGAAAACGCAGGCAATTGGCCGGGGCTGGAAAATTCCGCCCCGGTTTTTGTTTTGCCGCCGATTCGGCAAGAAAAAAGCTTCCGGTTGAACCCGGGGAAAAACCGGCTTATCCCGGCCAGATGTTTTGAGAACGAAAAGGGTAAAGCACAGGGGGTCCTTCTATATAAGGACGGGAACCGGGACGGGTGATCGGGGAAGTGAGCCGGGGTTTTCAGGGTGTTTTACAGGATAGACGTTCAGGATTTTTGGAAGCTCTGCTTTTTCCCTGGGAACTGCCAGCCAGAAAAGAGCCGGGCGCTGGCGGGCAGAAAAGCATGGCGGCGATTTGCTTTTATATTGGATTGTGTGATACAATGTTCACGCGGGGCGTGAACATCTGGGAGTTTCGCTCACCGGCTCGAAGGCACGGCCGGTGTTTGGCAAAGCCAAACCGCAAAACGTCCCGGTTTAGTTCAGGCCTTATTGTGATACAATGTTCATGCGGGGCGTGAACATCTGGGAGTTTTACTCACCGGCCCGAAGGCACGGCCGGTGTTTGGCAAAGCCAAACCGCAAAACGTCCCGGTTTAGTTCAGGTCTTATTGTGATACAATATTCGTGCAGGCACGAATATCTGGGAGCAGTATGCCGGGATTCGGCCTTCAGCGGATGCCAGGGAAACACAAAGACATAAAGAGGCGCTCAAGGTGCTCCTGTGCAGCTGAATTTTCTCTACAGGAACCCAAGCACAGAAAGCCTGAAGCAGGGCTTTTCTCAGGCGCTGACAGGCTGATTTGGCTTTCACGAAGGGGGACGGCATATGTATGAGCGGATGCTGGACAAGAGCGCCAGGCCTACACTGGAGCAAATGATTGCCTACTGCGGTGAAGCGGGGCCCTGGTATCAGCGGCTTTGCAGCTTCCTGGAGGGGCAGGCGGAAATTGAAGGCGAAATTCGGTTCCCCTATGGAAACCACTATGGCTGGGGCGTCAGCTACCGAAGGGGCAAAAAGCTCATCTGTACGCTGTTTTGTGAAGCGGGGGCTTTCACGATGATGCTCAGGCTTTCCAATGCGCAGTATGCGGCGGTGTATGACAAACTTTCCGCCGGGGCCCAGCAGGTCGTGGACGCAAGGTACCCATGCTCGGACGGCGGATGGATTCATCTGCGGGTTTTGGGGCAGACTCAGTTTGAGGATGCCAAAAAACTTCTGAGCCTCAAGTTGCTGGGTTAGGCCCGGGGAACAAGGGGGACTTTTGCCAAGGTCCGCTTACCGGGCGGAAATATGATGGTTTGTCCCAGGGGATGCGGAGAAAAATTTAGAGGTTCTGCTGAATTTGAAAATTTGGAAAAGATTGTCCATGCCAGCCTTGACAATGGGCTTTCTGGTATATTATAATATTTTTTGTGGCGTTATGAGGTGTCATTATGATTTTAGATCTCAAACAACTATTCGAATTGGACGGCGAAGAACTTTCCTTTCAGGAGGAGTTGGATCTCAGTCCTGTCGAATTGTGGGGGATTCACCCGTTTGAGGCCCCGGTACAATTAAAGGGCAGTGTACGCAACCGCGCCGGCATGGTGGAATTATCCTTCCAGGCCAGCTATTTGTTGCATATGATCTGTTCCAGATGTCTTCAGGAAGGCCAAAAACAGTGCGAACAGCTCTTTACTCATAAGCTGGCAGGAGAGCTGAATGACCAGGACAACGATGAGTATGTGCTGGTGGAAAATTTCAAGCTGGATTTGGACGAACTGGCGGCTTCTGATATTTTGCTTGAGCTACCAATCAAGACTTTGTGCCGAGAGGACTGCAAAGGGCTGTGCCCAAAGTGTGGGGCTAATCTCAATGAAACCGACTGCGGGTGCGATACCCGGCAGTTTGATCCTCGCCTTGAGGCTTTAAGAAAGCTGCTAGAAAATTAACGATATAAACCTGAAGGAGGTGCTGACATGGCTGTACCGAAGAGAAAGGTTTCTAAAGCTAGACGTGATAAAAGACGTTCCAGTGTCTGGAAGTTGAGCGTGCCAGGTTTTTCCAAATGCACTCAGTGCGGAGAACTGAAGCTTCCTCACCGTGTGTGCGGAAACTGCGGATACTACAAGGGCAAAGAAGTTGTGAAAGTGGAAGCTGAATAAGAAGGCTTCTCAAACAGGCAGAGGAGGGAGCTTGGATTCCTCCTCTGCTTTTTCGTTGTGACTGAAACATCCGGTTCTGCCGAAGGAGATGTCTTCTAGAAAGCTTTAGCTTCCAGCGGCGAGCGCAGCGAAATCCCAAAAAGCAAGCCGGTGAATTAGAAGGCGCTCCGCTGGGCGGGGAAATGCCCATTTACGGGCGGTAGGACCAGTAATGCAAACGACACTTTTTCAGTGCGTCTTTCAATGCTTGCCGGTGAAAGCGCGGCCGGCATTTAGCTAAGCCGATGCGCCAAACGTCCCGGCCGGTTCAGGCTTTCCTCTCCGTTATGGTCCTAACGATGTTGAGAAAGGGTTCGTTTGCCTGTGCGAAGGCGTTAGGAATTTGGCCGAGCCAAGATGCGAAACGGCAGGGTTCCCACCGAGCTGGAATTACCGTCACGCATGGGCCTGTCCCCGCGCGATTGCCGGGGTTTAGCGCAGGTAACCTGCGGGGAATCTGACAGTGTACCGGTGCCGGGCGCGGTATTACGCCTTGCAAGGCTTTGCCGTGAGCCGATTTTTTTGGAATGGACGTACAAGCGGGGATTTTTAGTTTTACCCGCGGCAAACTATAGGCAGGACGGCGTTTAGGCCGTACAGGGAGCGGCGGATGCGTCAGTTAAAAGGACTTAAACTGGATGCGGACAAGGGGGCGGCCATAGGACAGTGGCAGTAAAAATTGCAGCGGTGACACCGGGAACACCGGCCCAAAGGGCAGGAATCTGCGCGGGGATGACGCTTGTTTCCATCAATCGGGCGCCTATCCGGGACGTGCTCGATTACCGCTTTTATATGACCAATTCCCGCCTTCGCCTGGTGCTTCAGGATGAGGCGGGCCATCAGCGGGTGCTGCGGATCCGTAAGGATGAATACGAGGATTTGGGACTGGAATTTTCCACCTATCTGATGGATCGGCAGCAGACCTGCAAAAATAAGTGTATTTTCTGTTTTGTGGATCAGATGCCCAAGGGGATGCGGGAAAGCTTGTATTTTAAGGACGACGATTCCAGGATGTCCTTCCTGTTCGGCAATTATATCACCATGACCAATCTGACCGACGAGGATATCCGCCGGATTATCCAGATGCATATCTCTCCCATCAATGTTTCGGTACACACCACCAACCCTCAGCTGCGGGTGCGTATGATGAAAAATCCGCAGGCTGCTGCTTCGCTGGACTATCTGCGGCAGCTCACCCAGGCGGGGATCAAGGTGAACGCCCAGCTGGTGCTGTGCCCGGGCATCAATGACGGGCCTGAGCTTGAACGCTCCCTGCGGGATTTGGCGGCGCTGGGGCCCAATTTAGAGAGCGTGGCCTGCGTTCCGGTAGGGCTCACCAAGTTCCGGGAGGGGCTGGAGCCCCTTGCGCCCTATGATGAGAAGACCGCCTGCCAGGTAATTGAGGACATTCACCGGTTCTCCGGGGCGTTCTTTGAGGAGCACGGCAGGCGAATGGTCTATCCCTCCGACGAGTTTTTCCTGCTGGCGTCGCTTCCCATCCCGGATGGGGAATACTATGGGGATTACGATCAGCTGGAAAACGGCGTAGGGCTGCTGGCGCTGCTGCGGGAGGAGCTCATCAGCGCCCTGAGGCTCTCAGACGCGCCGCAGGGGCTGCACCGGGAAATCTCCCTGGCAACGGGCAAGGCGGCCGGGGATTGGATGAGGATGCTGGTGGGGCTGGTGCGGGAGCGCTTTCCAGGGCTTGTGTGCCATGTCTACAGCATTGAAAACCATTTTTTTGGAGAGCGGATCACCGTGGCGGGGCTTTTGACCGCGCAGGATCTGCTGGGGCAGCTGCGCGGTAAGCCTTTGGGGCAGGAGCTGCTGCTCCCCGGCGTGATGCTGCGTCAGGACGAGGATGTGTTTTTGGACGATATGTCCCTGGAAGAGTTTAGGCGGCAGCTGGGAGTTGGGGTGCGGCCTGTTGGAAATGATGGATTTGAATTGCTGTCGGCCCTGTTAGGGCATTCTTGATCCGTAAATTCTGAAATAAGGTTGAAACGGCCGGAATTGAGAGCCTTTTCAACATAGAGTCAGGGGTTTATTGGATCAAAATTGCTCCCGGGGAACCGGCGGCCCAGGAAAACGGAAAGGAGTGTGACAGCTATGGCGAAACCTGTCATTGCGGTGGTGGGACGGCCCAACGTGGGAAAATCCACCCTGTTTAACAAGCTGGTGGGCAAACGCGTCTCCATCGTGGAGGATACCCCCGGCGTTACCCGGGACCGGATTTACAGCGAATGTGAATGGCGGTCCAAGGAAGTGATGCTGGTGGATACCGGCGGAATTGAGCCTCACAGCGACGATGTGATCCTCTCGCAGATGCGCCGCCAGGCACAGCTGGCCATCGAAAGCGCGGATGTGATTATTTTGGTGACGGATTTGCGTTCCGGTGTCACGGCAACGGACGCAGATGTGGCCTCCATGCTGCAAAAGAGCGGCAAACCCATTGTGCTGTGTGTCAACAAGTGTGATTCCCTGGGGGATCCGCCTGCGGAATTCTATGAGTTTTACAATTTGGGATTAGGGGATCCCATTGCGGTTTCAGCTGCCCATGGGCACGGCTCCGGGGACCTGCTGGACGCCTGCTTTGCGTATCTGGATTTTGATAAGGCAGAAGAGGTAGACGAGGGGACCATCAAGGTGGCGGTGATTGGACGGCCCAATGTGGGAAAATCCTCGTTAATTAATAAAATGGCCGGAGAGGAACGGGTGATCGTCTCCGATATCGCCGGAACCACCCGGGATGCCACGGACACCACGGTGGAAAATAAGTACGGCAGGTTTCTCTTTATCGATACCGCCGGAATCCGCCGCAAGGCCCGTGTGGAGGAGGCCATTGAGCGCTACAGCGTCCTGCGCTCCTATATGGCGGTGGACAGGGCCGATGTGTGCGTCATCCTCATCGACGCCACAGTGGGCTTCACCGAACAGGATTCCAAGGTGGCGGGCTATGCCCACGAGCAGGGCAAGGGCTGCATTATCGCGGTGAATAAGTGGGACGCTGTGGAAAAAGACGGCAAGACCATGCAGGAGTTCCGCAAGAAGCTGGAAATTGATTTCAGCTTTATGCCCTATGCCCCCTTCCTGTTTATCTCCGCCAAAACCGGACAGCGGGTGGACAAGCTGTATCAGCTCATCCAGTTTGTCAACGATCAGAACGCCATGCGTATTACTACGGGAATGCTCAACGATGTTCTGGCCTATGCCACGGCAAAGGTGCAGCCCCCGTCGGACAAGGGCAAGCGCCTGAAGATCTACTATATGACCCAGGCCTCCACCCGTCCGCCCACGTTTGTCACGTTTGTCAACCGGGCGGAGCTGTTCCATTTCTCCTATCAGCGCTACCTGGAAAACCAAATCCGGGAGACCTTTGGCTTGGAGGGGACGCCGGTGCGCTTTATTGTGCGCCAGCGGGGAGATGAAAAATAGGCTTGTGTTTGGGCGGTACGGGGGTTCTGCCGCCATACCGTACGGCACGGGTATCACGAAGCGCCCTGATACAGAGCGATAGGGCATTCGCACTTCCGCGAAGCGGGGAACAGCGATTTTGGTTTCATAAAGCAACATGAATTCCGATTATTTTTGAATGTGATTTAAGCCGTTTTGTTTTAGGATACAGAGCCCAAGGGCCCAAAGACCAAATCAAAATACCCATTCAGACAGCCTCCGGCAAGTTGGCCGGGGGCTGAATTTGTCTGCTTTTTCAGTTGGGATACTCCGCTGGAACAGGTCGGATCCGGCAGACGGATGGGGGAACAGGGAAATTAAATCCGGATTGGGAAAACCGCTTTAAAAGTTTTGTGATAATTGATTCGCATTTTCTCCATAATCAGCGGGTATACTGAGCAACATATGAAGTGTGGAAATTCAGTTTTTTACCGGGATAATCAAAACTCAGAAAGGGGCATCATCTGCCATGAGACAGACCCTCTACTTTAACGGAGATATTCTCACGATGGACGACCTGAGCCCAAATGCCCAGGCGGTATTGACCGAGGACGGAATTATCCGCCATGTGGGGACGATGGATGAGGTGCTCCGGCTGGCGGACGAGACGGCCGTCAAGATTGATTTACAGCATCGCACCCTGATGCCTGCGTTCCTGGATCCCCACAGCCATGTGACGGCTCTTGCCTCCACTATGCGCCTGACCAATCTGCAGGGTACACAGGATTTTGAGGAGATTGCCGCCCGTCTGGCAAAGGCACTGTGGGAGCACCCGGCTGCGCCCGGGGAGTGGCTCATGGGCTTTGGGTATGATCACAATTCCCTGAAGGAACAGCGGCATCCCACAAGAGAACTGCTGGATGAGGTGTCACAGGAGGTTCCCATCTTAATCACCCATGCCTCCGGCCATATGGGGGTGGTGAATTCCGCCGGGCTGCGCCTATGGGGTATTACCGCCCAAACGCCGGATCCCGAGGGCGGCGTCATCGGCAGGCAGGCGGATTCCCAGCCCAGCGGCTACCTGGAGGAAAACGCCTTTATGGAGTATTCCCGAAAGGTGGCACCGCCCTCCTTTGGGCAGATTGCCAACGGTTTTATGCGGGCTCAGCAGAGCTACCTGGAGCACGGCATCACCACCATTCAGGACGGCAAGCTGGGCGCCGCGGATTTTGAGCTGCTGCAAAAGCTGGCGCGCCAGGGGCTTTTAAAGGCCGATGTGGTGGGCTATATCGATCTCAAGGGGAGCGGGGAGTTGCTGCGGCAGCACGAGGAACTGGAGGAATACCAGGACCAATTCCGACTGGGGGGATACAAGCTGTTTTTAGACGGCTCGCCCCAGGGAAAAACCGCCTGGCTCACACAGCCTTACCAGGGCAGTGAGGACGGCTACTGCGGTTATCCTGTCTATACGGACGAACAGGTACAGGGGTTTTTCCGCCAGGTACTGGAACAGCGCCAGCAAATGCTGGTACACTGCAACGGGGACGCCGCCTGCGAGCAGATGCTGCGCTGTATGGAGACGCTGCGTCTGCAAACCGGCTGTGACTGGAAGCCCCTGCGCCCGGTGATGATCCATGCGCAGCTGCTGCGGAAGGATCAAATGCAGCGGGTGAAGGAGCTGGGGATTATCCCCTCGTTCTTTGTGGCCCACACCTATCACTGGGGCGATGTGCATCTGCAGAACCTGGGAGACAGGGCCCGGAGCATCAGCCCCGCCGGCAGCGCCATGCGCCATGGCATCCCCTTTACTTTCCACCAGGATACCCCGGTAATTGAGCCGGATATGATGGAGACTATCTGGTGCGCGGTTCAGAGAACCACCCGGCAGGGGATCCAGCTGAGCGAGGAGGAACGTATCCCGGTATCCGAGGCGCTCAAGGCGGTCACCGTCTATGCGGCTTATCAGTATTTTGAGGAGGACAGCAAGGGGAGCATTTCTCCGGGAAAGCTGGCGGATCTCATAGTCCTGAGCGAAAATCCGCTGCGGGTGCCCGCGGAGCGCCTGCGGGAAATCCAGGTGCTCAGGACCATCAAGGATGGGGAGTGCGTCTATGAGCGGGATATAAGCGCACCTGGCGCCCAATCGGACGGCACCAACGGCCTGGCCCAAAAGGCATAAGGAGTACAATTAGATAAATTTTGCGGAGATGTTCCCAACAGCTTGTACTTTTTTCATAAATCTGATATAATTAAAGTACAAATTATGGGAGGTTTTAATAATCTCCGGTTTGTCCCTCATGATGAGGAGTTCTAGCAGAAGGGGTTGGATTTATGATTATCAAAATTGTGGCAAGAAAAACATCTGTCAAGGATTCTTTCCGCGAGAGGGTGGAAAAAAAGCTGTCTAAGTTTGATAAGTTCTTTGATGAGAATGCCTCTGCCGATGTAACCGTGACCAATGAGCGGGAGCGGGAGACTGTGGAGGTTACCATCCGGTCCCGTGGGATGCTGTTCCGTTCCGAGGCCACCACCTCAGACCGGGTGGATTCCCTGGAAGCGGTGACGGACGCGCTCTCCCGTCAGATTGTTAAAAATAAAAAGAAGCTGGAAAAAAAGTTCAAGGCCGCCCCTGTGGATTTCTCTGCGGTGGACTACCAAGGAGAACCGGAGGAAGAATACGACGTTGTCAAAACCAAGCATTTTCCTGTTAAGCCCATGAGCGTGGAGGAGGCTATCCTGCAGATGAACCTGCTGGGCCATACCTTCTTTATGTTCCGCAATGCGCTGAACAATGAAATCAACCTGGTTTACCGCCGTAAAAACGGAACCTATGCGGTGATTGAACCGGATGAAGAGGAATAACTTGGCATAGAATGCCTGTAAGGGGCGGAGCAGCCGCGGCTGCTCCGCCCCTTTGGGCGTACGGGCAAATTAGGGGAGGAAACTGAGGATGGACGATACATTGCGGGAACTTCTTTTGGAGGAATCGGGCGCGGGGGGATATGCCATGTGCCGGATTCCCGGTATGGCGGTGACTGCCGCGGGGACAATTCTGTGTTATTATGAAGCCCGGCGCTCTAAGGATGACTGGGCCCAGATTGATATTTTACTGCGGCGCAGCACGGACGGTGGAAAGACCTTTTCGGGGCGTAGGATTTTAGCTTCCTCGGGCCGGGGGCATACCGCCCATAACCCTGTATTCATTGTGCAGGGAACCGTGCTGCATTTTTTATGGAACCTGGACTATGAGCGGGGATTTCACCAAGTGAGCCTGGATGACGGCGTAACCTTCAGCGAACCCAGGGAAATCACCTGTGATATGGCGGAGTTTCGCAGGGAATTTCCCTGGAATGTGGCGGCTTTTGGGCCGGGGCACGGGGTTTGTGTGTCCGGGCGCCTGGCGGTACCGGTGTGGTTTGCCAACGGCAGGGTTCGGCAAGATGGGAGAACACGGGAGCACCATCCCTCTGTATGCGCGGTTTTTTACAGCGACGATGCAGGTACCTCCTGGAAGGTGAGCCCGCCGTTTCCCACTGGGGCAAAGCTGCGGGATCCCAATGAGACCTCGGCGGCGCTGCTGCCCAATGGGGAGGGAGTGCTGTACAGTATCCGCCATGAGGGTTCCCAGCATCTGCGCGCGCTGTGCCGCAGCAGCGACGGCGTTGACTTTGAAGGCGTGAAATTGTGCGGCCAGCTGCGGGATCCGGTGTGTTTCGGGTCTCTGACAAGCGGCGAGACCCCGTTTGGATTCCGGATTTACAGCTGCAACTGCGATAACGGGGACGTAACCTTGAAACCGAACCGGATTCATCTGCGGCTCAAACGCTCCGGGGATTCAGGCGCAACCTGGTCTGATGGCCTGATGCTGGCGCAGCTGGGGGGATATTCCGATTTGGCGCTTTCCCAGGATGGAAAATGGGTGTATTGCCTGTTTGAGAGACTGCGCCGGGACGAGGAATATGAGCTGGATCTTTTGTTTGCAGCGTGTTCCACCAGCCTTTTGGAGGACGAACCGGAACCGCTTGGCTGAAAATGTGGGGAAACGAGGGCCCGCCAGGCTGGAAGCGGGGAAAAGAACGTCAAAATGTAGTGTACCCGGGCCTGGAAATACAGATTTTAAGGCGGATAGATACGTCGGGGCCCTCTGGAACGCACCGATTTGCATCGGGAATTTGACATCCGGCGCAAGATGCACTAAACTAAAAAATAGCTGTGTGCCGCGCTCCGAAGGGGACGGGTTCCCGGGCGCGGGGGTGTGCGGATCTAACCGGTGTCTGCACAGGCAGGATGCCTTGGGCGGCTCCGGGGGAGTCCATCCGCGCCAGCGTCAACAGGCTGGAAATTTGCCCGCAGTATTATGGCTATGCGGCGGGAAGGAAAGGTCGGTCGGAACAATGCACCTTTGTATTGAGGATGCTCCATGCAAAGCCTGAGGCTCGGGCGAGGCGGTATGGAGGATAATTTCGTTTTTTAGTTCGTCCGGGAATCTGACTTTGCAGTTTGATTGTTTGAAAAAAACCCAAACATGAAAAAGGAGCAAAGTCAAATGAACCACCATAAAAATTCGTTTCGTGGACTGAGGGACTTTTTGCTTTTGTGGTCCACGCAGTCATTTTCTGCTCTCGGCAGCGCGATGACCAGCTTTGCGCTGGTAATTTGGTCCTACCAGCAGCAGGGTTCCGCTCTTCGCACAGCGCTGCTGTCCATCTGTTCCTACGCGCCCTATGTGGTGATGAGTATTTTTGCGGGAGCGCTCAGCGACAGGTGGAATAAGAAGGCCACCATGCTGGTATGCGACAGTGCGGCGGCAGTTACCACGCTGGTGGTATTGCTGCTGCTGAAGCTTGGGAGCCTGGAGCTTTGGCATTTATATCTGCTCAATGCCCTGAATGGGCTGATGAATACGGTACAGCAGCCCGCCTCCGACGTGACCATCAGCCTTCTAACGCCAAAGGAACAGTACCACCGGGTCAGCGGGCTGCGCAACCTGTCCAATTCCCTGGTGACAGTTTTAACCCCGGTGATTGCCACGGCAATCTATTCCTTTGCCGGTATGGATGCGGTCATCCTGTTTGATTTGGCTACGTTTGCCGTGGCCTTTACAGCGTTGGCGTTTTTCATTCGCATCCCCGCGCCGGCTTCCCGGGAGGGTGCTCAGGAATCTGTCTTACGCTCTGCTGGACAGGGGCTGCGGTATCTGTACCAAAACCGGGGGATCTTGGATCTTATCCTGTTTTTAGCGGCAATCAATCTGATTGCATCTATGTATAACGCCGCGCTCCCCGCCATGCTGTTGTCCCGTGCCAACGGTTCCCAGGAGGCTCTGGGATGGGTAAACACAGTGACAGGGCTGGCGAATTTGGCGGGGAGCCTATTGGTGACTATGCTGCCGGCGCCGAAAAGCCGGATGAGGGTTATCTGCAATTCGCTGCTGATCTCCATGTCCACGGAAAATTTGCTATTGGCTTTGGGCAGGAGCGTGCCGGTGTGGTGCGTCGGCGCCGTGCTGGGCTGGCTGTTTATCCCGGCTATGG
Organism: Marvinbryantia formatexigens; assembly: GCA_021771035.1. Lineage (GTDB taxonomy): Bacteria > Bacillota > Clostridia > Oscillospirales > Ruminococcaceae > CALXEM01. Next base: position 22,688 of record JAETPU010000013.1, on the reverse strand, counting down.
GGGCCAATATGGATGTGCTGATGCGCAGCCATATCCCGGTTGAGATGCAGGGGCGCGTGTATGCCGCGCGCAATACGCTGCAGTTTTTCACCATTCCCCTGGGATATCTTCTGGGAGGCGTGCTGGTGGACTCAGTCTTTGAGCCGCTGATGGCGCGGCAGGGGGATACTGGCCCTTTGGTGATGCTCTTTGGCGCCGGGAAAGGCTCCGGGGCGGCTGCGCTGTTTTTTGTCTTAGCTGTGCTGGGAGTGGCGGTATGCCTCGTTTTCCGGCGGGATCCCCATCTTTGGGAGCTGGACAGGGCGCACCGGGGAGATGGCTGCGACTGAGCGTCGGTATGGCGGCAGAAGCATGGGGCCTTATCGCCCGGCACCCGAGAGAAAGAGAGTGTGCCCGGGGATAAAATGGTGAGAGCAGGGTTGTTTTGAAGGCAGCCAAGGCGGGGTGGCAGCTGGAATCGGCTGCCTGCCTACAGCCCTGCCGCCAGATATAAAGTGTGTGCCTGGCTGGGCCTGCCGTTTAAGGCCGGAAAGTTTTTGTCTTGTGCATTAGCTTTGCCCAAAGAGGGAAGAATCAATAAATTTTGGAGGGAAACTGCCAATGGAAATCGTTCCAATTTTAACCGCGGTGCTGGGGTCAATCCTGGTGGGACTGATAGGATACCTGCTGGGAAGCATTAACTCAGCCATTATCATCACAAAACTCTGGAGCTCCCAGGATATCCGTGCGCTGGGCAGCGGAAACGCAGGCATGACCAACGTTCTGCGCACCCAGGGGAAAATTCCGGCTGTGCTGACCATTGTGGGGGATTTGTCCAAGGGGATTATTGCGGTGCTGCTGGCGCGGCTGATCTTCTCCTGGTTTTCCATCACCTATATGGACGGCGCCTACATTGCGGGAATGTTTGCCCTGCTGGGCCATCTGTTCCCGGTGTATTTTGGGTTTAAGGGCGGCAAGGGTGTTTTGGTGTCCGCTGCCGTCATTTTAGTCATCAACCCCTGGGTGCTGTTGGTCCTGTTTGTGGTGTTTGTGCTGGTGGTGGCGGTTTCCCGGTTTGTATCCCTGGGTTCCATTGCCTGCGCGGTATTATACCCGCTGGTGACCATGGCTGTACTGCTCTTTCAGGGGCGTCCGGCGCTGGGCGGGACGATTTTCGCGCTTTTGATGTCCATTATTGTGTTCTATATGCACCGGGGGAACATCCGCCGCCTGCTGGACGGTACGGAGAGCCGCCTTGGCAGCAAGAAGAATGAAAAATAGAGGGAAGCCTTGCCCCAGAGGGGAACGCGGCGGCGCGGTGAGACAGGCAGGGATTCAGCATCCAGGATGCGCAGGAGCCTTCCTCCGATAGATAGTTTAAAAGCGGCATCCGCAAAAGCGCGGTGCCGCTTTGCCATTTTTAGAGAGGGTTGGTTGCGGTATACTCCAGCCGCAGGAATTACGGAGGTTCACTCGCTGGGCGCTCTGCCGGAGTATAGTGAGATGGGGAAAATAGGTTTGTTTGACTCCTTGCCGGACCGATTAACGTATCCAATTGTGCGGGATTGTTTTTTCATTGCCGAGCAAAAGCTTAAATCAATCAAATAGGCTGCTGCAAAATCAGGGCGTCATCGCTGGAAAGCGACGACGCCCTGAAATTTTGGCTTCATCAGTATGCAGAATTACAGTTTTGCGCACGGACGCCGGAACCAGGCGGTGCGAAAGGAACTGAACTGTACCCTGGGGAACCCGGCGTGTACCGTGGCAGCCGGCCTGTGAAACCGCAGAGGTGCGGTACAGTGCCGAAATCCGGGATAGAGCCGTGGCCGCGGCGCTTGTCAATCGAAGAGGCTGAGCTGCCTGCCCGATGAGAGGGGCCGGTTTTCCTGTGCGCGCAGCACCTGGAGCAGTACGGCGGGGATGGGCTCCAGGAAGGGCGAGGGCGTCCCGGGAGAGATCAGAATCAGCTCCTCCATGGCCCGCGTCATTCCCACATAGAACAGCCGGCGCTCCTCGGAGACATCGCTGAGAAGCCCGGGGCGGGACAGGGGAAGAACCCCCTGGCTTACACCGCACAAAAATACCACAGGATACTGAAGGCCCTTTGCCCCATGCAGGGTTGTCAGGGTGACGGCGTCTGCCTGATAGTGCCGGGAGTCGCTGCGGGGGATATCGCTCTCCTGGCCCAGGGAAAGGCAGTTGAGAAGCTCCTGCATACTGGTAAAGCACACGGCAGTGTTCAGAAGATGTTCCAAAGCCGGCGTCATGGACAGGGAGCACCGTTCCATGGCAGTTTGAAGGAGCTTAACGGGCTTTTGACGGGGGAGAAGTTCTTTTAATTCTTCACATACTGCGGAAAATTCCCGCAGTTCCCCGAGGATTTCCCGAGATTGGGGATGCGGCGAAAGCATGAGCCCGGCCGCTGCCTGTGCCTGTCTCTGGTTTAGATGAAAGCACCCGGCAAGGCCCAGCTGCAGGGAAAAGTTATCCTGAGCGTTGAGTAGGAATTGGAACAGGGCCAGAACCCCTCTCACCTGGACGTCGCTTAAAAAGTCCTCCCGTCCGGCGACCAGATAGGGGATCCCCTCAATGCCCAGGCATTTTTCCAGCAGCTGGATTTGCCGGTGGGTCCGCACCAAAACGGCGATATCGGAAAAGCCCCGGGGAGCGCCCCTGTCCGCGGTGACGGATTGGGCGTCCAGCATATCGATGCCGCCCACCAGGCGGTTTATCTCCTTGGCTATAAACAGCGCCTCGGAAAATTCACTGTCAGTATGGACGAGCCGTACCTTTTTGTGATCGGGCCGTACGGCGCTGAGAAGCCGGGGCCCACCGGGATTTTCCTCGATGACGGGCAGAGCACAGCCCAGAATTTGCGGGGTACTGCGGTAATTTTCCTTCAAATGAATGACTTCACAGTCGGGATAATCCTGCAAAAAGGCGTCGAAGCACCCGGACCAGGAGCCCCGGAACCCATAGATGGATTGATCCGGGTCCCCGATGACGAAGAGGCCCTTTCCCCCGCGGCTGAAGGCGCGGATTAACTGGTACTGGATGCGGTTGACGTCCTGGAACTCGTCCACCAACAGGTACCGGAAACAGGGGAGCGGCGCTGCTTCAGGGGAATTGAACAGCCTGAGGGCTTCGCACAGCAGATCGTCAAAGTCCAAAACCCCGGCGGCGGCTTTTTCCTGCTCAAAGGCCCCAGCGGCGGCCTCCCATTGGGGATTTTGAGGAGCCAGCCCGTTTTTCCTGCGGGAAACCTCCTGCAGGAAACTGCGGGCAGTGCAGGACAGGGAGAAACGTCCGAGAACCTCCCTGGCCATCAGCTGCGCTTCTGATTCGTCCAGAAGGCGGACCGGCTCACCCCGCGCCTGCTCCAACAGCTTCAGGCAGATAGCGTGAAAGGTGCAGACTGTCAAATTGCGCAGCTTTGCCTTACCCAGCGAATCCTCGAGGCGGGTGCGCATCTCACGGGCGGCCTTATTTGTGAAGGTAATGGCGGTAATCTGGGAGGATGCCGCCTTTTTTTCCTGCAGCAGGGCCTGGATTTTTGCAACGAGCGTTTTTGTTTTTCCGGTTCCCGGCCCGGCGATAACCGCTACGGCGGGTGCCTGGCTGGATACCGCTTTCAGCTGCTGCCCGTTAAGAGACGCGGCCTGCCTGGGCTCTTGAGGGTGAGCCGGCTTTTGAGCGGTGCTCGGAGCTTTTGCGCCGCGGGAGGAGCGCTTGGGAACCAACGCATCCGGGCCAAACAGGCTGGTTTGCCCGGAGAAAGCGTCCAGTTCCGATTGGGTGAACAGCGTCACCTTGCCGTATTCTCCGTCATAGCCCGGGGACAAGGAGACTTCCCCGGCGCGCATACGCTCGATTCCCCTGGCGATACTGGGGCCCGCCAGGCGCTCAATATCCCGGGACGGGCATTCCCGCAGGATATAGAATTCCGGCCCCAAGGCTGCCAGCATGGATTCGTACTGGGACTGCACCTTGGCGCTGGCGGGGGTGTAGCCGGTGGAGGCGGCAATAATTTCCGCCAAGGGAATCAAACTCTCGAAGCAGGGGGCGTTCTCGGGCCGGAAGCCATCGGGACGATCCGCCAGCTGTTCCACCCGGTTGAGCACGCCTACGGTGATTTTTCCCCCGCAGACCGGGCAGCGCCCGCCGTGTTCGGCAGTCTGTGCCGGGGTGAGGCACTGGGAACATTTGCGGTGCCCGTCATAGTGGTATTTGCCCTCCTCGGGGAAGAACTCAATGGTCCCCTGAAGGCCCGGCGCACCACGGCCGTGCAGGGCCTTTTTTAGGTTGGGATAGGACAGGGCGCAGCTGAGCAGATTGGCTTCCCGGCCCAATTTGGAGGGGGAGTGGGCGTCGGAATTAGAGACAAGGGCAAAACGGTCCAGGGCGCTGAGCCGCCAGTTCATGGATGGATCGGAGGAAAGGCCGGTTTCTACCGCATGGATATATGGGGTGAGATCCCCGAAGCAGTCCTCTATGGTATCAAAGCCGGAGAAGGCACCGAACAGGGAGAAGTGGGGCGTCCAGATATGGGCGGGGATGAAAATGGCCTCCGCGCAGGATTCCAGCGTAATCTCCAATAGATCCCGGCTGTCCAGCCCCAGGATGGGACGGCCGTCCGAATGGAGATTCCCGATGAGTTCCAGGCGTTTGGAGAGCGCCTGGGCCGCCTGCAGGCTGGGCAGCAGAATCAGGTTGTGAACCTTGCGGACTTTCCCGTTTTTCTTATAGATGGAGCTGATTTCCCCGGTAATGACAAAACGCGGGGCCTGTGCGGCTCCGGCGACAGCCGCGGGAAGGCGGGAAGCATCCCGCAGCAGATAAAGCCCCTCCTCGGGTGCGGGGACAAGCGTTTCATCGAGCGTATCCCGCCAGGCGGGATGGGTGAAATCCCCGGTGCCAACCAGGGTAATCCCCTTTTTGCGGGCCCAGAGATCCAGATATTCGGGAGTGCATTCCTTGCTGGTGGCGCGGGAATACAGGGAGTGAATGTGAAAATCGGCAATTTCCATGTAGCTAGTCCTTCCTTTGTGGAGCTGTGCCCATTTCTCCTGGGCGAACTTTGACTGTGACCCACAGGCGAGAAGCCTTTTGCGTTCCAGGAAAACCGTGGATTCGATTCCTCGCCGGGGGATAGTGAACTGAGAGGCGATGTGTCGCGTTCAGGGGAGTTCAGGATTGATTCCTGGGTTCCCATTGTGCCAGCGCCGGGCGAAAGGCGCTGGGCAGGCTGACGCTGTCATGCAGCGCCTGGCGGCCGGCCCAGAAAAAGCTTCCAGCTTCTTGGGAAACCTGCGCCGCATAGACGCTCATGTGCCATTCCACATGGGTGAAGATATGGCGGCAGCTGCGAAGTCTGCACACCTGCGCATGGGAAAATCCCTGCGTTACAACCCACTGCTCCGCCGCCTCCTGAGAAAGGCATCCGGGTACATTGGGCAGTTCCCACATCCCGGCCAAAAGCCCGCGTTCGGGCCGCTTGGAAAGAGCCAGACGGCCCCCGGCATCCAGGAGGAACACCGTATGCTCCTCGACAGTGCGGGCCTTTTTCTTGGGCTTTACCGGGTAATCCTCCGGGGAACCCTGGGAAAAGCCCAGGCAGTATTCCCGTACAGGGCATATCAGGCAGGCGGGAGCTCCGTTGGGGATACACACGGTGGCCCCCAGCTCCATGAGGGACTGGTTAAAGTCCCCCACCCGATCGGGCAGCAGCCCGGTTAAAAGCGAGGAAATGCGCTGTTTGGTGGCAGGCTTGGAAATATCGCCGCCGTCAGCCGTCAGGCGGGTCATCACCCGCAGGACGTTGCCGTCCACCGCCGGGTGTTTTAAGCTGAAGGCAATGGAGGCGATGGCGCCGGCGGTGTAGTCCCCAATTCCCGGGAGGGCCCGGATTTCGTCATAGGTACTGGGAAACTGCCCTGCATATTGCTGATCCATTACCTGGGCGGCCTTCTGCAGGTTCCGGGCGCGGGTGTAGTAACCCAGCCCCTCCCACAGCTTCATCAGCTGTTCCTGGGGGGCCTGCGCCAGTGCGTGAATATCCGGCAGGGCGCTGAGAAAGCGCTCATAATAGCCGATGACAGCCTCAACCCTGGTTTGCTGCAGCATGATTTCTGAAATCCAAACCCGGTATGGCGTGGGATTTTCCCGCCAGGGGAGGCTGCGTTTTTCGTTATCGTACCAGGCCAGCATGGCGTCTGGAAATTGGGCCAGGCGCTGTGCCTGATCATGATTGGAGGATGGCATTGAGTGGTTCCGTCCTTTCTGGAAGAGGGCTGGGAACAGCCCGGTTATACGCTGGCTTTTATCGCCGCCGGGGAGGGGTACGAAAGGCATTCCTTCTGAGGGCGCTGCGGCCAGGGGAGCGAGCCTGAAAAGCTGATCCCATCGAAGATGGTTTCTGCCGGCTGCGGCTGTCGCCCAGGAGGATAAGCTGGAAAGCGGTGCGGGCGGTATCGGAAAAAAGGATTCCCAATTGGCACCGCTTTTTGATCCAGGCGGAAAGCGCCTTGAATTTTACTGGGTCCCTCATATTTTACATCATCTCCCCCGCGCTGGCAAATGGCTGCAGGCCGCAGACGGGTGCTTTTAGTCCGGTACAGCCTGCACAGACGGTGTTTGGGGGTGACAATCCGGGGCGGGGGCGGTATAATAATCATGAAACACCAGTACGGGGAAGCGGCGCCTGGCTTAGAAACAGCCGCCGGCATCCATGGAAGCAATCCGCAGAATGACCCAGGGGCGGGCTCGGGGATAAAAGCCGGGCGGGCCCGTTACCATGCCTAAAGCAGTGCTCCGGAGCAGTTGGGGGAGAAAACGCCCCTTTTGAGCAGCCGGGATAAAAGGGTGTGGAATACCGTTCCGTTGCGGCAAGGCCCAATTTGGGGGCGGCAGTGGGTGCTGCGGCGCGCCGTAGGGAAAAGCCTGCCCCATAGCCGGGGAATACGCTGCAAATGGATGGGAATGGGCATCGTCTGCGGGGGATGTGCGAAGGGTTCCTGCGGGCAGGCTGGAGTGTATCGGAAAATTTGCTGAAAACAGAGGGGGCTTTTCAGATGGAGCAGCTTTTAATGGCGCTGGATCAAGGAACCACCAGTTCCCGGTGTATCCTGTTCGACAGCCGGGGGCAGGTTTGCAGTTGCGCGCAGAAGGAATACCGGCAGTTTTATCCCAAGCCCGGATGGGTGGAGCAGGATGCGATGGAAATTTGGTCCACACAGATCGGCGTGGCGCTGGAGGCGATGCTCAAGGTAAACCGGAGCGCCAGAGACATTGCCGCCATCGGCATTACCAACCAGCGGGAGACGGTGGTTGTCTGGGAAAGGGAGACCGCAACCCCCATCTGCAACGCCATTGTATGGCAGTGCCGCCGTACGGCGGGGATGTGCAAACAGCTCAAGGCGCAGGGCTACGAGCCCATGTTCCATGAGAAAACGGGGCTGATTCTGGACGCCTATTTTTCCGCCACCAAGCTCAAGTGGATTTTAGACAATATCCCCGGAAGCCGGGAGCGGGCCCAGCGGGGAGAATTGCTGTTCGGAACCGTGGACAGCTGGCTTATCTATAAGCTCACCGGCGGCAAGGTGCACGCCACGGACTACTCCAACGCCGCGCGGACCATGCTGTTCAATATCCACACGCTGGACTGGGATGAGGATATCCTGCGGCTGCTGGAGATTCCCCGGCAGATGCTGCCTCAAATCAAGCCCTCCAGCGGAATTTTCGGAGAGTGCGATGCCTCTGTCTTCGGAGTCCCGGTGCCCATCGGGGGCGCGGCGGGGGATCAGCAGTCCGCGCTGTTTGGGCAGGCCTGCTTTGAGCGTGGGGACGCCAAGAACACCTATGGAACCGGCTGCTTTCTCCTGATGAATACCGGGGATACGCCTGTGGAATCCCACAACGGGCTGCTCACGACCATCGCCTGGGGGCTTGGGGACAAGGTGACCTATGCCCTGGAGGGATCTATCTTTGTAGCCGGAGCCGCGGTACAGTGGCTGCGGGACGAACTGGATGTGTTGGACAGCTCCGGGGATTCTGAGTATATGGCCTCTAAGGTGCCGGATACGGGCGGCGTGTACCTGGTTCCCGCCTTCGTTGGATTGGGCGCGCCCTATTGGGATCCTTATGCCCGGGGAACGATTGTGGGGCTTACCAGGGGTTCCAACAAATATCATATTATCCGCGCCACCTTGGAATCTGTGGCCTACCAGACGCGGGATATCCTATTGGCCATGCAGGAGGACTCCGGGGTTGGCCTGCACTCCCTGAAGGTGGACGGAGGCGCCAGCGCCAATAATCTGCTGATGCAGTTCCAGGCTGATATTATCGAGTCCCAGGTCTACAGGCCCCGATGCATCGAAACCACCGCGTTGGGCGCGGCCTGCCTGGCCGGACTTGCAGTGGGGGTGTTTGAGGATCTCTCCCAGATTCGCGGGATTGGGCAGGTTGAGCGAAAATTTATCCCGGATATGGATGCAGACCGCCGCCGGGAACTGGTGGATGGCTGGAAACGGGCGGTACAGCGCTCCATGGGTTGGGCCAGGGAATAGCATACTTCAGATTGGAACAGCAGGGGGGGAATCTCCCTCTGCCATTCTGCCAGCTGCCAAATGGACAAGGGAGTAGAAACCTTTCGGAAGCCGGTTTCCCCGTTGCCTGCACGGCGGAAAAGTCCAATATTCTTCTGGCACTGCTGTTTGCTGATACAAGTAACCGGCTCTGCCGGTAGAAATGCCCCGCTAAGGGTTTAAACTGCCGGCCTTGAGCCGAGCGAGCTGCGGACAGCCGGCCTTACGGGAAAGAAGCCCGTTCATAAGGATGGGAATTAGCCCGTTTACAGGTGGTGGGGAAGGAGAAGGATAAAAATTTGGGAGCGTCTTGAGACGCCTGTCGGGATGGCTCTGATAGGGATGGACAAACCCTTCTGATAAGCCTGCAGTGATGACTGGCGGCTGGTACGACGTTCCCCCTTTTAATGGGACTCGCCTGCCGAGAGCCCGCAGATATCACCGGGCTTTTGGCGGCTGTGAGTTCGGCAGTCGGGAGCCTGAAAAGCCAAATAAGAAAACGGACCGGCGCTTCGGCGCCGGTCCGTTTTTGCCGCGGCTTATGGGGCGCGGCGTTAAATCTTGCGGTATTTTTTGGCATATTCCGCGTTGTGGGTCAAATAATAGACATCCAGAACCCGCTGCAGGGCGTCCTCGTTTTCACAGACAAAGTCCTTAAACTGGCTCCAGTACAGGTTCGCCGTCATCTCATCGCCGCTGGCCTTGGCGGATACGAATCTGCCATACAGGCGGCAGTAGGTCAGGTGGTAGGAAAGATAATCCCAGGAGAGGTTCAGGGTGGGATTGTCATACTTGCCCAGATTCTCCATCACCACTGGTTCAAAAGCATCCGCGGCCTCCAGCATTCCCAGTGCCTTGACCGCCACGTCCTCACTGCGGAAACCCTTGGGAGGCACCTGCCAGAAGGCGACGTCCACGCAGTCCGCCAGGCTCTTAAAATAGGTTTTGCAGGCTTTCCAATCCTCGCCGTAGAGGTGGGAATAATAGTCGTCCGACAGGGCGTCGAATTCGATGGAATCATCCCAAAGGGTCTGCATCATGGTATAGTTGGGCAGGCCGTTGGGGAAGAAGGCACGCATCACCTGACAGCTGATAATGCCGTTGATGCCCATTTCCTTGAGATATTTCACATCCCTGCTGATGAGCTGGGAGATTTTGTAGTAGCTGGGGTCGCCGAAGTGGGCGCAGCCCAGGTAGTAGTCATAGTCGAAACTGTCCCCGTCAAATACAGCCTGCCAGGCGTGCAGATGGCCGATATAGTCGTCCACCTTTTCCGGGAGCTTCACCTGGTTGCGGTGGAACTCGGGGAGCGTTTGCGGGATTTGGGTGCATTCGGCATAGGACTGCCCGAAGGTACGGGTGAAGGGGGCGAACATCAAAGTGAAGCGGTCGGTGTTTAATTTCACCGGGGACGTGGGCGGCCACAGCAGCTCGAAATAGAGCAGGAATACAATCCGGGTGGGGAGCTTGTTGGCGGTGAGCTTTTCGTCCAGAAGCTGGATTAAGCTCACATACCAGTCGGTAGGCGTCATGGTCTGGCAGCGCTCACACTCGCAGTGGTTGTTAAAGTTATCGGCAATCCACAGGTGGATGTAGTCCGCCTCGGGATGCTCCTTGGCATACTCCACGACAAAATCGGTCAGGCGCTGGCGTACTTTCTCGGAGGAATAGCACAGGTTGGTATCCACCGCGATATCGCCGAACAGAACCCGCTGGCCGTTCACCAGGGCGACGCATTCCTTCTGATCCTCGTTGAGCTCGATTTTTTGGGGTTCCCAGTTGAGCCCTTCGATTCCCAGGCAGCCGCAGGTCCAGCCATGGCCCACAGCGTGGTAGAGCAGCCCGGCGCGTTTTGCCTCCTGGGCCGCGTTCTGGGTCATTTCGGCGCCGATTTCCCGGTCAAAGTATTCCGGCTGCTTGAAGGCGTTCTTTTTATGGGAATACCATTGGTTGAAGAAGGTATAGGAGGTGGGGAACTGGGCGAAATAGGAGTTTCCGCCCACCTTGGGAAGCCAGTGGAGCATATCTACCACGTTTTCATAGCTGTCCGCGCCTTCGATGCACACGCCGCGGTGCCGGTAAGAGGCGGTATGCTCCAGATGGACATTCATCTCATTGAGGGGCATACGCACCAGGATTTCCCCGTCGTCCCCCGGGCGCAGAAACCGGCAGCCCAGTGCGGTGAGGAACTGATACACGCCGATGAGCACGGCGCGCTCATTGCTTCCGGCGATGATGCCGCAGCCGGCCTTGATGTCCACAAAGATGGCATCGTCCAATTCTGTGTTTTCCACATCCGTGGGGATTCCGGCATCCTGCATCAGGCACAGGGTGATACCCGCATCCCGTTTGGGAAGCTGAGTGACACACTCAATGGCGAAGGTGTTGGAACCGGTGATGGCAGTCAGATACTTGGCCAATTCCCGCGCAGAGTACTTGGCGGTCTCGCTGTTTGATGTCCGGAAAATGTGATTCATAACAAAACCTCCTGTATTGGAATGATGATCCGTTGTATGGGAACGTATTTTGAAAGCGGGGATAGTTGAGTAACCGTATATTTTTCGGGGATCGCCGGGCGGGGGACGATGGACTCAGCGCCCGTCTGCTGCTGGCAGCCATCTTGTGGGCCCCTGGCCCATATTGGCTTTGCTGTGCCTAATTTAGAACCGTATTACGCACAGGCTTTTCCCATGCGCCAGGTTGTTCAGCCTGCACTGATATGAGACAGTATGGGAACAGCTTTTGACCGCGCCCTAAGGCAGCGTTGAGGCTCCGGAGCGCTCCAAAAGGCGACCGGAAAGAAAAAAGATTTCCTTTTTCTGAGAATCGGAAAAAAATCAGTTCCAGGCACCCTCATCATAGCAAAAATTGCCGGGAAGTACAAGACGGCGGGGAAAAATTTTTCCCCGCACCAGCCGGTGCGTTTTCAGGAAAGCGCACCGGGAGGGGAGGGGCCATCTTCAGTCCGGGCTTATAGCACTGTTGTAAGGGGAAAAAAGAAATCACAAATCCATATGATTAAAAGAACCCGTTCTTCAGATACTGCAAGAAGCGCTCGAACAGGTTTAAAACCCGTTTGGGGATTCCTTGGGGCATATAGTGGATTTTTTCACGTCTTTTTGCTATACTCTATTACCGCAAAAGTGAATCAGTGGAATTAGGAGGCAAGCAGGAATGCGATTCAGAATAACAGATAATCCTACTGAGCAGGATATAGAAGAAGTTCACAGTAAATTAAAGCAATATAATCGTTCAAAGCGGGAATACTCCAAGGCAATTCCTATCGGTGTGTTTTATGAAGAAATAAACGGCCAAAAGGCGGCTGGCTTGACCGGTGAAATATTTGGGAATTGGCTTTGTATTCAGTACTTGTGGGTGTCTGAAGAACTTAGGCGGCAGGGTATTGGAAGCCGTCTTCTAAAATCGGCAGAAAATGAAGTGGTATTCCGGGGCGCAAGCTATGCCTTTGTCGATACGTATAGTTTTCAAGCTCCGGAATTTTATACGAAGCATGGATATGTCCAAGTATTTAAACTATTTGATTATCCGTATACGAGTTCAAGGTATTATTATATCAAGCGGCTGATGGAAACCACTTAGGAAGGAGCGTGCTTGTACGCTCCTGACAGGAGTGCTGTACCCTTCGTCTTGTTCCATTTTCTCCCGGTGTGTTGACACAGCAAACATAAAAAGCATCCGTATGAACGAAGCCATACGGATGCTTAACTGTTTTAAGATTATTGTTCAAAAGAAACCAGCGCTATCGCTAACTGTGAGTGACTGCCGTCAGGCGCTGTTTGGCGCGGGGAAGCAGGGTGCTGACCCCGCCGATTAAAATCGGAAAATAGAAGGTGTACAGCCGCCAGAACAGGATTGCCATATAGATGATATTGGACGGGAAAAACAGGCTGAAAAAGATATAAAAGGTGCCCTCCGCCGCGCCGATTGTCCCGGGGATGGGGACAAAGGCGGAAATCATCATGACAAAGGCGGCTGCGGACATCACAGTAATCACGTCAAAGCCCTCTACGCCCAGGCTGCGGCAGATGGTGAAGGGAATCAGCAGGAAAAAGGTGAGCTGAACCACAGTGAGAACCGCGGACTGGAACAGAAGCGGGATATTGCGGTGCAGGCGCTGAAAATCATGATAAAAGGTGTCCACAGTATCGGCCACCTTGGCCTCATAGGCGTCGTAGTGCTTCATGAGCTTCATACGGGTGAGCAGGCGCCCCAGCCACAGGCAGAATTTTTCCACCTTGCGGGGGAAAAAGGCGATTCCCAAAAGTCCCAGTGCTACGCCCAGATTGATGAGAAAGCCCAGGATGGCCAGATAGGAAAAGGCCGCCACATTGGCCTGGAAAAAGCCGATTTTAGAGATGAGAATGGCCAGGGTATACCCGGTGAGCACCAGCTGATAGACGATAAATTTACCCACCAGAGCCGTGGTGGCGGTTCCAAGATTCACGCCGTTTTTATGCATCTCGTAGGCCTGCATGGGCTGTCCGCCGCTGGCGCAGGGGGTGATGCAGTTGAAGAACTGCCCGATGAGGGCCACCCGCATGGACTGCCCAAAGCTCTGCCGGGCATCCAGCTGGCGGGTCATCAGGTGCAAGATACTGCCCTCCAGCAGCAGATAGGCCGCCAGGCAGCCCAGGCCTGCAAAGAGCCAGTTCCAGCGCATGGTGTGGAACAGGGCGATAAATTCACCGACCCCTTCAAAAAAGATAATGTAAAACGCAAGTGCCGCGATGGACACGGCGACAAAAATCAAGTTCTTTTTATACTTCCCCAATGTTTTGTTTCATCCTCACTTGACGGGCTTTTTTCTCAGCAAGGGCATGATAGGCCCGCTGATAAAATTCCTCCCAGATTTCTGCCACATGGCGCGCACTGTAAAACTCATGGCCGCAGGCGGCGGCCTGAGAACAGGTGCGGTAATACTCCCGATCCTCCCGAAGCCGGGCAATTTCCCGGATAAAGGAGTCTACATCGGTTCCGGCGGTATAGTAGCCGCCTAAAATTTCAGGGTAAATATCCAAATCCCGCAGCAAAATCGGGATTTGGCAGCTCATGGATTCCAGGATGGCCATGGGAAACAGCTCCTCAAAGGAGGGCAGGAACATCACGTCCGCCAGGTTATAGACCTCGTTCATCTTTTCCCGATCCACAATTCCCAAAAATGTCACATTGGCGGGCGGATGTTCTACGATGGCTTTAATTTCCCGGTAGCCGTCAGTCATGCCCTTGAAGGAGAATCCGCCGGCCCAGACGAACTGAATCTGAGGCATTCTGCGGGCAATTTCCACAAAATCCATCACGCCCTTGCGGGTTTGCAGCTGCCCGACACCCAAAACGGTGAAGGCGGTTTCCTTGACGCCGTATTTGCGGCGCATCCGGCGCTTTTCCTCCTCGGACATGGCATAGAAATTTTCCTCGGAGACATAGTTTGGAATGTATTGGATTTTTTCCCGGGGGATTCCGTAGGCCTGCAGCTTGGGGATAAAGGTGGGATTGACCACCACCAAAAAATCCATCATCTTATAAAAACTGATGAGATACTTATAAAAAAACCAGCGGGCGGGCTTGGGCAGGTTCAGGCTGGTGTCCACAGTCTCAGGGAGAAAATGAACGCTTCCAACCGAGACACAGCGGTTTTTATGGAGCATACAGTTCCAATAGTGTCCCGCATCCACGGTGTGATAGTGCTGGATAAGGGCCTGTCTGCCGGAAAAATTCTCGGTAAACACAAAACGGTTATAGAGCTGGCGTTCCATCAGGTTCATCTGTTCCATATAAGCGGAACCAACGCCCTGCCCTTTTATTTTAGTGGCAGACGACATCATATTGATTGCAATCATCGTTTTCTCCCCTTCTATTCCACACCCCATATGGCGCTGATGCGGAGCTCCCTTTTCAAAGCTGATTCCCGATTTTGGAATTTGCCGCTGGATCCCATTCCCTCATTATAACAGCTTCATTATAAAAAGGAAATCTTACTGCGCCTTTCATATTTTCCTTAAATATTTCTTAACGGGGCCCGGGCTGTCCTTTGAGACATCCTATTCACAAAAATACCGTCCCATTCCGCGGCTGTCAGGCGGCGTTTTATCTATTAGACGAAACAGAACCCGGATTTGCTTCAAATTGACGAAAAAAAGGGGACGGAATTTTCGATGCGGATGTTCCGGCGTCCGGCGAAGTATCTTAAATTTGGGCTTTGGTTTTCCGGCGGCGGGATGAAACCCTAAGGCCGCACTCCCTGGGGCAGTCGCCTTTAAGGGGGTGCGCACCGTTTTTCCTGAAAGGCAGAAGGCGACCGGATGGATACTGTTTTAGGGCTGAATGCCATGCTGGGCCAGTTTTTTCGCCGGATTCTGTGTTTTTTCACCGTATAGTTGCATTTTGACCTCTCGGTGAATTATGATAGAGACTGGAGTTTACTGGATTCGGCAGTTCAGATTCGGGGCGGCCTCAAATTCCCGGAGCAGTGGATTTACCCGATATCCCCGGAACCTCCGGAAAGGAAGGCAGATTGGAATGACGCATCAGCCTGATGGAGAAATCCTTATTATTTTTGTAGATAACCAGTTCGGTGTGCTCACCCGGATTACCGCAATGATACGCCGGGAGGGGTTTAATATGCACACGCTCACAGTGGCGCCCACTGCGGATCCCCAGGTGTCCCGGGTTACCATTCATCTGGACAGCCGCCAGCGGGATTTAACCCAGCTGCTGCACCGGCTGTCCCGTATGGACTGCGTGCGGCGGGCGCAGCGGTATTCCGCCGACACCCAGGTGAGCCGCGGCCTTTTACTGGCAAAGCTGCCGGTACAGTGCCAGAAGGAATTGGAGGCCCTGGCCGGGGAGTATCCGTACCGCTTCGTGAGCCGGGATTCTCGGAGCATTCTGGTGGAGTTTTCCGGGGATTCCCAGCAGATGAACGGGTTTGCCGCGGCAATAGCCCCCATGAACCCCCTTGAGGTGGCGCGCACAGGCCTGGTGACCATGGAATACTGAGCCCGGCTTTAGGCCGCAGCGCCCTGGAATCCAAGAAGGAGACAGCATTCCCCGGCCTGGGGGATTTGAAGCCCTGAGGGGCGAATTTAATGGTACAGGATGGAAAGGATGGCACAAATGGCACAGAATGCACAGGAGTCCCCTCAGGGGCCCTTTATGATTTTGGCGGTGAACCCCGGTTCCACCTCCACGAAGGTTGCGGTGTACCAGGATGAGGAAAAGCTGCTGGAGGAATCGGTCCGGCACAGCAAAACCGAGCTGGACAACTGCGGAAGCGTACCCAATCAAAAGGAGCTGCGCAAGCAGATTGTCCTGAAGGTATTACAGGAGCACGGCCTGCGGCTGCAGCAGATGGATGCCGTTGTGGGGCGCGGCGGGCTTATCGATCCCATCGACAGCGGAACCTATACCATCAATGAGAGAATGCTGGACGATTTGGTACATTCGGAGGCGGGGGTCCATGCCTCGTCCCTGGGCGGGCGCATTGCCTGGGAACTGGGGGAGGAGGCGTCGGCTCCCAGCTTTGTGGTGGATCCCATAGTAGTGGACGAACTGGACCCTTACGCCAAGCTGACCGGCTGGCCCGGAATCGAGCGGCGCAGCATTTTCCACGCGCTCAACCAAAAGACCATCGCCCGGATGTGCGCGCAGGACATGGGCAGGCAGTATGAGGACTGCCGGTTTATTGTGGCCCATATGGGCGGCGGCATCACGGTGGGGGCGCACCGCTACGGCAGGATTATCGACGTCAACGACGCCCTTTCCGGCGAAGGTGCCTTTACTCCGGAGCGCACCGGCGCGGTACCGGCCCTGCCGCTGATTGAGCTTTGCTTTTCCGGCAGCTATACCAAGGAGGAGCTGATCGACAAGGTGACCAAAACCGGCGGGATGACCGGGTATCTGGGCACCAACGACCTGCGGCGGTGTGAGCGGCTAATCCGGGAGGGGGACGAGTACGCGGCGCTGATTCTGGAATCCATGGCCTATCAGGTGTGCAAGGAAATCGGGGCGATGGTGGCGGCTCTGGAGGGCCGTGTGGACACCATTATCCTCACCGGGGGCCTGGCCCACAGCAACCGGTTTGTCAGCTCCATCAAGCAGCGTGTGGCGCTGATTGCACCGGTGAAGGTGTACCCGGGCGAGGATGAGATGCGCGCCCTAGCCGCCGGGGCCCTGCGGGTGCTCAGAGGCCAGGAGCAGGCGCTGGAATATTAAAGGGGGTATCGGCGCCGGAGAGCTCATAAGACTGCTGTTCTTATTAAAAAATTGCCATACTGGATGCAACAAAAAGCGTGTGGGAAGCACTCGGGCCGCCCACACGCTTTTGATACTTAAGGGAAAAGGAAGGCTCGGTGTTTCCTCGGCTTCGGAAAATTTGAGCTGCCGGCATTGGTTACATTTCCTGGAAGTATTATTTCAGTAAATTAGTTTTGTTTTTTCTGTTGACGTTTGTGCATTAAGACTCCGTTTCCGATGTACAGTTTGAACTGCTCAACAGAGGGAGAACATGGAACATTTCGTTTAGAGACAAAAAAAGCTTCAATGAATTGGACTCACTTTCTTTTTCGTAGACATGTCCATGAGCGATTTTATCTCGCGATTGGTCTGAAGCATCATCAGGATTATCGAAGTGGAAGCCTTCCGTTAAGATTCTTGCAATAAAATTGAATGCGTCCTCTTCAGAAATTGAGACATCAGGATTCTTTTCCAGTTCCGCCTGTATATCTTTTATCGCCTGCTTCACACGGTAACGAGAACAGTTTAAATTCGTTCTTACAAAATCGCTAAATATGCCTTCCATATGTAAGGTTAATAGAGTTACAGACGAGTTGTAATATCCCCTTGAATGATGGACAAGTGCCTCATGAAAGATTATTTTCCGGCAAGCAAAGTGTGGTAATTCCTTCCAACTACTAACCATGTTTTTTAAAGCTTCGCATCGGTTCCTTCGAAAATAGCTGCAAATAATTGCATCTACCGCTCCGGCATTTAATGACGCTCGGTTATTGTATATATGGTTGACGATATGGATGGGAAATTCGTCTGAGAGAAACCAACCATATTTTAATAATATTTCTCTGTTTTGGGCCGAGCGCAAGCGATAATCAAGTAAAAAGGAATGTAAGGAGTCCGTGGAAGAACGAATGGATTCTTCCAATTGCTGAAAAGGACTTCGTAATGCTTGAGTAGTTTGTTCGATGATTCCCGTTATTGGCACTAGAGACTTTTTTAATGCCCTTTCAAGTATCTCTGAAACTCCTATTTTCAAATTCTTCATTATAGTTTCATTGGCTTGATAGAAACGCTCATAGACATCCTCGGTCTGTATACTGTGATATTCTGATTGGACTTTTTTGTCCTGTTTCAGGATTTCGTTAAGAATAGAGCGCAATATTTTATCAGATAAGCCAACGAAGTCATCCTCTTTTAGTACTTTGGCGCTTTTTTCCGCTGTTAGCCGGTACATTTGGAAAACCACTTTTGTAAAAGCAGTCCGGTAATCATCGCCCTGTTGATGTCGATCGCACATGACTTTCCAGCAATCTGTACTGAAAAATACACGAAACGAAATTTCAGTGTCAGAAATTTTAATTTTTATAATCGGGGCATCATTTGTTGTGGTAGACAAATCGAGCTTATAAGTCATTTACTTTTGCCGTCCTTTTATTTCAGTTTTAAAGAGAATTCATGCCTTTATACCGCTTCGGCGGCTTTGGCGCGCTGGTAATCCTCCCGCAGAAGGGAATAGCACTCATCGTCCAGAAGAGCGCCGTCAAAGCGCTTGGTGCCCTGCCGGAGTGTTCCCTCATACTGAAAGCCGCACTTCAGGGCCACCCGGCGGGAGCGGGGATTGGTAGAGTAGCAGTAGATGCTCAGCACCTGGATTTGCGGCTGGGAGAACAGGGACGCTGCCACCGCGTTGACAGCTTCAGGCATCAGCCCCTGTCCCCAGTATTCGGAGCTCAGTACATAGCCCAGCATCCGGGCGTGTTCCCCGCTGCGACGGGGATCCCGGTGGATTCCCACAGAACCGATGACAGTACGCGTCCTTAACAGTTCGATGGCATAGACCGGTTCATCCCCGGTGATAAAACGCTCCAAGACCTTACGGCTGTCGGCCAGCGAGGTATGGGGAGGCCATCCTGCCGCGGGCCCAACCTGGGGATCCCTGGCGTAGGCAAAGAGATCCCGGTCGTCGCTGCGGCGCCAGGGCCTCAAAAGCAGCCGGCCGGTTTGCAGCTCGGGGAGCTGGGAAGCCCGCGGCTTGGGGAGCGGGAGAGAAAATTCCCGGTTGAGCCGGAATCGTTTCATAGAAGGAACCCCACCTTTTTATTATCGTTTTGCACTGAATTTATAGCCGACACCCCAAACGGTGCGCAAATAACCCTTGCATTCCCGCAGCTTGGTGCGCAGCTGTTTGATGTGGGTGTCCACGGTGCGGATATCGTTGATTTCACTGTCGGCCCAGAGATGCTCGATGAGCTGCTGGCGGGAAAACACCTGTCCGGGATGCCGTACAAACAATTCCAGCAGATCAAACTCCTTTTTGGTCAGCTCCACTTCCTGGCCGCCCACATACACTGTCCGGTTGAAGTGGTTTACTCTCAGCCGCTCGAACTGGATATTCTCCTTGATTTTCCCGGCCCTGGTGTAGCAGCGCTGCAAAAGGGCGTCTACCCTGGCGCACAGAATAGGGATACTGGCGGGCATTGACAAATAATCATCGCAGCCCAGGCGGAACATCTGAAGCTGGCGCTCCTCGGAGTCATCCTGGGACAGGATCACCGTGGGGACGTCCGAGATACCGGAGATCAGGCGAAAGAGCTCCTCGCCACGGCCGCCGGACAGCTCCAAGGAGAGAATGAGCAGATCCACAGTGTGAGCGCCGAACTGCTCAAAGGCGGTCTTACTATCCTCGGCTGTGAGGATTTTTCGGTTTTCTCCCCGCAGCGCACTGGCAAAATTCTGTGTCCACTCACCGGGCCCGCTGGCCAGCAGAATGAGAAACTGCCGCTGTTCCATATGCTCGTTCCCTCCTCGTTTCAATGGCTGGGTTTGGATGGCTCATCCCTTCGGGGTTACCGCTTGGGAGAGAATTTTTTCCCGGTAGGCCTTGGCGGACTGTTCCATCTTATTGTCTCCAAATTGGTAGTACACCGTTCCCGCCAGGGTATCCGGCAGGTACTGCTGGGGGACATAGCCGTTGGGATAGGAGTGGGGGTAGCGGTATTCGATACCGCGTCCCAGCTTTTGGGCTCCCTGGTAGTGGGCGTCCTTGAGATAATCGGGTACATCGGAGAACTTTCCGTCGCGCACATCCTGCAGCGCCTGGAAAATCGCCTCGGACGAGGTGTTGGATTTGGGGCTGGTGCACAGGGTCACCACGGCCTGGGCCAGAGGGATGCTCCCTTCGGGCAGCCCCAGCTGCAGAGCGCTGTCCACGCAGGATTTCACAATGACCGCCGCCATGGGATAGGCCATGCCGATATCCTCTGAGGCGGTTACCAGCAGGCGGCGGCAGGCACTGGGGAGATCCCCTGCCTCCAAAAGCCTGGCCAGATAGTGCAGCGCCGCATTTTCATCCGAACCGCGGATCGATTTCTGAAAGGCGGAGAGAATGTCATAGTGGGCGTCGCCGTCCCGGTCGTACCGCATGGAACTACGCTGAGCCAGCTCCTTGGCGTCCTGCACGGTCACCTGCAGGGTGTCATGGGGCCCTGGACGGGCCGCAATCAGGCACATTTCCACTGCGTTGATGGCCTTGCGCACATCGCCGCCGCAGGCAGTGGCAATCTGCCGGTATACCTGAGGTTCCACCAAAAGCTGGGCGTCTGTCTCCTCACCGGCAAGGGTGAAGGCCCGTTTGACGGCAATTTCAATTTCCTCGGGCTGACAGGGCTTAAACTCAAAGACGGTGCTCCGGCTGAGGATGGCGTTATAAATATAGAAATAGGGGTTTTCCGTGGTGGAGGCAATCAGAGTGATTTTACCGCTCTCGATGTATTCCAGCAGGGTTTGCTGCTGCTTTTTATTGAGGTACTGGATTTCGTCCAGGTATAACAGTACACCGTCACGGCCGTCGATGGTATCCACCTGCTCAAAGGCGTCCCGCAGGTCCGCGGTGGACGCGGTGGTACCGTTCAGGCGAACCAGTTTTTTTCCGCACTGGCGTGCGATGATACGGGCCACGGTGGTTTTTCCCACGCCGGAGGGGCCGTAGAAGATGAGGTTGGGAATCCGGTTGGATTCGATGATCCGGCGCAGGACCTTGCCGTTTCCCAGAAGATGGGACTGTCCCACCACATCGTCCAAAGTCTGGGGCCTGAGCCGGTCTGCCAGAGGAGCCATCATAGTTTTAGCATCCTTTCCAATAAAATTGGGGTTATGCACCCTTTGAAGCGATCCCGGTGGACAAACCGCCGGTTCTGCGTTACCATGGTAAGTAGTGAAAAGCTGCGCGGATATACGCTGCCATTGGGAACCCCACTGGCTGTGCAGGCCCTTTGGGAGCCAAGCGAAGTTTACAGCGTAAGGTTTTTCTGTCATCAATGAGAGGCGGAGCCTTCATGCCGGAAGGCTGCAATGTTCTCTGTGCAGTTCGGCGCTTGTTCTGAACTGCGTACCAATAAGCTAAGCATCGGGATATGGCGTGAGGTTATGATAGCATCAAACGGAAAGCGGAGCTTTCATACCAAACTGCTACAATGTTCTCTCAGCCGTCTGAAGCTTTGCTTCAGTTTACGGCGTGAGGTTATTATAACACAGTTTCCCCGGCTATCCCAAGCCCTTTTGCGGTTTTATCCCACTATCATGGAGACCGGCGGTGCGGGAAAACCGGAAGGCGGCTTGGAAGTCCTCCTTTTTTGAGCGATTCGGTGTTCGATATCCGAAAAAGGGAATCTGTATTTGACAAAACGAACGGCTGAAAATTTTTGCTATGAATTTCCAGTGATTTGGGAGAGATTTGGAACAGAAAGCAGTTTTCTCCGGACTGGCAACTGCTGAAAACCGCATGAATAAACGGATGACGGCCCTTCGCGCGAATTTTGTCGAATAAAAATTTGAAAAAAATGGAATTTTTGACTTGAAATAATTGTAATAAAATGGTAATCTATCTGTAGTGACTTACGAAAAGACAAATTTTGATAGCGGATTAGGAATGACAGGAGGAGTCCAAGTGGAAAAAATGGTGAAAGTTTTAATTGCAGATGATAATGCACAATTCTGCGAATTGTGCGCGGAGCTGTTCCGGGGTTATGGGATTCAGACGATGGCGATTCCGAAGGATGGACAGAAGCTGATTGAGACGATTGGCCGGGAGCATCCGGACGTGGTTTTGTGTGATATTTTTCTCTCCCATGTGGATGCCATCGCGGTGATGAACCAGGTATTTAAGGACGATGCCCAGAATGCGCCTCAGTTTATGATCATGTCTAGCTTCGATAATCCGCGGCTTCAGCGGGAGGTGATGGGCGCCGGCGCCAGCTACTATTTCCTCAAGCCCTTTGATACGGAAATCCTCATTGAACGCGTGGTTCAGCTGGCAGGGATGGGGAACGCCCCGTCCAATGTGGTTCCCATGGTGCGGGAGCGCCAGGAGCCGGACTTGGAATTGATGGTGACGGAGATTATCCATCAAATTGGCGTTCCGGCACATATTAAAGGTTACCATTATCTCAGAGAGTCCATCATTTTGGCGGTCAAGGATGCGGACATCATCAATTCTGTCACCAAGCAGCTGTATCCCACGGTCGCCAAGAACCACGGCACTACTTCCTCGAGAGTGGAGCGCGCCATCCGCCACGCCATCGAGGTGGCCTGGGACCGGGGCGATGTGGATACCCTGAATTCCTATTTCGGCTACACCATTCACAACTCCCGCGGGAAGCCCACCAACAGCGAATTTATCGCTATGATCTCCGACAAACTGCGGCTGAAACTAAAAATTAGCTGAACAGATGCTTCCCGCGGGGAGCCCACCAACAGCGAATTCATCGCTATGATCTCCGACAAACTGCGGCTGAAACTAAAAATCAGCTGAACGGATGCTTCCCGGGGTGAGCCCACCAACAGCGAATTTATCGCTATGATCTCCGACAAACTGCGGCT
>JAETPU010000039.1 GCA_021771035.1 Marvinbryantia formatexigens | reverse complement strand
AATTCATTCATAATCATCTCAGCATTGTAATCTGGATTCTTTCTCGGTCTTGACATCCTATTTACTCTTCCTTATACACGTATTGTTTTGGCTCTGGTTCCATAATAAGCTGCATCTCTCATCGTTAAAGCGATAGCTTCTGTGTGTGTCAGACCAGATTTTCTGTGAGTAGCGAATACTTCTTGAACCTGATCGGCAAGAGCAGATTCATACACGCCGGCGGTGATCAGGAGCTTACGCACCTTGATGGAATTAAGGTCGAGTTCGTCAGCTATCGTCTGGAGGGAAGGATGGGCATCTGTATTGTAGAGAGCCACAGCGGAGTTCATCTGATTCTGAAGAATTATACTTGGATTGTAGTCGGGTTTGGAAGGCTTGCGGCCGCCACCTGGTTTCCTTTTTCTTCCCATTTTCACCCCTCCCAACTTTCATATACTCCACTATGGCATTTTATTTTCGCTACAAACTATATATCGAAGCCCACAGAAAGCCGTGTGTACAATATTTTTTGAATACTTTCCACACGGCTTGAAAAAATCGATTTCTCGAATTTAGCTCACCTTTGCGCTTTTTGCAAGCAGGACCCTTGATTTCCAACAGGGCGACTGTTTCTCATTTTTCGTGAGCCTTTACACTTAATCGCCGCAGCGTATACATCAGGCAGCCAAATGTAATAAGGCTCGCAGTTAATTCAGCCAAAAAGGTAGCACAAGCGGCTCCCATCATTCCATACCGAGGAATCAGCAGAAAATTCAGCACAACATCCGTCATGCAGGTGATCAAACTGCATATTGCATTTCCTTTGACCGCTTTTAATGCCGCAAGGAAATTAACACTTAAAGAGCGGAACGTTCCCGCGACACAATACCCTGCAACCAGAATCCTGAAGGGTCCCACCGCGGCGAGGTACTGCTTCCCCGCGACGATCTGGATGATCCACGGCGCACCCAGGATCAGACATAAGCTGATAAACAGATTAAACAACAGCATCCCGCTGAAGGTTTTCCGAAACGTATCCTTCAGCCAGGTGCTGTTATTATTATGGGCAATAATGTCCGGCACCACACAAATCACAACACTCTGGGGAATAAAGGGCAACGCATTGGGAATCAGCGTAGCGACTTTATAAACGGCGATTGCTTCGGCGGAAGCCATCAGCGCCGCAACCATGGACAGGTCGACTAAAAGCAAGAAGCGGTTTAGGGTGCTGCTTACATTATTCAGGATACTATAGCGCCAGAGCTCTTTCTTCTGCCGGGAATTCAATTTCCCCCCATGAATCACTTCCCGCAAAGTCTCCCGCATCAGCCAGCCAATGGTAAATAGCGTCACAAGGGACACCACATATTTTGCCGCAAATACGCCGTTTATGCCCCAGATTGCCCCAATACAAGTACCAACGGCAGTGAAAATCGTCTGTACCGTCAGCAGCCTGGCATAGGTCTTGAAGCGCTTCTGGCTTCTGAGAATCAGCAGGAAAAGCTGGCTCAAATACCCCGTTAAAAGGAGCGGAAGATAGAGATAGACGTATTTTTTTGCTTGGGCAATGGGCAGCTCCCGGTGCAGGAAGAGAAGGGACAGGAGCGCAATGATCACGAAATTAACCTGCGTTCCGGCTTTGGCACAGTACCGGTAGAAGCTGCTCTCCTCCGGCCTGCCCCGGCTTTCCGTGCCAAACTGCATGGCTCCCACTGCCAGCCCAAGGCCCGTAAATAAAGCCGCATAGGAATACACATTCCCGGCATAGCTTAAAACACCATACTGGCTTTGCACGAGCATTCGGGTCAAAACCATACTGCTCAGCATAGCGATCATTTTATTGAGGACGCTGGCCGTAAAGACGTGCAGGATTCCCTTTTTGAGCTGCTGCCAAAGCTGGTGCAGCTTTTTCACGATGATACCCGTCATGACAATTGTCCATTCCTTTTGCTTCGTCTCTTATCCATCGCTTACAGTCTCCAAAAACGCAGCCCCGAAGCGGTCAACGCTTCCAGCGGATAAATGCTTTTTATATCCAGCAGTATCTTTTCGTCGTTTTGCAAATCGTTTTTATACATCTTTAGCAGCTGCTCCATGGCTATAGATTGATACTCACGATGGCCAACTGCCACAATGATGCAGTCCGCCGGAGGCAGCTTCTCAAAGGGTGTCAACTCGATGCTGTACATTTCCCGAACGGTCTCAGGGTCCGCCCACTCATCTGTCACAATGGGGTCGATCTGATAGGTTCTCAGCTGGGCAATTAAGTCCGCAACCTTGCTGTTCCGAATATCCGAACAATTCTCCTTAAATGTGATACCCCAGACTAATACCTTTGCCCGTTTCAGATCCTTCCGGACGGCCAGCATTTCCTTAACAGCTCTGTGCGCAACATAAGAAGCCATAACCTCATTTGTATGGCGTCCGTGAGACAGTATCGGCGTGCCACAACCTATCTTCTTTGCATACTCCAGCAAGTAATAAGAGTCTTCCCCAATACAGTGTCCGCCGACCAGGCCAGGCTCGAAGTCCAGCGCGTTCCACTTGGTTTTCATGGCAGTAAAAACCTCATGGGCATTGATGCGGCCCCTGTCGCAGATTTTGGAGCACTCATTCATAAACGCAATATTCACATCGCGCTGGCTGTTTTCCATCACCTTGACCGCTTCCGCCGTTCTGATGCTTGAAACAAGATGAGTTCCGGCTTTCACGGCAATGTCGTATACCTTTTGAATCTCCTCTGCGGATTCCCCGTCCATGCCCGAAACAATTTTGCGAATCGTGGAGAAGGTATGAACCGGATCCCCGGGATTGATCCGCTCGGGGCTGTATCCGATTTTCCATTGGGTGCCGCATTTCAGGCCGGAGGCCTGCTCTATGATGGGGGCACACAGCTCTTCTGTGATGCCCGGATAAACCGTGGATTCAAAGACAACAATCGCGCCTGGGGCAAGATTTTCCCCCACCGTCTGGGAAGCCTGCATAAGGGCGGTAAAGTCGGGACTTCTATCCTCCGTAGTGGGCGTCGGAACCGCCACGATTACAAATTGGGCCTCTCGGAGTTTGGCAGGATCTGATGTAAATTCAATCGTGGCGCTTTGGATTGCTTCCCCCACACTGCTGGTTAAATCAACGCCATTACGATAAGCGTTGATGTGCCTTGTGTCAGTATCAAAACCAATGACCTGTACATACTTCGAAAACTCTATCGCCACCGGGAGGCCCACATATCCAAGGCCCACCACCGCCAGCTTTGTATTTCCGGAAACCAATGCTTGATAAATACGCTGAGACATTCTCTGAACTCGCTCCTTCCGTACTATGCGTTCTCAAGGATCACTTTTGCAATGTGACATACGTCCTCTTCCTTGATGTATGGGTGAATCGGCAAACTGAGCACGGTTCTTACCGCACGCATCGCAGCGGGAAACTCTCCGTCGCTTCGCCCCATCCCCTGATATGGCTTCTGCTGATGAAGGACAAAGGGATAATAGATCATGGACGGGATTCCCTTTTTCTTCAGCTCCCGCTGAACCCTGTCCCTGGTTTCTGTATCTTTCAGCATGATGGTATACTGGGCCCAGCTGGAATAATACCCCTCCGGAACGAAAGGAGTTCTCACGGCTGCGCTTAAGCGCTCCGTATACCATTTTGCCACCTGGTTCACCGCTTGCAGTTCATACTGTTCAAATGCCTTCAGCTTCTCCAAAAGGATCGCTGCCTGTATGGTATCCAGCCTGGAATTCATCCCAATCTCGCAATGCTCATACTTGCTGCTTGAAGAACGTCCCTGTGCTCTTAACGAGCGCAGCCGATCTGCTATCCGGCTGTCATCTGTAAAAATTGCCCCCCCATCGCCGTAACACCCCAGTGGTTTCGCCGGGAAGAACGATGTGGCGCCTATATCCCCAAAGGAGCAGGCTCTCCGATCCCCAATTCTGCCGCCAAAACCTTGGGCAGCGTCCTCCAGAATCTTTAGATGATACTGCTCTGCAATTTTTCTTATCTGAGGATAATCCGCCGGCAGGCCAAAAAGATCCACTGCAATGATTGCCTTGGGCGTGTATTTCCCCTCCAACAGCGTGCGCTGAATCGCTTCCTCCAGGGACCCAGGAGAGAGGTTAAAGGTGCGCTCGTCGATGTCAACGAGTATAACCTGGGCATCCAATATGGACGCCGCGCCTGCCGTAGCGAAAAAAGTAAAATCAGGCGCAAACACCGCATCGCCTCTGCCTACGCCCAGGGACATCAATGACAATCGTAGCGCATCTGTCCCATTTGCGCAAGTGATACAATGTTTACATCCTACATAATTTGCAAGTTTTTCTTCCAATTCCGCTACCGGACCGCCCAGAATAAAGGCAGAGGAATCCAATACGGATTGTATGGCAGAATCAATCTGCGGTTTTAAAGCCTGGTACTGTGTCTTCAGATCTCTGAACTGCATGTTATCTCTTTCAATCCTTTCTCACTTTTCTGATAGTTGCGTCCGCACGTACAGGTCAAATCATCCCCAAGCCGTTTTCCGCATTCGCAGACCCATCCGGTTACCTTCGCCGGCACACCTGTCATGATGGCGTAATCCGGGACATCCGACACCACCACCGCGCCGGCCCCTATGAGCGACCAGCGTCCGATAGTATGATTACACACTATTGTCGCATTCGCCCCGATGCTTGCGCCTGTTTTAACAACTGTCTTCAAGTAGTTTGCAGCACCCTTGGGGTACTTTGCTCTGGGGCTGAGGTCATTGGTGAACACGCACGAAGGCCCGCAGAACACATAGTCTTCCAGCTCCACCCCGTGAAAGACCGAGACGTTATTCTGGATCTTAACCCCGTTCCCGATTCGTACATTTTCGCCAGTATAAACATTCTTGCCGAGTGTACAATCATCCCCAATGTTCGTTCCCCGCTGAATATGGCAAAAATGCCAGATCTTTGTTCCTTTCCCTATTGTAACACCTGGATCAATATAGCTGCTTTCATGAACATAAAATTCCTTACTCATTTTTGAATCGTCCCTTAAAATCAAGTGTTTTCCCTCTTAGCAGCGGCAGCTTTACGGACAGCCCCTGAACAGCGGATTGATAAATCGCCAAAATCAGCTCCATCGCTCTTTTTCCGGCTTCTCCGTTTACCAGGGGCTGCCGCCCATTTGTGATGGCGTCGATCATGTCTGCATAGAGGGGCGTATGGCCATAACCATAGATATTGGGCGGTGTTTCGCTGAGTGTCTTTTTCACAGAGTCGGAATCATCCAGGCCATCGGCGACCTTCCACTCCAGAATTTCATTGACGGACTTCCCGCCAACTTTTACCGTTGCTGTTTCACCCAGCAGAGTCAGGCTTTCCTCCAGATTTTCGGGATATACGTTGGTCGTTCCTTCAATGACGCAATAAGCGCCATTTTGAAACTTCACCAGAGCCACTCCCAGGTCTTCCGCTTCCATATACGGGTGCTTCAAATTATCCGTATAGGCAAAAACCTCCATCGCTTCGCTACCCATGAGCCAGCACAGTAAATCGATATTGTGGATGCACTGGTTCATCAGTGCGCCCCCATCCTGCTCCCAGGTTCCCCGCCAGGATGCCTGTTCATAATATTCCCGATCTCTATTCCAGAAAATACGTGCGCTTCCATGAAGAATTCTGCCGAATCTTCCCTGCGCAATCGCACTGTGAACATATTGAATTGATCTGTTAAACCTATTCTGGTGGTTGACACAGACGAGCACGCCCTTCTGCTTCGCCAGCTCAATCACCCGATCTGCTTCCTCAATGGATAAAGCCATAGGCTTTTCAATAATTACGTGGCAGCCAGCCCCAATGCAGTCCAGGGCAATCTGGGCGTGCTTTCCGCTCTCCGTGGCGATTGCCACCAGGTCTGGGGTTTCTTCTTCCAGCATCGTTTTATAATCTGTGTACGGATGCACGTGATCTAACTGTGCAGCCGTCTTTTCCAATTTTTTCGGGTCAATATCACAGACGGCAACGATCTCCAACTGCTTATTCCTGGCCGCCATAATATGGTGAGGAGAAATTCTTCCGCAACCAATCAAGGCATATCTCATGTTTCGCCCTTCTTCCTATAGAAATTGAAGCGCCTGTGTCCGGCACGTACATTCAGCGCTATATCGGAGTATCTGTGGGCGCTTTCGGTTAATACCTATAAATGAGCAAATATTGAAATTTGCACAAAACTACCCTACCAGTTTCAAAACAGCTTCAAGTGACGCGCCATTTTTTATGAACTGGTGCAGATTACCGATTCGCTCTGT